>NZ_CP016634.1:202500-802500 GCF_002741075.1 Pseudomonas putida | reverse complement strand
TTCATCGAACCCCAAGGCGCCCTGCATGACTGGTATCGCATCGGCCATGGCGACCAGCAGCGCCTCTGGCATGGCGATCTGGAGCCGTTCGCACGCACAGCCCCCACGCCATTGCCGACCAGCCTTGCCCCCTACCCACTCCAAGGACGCCATTGGATCAAGCTAGACGGCCAGCACTACCCAGTCGAAGCAACCCCCGAGGGCAGTTGGCGACTCTGCGCAGCCGAGAGGCACCGCCATCAGCCGTCTTTGCTCGGCAATGGCGAAGGAGCCTGGCTGCTGGACCACGAACGACCGCTGGCCTGGGAAGGCGAAATCCTGTTTCACCGGCTCAGCCCGATCACTGACGCACTGGACACCACCACACTCCAAAAAGCCCTGCGCTGCAGTGGCTACGATGAGGCCACCTTGCGTCAGGCGCTCGTCGAGCATCGCCCGTTGCCGGCGTTACTGCTGGAAAGCCTCGAAGCCTTTGGTGCCCCCCTTGAACCGACACGGCCTCTCTTCACCCATGAAGAAGCGCTACTGGCCAAGGACTTCCCATCGCTCGGTCCAACACTTCGCCGGGAAATCCTGGCCCAAGCCCGGCCCCGTGACTTGAGCCAGATGCAGCGCACCGGCCAAGTCCCGCTCAACGTGGCGGAAACGGCTCGCCTTTACCTACGAGCATCACGTATAAACCGCGCTCTGGTGGCGTTTCATCAGGCCAGCGACAACCTCAATGATCGCGACGCGTTGGTGTTCGCTGCGCTGCAGCGGCTGTCCGGATGGTCTGGCCAAGTGCGTCTTGAGCTACGCGCAGATCGTCTGGGCGGTTCACTGCTGGAAACGGCAGGTGCAGCCGATGGACCGATCAAGACCCTCGTGCGCCGCCCCGATGGCTATGAACCGCTCGACGAGACCGGCCAAAGCCTGGCCAACCGAGACACGCTGTTCCGGGCGATCCTTCAGGCCCTGCCCGACAGCGAACGGGACAATCTGGGCCTGCAGATCCATGAAGCGGACACCTTGCGTGACCGACTTTTCGACCTGGCGACTGCCGACCGGGAAACCACCGCCCGTGACCTTGGCATGCAGCCTGTACGCCCCTGGTACCGCCTGCCCACGCGACTGCCGGGCAGCCCTCGCCTTGGCTATGCCTTGAGCGGTCGCGGACGAGGCTGGTTGGCCGCTGACGAGCAGTTCGACCAGTTATTCCCTGCCAACCTGGACAACGATCGGGAAACGCTACGCGCCCGGCTACGTGAGCAGACTGGCCATGACCCCATCGCCTTCAGCCATCTGATGCAAAATTTGCGCGACCAGTACCGGCAACTGGACAGCGCCTTGCAAGGCTGGGTTGATGACGCCGACGGCATCGCCGCCGATGCAGCCCAGGAGCGTCGCGCCGCACGCCAGGCCATTGCCGAACGCATCCGCCGGGCTTGGCGGCGTGAAAACAGCGACGCCAATGGGAGCCTCGACAACGTCATCCTGCACATAAATGGGGAGTACGTGGGAACGTTGCCGGCCCTGCCGGTGCAACTGCCGCATGTTCGCCAGTTGAGCGTCACCAGCTTGTGGCGGGGCAACCCCGACAGCCTGGGAGCGTTTCTTGCCGCCTTCCCCAAGGTACGCGAACTGGAGCTCACCGAGGATGGCCTGACCACCCTGCCCGAACAGTTGGCCGAGCTGACGGATCTGCACTCACTGGACCTTTCGGAGAACAACCTGGACCTGGCCCTTGAAGCCAATCTGTCCATGCTGGGTCGCCTGACCAACCTACGCAGCCTGAACCTGAGCAGCGCCATCGAAGACCTGCCAGTCGCAGCCCTGGAGCGGCTTGCGCAATTGCCCAACCTGATGGGGCTGCAGGCCGAAACGAACGAACTGTTCCTGGGCGTCGAGCACTTCCAGGCCTTGCAAGGCTGCCCCGCACTGGTCGAACTGAGCCTTGGCCACAACGACATCACCCTGGACAGCGCAAGCCGAGCAGCGCTCGCACAGTTGAACCGGTTGCGCATCTTGTTCCTGCACGAAAACCCCTTGGACCTTGCACCAGACATCACCGGCTGGACGCATCTGGAGCGGCTGGACCTGGAGCAGACCGGTATTGCCGAATGGCCAGCCGGCATCGAAGCGCTGCTGGGGCAGCAACCTTTAGCCCTTCGCGCCGTGGATCTGAGCAACAACCAGTTGCACGATGCCCCTGAGCTTGCTGATACCGCATTCGCCGTGGCGGTCAGAGCGAATGAAGCGAACATGTACCACGCCTTCCAGAACAACCCCTTCAGTGAAGAGGCCCTGCAGCGATTGAACGATGCCGGCCTACCGACCGCAGCTCAGTTCAACCACCTGGACTGGCTGGTCGATCTGCCCGAGCCCCTTCGCGACCATGTCGCTGTCACCGCTCAGACGCCTGAATGGCAACCGTTGTACGAAGTGTTCCGACGCATGGAAGACACTCGGGATTATGAAGCCAGCCCAAACGCCATGCGTCGACGCATGCAGATCATCATCGAACGGCTGTCCGCCCGCGACGAAGGTGAACAGAGCGATCGTTGGGGCCGGGCCCAAGTGCAAGAACGTATTTTCGACCTGATCAATGAAGCCGCTCACGGCTGCGTCGACCAGGCCAGTCTCCTGTTCCAGCAAATCGAGACCGAGATCCAAGTGTGGCAACAGACGCTCAACGCGAGTCCCGGCGACGCCAGCGAGAAGGTGGCGATCACCATCGGCCGCTCTCTGTTGCGCCAACAATTGCTGGATGAGCGCATCGGGGCCTTGTATGACGCACGGGTTGCCAGGCGCAAGGCGCTCATCGAAGGACGCTCCGCCGACGAGGCGCCTCCGCTGCATGACGCAGACGATATCAGTGACACGCAACTGCGCGAGCCCACCTTTCTGCTCGACGAACTGGAAATGGCCCTGAATGCCAGGATGCGCTTGAGAGAGCGTCTTGAACTCCCGCCACAACCCGGCCAAATCAGCTTCGACTACCTTGCACAAGTGAGCCCGGCCACTCTGGAACAGCTTTCCGAGGTGATCACGGCCCAAGCGGATATCCCTCGACTGACCCAATGGGCGGTTGAGCAACCGTTCTGGCGAGACTGGATCAAGCGCTTGCGTCCTCAGGATTTCGAGCATCTGGCCAACGAATGGGATGGCGCCAGCGCCTATTTCGACACGCTCAACGAACCGGGCGAATTCGTTGCCTATACCGGCCCGCAGGTGCCCCCGACCTTCATCGACGCACTGGCAGGCGAGCGCCCGGACATTCCTTGGCGGCAAGACGGTGTGTTGCAGCGCATCGATCTGGTGTCCAGTCGCTATCGCGATGAAGAGGCGCTCTACCGCCGTGCGGGGGAACTGTTGCTGAAAACACGCCGAGAAGCGGATGCAACCCTGCTTCGACAACTCACCGAAACCCTGGCCAAGGCCTACCTGCCGTGATGACTGCCGGTGGGGCGCTGCGCGTCTCACCGGCTCTTTCCCTCCTTCGCGCTAGCGCCATGCGAAAAATATCCGCCAACTGGTCAGACCGGTAAGGCCGAAATCTCTTGCAAAAGTGTTTTTTTCGCGGTTTTATGATCTCGCACTGACCAAACCGGTAAGACCACAATAATTAAGTCCTGCGCTCTTTCGCCGTCGCTGGCACCGAAGCAAGGACACCGATCAGAGATCCCTCCCATGCTCAAATGGTGCTCGCGTTCGATCTTCCTCCAAGTCGTGCTAGGCCTCGCCCTTGGCATCGCTTGCGGCCTCAGCTTTCCCGAAGTGTCCTTACAGCTCAAACCCTTGGGTGACGGCTTCATCAAACTGATCAAGATGCTCATCGGCCTGATCGTCTTCTGCGTGGTGGTCAGCGGCATTTCCGGTGCTGGCGACCTGAAGAAGGTCGGACGCATTGGCTTGAAGTCAGTGATCTATTTCGAAGTGCTCACGACCATCGCCTTGGTGATCGGCCTGGTGTTCGCCTTCACCAGCGGTATCGGCAGCGGCGCCAACATCCACCTGGAACAGTTGTCCAGTGCCGATGCCGCCAGCCTGGCCGAACGCGGCCAGCACATCCACGGTGCCACGGCCTTTTTCATGGACTTGATCCCGACCTCGGTGATCGGGGCCTTTGCCGACAACAACATCCTCCAGGTCTTGCTGTTCTCGGTGCTGTTCGGCAGTGCCCTTAACCTGGTGGGCGAATCCGCGTCCGGGATTTCGCGGTTGATCAACGAACTCAGCCATGTGGTGTTCCGCATCATGGGCATGATCGTACGCCTCGCACCGCTGGGCGTGTTCGGCGCCATCGCCTTTACCACCAGCAAGTACGGCCTGGAGTCGCTGCAGCACCTGGGCGGCCTGGTGGCACTGTTCTACCTCACCTGCGCAGGCTTCGTACTGATCATCCTCGGCACGGTGATGCGCCTGTCGGGCCTGAAGCTGCTGCCGTTCATCAAGTACCTGCGTGAAGAGCTGACCATTGTCTTGGGCACCGCCTCCTCCGACGCCGTGCTGCCACAGATCATGCGCAAGCTCGAACACCTGGGCATCGGCAGCTCCACCGTGGGCCTGGTGATCCCGACTGGCTATTCCTTCAACCTCGACGGTTTCTCCATCTACCTGACCCTGGCGATCGTGTTCATCGCCAACGCCACAGGCACGCCGCTGGCCATGACCGACCTGCTGACCATCCTGCTGGTATCGCTGGTGACTTCAAAAGGCGCCCATGGCATCCCAGGCTCGGCCTTGGTGATTCTCGCCGCCACCCTCACCGCGGTACCGGCCATTCCGGTGGTGGGCCTGGTGCTGGTGCTGGCGGTGGACTGGTTCATGGGCATCGGCCGGGCATTGACCAACCTGATCGGCAACTGCGTCGCCACCGTGGCCATCGCCCGCTGGGAGCGGGACATTGACTTGGAACGCGCCAACAACGTGCTGGCCGGCAAGCCGGGCTTCGCCCCGACTCCGCGCAAGCAACCACCTCATGCACACCAGCAGGAATTCTAAAACCGCCGCGGCCGGCGATGAGCCGGCCGCCAGGAGACATGATGCAACTAGGGAGCGAACCGTGATCAGCTCATCAACCGTCGTCAACTCAGTGGTGGAGAAGCTCCGCCAGGCCCTGGCCAGCGGTCAGTGGCGAACTGGCGAAATGTTACCCGGCCAGCGCGAGCTGGCCGAACAACTGGGCATCAGCCGTCCCAGCCTGCGTGAGGCCGTGACCGTGCTGGAAACCCTGGGCCTGGTGCGCTCGATGCCAGGCAAGGGCGTGCTGGTGCTCGATGCCGAGGCCGCCGCCCAGGAGCCGGCCAGCGATACCGTGGCAGCCGCAAGCCTGGCTGATGTACTGGAGCTGCGCTACACCCTCGAGCCGTTCATCGTCGGCCTGGTCGCCCAGTCGGCCAACAGCCAGGACATCGGCCAGTTGCGCCTGACCTTGATGGACATGCGCGAGGCCCTGGAGGCCGGCGACAGCGAAGCAGGGGTTAACGCCTACATCGCCTTCCACGAGGCGTTGTTCGGCCTGACCACCAACCCGATCTTCCAGAGCGTGGTGCAACAGACCGGCAATGCGCTCAAGCAGAGCACCGAGATGCTGCGCAACTCACCGGAGCACCTGGCCGCCCGGCTGACTGAAAATGAAGCGGTGGTGCGTGCCATCCGTGACAAGAACAGCGCCCAGGCCAGTGCCCAGATGCGTCGGCATATCCTCGAGGAAGGCCAGCGCATGGGCATCGAGCTGAACATCCCCGAAGAACACCCGGGCCAATGACCCAAGGAGCGACCATGACTGCCTGCGCCCACGCCGCTGTCCCTCGCCTGCCAGCCCTGCTCGCCAGCGGAGAAACCCGTCTTTCCGCCGAGCAGATCTACCCACGCTTGTTCGATGCCATCCTCGAACAGCGCCTGCCGCCCGGCAGCGCCCTGCCCGAACAGGCACTGGGCAACGCCTTCGGCGTCAGCCGCACGGTGATCCGTCGGGTGCTCGGGCGTCTGTCGGACCAGCAGGTGGTGGTCCAACGCCCCAGCCATACCGCCCACCTGGCCACCCCCGACCCCCAGCAGGCGCGCCAGGTGCTCAGTGCCCGGCGTCTGGCCGAAACCACCCTGATCAGCCTGGCCACGCAGCGCGCCCGCCCCGCGCAGATCCGCCAATTGCGTCAACTGGTCGAACGCGAGCGCCTGCACCATGAGCGCGGCGAACGCTGCACGGCGATCCGCCTGGGTGGCGAATTCCACCTCAAGCTTGCGCAGATGGCCGCCAACGCACCGCTGGCGCGCTTTCTCAATGGCCTGGTGCCCATGACCTCGCTGATCATCGCCCGCTACGAATCGCCCTGCTGCGAGCATTGCGCCTGGCAGGAACACGCCACGATCATCGATGCCGTGGAAAACGGCGATGTAGGAGCCGCCCTGGCGTTGATGAACGAACACCTGGACCACTTGGAAGCCAAGCTTGACCTGGGCGTCCCGGCCTGACGTTCGCAGCTTGCGTCGAGGGAGCTGGCGGAGCCTGCGATGGGCCGCAAAGTGGCCCTTTTAGTCTTGCGGGGCTCCACCGTTTTAGGCGCAGCCCCGCAAGACAACCCGCTCCCATCATTACAGACGTGCGCGATGGACTGCACGCCAGCCCCTGGTTGCCCCTGCCTATACTGCTGTAACCACCCCGCCTTTTCCCAGGAAGGCCAGCCGCGTGAACACGCGTACCCTGCTCCTGCTGTCGTGCCTGCTGCTGACCTTCGCCGGATGCGCGGGCAAGCGCCCCCCTGCCCCGCCACCGCCCGTCACCATGACGCCAGCCCTCTGGCAACGTATCGACCAGGAACTGATCGAAGCCTCGGTCGCCGCCACCGGCTCGGCCAATGACTATGCAAGGCGTTCGATGCGGGTCTGGAAAGATCAGGTGCAGCAGCGCACCGAAAGCGATTTCATCCCTTGGTTCACCGGCTATTGGACCCAGCAATGGCTGACGCTTAAAGTCGCCTGGTACAAGATGAACAGCGGCGACAATGCCGAACCGCCCGAGCGACGCCTGGCGATGTACCTGCAGGAGCAGTACCACAAGCGGGTGATTGAACCTGTCGCCGAGCAAATCAACCCCGAAGGAATCCGCGACCGGGCCAGCGAGCTGTACGTGCAGTTGTTCGGCCAGCAACTGCCGACCATCATCCAGCGCTACAACGCCCCGCCCGACCAGGTCAGCCAGCGACTGAATCGCATCAAGATCATTGCCCTGGGGCCACCGCCTGCGCGCGATGCCACCCTCTATCAGTTGCTCAGGGCCCAATCCCTGGATCAGCAACCCGCCTGGCAGGCGCTGCGTCAGCACTTGCACCAGCAAGCCGCCAAGGCGCCCGGACAAACCGAAGCCGGGTTGTCCTCGGTGGCCAACCGGGCCAGCGAAAAACTGGGCGCCACCCTGGCGCCACGGGGCATCGCCAGCGCCGTCGCCGCAGCAGTGGGCAAGGCGGCCGGGACCTTGATTTCCCTGGCGGCAGCCGGCTATGGCATGGTCACCCACGATCAGGACCACCCGCAGATGGTCGAGCAACTGCGGGTGATCTTGAATGTGGCACTGAACGAGGAGTGGCGCGATCTGATGGAGAATCGCCAGAGTGGCGCGATGTCTGGCGTGTACTATCTCTCCGGCCAAGTCGAGGACAGTCTGCTGGCCAGCACCCCGAAGCCGCAGGAGCGGCAGGAGCGGCAGGAGCAGGCGCCGATGCAGCAGCAGGAACCTCTGCTGATTCGCCTGCCGCCCTGACGCGATCGCTCCTTCAGGCAGTCGCCAGCGCCGAGGTCGGCAACCCGAACACCCGATCGAAGGCCCAGTTGTAGGCGAAGGTGTAGCACGGAATGAGGACAATGAAGGCCAGGTCCACCAGGAAGGCTTCGAGCAGGGTCATGTCCAGCCACCAGGCGATCAGCGGGATCAGGTACACGATCAGGGTCAACTGGAAACCGACCGCATGGGCAATGCGCCGCGCCACGCTGCGGCCGCGTTTGGCCTGACGGCTTTCCCACCGCTCGAACAGGGTATTGAAAATCAGGTTCCAGATCATCGCGATGGTGGTGATCATCACCGCCAATGGCCCGGTGTGACTGGCCTGGGTGTCGGAGAGGTAGGCCAGCCCCAGGGTCGACATGCACAAGCCGATCAGTTCATAGAAGGTCACGTAGACCAGTTTTCGTTTGAATCCTTGCACGCTTTTCTACCCCTGGTGTATCACAAAGTCGGGCAAGGATGAATCAATTGTCTTGACAGAAAAAGTCGGCAGCTTTCAGATTTACTGAAAGGAGGCTGCCCATGAACTTTTCCAGCGACAACATCCAGCTGTTTCTCACCGTGCTCGACCGCGGCTCCTTTTCGGCCGCCGCCCGGGTCTTGCAGCGGGTTCCCTCGGCGGTGAGCATGGCCATCGGCAATCTCGAGGCGGAGCTGGGCTACCCGTTGTTCGAGCGGGGAGCCCGCGAAGCGCGTCCCACCGCCCAGGCCCGTGCCCTGGAGCCTCACGCACGATTGATTGCCGAGCAACTGGGGCTGCTGCAAGCCCATGCACTGGAGTTGTCCCAGGGCTTGGAGAGCCGCCTGGCCATCGCGGTGGTCCCGAACATCGACCAGCGCCGGTTGCTCAGCGCCATCGCCACCTTGAGCGAGCGCTACCCATTGCTGGACATCGAGCTGCTTGCCGCGCCCCAGGAAGAAGCGCTGCACCTGCTCGACAGCGGCCGGGTCAGTCTGTGCATGGCCTTTGCCGGTTTGCAGGTCGACCCTCGCCGCAGTTTCCAGCACATCGCGGTGGAATCGCTGGTCGCCACCCTGGCGCCGCATCATCCGGCGCTGCGCAGCGGGCGCATCCACAATCTGGAAGACCTGTTCGACGTGCGCCAAATCCTCGTGTGCAGCCGTGACCTGCCGTTGTCCGACCCACGCTCACTGATCAGCGCGACCCACTGGCGCTGCAACAGCCTTGACCTGGCCATGCAGATCGTCGAAGCCGGCCTTGGCTGGGGTGACTTCCCCTTGACGCGGGCCGCGCCGCTGTTCGCTGCCGGCAGGCTGGTGCGCCTGGATTTTCGCAACACCCAGAATGCCCTGGAACTGCCGGTACGGGTGTTCTGGCTCAAGCAACAACCGTTGGGCCAGGCCGCGCGCATCCTGGTGGAGCTGCTCGCATCACGGTGAGCGCTTCCTGCAAACCCAAGCCGCCAGCTCTACGACGGACGGTTCATCAATTTTCATGAGATCCAGCCGATACCGAGGTGACAGGTACCGCCCATCACGCCACAAGCGTGCGGCGTCCCCCCTTCATTGGTCCAAGGTCTCGAAACATGAACCTGAAATTCCGCCACAAGATCCTGCTCAGTGCCTGTGGCATCGTGGTATTGGCGTTTGCCTTGTTTACCCTCTACAACGATTACCTGCAGCGCAACATCATCCGCCAGAACATCGAATCGTCCGTGCGCCAGGCCGGCGCACAAACCGCCGGTAGCGTGCAGAACTGGATGACCGGGCGCATCCTGGTGCTGGAAAACCTGGCCCAGGACATCGCCCAACAGGGCGCTGGCGAAACCCTGCCCGGGCTAGTCGATCAACCGTCCTACACCAACACCTTCCAATTCACCTACTTCGGCCAGAACAACGGCGTGTTCACCCAACGCCCAGACGCCAAGATGCCCGACGGCTACGACCCACGCCAACGCCCTTGGTACAGCGCCGCGGTGACCGCCAACCAGACCCTGCTGACCCCACCCTACCAGGCGTCGGTGGGCGGTCTGGTGGTGACCATCGCCATGCCCGTCAAGGCCAAGAGCACCGGCGAACTGCTGGGTGTGGTCGGCGGCGACCTGAGCTTGGACACCTTGGTGGACATCATCAACGCCGTGGACTTCGGCGGCATCGGCCACGCCTTCCTCGCCGATCGCAGCGGCCAGGTCATCGTCAGCCCCGACAAGGACCAGCTGATGAAGAACCTCAAGGACATCTACCCCGATGCCGGCCTGAAGGTCGAACCGGGCATGCAGGACGTCACCCTCAATGGCCAGGATCGGATCATCTCCTTCGCCCCGGTCGAAGGCCTGCCGTCGGCGCAGTGGTACATCGGTCTGTCCATCGACAAGGACAAGGCCTACGCCCCGCTCGGCCAGTTCCGCACCTCGGCGATCATCGCCATGCTCATCGCCGTGGCTGCCATCGCCGGCCTGCTGGGCCTGCTCATTCCGGTGCTGATGCGTCCGCTGACCACCATGGGCCGCGCCATGCGGGACATCGCCGAAGGCGAAGGCGACCTGACCCGCCGCCTGGCAGTGCAGCACAAGGACGAGTTCGGTGAGCTGGCCACCTCGTTCAACCGTTTCGTCGAGCGCATCCACGCCTCGATCAGCGAGGTGTCCTCGGCCACCCGCCTGGTGCATGACCTGTCGGAGAAGGTGGTCAACGCCTCCAACGCCTCGATCATCGGCTCCGAGGAGCAGAGCATGCGCACCAACAGCGTCGCCGCGGCGATCAACCAGCTGGGCGCGGCCACCCAGGAAATCGCCCGCAATGCCGCCGACGCCTCGCAGCACGCCAGCGGCGCCAGCGACCAGGCCAACGATGGCCGTCAGGTGGTGGACGATGCGATCAACGCCATGACCGCGCTTTCGCAGAAGATCAGCGAGTCGTGCGAGCAGATCGAAACGCTCAACGCCAGCACCGACGAGATCGGCAAGATTCTCGACGTGATCAAGGGCATTTCCCAGCAGACCAACCTGCTGGCGCTCAACGCTGCCATCGAGGCCGCCCGCGCCGGCGAGGCCGGGCGTGGCTTTGCCGTGGTGGCCGACGAGGTGCGCAACCTGGCTCATCGCACCCAGGAGTCGGCCGAGGAGATCCACCGCATGATCACCAGCCTGCAGGTAGGTTCACGCGAGGCGGTGCACACCATGAACGAAAGCCAGGTGTCCAGCGAGCAGACCGTGCAGGTGGCCAACCAGGCCGGCGCCCGCCTGGCCAGCGTGACCCAACGCATCGGCGAAATTGACGGCATGAACCAGTCGGTGGCCACCGCCACCGAGGAGCAGAGCGCCGTGGTCGAGAGCCTGAACCTGGACATCACCCAGATCAACAGCCTCAACCAGCAAGGGGTGGAGAACCTCAACGAGACCCTGCGCCATTGCGATGCCCTGAGCCAGCAGGCGGGGCGGTTGAAGCAACTGGTGGGCAGCTTCCGGATCTGAGGCGCGCCCTTCGCGGGTGAACCCGCTCCCACCGGTACCGCGCCGAGCTCAGGCTCGGCGTTGTACCGGTGGGAAATTCTTGACGCCCGCCCATGCCCGCATCATTGCCTGCGAACGGGGCCAGTTCGACGACTTCATCCGCCATCCTGGCCAGCAGTTCGCCCTGGTGCTCAGTGGCCGGGTACGCATCCTGTTCGAGACGGGTGAAGCGGTGAGTATCGGCCCACAAGAGACGGCCTATTTCGACAGCCAGGTAGGGCATATCTACCTGTCTGAAAGCGAAGATGGCGGGGATGCACATGTGAGGGTGGTGATGACCGACCGATAAACGGCGGCGCCGGTTTATTCATCCGGACGAGGACAAAACAGCCCAGTTATAACCTAATAACGAACAAGTCTATTCGGTTATAAAAAAACCTTTATGCTGGCAACCATCCGATCACGGGCAAGCTTGGGCGTCGAGTAGCGTATGGATGTAGGTTCTTTCGGTTTCACCATCGCGGGGCTGGTTGTAGGTTTCATCGTCGGCATGACCGGCGTGGGCGGCGGCTCGCTGATGACCCCTATCCTGCTCTGGTTCGGCATCAGCCCTGCCACTGCCGTGGGCACTGACCTTTTGTACGCGGCCATCACCAAGGCCAGCGGTGTCTGGGTGCACGCGCGCAACAAGAACGTCGACTGGAAGATCACCGGCCTGCTGAGCCTGGGCAGTGTGCCTGCGGCAGCGCTGACCCTCTGGTTCCTCCACACCTTGCACGCCGACACCTCTGCGCTTAATTCGGTGATCAAGCAGGGCCTGGCCGTGGTGTTGATCCTCACCGCCCTGGCCATCCTGTTCAAATCGCGCCTGCAAGCCTTCGCCAGCCGCCACGCGGGCGATCACTACCACCTCAGCGACCGCAGCCTCAATACCCTCACCGTGCTCACGGGTGTGGTGCTGGGCGTGATGGTCACGCTGACCTCCATCGGCGCAGGCGCCCTGGGTACCGTGGCGCTGTTCCTGCTTTATCCGTTTCTTGTCACCCGCCGCCTGGTGGGCACCGAGATCGCCCACGCCGTACCGCTCACCCTGGTGGCAGGCCTTGGCCATGCGGGCATGGGCAATATGGACTGGTCGTTGCTGGGCTACCTGCTGCTCGGCTCGCTGCCGGGCATCTACCTGGGCAGCCACCTCACCGGGCGTATTTCTGACCGCCTGCTGCGCCCGTGCCTGGCGGGGATGCTGCTGCTGATCGGCTACAAGCTCGCGTTCTGAAATGTTTTTTGTAGGCGCTGGCCTAGCGTTCAATGGGCTGCAAAGCAGCCCCAAGCGCTCACACCAAACGCAGCCGCCACTTCCCCGCACGGCTCAAGTGCACGCGTGAAAGCGCTGGCACGTCGATAAGCGCAAAGGCGGCCAGCGGACAGCCAAGCACGTGCACCATCGCCGCCCGCATCACCAGCGGATGGGTCACTGCCAGCCATTCTCCCGGCGTATCGAACGTCTCCAGCCAGACCGCGACGCGCTGGCACAGCTGCGCGATGGACTCACCGCCATGCGGCGCACAGTGAGGGTCTTGCAGCCATTGAGCCAAGGCTTCTGGCTGCTCGGCCTGCAACGCTTTGAGCACCATGCCTTGCCAGGCCCCCATGTCGCAGTCCGCCAGGGCGGGCTCGACAACCGGGCTGGCCCCCAGACCTGCGCAGGTCTCTTGCGCCCGGTACTCCGGCGCACTCAGAACGCCGATGAAGGCTGGAAGCGGGGGCCATTCAGCCACCGGCAAAATGCGCTCGTCAGTACTGGGGAAGCGCCCGACCTTCTGGGCCGGGGTCAGGGCATGGCAGATGAGGGTCAGGCGCGTGGCTTTCACCAAAGGCTCTCGTCATGAGGTGGGCTAACTAGCCTATCAGACAACTACCTGCCCCAGCCCCCACAGCGGCAGCAGCCCTACCAGGCTGACCGCCAAGCGTGGCCAGTAAGGCAGCAGCATCACCAGCAGCACCGCCGCCAGCGAGATGACGCCAAACCAGGCCACAGGTCCCATGGCCCAGCCCCAGGCCTGGGCACATAGCAGCAGACTGGCCAACAGCCCTGCCCAACCACCCCACCGCAAGGCCAGACACAACATAGGCGGGCAGGCGCGCGCCCACACCTGCTTGTAATGGCGCTCCAAGCCCTGGCACAACCCGGCCATCCCGGCGTAGGCGCACAACAGCGCGCCGATGATCATGCTCGTCATCCCTCGGCCTCCACGGTCCGTGCTGCCTTCACCCTGGCCGGTGCCGGCGTGGCGCGCGCAATGCGCAAGGCCGCCAGGGCCAGCCCCAAGCCCAGCACCACGCCCGTCACCTCCACACCCAGCCGCAGGTTGTCCGCCTTGCCAACGAACGCACCCAGCACGCCCAGGCCCGCGCACAACACTGCTGCCATGCCCAACTGCTCGACCCAGGCGCGCCTGGCCGGGCGCAGGCCAGCATGCAGCAGGGCCAGCAACCAACTGGCAAAGAACACCCGCACCTCCCAGGCTTCGCGCTGAGCCAGCTCGACCGGCAACAGGTGGCTGGCCCACAGCAATGCAGCGCAGGCCAACAGCAGGCCGCTGATGAACCCGACGTTGCACACCTCGGCCAGCCGATACCAACGGTGCGCCGAGGATTCAGCCGTTGTCGTGGCGTACTTGCGCCCACGCTTGACGCAGAACAGCACCAGGCCGCTGGCGATCATCGCGCAACTGACCACGCCACAGATGAAATACAACCAGCGCATGGGGTAGCCACCGAACTGGGCAAAATGCAGGCCAATCATTACGCGCTGGGTCAGGGATGCCGGGCGCAGCTCAGGGACATCGCTGAGCAGTTGACCGCTCACCCCGTCGAAGACCATCGCCTGGCCTTTGGTCAAGGCGATGCGGTTGCCAAGCTCAGGGCGGATCTCGACCCGCGCGCCGGTCGTGTTCGGGTGGCGAATGTTCAGTCCGCCGATCGGCCCCAAATGCACCTGGGCCTGAGCCAGCAACGGGGCGATGTCGACCAGCGCTGCTGGCTGGCTGGCCACGCGTCGCGGCGCTTCCTGGCGGGTATTGCCCTGGGCCTGGAAGTACGCCCGGGTGTCGCCATCGAACAACGCATCGACCCCGGCCGGAATGTAGATGAGCATGAAGATCACCAGCCCGGTGTAGGTGATCATCAGGTGGAACGGGAGCAGCAGCACCGCACTGGCGTTGTGGAAATCCAGCCAGGAGCGCTGCCCCTTGTTCGGACGGAAGGTGAAGAACTCCTTGAAGAACTTCTTGTGAATGACGATGCCGGTGACCAGCGCCGCCAGCATCACCAGGGCCAGCGCACCGACCACGAAGATGCCCCAGTTGCGCGGCAAATCCAGCGTGAAGTGAAAACGGAAGAAGAAGTTGCCGCCCACGCTGTCGCGCACGCTGATGGGTTCGCCGGACTGCGGGTCCAGTTGCACGCCGACGCCATGACGCCGGTCGCCGATGGACACACGCAGGCCAGGCGAGCGCTCGGTCGGGAGGCTGATCCCCCAATTGTCGGCATTCGGCTCATGAGCCTGCAGATAGGCGATGGCGCGCTGGGCGGCCTCGGCCTGGGAAACGTGACTGGCTGCAATCTCCGGCTGCATCCAGTGATTGAGCTCCTTGTCGAACACGGCCAGGGTGCCAGTGACAAAAATGGCGAATAGCAACCAGCCGAAGATCAGCCCGGCCCAAGTGTGCAGCCAGGACATGGATTGGGTGAAGCTGTTCTTCATGCCAGCCACCCCATCGCCTGGGGCCAAAAGCCTACCAGCGCCAACGGCATGGCGAGGACCATAGGTGCCCAGGCACGCAGGGCGTCGCGGCTGGCGAAGGCCCAGAGGATCGCAGCGGTGTAAAAGATGAACGACGCGAGCGTGGCGACGATCACCGCATCGCCCGGCGTCAGCGGCAACAGCCGAGCCACGCAGGCAGTGGCAGCGTAGGTGAAGGCATAACCGCCCAACAGCGCAGCGGCGCTGCGCGAAAGGATGGCCAGCCAAGGGGGGAGCGGGTTCATCAGTGGTTCCTGGTAAACATGAGGGGCTGCTGCGCAGCCCATCGCGGCGCAAGGCCGCTCCTACAGGCGCTGCGCGATCGGGCCGCACAGCGGCCCCTTGCGCGTCAGAACGAGATATTCAGCGCTGCGAACACCGCACGCCCCGGCTGGTTGTAAGTGTTGGCCCCCGAGCTACTGGCATTGCCGCCGCGCAGGATCTGCTTGTCGAAGACGTTGTTCACGCCCACGCGCACGTCATAGTTGGCGTTGAACTTGTAGCCTGCGCTCACATCCACCAGGCCGTAGGCGTCCACGTCCTGCTGGGCAGTCTTGTCGTAGTCCTGTTGGGTGCGGTAGTTGTAGGTCGGCGACTTCTGCTTGCCGAAGTACGTGCCCGCCACCTGGAACGACAGTTTGTCGGTCGCGCGCCAGTCGAGGGTGCTGTTGACCGTGTACTCGGGAATCACCGACAGCGGCTCGCCGGTTTCGCGATTGTCGTTGTCGAGTATCCAGGTCAGGTTGGTGTTCCAGTCCAGGCTCGGCGTCAGCTCCATGAAGAAGTTGCCCTCGATCCCCTCCACCCGCGCCTTGCCGGCGTTCTCCCACTGGGTCACGCGGCGCCCGCCATTGATGGCGTAGACCACGTCGGTGCCACCGATGATCTTGTTCTGGTAATCGTTGCGAAAGTACGTCGCGCTGGTACGCCAGGTGCCACGGTCGTACAGCAGACCGATTTCCTTGTTGACGCTGATCTCAGGCTTGAGGTCGTCGTTGCCCTGCAGGTAGCAGCCACCGGAGTTGGCCTGCTGCGTGCTGCAGCCATTGCCGCGGCTGTAGAGCAGGTAGTTGGGGTTGGACTGGTACAGGTTCGGCGTCTTGTACGCACGGGCGATGCCACCTTTGACACTGAGCGCGTCGGTCAGCTTGTGCGACAGATTCAGGCTCGGGCTGAAGTTGTCACCGAAGGTCTCATGATGGTCGAAGCGCAAGCCCGGGGTGATGGTGGTGTCACCCACGATGATGTTGTCCTCGACGAACAACGCATAGCTGCGAGCAGTCATCTTGGTGTCATTGCGGTCGAAGCCGATGATCGTGTTGTCGCCTGAGCCGCTGGGGTCGAAGCTCTGCGCACGGAACGAGCCCTGGTCGTTGAGCGACTCATAGAGGTACTCGCCACCGAGCGTCAGCACATGCTCGGTGCTGCCCATGGCGAACGGCAGGTTCACTTCGCTACTCAAGCGCGTGTTGCGCAGGCGCGACATGGCCGAGCCGGCGTCATTGGGCGCGCCCTCGACGCTGCCGGCCAGGCCTTCGTTCAGGCGCCAGTTGCGCACGTACTCGTAGGCCAGCACGGTCTTGCTGGTGCCCCAGGTGAAATCGCCCAGGTGGGTCAGGTCATAGGTGCCGCGCTGCATGACGTTGGTCTCATGGCCGTACAAGTCGGACATAAGCTCAAGGTTGCCGCCACCGTTGCTGTTCATGGTATCGCCGGCAAAGATGTTGCCCTGGCGGCTGTAGCCAGCGCTGAGCTCAAGGCGGTGCTCGTCGTTGAGCTTCCAGCTCAGCAGGCCGTTGATGTCCTTGTTGCGCACGCCCTCCCGGCCAGCCACCAGGGCACTGTTAGCGTGGTCGGCGTTGATGTCCAGGTCGTCGGCATCGGTCTTGGCCAGGCCGCCATAGAGACGAAAGCCCAGGTTCTCGGTCAGGCCCCCACTGAGGTTGAAGTTGGCTCGGCGACTGGCACCTTCGGCACTGTCCTCGGGCAGTTGGGTGAACAGGCTGACGTTGCCCTTGAACTCATCGGTGGGGCGCTTGGTGATGATGTTCACCACGCCGCCCATGGCACCGGAGCCATAACGCGCCGCAGCCGGGCCGCGCAGAATCTCGATGCGTTCGACCGCCTCGGCCGGCACCCAGTTGGTCTCGCCACGGGTGTCACGGTCGCCGTTCCAGCCGTAACGCACCGAGTTGCGAGCGCTGGAAGGCTTGCCGTCAATGAGGATGAGGGTGTTTTCCGGGCCCATGCCGCGCAGGTCGATCTGGCGATTGTTGCCGCGCGCGCCGCTGGCACTGTTGCCGGTCAGGTTGACCCCAGGTTCGCGGCGGATGAGCTCGGAGAGGTCATTGGCCGGTGGATGGCGCTTGATGTCCTCTTCGGTGATGATCGACGAACCCAGTGCCTGGCGCGCCTCACGCTCGGCGGTGACCAAGGTGTCCTGGATCACCAGCGCGTTGCTGTCGACCGGCACCTCCAGTACCTCACCGGCCGGCTTCTCCTCGGCTTGGGCCGAGGTCGTCACCATGGCTGGCGAGGCCAGCGCGACGAAGGCCAGGGCCAGGCTGTGGGGTGAGGTTCTGGGTTGCATGGGCACATCTCCTGCGATTCATGGGCAAAGGCACGACCCGGCCAGCCAGCCGACGAGCCCTCGCCCACCGACCTACAGGCAAATTGCCGGGTCCACAGGGAGGCTGAATATAATGATTCTCAAATGGGTTTAAATCTTATTTACGAAATTTACAGATTGCCGAGGAACTTTCAAATGCCGCAGCCGATGGCTCTATCACAGGATCACCCGCTCTGCTGTAGGGTGTCACGATCGGCCTGTTCGCGCGGCAAGGTCGTTGCCTGAATATATGAAATTCCATATATTTGTTTTTCCGCATATCTATATCGATCGTTGTTGCATGCTCACGCCCACATCTTTTTCCCAGCGCCAGGCAGACGAAACCGCCAGCGCGCCACCCGCTGCTGAGGAGCGCGCACGATGCTAGCTGCCACCGTAGTCTTCTTGTTCACCCTGATCCTGGTCATCTGGCAACCCAAAGGCCTGGGCGTTGGCTGGAGCGCCAGTCTCGGCGCCGTGCTCGCCTTGCTGGTGGGCGCGGTGTCACTGCAGGACATTCCCACGGTCTGGGCGATCATCTGGAACGCCACCGCCACCTTCATTGCCATCATCATCGTCAGCCTGTTGCTGGACGAAGCGGGCTTCTTCGAATGGGCTGCCCTGCACGTGGCCCGCTGGGCACGCGGCGACGGGCGACGCCTGTTCGTTTTCATCGTGCTACTGGGAGCGGCGGTTTCGGCGCTGTTCGCCAACGATGGTGCCGCTTTGATTCTCACCCCGATCGTCATGTCCATGCTGATGGCCTTGCGTTTCTCTCCCGCCGCCACGCTGGCTTTCGTGATGGCAGCAGGCTTCATTGCCGATACGGCGAGCCTACCGCTGGTGGTGTCGAACCTGGTGAACATCGTCTCGGCCGACTACTTCGGCCTGGGCTTCTCGGCCTACGCGTCGGTAATGCTGCCGGTCAATATCGCAGCGGTGCTCGCCACCTTGCTGGTGTTGTTCCTGTACTTTCGGCGGGATATCCCGGCGCACTACGCGCTCGACGATCTCAAGCCGCCCGCAATGGCCATCCGTGACCGCGCCACCTTTCGCGTCGGCGTGCTGGTGCTGATCGGTCTGCTGGCCGGCCTGTTCGTCCTTGAGCCGTTGGGCATTCCCGTCAGCGCCGTGGCGGCGGCCTGCGCCGCGGTGCTGTTCGCCGTGGCCGCCCGCGGTCATGTGATTGCCACCCGCCGCGTGCTGCGCGAAGCGCCCTGGCAGATCGTGGTGTTTTCGCTGGGGATGTACCTGGTGGTCTATGGCCTGCGCAACGCCGGGCTGACCGACTCGCTTACCAGCCTGCTCGACCGCCTGGCCGCCCAAGGCCTGTGGACCGCCACCCTGGGCACGGGATTGGTCTCGGCGCTGCTCTCCTCGGTGATGAACAACCTGCCCAGCGTGCTGATCAGCGCCCTGTCGATCCATGCCAGCGAAGCGCAAGGCGTGGTACGCGAGGCGATGATCTACGCCAACGTCATCGGCTGCGACCTGGGCCCGAAGATCACCCCCATCGGCAGCCTGGCGACCCTGCTATGGCTGCATGTGCTAGCGCGCAAGGGCATGCGCATCACCTGGGGCTACTACTTCAAGGTCGGCATCCTGCTGACCCTGCCTGTGCTGCTTGTCACCCTCTCGGCATTGGCATGGCGACTGAGCTTCTGAGCCCGAAAGTCCTGCGACGACACTACCGTAAGCTGACGCAGGCTCACGTTGAGCCGCACTTGCGGCTCATCTTCTTTCACTAGCTCAACCGCCAATCTCATGTCCTACAGTGAATACGGTCGCTTCCATTCTGGTGCGGCACGGATTCCGAGGTTCGCGATGAATGGCTCTGACAACTTCGAGTCATCCCCTCCCCACAGGACACTACCGAGCATCCCCCGCAGCGTCTGGGCGTTGGGCTTCGTCTCGATGTTCATGGACATCTCGTCGGAGATGATCCATGCCTTGCTGCCGCTGTACATGGTGTCAGTGCTAGGCACGTCGGTGGTGGCGGTGGGGTTCATCGAGGGCGTGGCCGAGGCGACGGCGTCGATCACCAAGGTGTTTTCCGGAGCCCTCAGCGATTGGCTAGGCAAACGCAAGCTGCTCACGGTGCTGGGTTATGGGCTGGCCGCCTTGACCAAACCGGTGTTCCCCTTGGCCTCTGGCCTGGAGTGGCTGACCGCGGCGCGTTTCGTCGACCGCATCGGCAAGGGCATTCGCGGTGCACCGCGCGATGCGTTGATCGCCGATGTCACGCCGCCGGAGCTGCGTGGCGCGGCCTTTGGCCTGCGCCAGACGCTGGACACCGTGGGCGCTTTTCTCGGGCCGTTGCTGGCGATCGTGCTGATGTGGCTGACCGCGAGCCACTTCCAGACGGTGTTCTGGGTGGCGGTGATCCCGGCGTTTCTCGCAGTCTTCATGCTTATTGTCTTTGTCCGCGAACCCGAGGCGCCTGGCCGTGGGCGAGCGGCGCGCTCGCCATTGGCATTGGCCGAGCTGGCGCGGCTGGGCCCGGCCTACTGGCGGCTGATCAGCCTGGTCATGGTATTCACCCTGGCGCGCTTCAGCGAGGCGTTCTTGCTGCTGCGCGCCCAGGACATGGGCCTGGCGCCACTCTGGGCACCGGCGGTGCTGGTGCTGATGGCCTTGGCTTACTCGCTGTCGGCCTACCCCGCTGGCGCGCTGTCGGACCGCGTCGGTCGCCGGGGCGTGCTGATGATGGGACTGGGCTTGCTGATTGCCGCCGACCTGGCGCTGGCCTTGTTGCCGGGCTGGGCCGGGCTGGCAGTGGGGGTGGTGGTGTGGGGGCTGCACCTGGGCTTCACCCAGGGCATCTTCAGTGCCCTGATCGCCGACAGCGCGCCAGCGAACCTGCGCGGCACGGCGTTTGGCCTGTTCAACCTACTGTCGGGCGTGGCCCTGCTGATTGCCAGCGTGATGGCCGGGCTGCTGTGGGATGGGGCCGGCTACCAGGCCACGTTCTTGGTAGGCGCCGCGTTCGCCAGCGTCACCCTCGCAGGGGTGGCGCTGCTGCGCGGCGCGGGTTGAGCCTCGCTAGACCAGCACGTCCTGGGTCGGACGCTGTTCGAGCAGCGACCAAGCGCCCTGCCCGTCCATTTCCAAGCGGTGGGTATGGAATGTCGCCAGCGTACTGCGATGTCCGACACTGACCAGCAAGGTGTCAGGCATTTCGGTGCGCAGCAATGAATACAGCGCATGCTCCAGCCCTTCGTCCATGGCCGAGGTGGACTCGTCGAGGAACACCACTTGTGGCCGGTTGAACAACAACCGCGCGAAGGCAAGGCGCTGTTGTTCGCCCACCGAAAGAATGTTCGACCAGTCGTTGCTGACGTCCAGGCGTTCAACCAGGTGAGCCAGGTTGACCTGGCGCAGGGCCTGTTGCATGCGCCCATCGTCTGTGGGTGTTCCTGGCGTGGGATAGGCGATCGCGGTACGCAAATCACCCAACGGCAGGTACGGGCGCTGCGACAGGAACAACGCCTGATTGCCCAGCGGCCGCCTGACCTCGCCTTCGGCGTACGGCCACAGGCCAGCCAAGGCGCGCAGCAAGGTGGTCTTGCCGCTGCCCGAAGGCCCTTTGATCAACAGCGCCTGGCCGGCACGCAGGCGCAGATTCAGGTCGGCGATCAGCGCGTGGCCGTCCGGGCGCAGCACCTGCAAGCCAGCGATATCCAACGTCTGCGGCTGCTCCTGCGTGGTGACGCGCGGTAACGTGCTGGCCTGTTGGTTGGCGTCGAGAAACCCGGTGAGACGATCAAGCGTGGCGCGGTACTGGGCAAAAGTGTCGTAGGACTCACGGAAGAACGACAGCGAATCCTGAACCTGGCCGAACGCCTGGGAGGTCTGCATCACATCCCCGAGCTTGATTGCCCCGCTGAAGAATCGCGGCGCCTGGAGGATGAACGGAAACACCACGGCGACCTGGCTGATGCCCAGGTTGAAACCATTGAACTTCAGGCTCCGATACACCAGCGCCCAAACGTTGACGATCAGCGCGCCGAAGCGTCCGAGCAACGTTCCCCGCTCGACCTGCGCACCTTGGTAGAACGCAATGTTCTCGGCGTTTTCACGCAGGCGCATCAGGGCATAACGGAAGTTCGCGGTGAGTTTTTCGTTGAGGAAATTCAGGCGGATCAACGGCCGCCCCAGGCGAAACGCGATCCAGGTGGCGACGATCACATACAGATACACCGCAAACACCATCGCCCGGGGGATCTCCACCCCACCGACCGTCAGCGGCGCCGAAAGCCCCCAGAGAATGGCAGTGAACGCCACCAGCGAGACCAGCGCACTGACCGCGCCCAGGGCCAGGGACACGGAACCTGTGACGAAGGCGTTGACGTCCAGCTCGATACGCTGGTCAGGGTTGTCCACCGGCTCAGCGAGAAACCGCCCGCGGTAGTAGGCATCGCCCTGCATCCAGTCCGCGGTCAGGCGTTCGGTGAGCCAGACACGCCAATGAATGTTGAACGCCTGGGTGACGTAATAGGTGAACAGCGAGCGCAGCACATGGATGGTCGCCAGCACCGCGAACACACCCAGCAAGTACCAGAAGGCTGTCTGGTCCAGGGCCTGCAAGGCACTGTAGAAGCCGTTGTACCAGAACGAGAACAGCACGTTCAGGCGTACCGAGAACAGTGTCAGCACCAACAGCAGTGCGAACACCAACAGCGGCCGCCAGCTGCGCCTGAAACTGAAATAAGGCCCGGCGAGGGACCAGAATTGACGCCCCCACCGGGTAAAGCGCACTGCCAGGGCGCCAGCGGCGGTGAAACCGATGAGGGTGATGATGGAAGCGATTGCGAGCCAGCTCAGGCTCTCTTGCAGGGCCTGGTGCCAGTTCATGTCCATAGCGGGGTATCCATTGCGAGGTTTTTGCGAGCGTAGCATTCCCCGGCGATTTATCTGGCATCCATGACGGACTTTTCATGTTGCCGGGCCTCAATCGCCGGACACGTCAGGGCACCGAACCGACGCCCCGACGTGTCCCGCGATTGGACTGCAACGCAGCCCTGCCCGCCTACGGCCTCACGCCGCCTGCTGCAGCGCCTCCTTCACCAACGGATCCACACCCTCGGCATCGGCTTGCAAGCGCTCCTCCAACTGCCGACGCATCGCTGGCGTCCAGAAGCTCTGCAGGTGCTGCCTCACTCCCTGCACCGCCAGCGCCCGGTCAGGCTCGCTGGCAAAGTACTGGGCGATCTGATTGGCCATCTTGACCAGGCTGTCGTGACCGCTCATCGGCGCACCTCGGCTGTCTCGGACTTCTTGGCCTGGCGACGCTCCTTGAGCAAGCGCTGTTGCTCATCGCTGAACGCTTGGTAGCGTTTCTGCCACTCCGAGGGATGGAACACCTTCACCACCTCCACCGCCGTCACTTTGTACTCAGGGCAGTTGGTGGCCCAGTCGGAGTTGTCGGTGGTGATCACGTTGGCGCCAGACTCAGGGAAGTGGAAGGTGGTGTACACCACCCCGGGTGCCACGCGGGTGCTGACCTTGGCGCGCAAGACGGTCTGCCCTGCCCGGCTGCCCACGCCTACCCAGTCGCCATCGCTGATGCCACGGGTCTCGGCATCGGTTGGGTGGATCTCCAGCTGGTCCTGGGCGTGCCAGGCGACGTTGCCGGTGCGTCGGGTCTGGGCGCCGACGTTGTACTGGCTGAGGATGCGGCCAGTGGTCAGCAACAACGGGAAGCGGCTGTTGACCTTCTCGTCGGTGGGCACATAACCGGTGAGCATGAAGCGCCCCTTGCCACGCACGAACTGGTCGATGTGCATGGTCGGGGTGCCGTCGGGCGCGGCATCGTTGCACGGCCATTGCAGGCTGCCGTGGCGGTCGATCTCGGCATAGCTGACCCGGTGGAAGGTCGGCGTCAGGCGCGCGATCTCGTCCATGATCTCGGACGGATGGCGATAGTCCATCCGATAACCCAGGGCGTTGGCCAGGGCGACGGTGGCTTCCCAGTCGGCCTTGCCGGCCAGCGGGTCCATGACCTTGCGCACCCGCGAGATGCGCCGCTCGGCGTTGGTGAAGGTGCCATCCTTCTCCAGGAACGAACTGCCCGGCAGGAATACATGGGCGAACTTGGCGGTTTCGTTGAGGAAGATGTCCTGCACCACCACGCATTCCATGGCCATCAGGGCCGCGGTGACGTGTTGGGTGTTGGGGTCGCTCTGGGCGATGTCCTCACCCTGGCAGTAGAGGGCCTTGAAGCTGCCATCGAGGGCCGCCTCGAACATGTTGGGGATACGCAGGCCCGGATCAGGCTGCAGGGTCACGCCCCAGGCCTGTTCGAACTCGGCGCGCACGGTCTGGTTGGAGATATGCCGGTAACCGGGCAGCTCGTGGGGGAACGAGCCCATGTCGCAGGAACCCTGCACGTTGTTCTGCCCCCGCAGCGGGTTCACGCCCACGCCTTCGCGGCCGACGTTGCCGGTGGCCATGGCCAGGTTGGCGATGCCCATCACTGCGGTACTGCCCTGGCTGTGCTCGGTGACGCCCAGGCCGTAATAGATCGCCGCATTGCCGCCGGTGGCGTACAACCGCGCAGCCTTGCGGATTTGCTCGGCAGGCACGCCGCATACCGGGCCAAGCACCTCCGGGGCGTTTTCCGGCAGGCTGACGAAATCACGCCAGCGGGCGAAGTCTTGCGCCTCGCAGCGGGCATCGACGAACGGCTGGTCAACCAGGCCTTCGGTGACGATCACATGGGCCAGGGCGTTGAGCATGGCCACGTTGGTGCCCGGACGCAGTTGCAAATGCAGCTCGGCGCGGGCGTGAGGCGAATCCACCAGGTCGATGCGCCGTGGGTCGATGACGATCAACCGCGCGCCCTGGCGCAGGCGGCGCTTGAGCTGTGAGCCGAACACCGGGTGAGCGTCGGTGGGGTTGGCACCGATCACCAGGAGCACGTCGGCCTGCATCACCGAGTCGAAGCTCTGGGTACCGGCGGACTCGCCCAAGGTTTGCTTGAGGCCGTAGCCGGTCGGCGAATGGCACACCCGCGCGCAGGTGTCGACGTTGTTGTTGCCGAAGGCGGCACGCACCAGCTTCTGCACCAGGTAGGCTTCCTCGTTGGTGCAACGGCTGGAGGTGATGCCACCGATGGAGTCGCGTCCATACTTGAGCTGGATGCGACGGAACTCGCTGGCGGCATAGTTGACCGCCTCGTCCCAGCTGACTTCCTGCCACGGGTCATTGATGTGCTTGCGGATCATCGGCTTGGTGACGCGGTCCGGGTGGGTCGCGTAGCCCCAGGCGAAGCGGCCCTTGACGCAGGCGTGGCCGTGGTTGGCACCGCCGTTCTTGTCCGGGACCATGCGCACCAGCTGGTCGCCTTTCATCTCGGCGCGGAACGAACAGCCCACACCGCAGTAGGCGCAGGTGGTGATCACCGCACGTTCTGGCTGGCCCAGCTGGATCAAGCTCTTCTCGCTCAGCGTCGCGGTCGGGCAGGCCTGCACGCAGGCGCCGCAGGACACGCATTCGGAGCTGAGGAAGTCGTCACCACCGGCCGCCGCCACGCGGGACTCGAAACCGCGCCCGGTGATGGTCAGAGCAAAGGTGCCCTGGATGTCTTCGCAGGCGCGCACGCAGCGGCTGCAGACAATGCACTTGCTCGGCTCGTAGTCGAAGTACGGGTTGGAGACGTCCTTTTTCTCCTTCAGGTGGTTGGCGCCGTCATAGCCATAACGCACCTCGCGCAGGCCGACCTGGCCCGCGACCGTCTGCAATTCGCAGTTGCCGTTGGCCGAACAGGTCAGGCAGTCCAGCGGGTGGTCGGAGATGTACAGTTCCATGACATTGCGCCGCAGATCGGCCAGGCGCGAGGTCTGGGTCCGCACCACCATGCCCTCGCTCACAGGCGTGGTGCACGAAGCCGGGTAGCCACGCATGCCCTCGATCTCGACCATGCACATGCGGCAGGAACCGAAGGCTTCCAGGCTATCGGTGGCACACAGTTTGGGAATGGTGGTGCCCAGCAAGGCCGCGGCGCGCATCACCGAGGTGCCTGCGGGCACGCTGATATCACGCCCATCGATGACCAGGCTGACCTGCACTTCGCTTTCGCGCGCAGGCGTACCCAGGTCGAGGTCGTTGGCGGGGTCGAAGAAATTGATCACTGGGCGGCCTCCGTGGTGGTCAGACCGAAGTCGGCAGGGAAATACTTGAGGGCACTGGCCACCGGGTACGAGGTCATCCCGCCCATGGCGCAGAGCGAGCCGTACTGCAGGGTGTCGCACAGATCGCGCAACAACAGCGCCTGATCCTCGCGCTCAGCCATGTCGGTGCTGGCGATCAGCCGATCCACCACCTCCATGCCGCGGGTCGAGCCGATCCGGCAAGGGGTGCATTTGCCGCAGGATTCCTCGGCGCAGAACTGCAGGGCGAAGCGGGCCATGCTGGCCATGTTCAGCGTGTCGTCTGCCACCACCACGCCGCCGTGGCCCAGCATCGCGCCCATGGCGGCGAAAGCCTCGTAGTCCAGGGGGGTGTCGAAGCCGCTCGGCGGTACCCAAGCGCCCAAAGGACCACCGACCTGCGCGGCCTTGAGCGGCCGACCACTGGCAGTGCCACCGCCGTAGTCTTCCACCAGCTCGCGCAGGGTGAGGCCAAAGGCGCGCTCCACCAGGCCACCGTGGCGAATGTTGCCGGCCAACTGGAACGGCATGGTGCCCAGCGAGCGGCCCATGCCGAAGTCCCGATAGAACGCGGAGCCTTTGGCCAGGATCACCGGCACCGAGGCCAAGGTGAGTACGTTGTGTACCAAGGTTGGCAGGCCGAACAGGCCTTCAAGGGCCGGCAGCGGCGGCTTGGCGCGCACGATGCCACGCTTGCCCTCGATGGATTCGAGCAGTGCGGTTTCCTCGCCGCAGATATAAGCGCCAGCGCCGACCCGAACTTCCAGGTCGAAGGCCAGGCCGCTGCCGGCGACGTCATCGCCCAGGTAGCCTGCCGCGCGGGCGATGTCGAAGGCCGCGTTCAGCGCGCGGATCGCATCCGGGTATTCCGAGCGCACGTAGATGTAGCCCTTGGTGGCACCCACGGCCAAGCCGGCGATGGCCATGCCTTCGATCAGCAGGAAGGGGTCCCCCTCCATCAGCATCCGGTCGGCGAAGGTGCCGGAATCGCCTTCGTCGGCGTTGCAGACCACGTACTTCTGCGCAGCCTGCGCGCCGCGCACGGTGCGCCACTTGATGCCAGCGGGGAATGCCGCGCCACCACGACCACGCAGGCCGGAGTCGAGCACGTCCGCGACCACGTCCGCGCCATCGAGCGTCACTGCGCGGGCCAAGCCCTCGAAGCCGCCATGGGCACGGTAGTCCTCCAGCGACAGTGGCCGGGTGATACCCGCTCGGGCGAACAGCAGGCGCTGCTGGGTCTTGAGGTAAGCAATCTCGGCCACGGGCCCCAGGGCCAACGCATGACCACCAGGCTCGCCCGCCAAGGCATCCAGCAGGCTCGCTACATCGTCAGCCGCGACCGGCCCAAAGCCCAGGCGCTCACCGGCAAGTTCCACTTCGACCAGCGGCTCCAGCCAATAGAGGCCACGGGAGCTGGTACGTTGAATCTCCACCGGCAACTGCCGGCGTTCGGCCTCGCGGGCCAGTGCGTCGGCGACCTGGTCGGCGCCGACCGCGCGGGCGACCGAATCGCACGGAACGAATAGCTTCAGCATGCTTCTTCCTCCCGGCAGCCGTTGACCAATGCCCGCAGGCGCTCAGGGGTCAGACGCGCGTGCAGTTGCCCGTCCAGTTCCAGCGCTGGCGAACAGGCGCACGCGCCCAGGCAGTACACAGGTCGCAGGCTGATGGCGCCATCGGCGGTGGTGCCGTGGTCATCCAAGGCCAGTTGCTCGCGCAATTGCGCGGCCAGGGCCTCGGCGCCCCGGCTCTGGCAGGACTCGGCCCGGCACAGGCGCAAGGTATGGCGCGCCGGGGGCGAGGTACGAAAATCGTGATAGAAGCTGATCACCCCGCGCACCTCGGCCTGGCTGAGGTTGAGGGCATGGGCGATTTCAGGGACGGCGTCGTCAGGCACGTAGCCTACGTCTTCCTGGATGGCGTGGAGGATCGGCAGCAAGGCACCGTCGGTGTCCTTGTAGCGCTCCAGCACGCGCTGGATCAATGGCAGGTGAAGCGTCTCGTCAGGCATACAGCGGACCTCGGCATCACGGACCGCTGCAGGGCAAGCGTCCGGCGTCTTCTGCTGCGGCGCACCGTCCATGTCACGGTCACATGGTCATCGGGCGCCCTCCGTACCTAGGCCCTGCGTCTGCGCGCAGTGGGTCCGTAGGCATCCTGCAAGCATGGCACCCCTGGCGCCGGAGGGTTGCGCCCAAGCGACAGGGCGCATTCTGAAACCGACGCGGTGATGGCACGCCTGCGATCGAATCAATTTGCCAACATTACATCGGATGTGACCCGCACGATATGAAGCTATGCCATCGCCAGGCGCTTACATCTGTCACAACAGCTCGGGGAATGCAGCGCCAAGCAGGCCGGGATCCTTCAGGATCGATGCACTGCTGGCGATATCCGGGGCCAGCCAACGGTCCTGGGCATAGGCCGGGACCCGTTCGCGCAACAACCGCCAGGCAACGTGGGTACCGGCGCCAAAGCGCTGCTGCTTGAGGAACTCGAATGCCTGGGCCGCCAACAGGTATTCGATGGCGAGGATCTGCGTACAGTTCTCCAGGGCCCGGTGCAGCTTCAACCCGGCATTGGTGCCCATGCTCAAGTGGTCCTCCTGCAGCCCGGAGGTGACGTAGTTGTCGATCACTGCCGGTTGTGCCAGCTGGCGGTTTTCTGCGCAAAGTGAAGCGGCCACGTACTGGACAATCATCATGCCCGAATTCACACCCGGTTGGCTGACCAGGAAGGCCGGCAAACCGCTGACCAACGGGTTGATCAGGCGATCGAGACGACGCTCGGCAATCGCCCCGATCTCGGCCACCGCGATGGCCAGCAAGTCGGCCGCCATGGCCACGGACTGGCCATGCGGGTTGGCCTGGGAAACCACCCGGTACGACTCGGGTGTACCCAGCAACATCGGGTTGTCGGTGGTGGAGTTGAGTTCGGTCTCGATCTGCCGCGCCGCATGGGCCAACTGATCGCGCGCGGCGCCATGCACCTGCGGAATCGAGCGAATGCTCAAGGCATCCTGGGTGCGAATGCCACGGCTGCTGGCAATGATCTCGCTGCCCTCCAGCAGGCGGCGCAAGTTGCTGCCCACACGCTGCATGCCGGGGTGCGGCTTCATCGCGATGATTTCAGGGTCGAAAGCATCGAACTGGCCACGCAGGGCCTCGAAGCTCATGGCGCCGATAACATCGGCCCATTGGCTCAAGCGCGTAGCGTCGTCCAGGGACAGGCAGCTCAGGCCGGTCATGCAAGGGGTGCCGTTGACCAGGCACAGACCATCCTTGGCTCCCAGTTTCAGCGGTGACAGGCCGACCTCGGCCAAGGCTTGCTGCGCCGGGACGATCTGGCCGCGGTAGCTGACCTGGCCGACGCCCAGCAAGCTGATGCTGATATGGGCCATGTGGGTCAGGTAGCCCACCGACCCCTGTTTCGGCACCTGCGGGGTGATGCGCTGGTTGAGCAGGGTCAGCAGCGCCTCGACCACCTTGCGCTGCAGGCCGGAACGGCCCTGGCAGAAATTGATGATCGCCGCGCACATGATCGCCCGGGTCTGTTCGTCCGACAGCGCCGTACCCACGCCACAGGCATGGCTGAGCAAGGTGTTGCGCGACAGCTGGCTGAGTTGCTCGTCCTGCAACGAGACATTGCACAGGGCGCCAAGCCCGGTGTTGACGCCATAGGCACGCTCACCGCTGGCAACGATGCGCTGGACGATCGCCTGGGCGTTCTCGATCCGCGCCCAGGCCGATGGGGCCAGCTCAAGCTTCGCCCCATGCCGCGCCACGGCTACCACATCCTGCCAGCGCATAGGCGCTTCGGCGATGATGATTCTTTCGGCAATCGACATACACGCGGTTCCTTAAAGCGAAGCTACGCGGCGTTGCACGAAACGATCGACGTATTCGTCCGCAGGCTGATAGAGGATTTCCTTCGGTGTACCGACCTGGATCAGGCGACCGTCCTTGAGAATGGCAATCCGGTTGCCGATACGCACCGCTTCGTCCAGATCGTGCGTGATGAAGACGATGGTCTTGTGCAGGGTTTTCTGCAGCTCAAGCAACTGGTCCTGCATTTCGGCGCGAATCAGCGGATCGAGCGCGCTGAAGGCTTCGTCCATGAGGATGATGTCGGTATCGGCGGCCAAGGCACGAGCCAGACCGACGCGTTGACGCATGCCGCCCGACAACTGATGCGGGTACGATTTTTCGTAGCCCTTGAGGCCCACGGTGTTGATCCAGTGCAGGGCTCGCTCGGCGCACATGGCCTTGCTCTCACCACGGACTTTCAGGCCATACGCGACGTTGTCCAGCACGGTGCGGTGCGGCAACAGGCCGAAGCTCTGGAACACCATGCTGATCTTGTGCCGGCGGAATTCGCGCAGGGCTTGCATGTCGTATTGCAGGATGTTCTCGCCATCGACCAGGATCTCGCCGCTGGTCGGCTCGATCAGGCGGTTGAAGTGACGCACCAGGGTCGACTTGCCCGAACCCGACAGCCCCATGATCACGAAGATCTCGCCGCTGCCGATGGACAGCGAGAGATCGTTAACCCCGACCACGCAGCCGGTTTCGGCCAGCACCTGATCCTTGGGTTTTTTCTGGCGGATCATTTGCAGGGCATCTTCGGCGCGAGCACCGAAAACCTTGAAGACATGCTTGACTTCGATCTTGTTCATCATCTGCTTGTCGCTCATTTGCCCACCCCATGCCGTGGCCGGCCATAGGCCTGGGTAATACGGTCGATCACGACCGCCAGAATCACGATGGCCAGGCCCGCTTCGAGGCCGCGGCCCACGTTCAGGGTCTGGATGCCGACCAGCACATCTTCACCCAGGCCACGCGCACCGATCATCGAGGCGATGACCACCATCGACAGGGCCATCATGGTGGTCTGGTTGATGCCAGCCATGATGCTCGGCAATGCCAGTGGCAACTGCACGCCGAACAGTTGTTGCAGGCGATTGGCACCAAAGGCATTGATCGCCTCCATGACCTCGCCGTCCACCTGGCGAATGCCCAGATCGGTCAGGCGAATGAGCGGCGGAGCGGCATAGATGACAGTGGCAAAGATCGCCGGCACCTTGCCCAGGCCGAACAGCATCAGTACCGGAATCAGGTACACGAAGCTGGGCATGGTCTGCATGATGTCGAGCAATGGCATCAGCACCGCCCGCAGCCGATCGTTACGCGCCGAAAGGACACCCAGCGGAATGCCGACCAGGACCGAGATCAGCGTGGCCACCAGCATCAACGCCAGGGTCTGCATCAGCTTGTCCCACAGGCCTACCGCACCGACCAGGAACAGCAAGCCGACGATCACTGCCGTGGTCACGACTTTACGGGTGGAGTGCCAGGCAATCCCCGCGACGATGGCCAGGACCAGCCACCAAGGTGTTGCGCGTAGCAGGCCTTCGAGGTTGACGATGGCCCACAACAGGGTGTCGGAGATGTGCCGGAACACGTCACCGTAGTTGCTTACCAGCGCATCGACCCAGCCATTGACCCAGTCGGCAATGGAAAACGTGAAGTTTTTCGGAAACATGGAATTGTCTCGAGCAAGTGCATGGAGCGGACCCTCGCGTGGCCTGTCCGGCAGAAGCCGGACGACCCCACAGGCTCAGAGTGCTGCGCCTACCTTTTTGGCGGCGTCTTCGCTGACCCAGCTGTGCCAGACTTCGGGGTGTTCCTTGAGGAACAACCTGGCCAGCTCGGGCGACTCGATACGGTCCTTGCTCATGCGCGCCAGGTTCTGGTTCAGCAGGTCGATCGGCAGATTGATCTTTTCCAGCACCGCCACCAGTTCCGGTGCCTGCTCGTGGAAGGCCTTCGACACCCCCACCTTGATGGTCACGGATTTATCCACACCTGGTTGCTCGTCCAGCTTGACCAGGTCGGCCTGGCCCATCATCGGCGTCGGCGACCAGTAATAGAACAGGATCGGCTCGCCACGCTTGTAGCTCGACAGGACGGCGGCATCCAGTGCCGGGCCGGTGCCCGGGCGGAAGTTGGTATAGGCGTTTTCCAGGCCGTAACGCTTGAGCATTTCGCTGTTGTCCAGCTCACAGGTCCAACCGGCCGGGCAATTGTAGAAGCGCCCCTTGTCCGGTTCCTCCGGGTCCTTGAAGACCTGGGCGTATTGCTTCAGATCGGCGATGCTCTTGAGGTTCGGCGCCTTGGCTTCGAGATTGCGCCCGGCATCGCCTTCGATCACGTAACGCGGCACATACCAGCCTTCGACCGCGCCAACCACCGGCGAACCGATGCCGACGACCTTGCCGGCCGCCGCAGCCTTGTTCCAGACCTCGCTGCGCCCTACCCACTCTTCGGCAAACACCTGGATATCGTTGCTGCTCAAGGCGTTTTCCATGGAAATGGAATTACCCGGCAGGCTGTCGGTATCACAGCCATAACCATTTTTCAGCACGAACTGCATCACATCGGTGAGCAGCATCCCGCTTTCCCAGTTCAAGCCGGCGAATTTCACCGGCTTGCCAGACTCGCACCAGCCGGCCGCCTGGCTGACCCCAGCGGACGCCAGCAGCCCGAGAGAAAGTGTCGTGGTCAGCAGAGCCTTTGTAATTGTCATTGTGACGCTCCCAAACAAGAACATTGATTGCAGCAGTCGAGGGCATCCGGCCCAAAGAGGGACGCCAGACTGACTGACGAACCTTGCCTTGGTAAGCACTGCGTGGGAGAAATATTTCATAACCCTAAAAAAGGATAAAATAATAAGTACTGATGCATCACAAAGGTAAAACCTATGAAGTTCACACTGCGGCAGCTTCGCTATGCGCTCGCAGCGGCCAAGCACGGAAACCTGACCACTGCCGCCATGGAGCTTCATGTTTCACAACCCTCCATCTCGGCGGCCATCACCGAACTGGAAGAGGTACTGGGTCAATCCATCTTCATCCGCCAACGTGGCCTTGGCATATCGCTAACCCCTTTCGGTCGTAGTGTCATGGTCCAGGCCCGTCGCGTGCTGGCAGAGGCTCAGACCTTTGCCGAGATCAATACCAACGCAGGCGAGTGCATCGGGGAATTGGTGGTCGGATGCTTTGAAGACCTGGCGCCCTACTGCCTGCCACAAATCGTGCGACGGATGCAGGAGTCCTGCCCAAGGGTCACTGTCGATATGCGCGATGGCAGCTTCGATTATGTTGGCAAGCGGCTTGCTGAGGGGGCGATAGAGTTGGCGATCACCTACGACCTGGGTTTACCGCCGAACACTCAATGCACTCAACTGTGTCAGTTGACCGCCCAGGTGCTGCTGTCAGCCGATCACCCACTGGCCAAACAGTCGCGTGTCAGTCTCAAGGCGCTGTCCGAATACACCTTGGTCGTCACCGATCAGGCCCAAAGTTGGCAGCATGTGCTGGACCTGTTCAGCTTTTACGATCTGACACCCGCCGTCGTGCACCGTGTGCGCACGTTCGAGTTGCAGCGTAGCCTCGTCGCAAATGGGTTTGGCGTTGCACTGATTTACACCCGGCCATTTGGTGACCGCAGTTATGACGGTCAAGCGCTGGTATGTCGGCCGACCGAGGAAAAATTGCCCACGCATAGCATCGTACTGGCGCATGATCAGCGCTATCCGCTGACGCCTTCGGCTGAGGCGTTCAAGGAGTTGGCGGTGGCATGGTTCGCGGAAAGACCGCCGTTTGCATCCGAATGAACAACGGGGGCAAGCCGTGGGTGACCGATTGCCCACGCCAAGTACATCACTGCTCTGGCACGAAGTAGGGAGCAACCTGTCTTCCAGTTGCTGCGTCCGAACTGTCGAATAAGCCGCAATCGACCCAAAGCGGCCAGTTAGCGTAGAGGAGTAGATCGCTCGCCCTCAGGGGTACGATTGCTTCCCGGCCCGTATCGAGGTGACCTGCGACGGTTTCCAGTGCATCGCCCTGGGTTCCTTGACCGATGGGCGATCAGCGAGGCGCGCATGCCGAAAAACTGATCCACTTCATGCGTGGCAAGTGCGTCGGTATCTAAGTCAGTCGTTGCGGGCGCGCAGCACCTGCGTCTGCGCCTGGCCCAGGCGGTACTGGTTGTCGCCACTGCGCTTGGCCTCGTACATCGCCAGATCGGCCACATGAATCAGTTGGTCGCGCGTCTGCGCGTGATCGGGGAAAAGGGCAATGCCCAGACTGGCTCCGACCCGCTGGCGCGCGTTACCCACGCTGATTGGTGCGTCCAGCGCTGCCAGCAGCCTCTGTGCGATCACCCGGGCCTCGTCTTCGGGGGTGCGCTCGGCCGATAGACCTTCGAGCACGGTGACAAACTCGTCGCCCCCTAGCCGCGCCACGCTGTCCGAGTTGCGCAGTGTTTCGTGCAGGCGGGTCGCAGTGATCTTCAACACCTGATCGCCGGCTGCGTGGCCAAGACTGTCGTTGATCACCTTGAAACCATTGAGGTCGATGAACACCAGCGCAACGCGGCTGTTGTTACGCCGGGCCAAAGCCAGGGCACCTTCTAGACGCTCCTCGAACACTAAGCGGTTGGGCAGGCCGGTCAGCGGGTCATGGTGTGCTAATCGGTGCAATTGATTGGCCCAGGCTTTCTCCTCGGTGATATCACGCACCACGCCCATCATCTTGATGGGCGTGCCAAGTTCGTCCTTGACCACGTTTCCGGTCTCACGTAGCCAGTGCAGCGTACCGTCCGGCCAGACCACCCGATACTCCTCGTCGTGATTCTCGCCGGTTTCGATGCAGCGTAATTCGCCGGCGCGCACACGGGCCCGATCGTCCGGATAAACCGCGTTGCAGAACAGCTCGTAGCTTGGTGTCACTTCGTTGATCGAATAGCCGAACATGCCGAAGATGGCGTCGGACCAGTACAGATGGTTGGTGTCGATGTCCCAGTCCCAGGTACCGATGCGGGCGAAATACTGGCTGCGCTGAAAGCGTTCGGCCTCGACCAGAATCGGACGGATCAGCAGCCATTGCGTTGCATGGGTCGCACTTTGCTGGCTGATGTGTAGCGCGCGTTGTTGGCCATTGTCGCCCGTGACCTGCACCGTGCTGGCTGGCGCGGTCCACTGAGGCAAACGTTCTCGTAGGCGCAGGCCCAACAGTGGAGTGCTGGCATGACCGAGCAATTCGGCCGCTGCCCGGTTATGCCAGGATACTCGGCCATTACGGGACAGTTGCAATACGCCCACGTCCAGCTCCGCCAGCAGAGCACAGTGCTCCTGGCGCTGGCGGTGCAGTACCCACAGCAGAGTCAGGCAGGGTAAGGCGGCGAGTAGGATGAACAGGGCAATCATCGGGCAGCGGCTAATCCGAGAGGCCAGGCAATGCCTCCATTATGCCTATCTTCTGATGGCAGTTCGCCCACAAACGCTATCAACCCGCTTATTTACCGTTTTTGAGCGTTTGCTACCTTCCACGGACGATTGCTATGGGTCGATACCCGCGGTATGTCCCGATCCACCTTCGCCAACCCGGTCTCTCGTCGCTTCGCCCAAGCCTTAGCTGCCTGCTTACGGGCGAATATTTGGGCTTCTTGGTAGACTAGGGCACCCTTTTTCTTGAGGCGGATCTGGACGGTATAGCTGATCGTTCCGTCGGCCTTTTTCCTTGCTTTAATCGTTGCCATGATTTGCGGTGGTACAAGCGTGGCAGGCGGTGGCACATTGCACCACCGTCACACTAAAAACGTCCCAAAACCGCGAAAAATGGTACAAGAATGCGTAGACCAGAATGTCCTTAGAAACAGCCCCAACACCACAAACCACGCGCCCTGAGCCCTCCCGCCGCTTCAGCGTTGCACCGATGATGGACTGGACCGACCGTCACTGCCGGTTCTTCCTGCGCCTGCTCTCCAGGCACACCCTGCTCTACACCGAAATGGTCACCACCGGTGCACTGCTGCACAACGATGCCCATCGCTTCCTGCGCCATGACGAATCCGAGCATCCGCTGGCCTTGCAACTGGGCGGTAGCGTGCCGGCGGAGCTGGCGGCGTGCGCGCGACTGGCCGAGGACGCGGGTTACGATGAGGTCAACCTCAACGTTGGCTGCCCGAGCGACCGAGTGCAGAACAACATGATCGGCGCCTGCCTGATGGGTCATCCGGCGCTGGTGGCCGATTGCGTCAAGGCCATGCGCGATGCGGTGGATATTCCGGTCACGGTCAAGCACCGCATCGGCATCAATGGCCGCGACAGCTACGCCGAGCTGTGCGATTTCGTGGGCCAGGTGCGTGACGCGGGCTGCCGCAGCTTCACCGTGCACGCGCGCATCGCCATCCTCGAAGGCCTGTCGCCCAAGGAAAACCGCGAGATCCCGCCGCTGCGCTATGACGTGGCTGCGCAACTGAAGGCCGACTTCCCGGATCTGGAACTGGTGCTCAATGGCGGCATCAAGACGTTGGAAGAGTGCCATGCGCACCTGCAGACCTTCGACGGCGTGATGCTGGGCCGCGAGGCCTATCACAACCCTTACCTGCTGGCCGAAGTGGACCAGCAGCTGTTCGCCAGCTCCGCCCCGGTGGTCAGCCGCAGCGAGGTGCTGGCGAAGCTGCGCCCCTACATCGTCGCGCACCTGGAAAGCGGTGGCGCCATGCATCACATCACCCGCCATATCCTCGGCCTGGGCCAGGGCTTTCCCGGTGCCCGGCGCTTCCGCCAACTGCTGTCGGCGGACATCCACAAGGCCCCGCAACCGCTGGCCATCCTCGACCAGGCCGCCGAGCTGCTGCAAGGCCGCTGACGGAACCTGCCGCGCGCTTTCGACTCGAACCTTCATTCCCTCGCCCGACCTGCCCCGCCGGCCCTTGAGTGGCCGTCGGGGCTCGGGTAATGTCGAGTCATTGCACAGGACAGAGCACGCCCATGACCTCCAAGCTGGAACAACTCAAGCAGTTCACCACCGTGGTCGCCGACACCGGGGACCTGGACGCCATCACCCGCCTCAAGCCGGTCGACGCCACCACCAACCCCTCGCTGCTGCTCAAGGCCGCGGCGATTCCGGGTTACGCGGACCTGCTCAAGCAGGTCAAGAGCGATGCCAAGGGCAATGTGGACCTGGCCTGCGACAAGTTCGCCGTGGCCGTGGGCTCGGGCATCCTCAAGGTCATTCCCGGGCGTATCTCCACCGAGGTCGACGCCCGCCTGTCGTTCGACGAACCTGCGCTGCTGGCCAAGGCGCGCCAACTGATCGGCCTGTACGAGCAGGCCGGCGTGCCGCGTGATCGCGTGCTGATCAAGCTGGCCTCCACCTGGGAAGGCATCCGCGCCGCCGAGAAACTGGAAAAAGAAGGCATCCAGACCAACCTGACCCTACTGTTCTCCTTCGCCCAGGCCCAGGCCTGCGCCGATGCCGGGGTGTTCTTGATTTCGCCTTTCGTGGGCCGCATCTACGACTGGTACAAGAAGAGCACCGGCAAGGAGTATGTCGGCGCCGAAGACCCGGGTGTGCAGTCGGTGACGCGCATCTACAACTACTACAAGGCCAACGGCTACGACACCGTGGTGATGGGCGCGAGCTTCCGCAACATCGGCCAGATCGAACAACTGGCTGGCTGCGACCGCCTGACCATCAGCCCCGAGCTGCTGCAGCAATTGAGCGATGACCAGGGCCAACTGCCGCGCATCCTCAAGCCAGGCAATGCCGGCGAAGCCAAGCAGCACCTGAGCGAAAGCCAGTTCCGCTGGGCGATGAACGAAGACGCCATGGGCACCGAGAAACTGGCCGAAGGCATCCGCCAGTTCGCCCGTGACCAGGAAAAGCTCGAAGCCCTGATGGCTGACAAAGCCTGATACACATCGGGGTTGCCCAACGGGCGGGAGATGCCGAGCATTTTCCGCCCGTTTTCATTTGAGGCGCGTTCAAACTGCTTGGCCTGCGAAAGACCAGGCACACACGACTGAAAACCAATCGATGCCACCGACCACCGCACTTCCCCTTGTCCTTGCCGGCCCCGTCCTGCGCCGGCTAGAGCCTCAACGCCTGGCCATCTGGCTCGTCGCCACGCAGCCGCTGCAGCCGACGTTCGTCCTCGACGTTCCAGCCCTCACCGTCAACCTGGCCTGCGAAGTGATCGCCATCGGCACGCAGGCCTTCGTTCACCTGCTGGATATCCACTTCGACCAGCCGCTGCCCTGCAACGAGGCCATCCACTATGACCTGCTGCTCGATGACGGCCAGGGCATCGCCGACTGGGCCCCTCACCTGCTCTACCCCGGCAGCCAACGCCCAAGCTTCGTGTTGCGCGATCGCCTCGAGCAGTTGCTCCACGGGTCCTGCCGCAAGCCCCACTACCCAGCTGCCGATGGCCTGCTGTGTGCGGACCGGCTTCTGCAACAGTGCCAGCGACCCCAGGAGCGCCCGGCGCTGCTGTTGATGACCGGTGACCAGGTCTATGCCGACGATGTCGCCGGCCCTATGCTGCGCGCCATCCACACGCTGATCGAGCACCTGGGCCTGTTCGGCGAAACACTGGAAGGCGCCTTGGTCGCCGACAGCACCGCGCTGTACCGCCACCCGGCCAGCTACTACCACCGCGCGGACCTGCTACCCGCTCAGGAGAGCAACGAAACCCTGCGCGAGCGCTTCTTCGGCGGTAAGCGCAAACCGATCTTCTCCAGCAGCAACGCCGACAACCACCTGGTGACCTTCGCTGAAGTCATGGCCATGTACCTGCTGGTCTGGTCACCCGTGCCGTGGACGCTGATACGCCTGGACATGCCCGAAGGCCTGACCGACAAGCGTCAGGCGCGCTACCGGGAAGAACGGCCCCAGATCGAAGCCTTCGCCGCCAACCTCGATCAGGTAGCCCGGGTGATGGCGCACCTGCCATGCCTGATGATCTTCGATGACCATGACATCACCGACGACTGGAACCTCTCGGCGCAATGGGAAGAGACAGCCTATGGACATCCCTTCTCGCGTCGGATAATTGGCAATGCGCTGCTGGGCTATCTGCTCTGCCAAGGCTGGGGCAACGATCCAGACAGTTGCCAGGCGTTGATCGAGCCGTGCAAGGCCCTGGGCGAGCGCCACCAGCAGCAACACCTGGACCTCCAGGCCCAGGACGCGCTGATCGACCAGTTACTGCGCTTTCAGGGCTGGCAGTTCAACCTGCCCACTCAGCCACCGCTGCTGGTGCTGGACACCCGCACCCGCCGCTGGCGCAGCGAGAGCAGCTTGAAAAAGCCTTCAGGCCTGCTCGACTGGGAAGCCTTGTGCGAACTGCAACAGGCACTGCTGGACCACCCTTCGGCGATCATCGTCTCCCCAGCACCGATCTTCGGGGTCAAGCTGATCGAGACGGTTCAGCGCGTGTTCAGCTGGCTGGGCTACCCCTTGCTGGTGGATGCGGAAAACTGGATGGCCCATCGCGGCGCGGCACAGGTGATCCTCAACATCTTCAGCCATTCGCGCACCCCAGGGCACTATGTAGTCCTGTCGGGCGACGTGCACTATTCGTTCGTCTACGAGGTGTTGATCCGCCACCGTCAGCGCAGCCCGCACTTGTGGCAAATCACCAGCAGCGGCATCAAGAACCAGTTTCCCAAGCGCCTGCTGGACGTCTTGGATCGCCTCAACCGCTGGCTCTATGCCCCCCGCTCGCCCCTCAACTGGTTCACCAAGCGCCGACAGATGGAGGTGGTGCCGCGCACGCCCAGCCGCAGCCAGGCTGGCGAGCGGCTGTGGAATGGTGCGGGGCTGGGGCAGGTGTTCTTCGATGAGCAGGGGCGCCCGGCGCGGGTGTTTCAACTGAGCGCCAATGGGAGCGAGGCTACGGAGTTTACGCGGCGGGAGTGACAGCGACTGTTTCTACCGGCCTCTTCGCGGGTAGCCCCAACAGAAATTTCATCCGCCTTGCGGCTTGTGATGTGCCTGTGAGGTTTGCCCGCGAAAGGATCGATACAAGATAGGGATCAGGTGCGCTCCAAGGCGCTGACCAGGTCGTGGAAGGCCTCGCGGTTGGAGTCGTTCAGCCCCATGAGGATCTTGTGCGCCTCTAACACCTTGGAGCGCACGACATCTTCGTTCTGGTCCTGGGATGGCAGGTCGGTCAGGCACTCCGGGCAGGGCACCGGACGGTCGACGATATTGAACACCTGATCGAAGCCCATGGACTGCAGCAACCGGGAAATGTCCGGGTTGGTGGTGACTACGGTCGGCAGCAGGCCAACCTTCTGCCGGGACAGGATCGACAGCTTGGCCAGCAAACCAAGGGTGGTGCTGTCGATACTCTCGGTCTCGGTCAGATCGATGACGATGGCCGAGAAGTTCAGCGCGGTGAAGATCTTTTCGATCGTTGCATCCAGCGCCGAGCACAAGGTCAGGCGCACTTCACCGACGAACTTCAGAACAAAGGTCCCGCTCTGCTCGGCGAACTGGATTCTACCGGTACTCATTCAAGGTTCCTGCTCAACACCAATAGGGCGATATCATCCGGCATCTCCCCAAGCGTAGCCAATCCAAATCGTTGGCGCAGCCCATCCAGGCTGCCCCCCGCGTCCTTGACGATCTCCGGCAAGGTCGCTTCCTTATCTTTGAGTGTATCCCCTGGCAAAAGGTCCAGAATGCCATCGGACATGAGGGTCAGGCTGAAGCGCGAAGGCAGCTCCAGCACCTGATCCTGGTAGCTGGCCTCTTCGAACAACCCCACCGGCAGCCCGCGGCCTTCCAGGTAACGGGCCTGGCCCGGGGTATAGAGCACCGGCAGCGGCAAATGGCCGCCGACACTGTAGGTCATCAGGTCGGTTTCCTCGTCGATCACCCCACCCACCATGGTCACGTGCTTGCCCAGTTTGCAGTTGATCAGCCCACGGTTGATGTGGCTGAGCACCTCGGAGGGCTTGAACTCACGCATCTTGCCGCTGCGTTTGAATTCAAAGAGCAAGCGGGTGGTCATGAACTTCAACAATACGGTGACGAACGCCGACGATGCGCCATGGCCGGAGACATCCGCCAGGTAGAAGGCGATACGTCGCTCATCGACCCGGAAGTAGTCGGCAAAATCACCCGACAGGTACAACGACGGGATGATCTGATGCTCGAACGACAAATCGCCCGCTGTCCACGGGCTTTCCGGCAGCATGTTCATCTGCACCTGGCGACCGGCGTTCTGGTCCTCCTGGAGCAGGTGCAGGCTCGCTTCCAGCTCACGGTTGGCGGCTTCGAGCTTGTCGCGGTAGCGCTGGTTTTCCAGCACCAGACGCGAACGGTCGAGGGCGCGGCGCACCGAGTGTTCGAGCACGGCCAGGTCTTCCAGGGGCTTGATCAGGTAGTCGGCGGCGCCCAGGCGCAAAGCCTCGACCGCATCGTTCATGACACCGGCCCCGGATACGACGATCACCGGCAGTTGCGGCGCCCGCTCGCTGATCCGACGGATCAGTTCGAGGCCGCCCATCTGCGGCATGCGTAGATCGCAGATCACGAGGTCGGGCTGGTGTTCTTCGAAGACCTGAAGCCCCTGCTGGCCATTGCCGGCCTGGAGGACGCTGAAGCCACTGTCTTCCAGATAGGCGGCGAGGCTGGCACGGACCACGTCGTCGTCATCGATGATCAGCAGCGTTGCACTGGTTTTCTGCATGTGGGCGAACGGCGCCGGATTGGTTGGCGTAGCGACGTCAGCAAGGCGGACGGCGGCTACAGGGATATCTGTGACGACTCTACTTGAGTTGTAGGACAAGAAAACTGGCCCGGCAACTGGCAGAGGTGCCTTGTAAGGCGCAGACGGTACTCCCATCCGCCAGGCGTTTCAAGCCATGCGAGGGTCGACTTCCCCGCACTTTACAGGGCAAATCACCGGGAGTTATAAGAAAGCCGACCAGTGCAACCCAATGGGAAGGATGCAGCATGTCTCAGACCCCCACGAACCACAGCGAGAAACGCGACTTCATCCGCATGCGTATCGATGCCGACGTCACCCTGCTGCATGCGGGCCAGGTGATCTCGGCCGTCTGCCTCGACCTGTCCAGTGGCGGCATGCAGGTCCAGGCCGAGCAACATTTCAAGGTGGGTGACAAGGTGCAGACGCGTATCGAATCCGACCACCCTGCCCTCAAAGGCCTTGAAGCCAGCACCGAGGTGGTGTGGATCGCCGATCAACCCAGCGGCCAGCAGAAGTTCGGCTTGCGCATCCTGGCCCTGCACTGACACTGTCTAGTCCTGAAATAGGTTTACACCTGTTCAGGTAGGCCGACAGGCCTCAAAACGCCCGATGCACAGCATCGGGCGTTTTGTTTTTCAGGGCCATATGAGGCCGTTCTGTGTTGTAGATCTGCACTGCCTCGTCAACCATCTGTCTCGCTTGCTCCAAATCTGCAGGGCTACTCAACAGCAGCTCCATCTTGAGGATTCCGTTGATTCGCTCGGCCAGCGCGTTCTGGTAGCAGTCATACCCATCAGTCATGGAGCACTGAACGCCGTGCCGTTGATGCAGTGACTGGTATAGCGCCGAGCAATATTGGATGCCTCGATCCGAATGGTGGACTAATGGCTGGCGACGACGTCGCTTTCGTAGTGCCTGCTTGAAAGCTTGCGCCACTGACTCGGCATGCAGGCTTTCATGGACGTGGTGGCCAACGATTTTCCTGGAGTACGCATCCGTTATCAGGCTCAGGTATAGCGGGCCGTTACGTGCGGGCAGGTAAGTAATGTCGGCCACCCAGACATGTTCCGGCCTTGTCGGAACAATCTGGCTTGGCCCGGGCTTGAGTAAGTTGGGGTGGCGGTAGAAGCGATGAAAGCTTTGTGTTGTCTTGTGGTAGGCCCGCTTAGGCAGTACGAGCAAACGGCGCTCTCCCAAGACTTGGAACAGCCTATCTCGGCCGATCTGGAGTCGTCTGTCAGGCTGGCAATGCAGCAGATAGTGCAGCTTGCGTGTACCCAGACGAGGCTGGCGCATCCGGACTTGCTGAACAAACTTAACCACCCGGTCTGCCTGGCGCTCTTTGCCATCAGCGGCTCGGTTGCGTTTGTAGTAAGCCTGTCGACTGATGCCTAGAAACTGACAAGCCCTGGCAATGCTCAGTCCTGCGACTTGACCTTGCGAGAGGACTTGCCGGATCGCTTTTTTACGACCGAAACACCATAGTCATTTTTCAGAACATCGACGACCGTCTCGAAGAACTGGGCCTTCTGGCTCATCAGCTCAAGCTGCTGCTCAAGCTCTTTGATCCGCTGCTCTGGAGTGAGCGGTTTGGGGTCAGACATCGCGCAGCTCCTCTCGGCTCGGATCGATGCCCCTTGGCTCCAATCCTGCCGACCGTGCTTACGCAACCATACCAGAACCGTCGATCGACCCTGGATGCCATACCGTTCCTGGGCCTGGCCGTAGGTCATCTCGCCTTTTTCAATCTGATCAACCACCGCCAATTTAAAAGACAGTGAGTAATCTCGCTGTGTGCGCTTTACACCTTGCTCCATCTGACTCTCCGGAAATTCGGGATGGGAGGTGTAAACCTTATTCAGGACGGGACACACAAAACGAAAAAGGCGACCCAAAGGTCGCCTTTTTCATACCGCACAGATCAGAAGTCGTCTTCGACTTCCCCATCCTTGACCTTGAATTCGCGGTTCTGCAGGTAGGCGTTGCGGATGAACACGTACTTGTCGCCGGTGATCAGCTTTTCCGCCGACAGCAGGTTGGCCCGGGTGTCGATCACGTCCAGGGCGAAGGTCGAGTTGCGGGTCGGCACGTGGTCGATATAGCGGTAGGGCTCGGTGTAGGTGTCTGGGTACTTGGCCAGGCCATCGCGCACGGTGCTTGGACCCAGCAACGGAATGACCACGTAAGGGCCACTGCCGATGCCCCAGTAGCCCAGGGTCTGGCCGAAGTCTTCGTCGTTGCGTTGCAGGCCCATCTTGGTGCCGACATCGAAGAAGCCACCCAGGCCGAACGTGGTGTTGACGATCAAGCGCGCTGTGTCGACGCCCGCGGCATGGGGTTTGAGCTGTAGCACGTCGTTGACCAGGTTGGTGACATCGCCCAGGTTGCGGAAGACGTTGTGGATGCCATCTTCGAGGAACTGTGGGGTGACGGCCTGGTAACCCTTGGCCAATGGCTTGAGGGCATAGGTGTCGAGGGTATCGTTGAACTTGAAGATCGGTCGGTTGACCGCCTCCCAGGGATCCTCCTCGGTGGCCGCTTGGGTGGCTGCCACGGGCGCCAGCAACAGGCTGGCGCAGACACAGGCCTGGGTGACTCGCTCGATCACTCCGGCACCGATCCTACGCATAGATGTTTCTCCATCGGATTTGACGGCAACAGGCACGCTGGTGCACTGCAAAATTAAGACACCAGTATAAAGGCTCATCGGCTGATAAGCAGCTTTACACTTTTTTATTCAAATTTATGTGAACAACTGTTGCGCTGTCATCCAGCAGTAACGCGCGCTCGCTAGCCTACGGACTATTTGAGGGACGCTGCCATGGAAGATGCATCCGCCTTCACCGCCGTGCTCTTTGGCCTGCGTGGCTGCCTGGTCCAGGCGGTCAACGGCAGTCCCCTGCCCGCGCCTGGGGCGCTGGACACCCTCTCGGTTCTGCGCAAGCACCAAGTACCCTGCATATGGCTCGATGAGTTGAGCACCAGCCAGGGCAAGCGTCTGGCCAACGTGTTGCCAGACTGGCTGCCAGGGCACGCCGTCAATGATAGTCCTTGGCCCGCCCCCAATGCCTGCTGGCAGGCGCTGATGACCTTGCAGAGCGCTCGCCTGGACGGCTGCGTGCTGGTCAGCGGCGATCCGCGCCTGCTGCAATCAGGCCTCAACGCAGGGCTGTGGACCGTCGGCCTGGCCAACAGCAGCCCGTCGTGCGATGTCGGCTCCAGCCAATGGCAGGCGATGACCGAGCAAGCGCGCGAACTGGCCCGCGGCAAGGCGACACTGGAGTTGTTCGGCCTCGGCGCGCATTCGGTGATCGACCATCTGGAGGCGCTCGAAACATGCCTGGCGGACATCGCGCTACGTCGACGCAAGGGCGAAAAGCCCTGATACAGGGTCGTTGACGCCGATCATGCAAAGCGCCTGCAGGTGGATTACGCTTGGAGACAGGCCAGAACCTTTGCACCGTCGCGAAGGTCCATGCCTTGCCAAGCCATAGAGGGAGAACACCCAATGCCCGCCCGCGAACTGCAAGAGCGACTCAATAGCCTGCGCGAGCAACTGGATCGGAATGTACCGCTGTCGGACGAAGAACTCGCGAGCCTGCACGAAGAAGCGAGACAGATAGAGGCGCAACTCAAGCTTGAGGAAGCCACGCCCGACAACAACCTGGTTGACGGTGTGAACCTCGCCATCGAACGCTTCGAGGTCGACCACCCCGACCTGACCGCCACGCTGCGCAATATTGCCAACTACCTGCATAGCATGGGTATCTGACCCAAAAAGCCTGTCTCGGGGCTGCCCAGCAGCCCCGATTTTCCTTACTGCCGAACCAACCGCTGATTGTCTGGGCTGATCGCGCCGGTGCTGCGGTACGGGTTGATGTCCAGGCCGCCACGACGCACATAGCGCGCATACACGGTCAGGTGCTCTGGCTTGAGCAGGCGCAAGAGGTCCAGATAAATGCGCTCGACGCACTGCTCATGGAAGTCCGAGTGCTGGCGGAAACTCACCAGGTAGCTCAGCAGGCTCGCGTGATCCAGCGCCAGGCCTTTGTACTCCACCACGACGCTTCCCCAGTCCGGTTGCCCGGTGACCGGGCAGTTGGACTTGAGCAGATGGCTGTGCACCGCCTCCTCCACCACACGTTGCGAGTCGCATTGCAGCAGCTCCGGCTGGGGCTGCTCGTAGTTGCTGATGCTCACCTCGAGTTCATCGATGCATTGGCCTGGCAACGCCACCACACCCTGGGCCTCAAGGGCCGCCAAGGTGCGCACACGGACAGCGACAGCCTTGCCGGCAGCAGCGGAGAGGTCTTTTTCCAGGCAGGCCTGCAGTTCGCCGCTGGAAGCGAAGACGGTCTGGTTCAAGGAGTTCAAATACAGCTTGAACGACTTGGATTCGATGATGTTGGGCGAATCGGCCGGGATGGCGAACTCACCGATGGCCACCACGGGTTTGCCCGAAGGCAGCAACCAGGACAGCTCGAAACAGTTCCAGTAGTCCACACCCTGCCACGGCAGGGTCTGGGCGGTCACGCCCAACTCGGCCCACTTGGCCGCGCGCGGAATGGGGAACAGCAACGAAGGAGTGTACGTGGCGATGTACTCGCTGGCTTTACCCAGCGGGGAATGTTCGGCGGCGGGATGCATGGAGCTGACCTGAAAAATCGTGATGGGCCATTCTACCGGTTTTGCTTCCCGCCTTGGGATCGAAGTCACTCGATGGTCAGTTTCCCGACCATACCGGCCTGGTAATGACCAGGGACGTTGCAGGCGAACTCGATAGGCGCAGACTTGCGGAAGGTCCAGGTCAGTTCGGCTCGCTGACCAGGCTGCACCAGGACCGTGTTGCCGGCGTCATGGCCATGTTCGCCCATCATCTGGCCGTGATCCATGCCAGCCATGGCGCCGTGGTCCATGCCTTCGTGGTTCATGCCCTCGTGACTCATGCTCATGCCTGGCATGGCCAGCATCTGCTTCTGATGCTCGGCATGCATGGCCTTGTCGCCCAAGTTGAACTCATGAGGCAGTTTGCCCTGGTTGATCAGGACAAAGCGGACAGTCTCGCCAGCCTTGACCTCGAGACTCGTAGGCTCGAAAGCAATGTCCTTGAGTACGACCTCGACGGTCCGGGTGGCCTTGGACGCTGGGGCCGGCTCGCCAAAGGCGAAGGTTTTTGCCTCACTTGCCAGCGTGGGCAGGCTGACTAGAACCAGGGCGGCGGCGATGAACAGGTGTTTCATGAAGACTCCAACGGTTACAGCGGGATGAGTTCCACTCTATAAGGGTGCTGCTGGCGGTTAGCTGACAGAAACATTACAACGTTGTCAGCTTCGGTGATGATCGCCAGAGTCACGTATCATTTCAGCCATCACCTCGTCCCCAACAGGGAGTCTTTGACCACACCCTCAGGGATAGGCACGCCCTTTTCTGAACTATGGACAGGACATGAAACTGCTGATCGTCGAAGACCAGATCAAGACGGGCCAATACTTGCGCCAAGGGCTGAGCGAGGCCGGCTTTACCACCGAGCTCGCCTGCGATGGCGACATCGGCCAGCACCTGGCCCTGACCGGCGACCATGACCTGCTGATCCTCGATGTCATGCTCCCAGGGCGCGACGGCTGGCAGATCCTCCAGGCTGTTCGCCAGGCGGGCCTGGAAACTCCCGTGCTGTTCCTCACCGCCCGCGATGCCGTGGAGGACCGGGTCCACGGCCTGGAGCTGGGCGCGGACGACTATCTAGTCAAACCCTTCGCCTTCTCCGAGCTGCTGGCCAGGGTGCGCACGCTGCTGCGCCGCGGCGCCAATTCCAGCCAAGATACACAATTGGGCCTGGCTGACCTGCGCCTGGACCTGATCCGCCGACGCGCCGAGCGCGCCGGCCAGCGCATCGACCTGACCGCCAAGGAGTTCGCCCTGCTCGAACTGCTGTTGCGCCGCCAGGGCGAGGTACTCCCCAAATCACTGATCGCCTCGCAAGTCTGGGACATGAACTTCGACAGCGACACCAACGTCATCGAGGTAGCGATCCGACGCCTGCGCCTGAAGATCGACGATCACCACGACAACAAGCTGATCCACACCGTGCGCGGCATGGGCTATGTACTCGAGGAGCGCCAAGACTGATGCCACGCCTGTCGCTGGGCGGGCGCCTGGCCCTGCTGTTCGCCGCCTGCACCGCAGCCGTCTCGCTGACCGCTGGCCTGTTGTTCAGCCGCGCCAGCGAACGCCATTTCATCGAACTGGACCAGCAACTGCTCAATGGCCGGCTGTCCTTGATGCGCACCCTGCTCGACGGCGTCGCCCGTCCCGGCGACCTGGCGTCGCGCCTGCCGGCCCTGCGCAACGAACTGAGCCACCAGGCCGATCTGGCTTTGCGCATCCGCGGCGCCGATGGCGCGCTGTGGTTCGACAGCCGCAGCGGCCTGCCGGACACCCCCACACACGCAGGGCTCGCCACCCTGCATGCCGACGGCGTGGACTATCGCAGCCTGTGCATCCAGCTCGACGAAGGCAACCCTGGCTCGGCCCGGTTGACCTTGTTGCTAGACATCACCCACCACCAGCACTTTCTGCAAGGCATGCAGCGCCTGATCTGGCTGACCGTCGGCCTTTCGGCTTTGGCCACCGCGCTGCTCGGGGCCTGGGCTGCCCGTCGCGGGCTGCGCCCCTTGCGCCAGATGGGTGAAGTGGCTGCCAGCGTCAATGCCCGCTCCCTGACAACCCGCTTGCCTGTGACCCAGATGCCCGAGGAACTGGCCGAGTTGGCGAGTACCGTCAATGCCATGCTGCAACGCCTGGACGATGCCTTCCAGCGCCTTTCGGCGTTTTCCGCCGACATCGCCCATGAGCTGCGCACGCCACTGTCCAACCTGCTGACCCACACCCAGGTCACCCTCACCCGCCCGCGTAGTCTCGACGAGTATCGCGAGGCTCTGCACGGCAACCTGGAAGAGTTGCAATGGATGGCGCAGTTGGTCAACGACATGCTCTACCTGGCCAAGGCCGATCACGGCCTGCTGATGCCCAACCGCGAGGCACTGGACCTGGCTGCGGAAGTGGATGCCCTGCTGGAGTACTACGCGCCGCTGGCCGAAGACGCAGAGGTCCGCTTGATGCGCGAAGGTGAGGCACGGCTGGAGGGTGACCGACACATGCTGCGCCGAGCGCTGTCCAACCTGCTGGACAACGCCCTGCGTTTCACCCCGCAAGGTGGCGATATCCGTGTGTCGCTGAGCCCGGGGGCACACATCATCGTGGCCAACACCGGCCCCGCGATTGCGCCGGTCGTGCTGCCAAGGCTCTTCGACCGCTTCTATCGGGCAGACCCGGCACGGCGGGAAGGCAGCAGCGAACATGCGGGATTGGGGCTGGCGATCACCCGTTCGATCATCCAGGCCCATGGTGGGGACATCCGCGCCGAGTGCGCAGAGGGTTGGACGCGGTTCGTGATCGAGTTGCCTGAAGTGTGACGGGGCTGCCTCGCAGCCCAATCTGAGCGGCCTTGTGTGGCGAGAGGGGTGCAAAAGCGCCCCCACAGGCACTTATTCGTAACGCAGCGCCATCGCCGGTTCCACCTGGGAAGCCCGATATGCCGGGTAGATCGTGGCCAGGAAGCTCATGACCAGCCCAGCGGTACAGATGATCGCCACATCTTCCCATTGCAGGTCCGACGGCAGGCTGCTGATGAAGTACACATCGGAAGTGAAGATGTGCTGCCCACTGATCCGCTCCAGCCAGCCGACGATCTGGCTGACGTTGAAGGCCGCGATCACCCCGAGCACGCCACCGACCAAGGTACCGACGATACCGATCAGCGACCCCTGAACCATGAACGTCCCCATGATCTGCGCAGGCGTCGCACCGATGGTCCGCAAGATGGCGATATCCGAGCCCTTGTCGTTCACCACCATCACCAGGGTGGCGATGATGTTGAACGCCGCCACCGCGATGATCATCATCAGCAATAGGCCGATCATGGTCTTTTCCATCTTCATGGCACTGAACAGGCTGCCCTGGGTGTGCGACCAGTCATCGGCGCGGTAGTCATTGCCAAGGCCCGCAGCGATCACCTTGGACACTTCGGGCGCGGCATACAGGTCGTGCAGTTTCAGGCGCACGCCCTGCACGCTGCCCGGCGCCCAGCGCTGCATCTCGCCGGCATCGGCAACATGGATGTAGGCCTGGGAGCCGTCGAGCTCGGCGCCCACCTTGAAGATGCCGACCACAGTCAGGCGCTGCATACGCGGCGTGATGCCGCCGGGGGCCTTGCTGATTTCGGGAACGATCAGTGTCAGCTTGTCGCCGGTATTGAGGCGAAAACGCCGCGCGGTCAGCTCACCGATGACCACGCCATACTCGCCCGGGACCAGGTCCTGCAGGTGCCCCTGAACGATATGCTGACCGACGATGGAGACCTTACCCTCCTCGGCCGGGTCGATGCCGCTGACCTGGATCGGCTGCATCGCGCCTTTGTACGACAGCATACCCTCCATCTCCGTGATCGGCGCAGCCGCCACCACGGCCGGGTTCTTCAGCGCCGCATCGGCCACCTTGCGCCAGTCATCCAGCGGCTGCACCCCCAGGATGCTGGCGTGAGGCACAAGGCCCAGGATGCGCGAACTCATCTCCCGCTGGAAACCGTTCATCACCGACAGCACCACGATCATCGCCAGCACGCCCAGGGACAGGCCGATCATCGAGGTCATGGAGATGAACGAGATGAATTGGTTGCGGCGCTTGGCACGGGTGTAGCGAGCACCGATGAACAAGGGCAAGGGTCTGAACATGTACGAGAACACCCAATGAAAAAAGGTTACGGCGCAGCCCGTGCCGCGCCGTGCAATCGACTCAGATCGGCACCAGGCGACCGTCTTCCAGGTGCAGCACACGGTCCATCTGGCGCGCCAGGTTCAGGTCGTGCGTCACTACCAGGAACGCTGTCTGCGAAGCACTGGAAAGCTCTTGCATCAATTCCTGGATGCCCAGGGCCGTGTGGTGGTCCAGGTTGCCGGTGGGCTCGTCGAGCATCACCAGGCCAGGGCGGTTAACCAGCGCGCGAGCAATCGCCACGCGCTGACGCTCGCCACCTGAGAGCTCGGCCGGCTTGTGATTGAGGCGATGCCCCAGACCCACCCGCTTGAGCAGTGCCTCGGCACGCTCGCGCGCTTCGGGGATCGGCGTGCGACCGATCAGCAGCGGCATGCAGGCGTTCTCCAGGGCAGTGAATTCTGGCAGCAAGTGGTGGAACTGATAGACGAAGCCCAGCGCACGGTTGCGCAGCAGGCCCCGGGCACGCTCGCCGAGGGCCGACAGCTCTTCGCCTGCCAGCCAGACGCTGCCTTGGGTTGGGGTGTCGAGGCCACCGAGCAGGTTGAGCAAGGTGCTTTTGCCAGAGCCGGAACTGCCGACGATGGCCACCCGCTCACCTGCGTGCAACTCCAGGTTCAACCCGGACAGCACCTTCACCGACTCTGGCCCTTCCTCGTAGGACTTGCCCAGGTTGCGGCAGCTCAGTACGGCTTTATTCATGCGCGACTCACTCATAACGTAGCGCCTCTGCAGGCTGGGTGCGGGCCGCACGCCAGGCCGGATACAGGGTGGCGAAGAAACTCAGGACCAGTGCCGCACCGCAGACCATCCACACGTCCTCGGCCATGATCTGCGACGGCAGGTAATCGATGAAGTACACATCCGCGTTCAGGAACTTGTGCCCGATCAGCTTCTCGATGCCGGCGATCACTGCACTGACATTGAGTGCGGCGACGATGCCGACGACCGCGCCGATCAAGGTGCCGACCACGCCGATCACCGTGCCCTGCACCATGAAGATGGCCATGATCTGCCCCGGCGTGGCGCCAAGGGTACGCAGAATGGCGATGTCGCCACGCTTGTCGTTGACCACCATCACCAGGGTGGAAATGATGTTGAACGCTGCCACCGCCACGATCAGCAACAGCAACAGGCCGATCATGGCCTTCTCCATGCGGATGGCCTGGTACAGGTTGCCGTGGCTGCGGGTCCAGTCGCGGGTGTAGAACTCCTGCTCGCCCAGGCGTTGGGCGATGTCCCATGCCACGCGCGGGGCCTGGAACAGGTCGTCGAACTTCAAGCGCAGGCCCTGGACCTGATCGGCCTTCCACCGGTGCAGGCGCGAGAGGTCACTGATGTTGGTCAGGCCCAGGTAGCCGTCGATTTCGCCGGCCCCCACGTGGAAAGTGCCGACCACGGTGAAGCGCTTCATGCGCGGGAACATGCCCGCCGGGGTCACGCTGACCTCCGGGGCGACGAAGGTCAGCTTGTCGCCAACGCCAACGCCCAGCTTGGCCGCGGCCTTGTCGCCGATCATGATGCCCCACTCGCCCGGCGCCAACTTGTCGAGGCTGCCCTGCAGGAGGAAGTTGTCGATGATCGACACCTGCCGCTCCTGGACGGGGTCGATGCCATTGAGCAGCACCTTCTGCACCCTGCCGTCGTGGGTCAGCAACCCCTGCATCTGGGTGAAGGGCGCGACCGCCAGCACCTGTGGATTCTGCTTTACTTGTTGAGCAAGGCCCGACCAGTTGTCCAGCGGCTGGCCCGTTTCGAGCGTGGCATGGGGAATCATGCCCAGCACGCGGGTACGCATCTCGTGGTCGAAGCCGTTCATGACCGACAGCACCACGATCATCACCACCACGCCCAGGGCGAGGCCGATCATCGAAGTCAGCGAAATGAACGAGACGAAGTGGTTGCGACGCTTGGCACGGGTGTAACGCGTGCCGATGAATACGAAAAGAGGTCTGAACATGTCGGGGCTTGTTCGGATGAAAGGGAACGTCCTTGTGGCAGGGCGCCTGCAGCGGCTTTACACTCGGACCACCGCCGTAACCATGGGTTCGCCATGACGACACTAGACGAAGAAGATCGCCGCGAATACTACCGCATCGAAGACAGTATCGCACTTGAAATCAGTGCCTTGGACACGGCCCAAGCCCAGGAGACAGACCTGTTGCAGGATGCTTCACCGCTGTTCAACCTGCTCAGCGAACTGCACCTGGCCGACTTCGAGTCCCAGCACCTGATGCGCCAGTTGAGCGAGAAGGACCGCACGCTCGCCGCCTTCCTGCGGGTGCAGAACAAACGCATCGACCTGCTCAGCGCGGTGCTCGCCCAGACCCTGCTGGGCGAAATCGGAAAGCCCCAGCGGGTGATCCTCTCCGAAGGCGGCATCGAGTTCGCCCAAACCACACCGATCGCCCCCGGCACCCGACTGGCGGTGAAGATGATCCTCATGCCCCGCGCCCTTGGTCTGCTGCTGCGCGCACGGGTCACCCACTGCGCCCCTCGCCCGGATGGCGGTCACGAGATCGGCACCGAATTCATCGACATGACCGACGCGCAGCGCCAACTGTTGGCGCGGTACATCCTGCAGCGCCAGCAACAGCAACGACGCCAGGCGCTGGAACAGAACGACCCCGCCTCTTGAGCCTTTTCTATTTTGACCTGAAGGAACGAACGTGACCCTGATCTATGGCCATCGCGGCGCCAAGGGCGAAGCGCCCGAGAACACCCTGAACAGCTTCCGCCAGTGCTTGTCTCATGGCGTCGATCGGTGCGAGCTGGACCTGCACCTGTCGGCCGACAATGAGCTGATGGTGATCCACGATCCGACACTCAAACGCACCACTGGCCGACGCGGCAAGGTGGTCGAGCACCCCGCCGCCGAGCTGGTCACCTATGACGCACGCAAGGGCGGCCCGGGCTGGGTGCAACCCTGCCCCATTCCACGCCTGGAAGAACTGTTCGAGAAGTGCGCCTTCGCGCATTGGCAACTGGAGGTCAAAAGCGCCTCGCGCACCCGTGCCGCCAGCACCGTACTGGCGATTCGCGAGCTGGCGCAACAGTACGGCCTGCTGGACAAGATCACCATCACTTCCAGCTCCCGCGAGGTGCTGGGCGCCGCGCTGGAACTGGTTCCGGACGTGTCTCGCGGGCTGGTCGCCGAGTATGCCTGGCTAGACCCGCTGAAGGTGGCCCAGAACTATGGCTGCCAGATGCTGGCGTTGAACTGGACACTCTGCACGCCCGAGCGCCTGCTCAAGGCCCAGCGTCAGGGGTTGCATGTGTCGGTGTGGACGGTCAACGAACCGGCACTGATGCGCCGGCTCGCCGACTTTGGCGTAGACAGCCTGATTACAGACTTTCCCGGTTTGGCCATGACCACCCTTGGGAAGGGCTGAATCCGGACTCCCCGACCGGCTCAGGCCACCGGCCGGAGCCGCTCAAAAAAGCCGGTTCAGGCCGTCGTAGGCCGCTACCCGATAGGCTTCGGCCATGGTCGGGTAGTTGAAGGTGGTGTTGACGAAGTACTTCAGATTGTTCTGCTCACCGGGCTGGTTCATGATCGCCTGGCCGATATGGACGATCTCCGAGGCCTGGTAGCCGAAGCAATGCACACCCAGGATCTCCAGGGTCTCGCGGTGGAACAGGATCTTCAGCATGCCTTGCGGCTCACCGGCGATCTGGGCACGGGCCATGCTCTTGAAGAAGGCCTTGCCCACCTCATAAGGCACCTTGGCCTGGGTCAGTTCCTGCTCGTTCTTGCCGATCGAGCTGATCTCCGGAATGGTGTAGATGCCGGTCGGCACGTCATCGACGAAACGCCAGCTGCCATTGTCGACGATGCTACCAGCGGCGGAGCGGCCCTGGTCATGGGCGGCACTGGCCAGGCTCGGCCAGCCGATCACATCACCGGCGCCATAGATGTTCGGCACGGTGGTGCGGTAGGCCTCGTCGACTTCGATCTGGCCGCGGCTGTTGACCTTGATACCGATGTTCTCCAGGCCTAGCTTGTCGGTGTTGCCGGTACGGCCGTTGCACCACAGCAATGCGTCGGCCTTGATCTTCTTGCCCGACTTCAAGTGCAGGATCACACCGTTGTCCAGCCCCTCGACCCGCTCGTACTCCTCGTTGTGGCGTACGGTGATGTTGTTGTTGCTGAAGTGGTAGCTCAGCGCCTGGGAGATTTCCGAATCCAGGAAGCTCAGCAGTTGGCCGCGGTTGTCCACCAGCTCGACCAGCACGCCCAGACCACTGAAGATCGAGGCGTATTCGCAGCCGATCACGCCAGCGCCATAGACGATCAGCTTGCGTGGGGTATGGCTCAGGCTGAGGATGGTGTCGCTGTCGTAGACGCGCGGGTGGTGGAAGTCGATGTCGGCCGGACGGTACGGACGCGAGCCGGTGGCGATGATGATGTGCTTGGCGACCAGCTTCTCGACCACGCCATTGGAGCACACCACTTCCACGGTCTGCTCGTCGGCGAAGCTGCCGGTGCCGACGAAGACGTCGACGCGGTTGCGCGCGTAGTAGCCGGTGCGCGAGGCCACTTGCTTGGAGATCACCTTCTCGGCGCTCTTGAGCACATCGGGGAAGGAGAACCAGCGCGGCTCACCGATGGCGCGGAACATCGGGTTGGTGTTGAACTGCATGATCTGGCGCACCGAGTGACGCAGGGCCTTGGACGGGATGGTGCCCAAGTGGGTGCAGTTGCCGCCGACCTGGCGACGGCTGTCGACCATGGCCACCTTGCGTCCTGCTTTGGCGGCATTCATTGCCGCACCTTCTCCGGCCGGGCCGGAACCCAGCACCACTACGTCGTAGTTGTAGACAGCCATGCGTACTCCTTCAGAACTGGCCCGCCGACCGGATGGCCGCGGGGCGCGATCATGTCGCCGGGGCGCCATGAGAAAATTCGGGTGCAGTCTAATCAAGCGTGAACGCCGCGCACATTAACCCTTGGTCGCGTCGTAGGCCAATTTTGCCTGCACTACATGTCATTCACCGGTTCCCTGGCGACGATCATCCGTGTTTACGCTTTCACTCGCCTTTCAGTGCCTGCTCGAAGGCAGACGTAGCACGGGAGACGAAGCCACCCTCGGCCCGGGTCACCAGCATCGCGGCAATGCCATGGTCCACGGCGAAGTCCCAGCCTTGTTCCGGCCCCAGGATCAACAACAGCGTCGAGTAACCATCGGCTTGAAGCGCCGAGGCATCGAGCACGGTGACAGCAGCCAGGTCATGTTCGACCGGACGCCCCAGGCGGGCATCGAAGGTGTGCGAATAGCGTCGGCCATTGTCCTTGAAATAATGCCGATAGTCACCCGAGGTCGATACGGCCAGGCCATCCACGGCGATGACCTGGCGGGTGATCTGGCGGTCTTCGCGCGGCAGTTCCAGCGCCACTCGCCACGGGCTACCATCGGGCTTGTGGCCCAACGCCTTGAGTTCTCCCGTGGCTTCGGCGAGAAAGTTTACGACCCCCATTGCCTCCAGGCGTTCGGCAATCAGGTCCACGGCGTGCCCTGCGGCGATACTGTTGAAGTCCAGCTCTACCGCAGCGTCTTTGCACAGGGCGTCGCCTTCGATCCGTAGGTGGTGGTAGCCGACGCGCTGGCGGACCTGGGCCAACTGCAATGGGTCGGGAACGTGTTCCTGACGCGCCTGAGGACCAAAGCCCCAGAGGTCGAGCAATGGTTCGACGGTCAGGTCGAAAGCGCCCTGGCTTTGTTCGGCCAACTGCTGACCAAACCCGACCAGGGTCAGCATGTCCTTTCCCAGCGCTTGGCATTGGCCTGCCTGCAACTGATTGAAGCGGCTGACCGCAGAATCGCCACGGTAGGTTGAATACTGCTCGTCGATATCACGCAGGATTGCCTCCACCGCCTCCTGCACCTCGAGGCGCGACGGCCCGCCCGGCTCGCGGACATACTGGATGCTGTAGCTGCTGCCCATGGAGGGGCCGCCAAAGCGCTCCAGGCTCGGAGCCTGGTCGCAGCCAGCCAGGAACATCAGGGTGAGCAGAAGACCTGTACGCAATTTCAAGTTTCTCGACTGGCCGCCCTGACCTCTTCGCAGGTCAACCCGCGAAGAGGCCCGCAAACGGCATATAGAAGCCCAAAAAAAACGGGAACCCGAAGGTTCCCGTTTCTTCAACGCATTACAAGCGGATCAGCGTGGAAACGCTGGCGGGTTCACACCAGCCATCTCTTCCATCACACGCACCACCTGGCAGCTGTAACCGAACTCGTTGTCGTACCAGACGTACAGGACAACGCGGTTGTCGTTGCAGATGGTCGCTTCGGCGTCGACCACACCGGCGTGGCGAGAGCCCACGAAGTCGGTGGAGACCACTTCCTGGGAGCTGACGTAGTCGATCTGCTTGTGCAGTTCCGAGTGCATGGCGGTCTGGCGCAGGTACTCGTTGATCTCGTCGCGGTTGGTGGCCTTTTCCAGGTTCAGGTTCAGGATGGCCATCGAGACGTTCGGCGTCGGCACGCGAATGGCGTTGCCGGTCAGCTTGCCCTTGAGCACGGGCAGTGCCTTGGCGGCAGCAGTGGCGGCACCGGTCTCGGTGATGACCATGTTCAGCGGCGCGGCGCGGCCACGACGGCTGCCCTTGTGGAAGTTGTCGATCAGGTTCTGGTCGTTGGTGAACGAGTGAACGGTTTCGACGTGGCCGTTGATGATGCCGTACTGATCGTTGACGGCCTTGAGCACCGGCACGATGGCGTTGGTGGTGCAGGAAGCAGCGGAGATGATCTTGTCATCGGCGCTGATTTCGCCATGGTTGATGCCGTGAACGATGTTTTTCAGCGCGCCTTTGCCAGGAGCGGTGAGGATCACACGGTTGATGCCAGGGCACTTGAGGTGCTGACCCAGGCCTTCGGCGTCGCGCCATTTACCGGTGTTGTCCACCAGCAGGGCGTTGTCGATGCCGTATTGGGTGTAGTCGATCGAGGCCGGATCGTTGGAGTAGATCACCTGGATCAGGTTGCCGTTGGCAGTGATGGTGTTGTGCTCTTCGTCGATGACGATGGTGCCGTCGAACGGACCATGCACCGAGTCACGGCGCAGCAGGCTGGCGCGCTTGGTCAGGTCGTTCTCGGCGCCCTTGCGCACGACGATGGCACGCAGGCGCAAGCCGTCGCCACCACCGGTCTTCTCGATCAGGATACGCGCCAGCAGGCGGCCGATACGACCGAAGCCGTACAGGACGACGTCGGTACCCTTGCGAGCGGACAGGTTCTGCTGGCCAACGACATCGGCCAGCTCTTCACGCACGAACTGCTCGACGCTGCGGCCGTTGCCTTCCTGCTTGAACTTGTTGGCCAGCTTGCCCAGGTCGACCGAAGCGGCGCCCAGTTTCAGCTCGCTCATGGCCTTGAGCAGGGGGAATGTCTCGTGGACGGACAGCTCGGTTTCGTCGGTTTGACGGTGACGGGCAAAGCGGTGGGCTTTGAGGATCGAGATAACCGAACGATTGATCAGGCTGCGGCCATAGATCGAGCTCACCACGTTGTTGTTGCGGTAGAGCTGACCGATAAGCGGGATCATCGCTTCAGCCAGGGCTTCACGATCGATCCACTCACCAAGACACTGGTCGGGCTTCTGAGTCACGGGAACCTTCCACATGTAGGGGGAGAAAAAAGGGGCTACATTATGACGCCCCTCGGCGTATCGGGCAATGAGCGCCTGTCGCCGCCGCCCGAGCCCGTCGCCAGGCCCTTCCGAGCCTGACAGCGCGCACCGGCACCGGTACAATTGTCCTCTTTGCCGCAACGCTTGGAGTCCGATCTCCCGTGTCAGTTCTGCGCCTACCGCAATTATCGGCCACGGCCGGCAAACAAACCTGGGGAAACCTGCCCGGGGCCGCCCTGAGCCTGGCCATCGCCGAAGCCGCCAGCAGCGCTGGTCGCTTCACCTTGCTGTTGACCGCCGACAGCCAGGCTGCCGACCGCCTGGAACAGGAGCTGCGCTTCTTCGCCCCCGACCTGCCGGTGCTGCCGTTCCCCGATTGGGAAACCCTGCCCTACGACCTGTTCTCGCCTCACCAGGACATCATTTCCCAGCGCATCGCCAGCCTCTATCGATTGCCGGAGCTCGATCACGGCATCCTCGTGGTGCCGATCACCACCGCCCTGCATCGCCTGGCCCCGACCCGCTTCCTGCTAGGTAGCGGCCTGGTACTGGACGTCGGTCAGACGATCGATGTGGAACAGATGCGCACGCGGCTGGAAGCCAGCGGTTACCGCTGCGTCGACACGGTCTACGAGCATGGCGAGTTCGCCGTGCGTGGCGCCCTGATCGACCTGTTCCCCATGGGCAGCAAGCTGCCCTATCGGATCGACCTGTTCGACGATGAGATCGAGACGCTGCGCACCTTCGACCCCGAGACCCAGCGCTCGATCGACAAGGTCGACTCGGTCCGCCTGCTGCCGGCACGCGAGTTCCCGATGCAGAAGGACGAAGTCACCCGGTTCAAGGCGCGCTTTCGCGAGCGCTTCGACGTGGACTTCCGGCGCAGCGCGATCTTCCAGGACCTCACCAGCGGCATCATTCCTGCGGGCATCGAGTACTACCTGCCGCTGTTCTTCGAAGAGACCTCGACCCTCTTCGACTACCTGCCGACCGACACCCAGGTGTTCTCCCTGCCCGGCGTAGAGCAAGCTGCCGAGCATTTCTGGAACGACGTCCGCGGACGCTACGAAGAACGACGCGGCGACCTGAGCCGCCCCCTGCTGCCACCGGCCGAGCTGTTCCTGCCGGTCGAGGACTGCTTCGCCCAACTCAAGCAGTGGCCCCGGGTCGTGGTCAGCAGCGATGAAATCGAAGCCGGTGCGGGGCGCCTGCGATTCCCGGCGCGCGCCCTGCCGAATCTTGCGATCGAAGCCAAGGCCAACCAGCCACTGGCGGAGCTGTCGAACTTCCTCGAACAGTTCCCTGGTCGCGTGCTGTTCACAGCCGAGTCGGCGGGCCGCCGAGAAGTGCTGCTGGAGCTGCTCGAGCGCCTGAAGCTACGCCCACAGACCGTCGAAGGCTGGGACGATTTCGTCACTGGCAAGGATCGCCTGGCGATCACCATTGCCCCGCTAGACGATGGCCTGCTGCTGGATGACCCAGGCCTGGCCCTGATCGCCGAAAGCCCGCTGTTCGGCCAGCGCGTGATGCAGCGCCGGCGCCGTGAAAAACGCGGCGACGCGGCCAACGATGCCGTCATCAAGAACCTCACCGAACTGCGCGAAGGCGCGCCAGTGGTACACATCGACCATGGCGTGGGGCGCTACCTGGGCCTGGCCACCCTGGAAATCGAAGGCCAGGCCGCCGAATTCCTCACCTTGGAATACGCCGAGGGCGCCAAGCTCTACGTGCCGGTGGCCAACCTGCACCTGATCGCCCGCTACACCGGCAGCGACGATGCCCTGGCCCCGCTGCACCGCCTTGGCTCCGAAACCTGGCAAAAGGCCAAGCGCAAGGCCGCCGAGCAGGTCCGTGACGTGGCGGCCGAGCTGCTCGACATCTATGCCCGACGCGCCGCGCGCAAGGGCCATGCCTTCGCCGACCCGGCCGCCGACTACGCCACCTTCAGCGCCGGCTTCCCATTCGAAGAAACCCCGGACCAGCAATCGGCCATCGAGGCCGTGCGCACCGACATGCTCGCCGGCAAGCCGATGGACCGCCTGGTCTGTGGCGACGTTGGCTTCGGCAAGACCGAAGTGGCCATGCGCGCGGCCTTCATTGCCGTGCACAGTGGCCGCCAGGTGGCGGTACTGGTGCCCACCACCCTGCTCGCCCAGCAGCACTACAACAGTTTCCGCGACCGTTTCGCCGACTGGCCGGTGACCGTCGAGGTGATGAGCCGCTTCAAGTCGGCCAAGGAAGTCAGCGCAGCCGCCGCAGACCTGGCCGAAGGCAAGATCGACATCCTCATCGGCACCCACAAGCTGCTGCAGGACGACGTACGTTTCAAGGACCTGGGGCTGGTCATCATCGACGAAGAGCATCGTTTCGGTGTGCGCCAAAAAGAACAGCTCAAGGCCCTGCGTAGCGAGGTGGACATCCTCACCCTGACCGCCACGCCCATTCCGCGCACTCTCAACATGGCCGTGGCGGGCATGCGTGATCTGTCGATCATCGCCACCCCGCCAGCGCGACGCCTGTCGGTGCGCACCTTCGTCATGGAGCAGAACAAGAGCACGGTCAAAGAGGCCCTGCTGCGTGAGCTACTGCGTGGCGGGCAGGTTTACTACCTGCACAACGACGTCAAGAGCATCGAGAAATGCGCCGCGGAGCTGGCCGAACTGGTACCCGAGGCACGCATCGGCATAGGCCACGGACAAATGCGCGAGCGCGAACTCGAACAGGTGATGAGCGACTTCTACCACAAGCGCTTCAACGTGCTGGTGGCCTCGACCATCATCGAGACCGGCATCGACGTGCCCAGCGCCAACACCATCGTGATCGAGCGCGCCGACAAGTTCGGCCTGGCCCAACTGCACCAATTGCGCGGTCGGGTCGGGCGCAGTCACCACCAGGCCTACGCCTACCTGCTGACGCCGCCGCGCCAGCAGATCAGCGCCGATGCCGAGAAACGCCTGGAAGCCATCGCCAACACCCAGGACCTGGGCGCAGGTTTCGTGCTGGCCACCAACGATTTGGAGATTCGCGGCGCCGGCGAGCTGCTCGGTGAAGGCCAGAGCGGACAGATCCAGGCCGTGGGCTTCACCCTGTACATGGAAATGCTCGAGCGCGCCGTCAAGGCCATCCGCAAGGGCACCCAGCCGAACCTCGAGCAACCGCTTGGCGGCGGCCCGGAGATCAACCTGCGCCTGCCAGCACTGATTCCCGAGGACTACCTGCCGGACGTGCATGCCCGTCTGATCCTCTACAAACGCATCGCCTCGGCCGCCGACGAAGACGGCCTCAAGGACCTGCAAGTGGAGATGATCGACCGCTTCGGCCTACTGCCTGAACCGACCAAGAACCTGATGCGCCTGACCCTGCTCAAGCTGCAAGCGGAAAAACTCGGCATCAAGAAAGTCGACGCCGGCCCCAATGGCGGCAAGCTCGAGTTCGAGGCCGAAACCCCGGTCGACCCACTGACCCTGATCAAGCTGATCCAGGGCCAGCCCAAGCGCTACAAGTTCGAGGGTGCCACGCAGTTCCGTTTCCTCGTGCCGATGGAGCGCCCCGATGAACGTTTCAACACCCTGGAGGCGCTGTTCGAGCGCCTGACCCCACAGCCTGCCTAAGGAAGATCCATGCGTGCCATTCGTTGCCTGACCTTGATGCTGACGCTGTTCGCGCCGGCCGCCTTCGCCGAAGGCCTTTATCAGGTGGAAATGATCCTGGTACGGCAGAACGCCGTGCCTGCGGTAACCAGCCCGTTCGCCCCCGAAGACTGGAGCGCCGGCGCCCCACGCCTGGACAAGGGTGCCGAGCGCCCCCTGGCGCTGGAAGACGAAGTCACTCGGCTGCAAGCGACCGCCGACTACACCGTACTGATGCACAAGGCCTGGCAACAGGAAGTGGGCAGTGAACCGAGCCGGATCGCCCTGGACGTGGGCCAGGAGCAGTTCGGTCATTTCCCCATCGAGGGCAACCTGAGCATCGCCGATGGCCGCTTCATCGCTGTACAGGCCAACTTCTGGGTGAACCAACTCGACGGCAACGGTGCCGTGGTGCGCAGCGAGCAGTTCAAGCAGAGCAACAGCAACATGAAGGGCAACCAGCTGACCTTCCTCGACGGCGGGCATCTGGCCCTGCTGCTGAAGGTGACACCTGCGGGCATGCGCAAGATGCCGGTGATGGATCCGGAGATGATGGAGCAGTGAGGTGAGCGAGAGCGATGTGCGGCACCTGCTTCAGTGCGATGAAAGCTGGACGTCGGATTTCGACGCCGGAACGCTCGCCCGTGGACAGACCTACGCCACACAGGGCCGGACAAAAACGCTTTCGATCCATGACAGAACGATAGAGGCCGCCTGCCTGGGCTCGGCAGGCCAGCGCTACACCCAGAAGATCCACCTCCAGCCGAACGCTGGCGGGCTGCGGGTGCTGGGGCGCTGCACCTGCCCTGTGGGCATCAACTGCAAGCATTGCGCAGCGACGCTTTTCCATTTGCAGGCATCCATCGATGATCCCGATGCCAGCAGTGATGGGCTGTCCCTCCCGCCAGAGCTGAGCCAATGGGTCAAGACGCTGGAGAAACCGGAGTCTGCGCCACCCGATCAAAGCCCCTCGCGCAAAGGGCCGGCCATCTACTACCAGATCAGCCTGAACCAGGCCCAATGGCGCCTGGAGGCCATAAAAGGCACTCGCCAGGGCGACGGCACACTGAAGGTGGGGCGGATCACCTCGCTGCAGGAAATGATCTACTACACCCCCCGCTATGTGACCGAAGCCGATGCAAGACTGCTGCGCCTGATCAGCGCCCAGAACAGCAGCGTCGCCTCACCGGTGACCCGCCTGGAAGGCAAGAAAGGCGCCGAGCTGCTCGAATACGCCCTGGCCAGCGGTCGCCTGCTGTTCGACGAACAGCAGGAACCGCTGGCTCCCGGCCCGGATCAGGCCGCCGAATTTCGCTGGGTCCGACTAGAGGATGGTGCCTACCGGGGGGATTGGCATCATGACAGCGACGCGCCGCTTCAGGTCCTACCACTGGACCCGCTGTACTACGTCAATCCACAGACCCACCAAACCGGCAGGTTGCGACACAATCTGGATCCGTTCATCGCCAGTCAGCTGGCACGTGCACCCATCGTACCCGAACACCTGGTAGTCCCTTTGAGTCACCGCCTGAACGCCTTGAACCGCCAGGTCCCCACCCCCACCACCGTGCGCAGCGAAGAGCATGACGACATCCAGCCACGCCCGCACCTGACCCTGGGCAGCCTTGAGTTCAGCGCCTACATGCCCAAGACCGGTCGCATGCAGCGTCAAATGCAGCACCGCGCCGCGCTGGCGTTCAACTACGACGGCCTGATGGCCAGCGGCAACGACGAAAAACCCTTGAGCCGCCTGGTAGGAGAAACCATCCAGCGCATCCGTCGCGAGCCCAAGGCCGAGCAAGCCATCCGAAAAACCCTGCGTGAACTGGGCTTCAAGCCCGCCACCCGACAGAGCAAAGCCCTGCCAGACAGTGCAGGCGAGATGCTCCAGCTACCCGACGATGAAGCCTGGCTGCGCTTTGCCCGCGAAGGACTGCCGCACTTGCGTCAGGCTGGCTGGGAGATCGACATTCCCCGGGATTTCGCCTTCGATCTGCAGGAAGTGGACGACTGGTACGCCACCGTCGAAGAAGCACCAGGCCATGAATGGTTCGACCTGGAGCTGGGTATCGTGGTCGACGGGCAACGCCACAGTTTGCTGCCGATCGTGCTGCAGCTGCTGCGTAGCAGTCCTGAACTGCTGCGAACCAGCGAGTTGGCACGACGCAGCGAAGATGAACACCTGCTGATCGACCTGAACCGTGGGCGCCAGGACAGCCCTGCCCTGCGTGTCGCCCTGCCCTATGGCCGCATCAAGGCGGTGATGGGCACCCTCGGCGAGCTCTACCTGCACGAGGATGCTGTCGGCCCATCCCTACGACTGGAGCGTGCCGATGCGGCGCGCCTGAACGACATCGAGCACCTGCCCCTGCACTGGGAAGGCGGCGAGCATGTGCGTGATCTGGGCCGACGGCTGCGCGATGCGCGTGATTTGCAGATCGAGCCGCCCAAGGGGCTCAAGGCCAACCTGCGCCCCTACCAACAGCAGGGCCTGAACTGGCTACAGGCCCTGCGCGAAATGGGCACCGGCGGCATCCTGGGCGACGACATGGGCCTGGGCAAGACCCTGCAGACCCTCGCCCACCTGCTGCTTGAAAAACAAAGCGCGCGCCTGGAGCAACCGGCCCTGGTGGTGATGCCCACGAGCCTTGTGCCCAACTGGCTCGATGAAGCCCAACGCTTCGCTCCCGCACTTCGCGTCCTGGCACTGCATGGCCCGGGCCGCAGCAAGCACTTCACCGCGCTGCACGACTACGATGTGATCCTGACCACCTACGCCCTGCTCCCGCGGGACCTGGAGCACCTGCGTGCCGTTCACTGGAGCCTCCTGATTCTCGACGAGGCGCAGAACATCAAGAGCAGCACCAGCAAGGCAGCCCAAGCGGTCTGCGATCTGAAGGCCGGCCAGCGCCTGTGCCTGACCGGCACCCCGATGGAGAACAACCTGGGCGAGTTGTGGTCGCTGTTCCATTTCCTCATGCCCGGCTGGCTGGGTGATCTCAAGCGCTTCAATCAGGATTACCGCACGCCGATCGAGCGCCACGGCGACGCCGAACGCATGGCGCATCTGGCCAGTCGCATCCGCCCATTCCTGCTGCGCCGCACCAAGGAGCAGGTGGCTACCGAGTTGCCGGCCAAGACCGAGATGATCCATTGGGTCGACCTCAGCGACGCCCAACGCGACACCTATGAAGCCGTGCGCGTGGCGATGGACAAGAAAGTCCGCGACGAGATTGCCCGCAATGGGGCCGCGCGCAGCCAGATCGTCATTCTCGATGCGTTGCTCAAACTGCGCCAAGTGTGCTGTGACCTGCGTCTGGTCAAGGGCGTGGAGACCAAGGGCAACCAGGCTGACAAAGGCAAGCTCGGCAGCCTGATGGAAATGCTCGAAGAGCTGCTCAGCGAGGGGCGTCGGGTGCTGCTGTTCTCCCAGTTCACCTCGATGCTGGCCCTGATCGAGGCCGAGCTTGGCAAGCGCAACATCCGTTACAGCTTGCTGACCGGCGACACCCGCGATCGGCGCACGCCAGTGCAGCAATTTCAGAATGGCGAAAGCGAGGTGTTCCTGATCAGCCTCAAAGCCGGCGGCACGGGCCTGAACCTGACGGCTGCCGACACGGTGATCCACTATGATCCGTGGTGGAATCCGGCCAGCGAAAGCCAGGCCACCGACCGCGCCTATCGCATTGGCCAGGACAAACCGGTGTTCGTGTTCAAACTGATCACCCGAGGAACGGTGGAAGAAAAGATCCAGCAATTGCAGCAGGAGAAAGCAGCCCTGGCGGCCGGCCTGCTTGATGGCGGATCGGCCGGCCAGTGGCGCCTGGGCGATGAGGAGATCGACGCCCTGTTCGCGCCACTGCCGGGTAAGCGCGGCCGCTGATCCTGGCGAGGCCTGCCCGCGAAGGGGTTGGCGGTGGTGGCCTCTGTGGGAGCGGGTTTACCCGCGAATGGCCAATGTATCACCGCCACCTTCGCGAAAGCGCCCCGCCCTGCGGATCGCCTGCGCGCACGGTCAATCGACCAGTTGCGCCTCCCTCAAGGCACTCAGCGCCTCCAACCAGCGCGGCTGTTGCCGGTAATCGGTACGGGCGAAGCCACGGCCACGCATCTTCGCGATCCGCGGCGATGGCTTGACCTTCAGGCGCTGGGCCGCGCTCAGTGCCAGCTCCGCCGCCGCCCGGTCATTGCACACCAAGCCCATGTCGCAACCTGCGCTCAGTGCCGCTTCGATGCGGTTGGCGGCATCGCCGACCACATGGGCCCCTGCCATGGACAGGTCATCACTGAAAATCACCCCCTCGAAGCCCAGCTCACCGCGCAGGATGTCCTGCAGCCAGCGACGCGAGAATCCGGCGGGCTGGTTATCGATCTGCGGGTAGATCACATGGGCTGGCATCACGGCCGCCAATTGACCGCTGAGCCGGGTGAAGGGCACCAGGTCCGCCTGGCGTAATTGCTCGAGGCTGCGCTCATCCGTGGGGATGGCCACGTGAGAGTCGGCTTCCGCCCAGCCGTGCCCTGGGAAGTGCTTGCCACAGGCAGCCATGCCGGCGGCATTCATGCCGCGAATGAACGCGCCGGCCAGCTGCGTGGCGCGCGCCGGATCGCCCTCGAAGGCACGGCTGCCGACCACGGCGCTACGCTGATGATCCAGATCGAGTACCGGGGCAAAGCTCAGGTCCAGGCCGACGGCCAGCACTTCGGTCGCCATCAGCCAACCACACTGTTCGGCCAGGTACTCGGCATTGGCGTTGTCTGCGATCGCACGCATGGCCGGCAGCCGCACGAAACCCTGGCGCAGGCGCTGAACCCGCCCGCCTTCCTGGTCGACGGCCAGGATCAGATCGGGCCGCACGGCGCGAATGGACGCGCACAGTTCACGCACCTGACGCGGGCTGTCGATGTTACGGGCGAAAATGATCAGGCCGGCCACTTCGGGCTGGCGCAGGAGATGGCGGTCTTCGGCGGTCAGCCATTTACCGGCGATATCCACCATCAGGGAGCCTTGCAGGCGGGCAGTCATATTGGATTCCTTCATGGGAGGGGCAAGACACCCCAGTGCGGGCAGGCGGATTCGTCGATCCGCACCGCGCAATGTTCCGGTACTCGCTCGAACAGCGCCATCAGATCGCTGTTTCTCAGACGTATGCAACCATGGGACAACGGGATGCCCATAGGTTCAGTGTCCGGCGTACCGTGCAGATAGATGTAGCGGCGAAAGGTGTCGACCCTGCCAAGCCGATTGAACCCTGGCTCGCAACCACTGAGCCAGAGAATGCGGCTCAGGATCCAGTCGCGCCCGGGAAATTGCTCATGCAGCGCCGGGGACCAGACCTCGCCCGTCCAACGCCGGCTTCGCAGTACAGCGCCCTGCGGCAGACCGGCACCGATTTTCGCGCGGACCTGGTGAAGGCCTCGCGGCGTACAACCTGAGCCGTTGAGCTCCCCAGCGCCGTTACGCGCCGTGGACACCTCCAGGCGCACGCACAGCACCCCTCGGGTGAACCCGTAGAGGCGTTGATCGGCAAGGGAAATATGCAGGAAGTCGAGGTCAGGCATGGGCGCTAGCTTAGCCCAAGCGCCTCTTAGCGCACAGTGTCAGGCCTTGACTGGCGCTTGTGCAGTGCCGCTCTTGCTGCGCGGACGCAGTTGCGCGGTGGCCATGGCTGGATCAGTGACCCCGCTGTCGGCACGCATGCCGGCGGCCAGGAACGGCACCATCAGGCGCATCACCTGCTCGATCGAGGTGTTGATACCAAAATCGGTTTCGGCGATAGCCCGCAGCGCCTTGATGCCCGACATGCTGAAAGCGGCGGCGCCGAGCATGAAGTGCACGCGCCAGAACAGTTCCAGCGGCGGGATACGTGGCGCGGCTTCATTGACCAGCAGCATGTAGCGACGGAAGACCTTGCCGTACATGTCTTCGAGGTATCGACGCAGGTGGCCCTGGCTCTGGCTGAAAGCAAGCCCTAGCAGACGCATGAAGATTGACAGGTCGTTGTTGCTGCGAGGTTGCACGGCCAGCGCTTGCTCGACCAGCATCTCGAGCAGTTCTTCCAGGCTCGGCTTGGGTTCGGGGCGCGCCTGGCGGCGATCCAGCTCACGCTCAAGGCTGGAGCAGAACGGGCCGAGAAAACGCGAGAAGACTGCCTGGATCAGAGCCTTCTTGGAACCGAAATGGTAGTTCACCGCCGCCAGGTTGACCCCGGCCTTGCTGGTGATCAGCCGCAACGAGGTTTCCGCGAACCCCCTCTCCGCAAACAGCTGCTCTGCAGCATCGAGAATGCGTTCAACGGTTTCCGATTGGGCCATGACTACTCCGCCTGACAAACAGTTGTTTGAAACATACGTTTCAAGCCCTCATCTGTCAAGCCGGGTGACCGACCAGTCGCCATTTAACCACAGCATTCAAATATTCGCTGCAAGCCACGGCTGGCGCTGGCTTCATCCATGCGAACAGCGCACCTGGCACGTTTTCCGGCCCCACAGTGCTTGCAACTGGCCGCCCACTGTATATAATTCCAGTCACTGTATAAAAAGACAGAGCGCTTGCCATGCTTAAACTGACGCCACGCCAAGCCGAGATCCTGGCTTTCATCAAACGCTGCCTGGAAGACAACGGCTTTCCGCCGACCCGCGCGGAAATCGCTCAGGAGCTTGGGTTCAAATCACCCAACGCCGCCGAGGAGCACCTCAAGGCACTCGCCCGCAAGGGCGCGATCGAGATGACCCCAGGCGCCTCTCGCGGCATTCGCATCCCAGGGCTCGAGGCCAAGGCCGAAGACAGCAGCCTGCCTATCATCGGTCGGGTCGCGGCCGGCGCACCGATCCTCGCCGAGCAACACATCGAAGAATCTTGCAACATCAACCCTGCCTTCTTCCACCCTCGTGCGGACTATCTGCTGCGCGTCCATGGCATGAGCATGAAAGACATCGGCATCTTCGACGGCGACCTGCTGGCGGTCCATACCTGCCGGGAAGCCCGCAATGGCCAGGTCGTGGTTGCCCGCATCGGTGATGAAGTGACCGTCAAGCGCTTCAAGCGCGAAGGCAGCAAGGTCTGGTTGATCGCCGAGAACCCCGAATTCGCCCCCATCGAAGTCGACCTGAAAGAACAGGAACTGGTGATCGAGGGCTTGAGCGTCGGCGTCATTCGCCGCTGATCCAGGAGGCGTCATGCAGCAGTTCATCCACGCACCCCAGCAAGTCCAGTTACCGCTGTTCGAGGCATTCCTGGCCCAACCGGCGCTGCCCGGCCTCAAGCCCCGGGACACTGCTGCGGAGCAGCCGCGCAAGGGTAACCAGCCGGAGCTGTTCAGCGAACTGTCCCTGCGCGGCGCCCCCGGTCATTGCCAGGGCCTGCTCGCCCCGATCCTGCGCGAGCTGAGCGAAGAGGACGAGACCCGCTGGCTGACCCTCATTGCCCCACCCTCCAGCCTGACCCAAGCCTGGCTGCGCGATGCGGGCCTCAACCGCGAGCGTATCCTGCTGCTGCAACCGGGCGCCAACCAGAGCGACTTGCAACTGGCCTGCGAGGCACTACGCCTGGGCCATAGTCACACCGTCGTCAGCTGGCTTGGCAACGTCAATGCCAACGCACGCCAGCAACTAATACGCGCCGCCAACACCGGAAACGCACAAAGCCTGAACATCCGCCTCGGCTGATGTTCAGGCTTTGCCTGTATCAATCCAATCCTTGAATCCGGAAAGCGCGATGCTCAGTGCAGAACGCGCGGTCCTTCGTCACGCTCGAAATCGCCTTCGACCAGGCGACCCGCCATCTGCACACCCACGCTCAACATGGCCTTGGCCACTTCAACATGCTGGCCCTGCAGGAACGCCTTGGCGTCCTCGGAGAAATCCAGGGTCACCAGGGAACCCTCGTCCTCGGCGCGGCGCAATTCGATCCGGCCATCAGGCAACTCGACAATTTCTAGAAAGGACGTTGACATACTAGGGCCTGCTTTTCACGAAAGGCGAATATTGTACCAGCCACCAGCGCTATCAGCACTCACTCAACGCGTCACGGAAGCGTCGGACCACGTCCTTTAGATTGGCCCGCCAGCTTTCCAGCTCTTGGCGGGAAAGCGCTGGATGCTCGGGCTCATCCAGATTGACGGCCTGGATCAGCGGCTGGGTGACGTCGGTCTTCGGGGCTTTCTTGGCGACCGGCGGTCGGAACAAATCGGCATAAGCACGCAGCAATTGCGCAAGCCAGGTTTCTGGCTGACGCACCAACTCCAGCAGTTCGGCCACTTCAGGGATGGCAATGCCGTCCAGCGCCTCGTCATTGAGCAACAGTTCTACCCGCGACGCAGTGGCCTGAGGCAAACGGTAGAAGCCTGCGATCTCGTGGCACAGCCCCAGCAGGGCGCCATACAAATGAAACAGCGCCGACTCGCGCTCGGCCTGGATCAGACCCTGTGCATTCATCGCCTGACTGCCCTCAGCCTTGGCCATGGACTCCAAGGCAAGCCCGGCGAAGAAGAGTTTCTGATTAGTGCGGGTATAGAGTTCCTGGGCCATCTTCAGTGACCTCCCTGAGGCTGCAAGGCGATACCTCAGTGTCAGGGATTGCCCTGCCCTGCCGCAAGCGCAATGTCACAAAAGACTGGGGCCGCTTGGCACCCATCGCGGGCTTATCCCGCGATAGGCGCCAAGCGGCCCCAGTCTCGACGCTTAAATCAGCGCTTGTCTTCGACCTTCCAGGTGTTGCCATCGAAGAATGCCTTCCAACCGGTCGGCTTGCCGTCGACTTCGGACTGCACGTACTGCTCCTTGGTCTTACGGCTATAGCGAATCACCGCCGGACGACCCTCGGGGTCTTTCTGCGGGGCATCGCACAGGAAGTGGTACTTCGGATCGATCTCGTGCTTGTGCGGAATGATCTCCAGCACCAAGGGCGCGCGGGTCTCTCGGTTCTTCGGGAACTGACTGGCAGCCAGGAACAGCCCCGAAGCGCCATCACGCAGCACGTAGGTGTCATCGACCTTCTCGCACTTGAGTTCGGGCATGTCCACCTTGTCCATCTTCGGCGGTGCCGCCTCGCCACTCTTGAGCAGCTTGCGGGTGTTCTTACACGCAGGATTGGTGCAACCGAAGAACTTGCCGAAACGGCCAGTCTTGAGCTGCATCTCGCTACCACACTTGTCGCATTCCAGGCTCGGTCCTTCATAGCCCTTGATGCGGTAGCTGCCCTGCTCGATCTCGTAACCGGCGCAGTCCGGGTTGTTGCCGCAGATGTGAAGCTTGTGCTTTTCATCCAGCAGATAGGCATCCATCGCCGTAGCACAGATCGGGCAGCGGTGCTTGCCACGCAAGACTAGGGACTCGGACTCACCTTCATCGTCGGCAGCGATTTCATCGCCCGGCACCAGGTTCACAGTGGCCTTGCAGCGCTCCTTGGGTGGCAGGCTGTAGCCCGAGCACCCCAGGAACACGCCGGTGGACGCGGTACGGATCATCATTGGCCGGCCACATTCCTTGCAAGGAATGTTGGTCAGGGTCGGCTGGTTGGCGCGCATGCCGTTCTCGGCGGATTCGGCCGTCAGAAGCTTCTTGCTGAAGTCGCCATAGAACTCGTCCAGAACATTCTTCCAGTCGCGCTCGCCTTGGGCCACGTCATCGAGGTTCTCTTCCATGCCGGCGGTAAAGCCATAGTCCATGAGGTTGGAGAAGCTCTCCGACAGACGCTCGGTGACGATGTCGCCCATCTTCTCGGAGTAGAAGCGGCGGTTGTGCAGCGTCACATAGCCACGGTCCTGGATGGTGGAAATGATCGCCGCGTAGGTCGATGGGCGACCGATCCCGCGCTTTTCCATCTCCTTGACCAGGCTGGCTTCGGTGTAGCGCGCCGGCGGCTTGGTGAAGTGCTGGCTCGGATCGAGCTGGATGAGCTTGAGCGATTCGCCCTGGGCCATTTCCGGCAGCACGTCGTCTTCGCCAGGCTTGCTCTGTTGAGGCAATACACGGGTATAGCCGTCGAATTTGAGGATACGCCCCTTGGCGCGCAGCTCGAAATCACCGGCATTGACCGTGACGCTGGTGGACAGGTATTGCGCAGGAGGCATCTGGCAGGCCAGGAACTGGCGCCAGATCAACTCGTACAGGCGCTCGGCGTCACGCTCCATGCCACTGAGCTTGGTCGGGTGAGTATTGACATCGGAGGGGCGAATCGCCTCGTGCGCCTCCTGGGCGCCCTCTTTGCTGCCATAGACCACCGGCGTCTCCGGCAGGTACTGCTTGCCGAACTCTCGCTCGATGTAGCTGCGCGCCATGTCCAGGGCATCGACCGACAGGTTGGTCGAGTCGGTACGCATATAGGTGATGTAGCCCGCCTCGTAGAGACGCTGGGCCATCATCATGGTTTTCTTCACACCAAAGCCCAGGCGGTTGCTCGCCGCCTGCTGCAGGGTGGAGGTAATGAACGGCGCCGACGGCTTGCTGCTGGTCGGGCGGTCTTCACGCTTGGCGACGCTGTAGCTGGAGACCTTGAGCTTCTCCAGCGCCGCCATGGCCTGAGCTTCGTTCAGCGGCTTGAAGGCTTCGCCCTTCTCGCGTGCCACTTCGAAACGCACCTTGGCATTCTTGGCAGTCCCCAGGTCAGCGTGCACTTCCCAGTATTCTTCAGGATTGAAGGCCCGGATTTCGCGCTCACGCTCCACCACCAGCTTCACGGCCACCGACTGCACGCGGCCGGCGGACAGACCACGGGCGATCTTGGCCCACAGCAGCGGCGAGACCATATAGCCGACCACGCGATCGAGGAAGCGGCGCGCCTGCTGGGCGTTGACCCGGTCAATATCCAGCTCGCCCGGTTGGGAGAAGGCCTCCTGAATGGCCTTCTTGGTAATTTCGTTGAACACCACGCGCTTGTAGCGGCTGTCATCGCCACCGATGGCTTCGCGCAGGTGCCAGGCAATGGCTTCCCCTTCGCGGTCCAAGTCGGTTGCGAGATAGATGGTGTCGGCATCCTTGGCCAGACGACGCAGTTCGTCGATGACCTTTTCCTTGCCGGGCAGGATTTCGTACTTGGCTTTCCAGCCGGCTTCCGGGTCGACACCCATACGGGCGACCAGCTGGCGGCGTGCCTTCTCCTTCGGCGACAGCGCTGGGGCCTCGGACGCGGTCTTGCCGCGCTTGGCCGCCGGTTCCTTGGTAGCGCTGGCCGAACCGCTGGTGGGGAGGTCTCGGATATGGCCGATACTCGACTTCACCACGTACTGGCTGCCCAGGTACTTGTTGATGGTCTTGGCCTTGGCCGGGGATTCCACAATGACCAGCGATTTGCCCATGGATCGGAGTATTCCTGAATCTGAAGATGAAAAACGCGTCAGGTGCCAGACGCGGCACCGCTATATATAGTGGCAACAGAGTGAGGTCAAGCGCTCAGGCTCAGTCGCTTGCCGTATCGGGATGCTTGAGCATCCCCTCCTCGGCCCTGACCAAAGCAAAGCGTGGCACTTGCTCGCCGTCAACCTCGACCGTGTCATGGAACATCGCCAGCGGCCGGGCGCCCAAGCCGAAATCACCGTAAAGCAACTGGTAGATCACCAGCAACTCATCGGTTTCCGTGTGATGTGCAACGCCCAGCACACGGTACTCCGGCCCTTTGTAATGCCGGTATACGCCTGGCTGTATCTGCATGTCGCCCACCCTCTTGAAACAAATCCTGTAAAAAACAAAAACCGGGGCACAAGGCCCCGGTCGCTGTCAGCGCCGCGATCAGACGCGCTCGAAGACAGTGGTGATGCCTTGGCCCAGGCCGATGCACATGGTGGCAACGCCGAGGGTGCCACCCTTTTGCTTCATGACGTTGAGCAGAGTGCCGGAAATCCGTGCCCCTGAGCAACCGAACGGGTGGCCCAATGCGATGGCGCCGCCGTGCAGGTTAACCTTCTCATCCATCTTGTCGAGCACTTTCAAGTCCTTGAGCACGGGCAAGGCCTGCGCCGCGAACGCTTCGTTGAGTTCGATGAAGTCGATGTCGGCCATCGTCAGGCCGGCGCGCTTGAGGGCCTTCTGGGTCGCGGGCACCGGCCCGTAGCCCATGATCGCCGGGTCGACCCCGGCCACCGCCATCGAGCGCAGAACCGCCAGAGGCTGGATCCCCAGGTCCATGGCACGCTGGCCGGACATGACGATCATGCACGAAGCGCCATCGGTGATTTGCGACGAAGTACCAGCGGTGACGGTGCCCCCTTTGGGGTTGAACGCCGGCTTGAGCGACGCCAGGCCTTCGAGGGTAGTTTCCGGGCGAATGGTCTCATCGTAATCGAAGACCTTCAGGAAACCGTTCTCGTCATAGCCCTGCATCGGGATGATCTCATCCTTGAAGTTGCCCTCGACCGTCGCCTGGTGGGCAAGCTGGTGCGAACGCAGGCCAAACAGGTCTTGCTGCTCACGGGTGATGCCGTGCATCTTGCCGAGCATTTCCGCGGTCAGGCCCATCATGCCCGACGCCTTGGCGGCATGCAGGGACAGGTGCGGGTTGGGGTCCACGCCGTGCATCATGCTGACGTGGCCCATGTGCTCGACACCACCGACGACGAACACATCACCGTTGCCAGTCATGATCGCCTGGGCGGCGGTGTGCAGCGCGCTCATCGACGAGCCGCACAGCCGGCTGACGGTCTGGGCAGCGGAGGTGTGTGGGATCGGGGTCATCAACGACGCCATGCGGGCAATGTTCCAGCCCTGCTCCAGGGTCTGGTTGACGCACCCCCAGATCACGTCCTCGACTTCTTTCGGATCGACCTTGTCGTTGCGCTCCAGCAGCTTGCTGATCAGGTGCGCGGACATATCCTCGGCACGGGTGTTACGGTGCATGCCGCCTTTGGAACGACCCATCGGCGTGCGACCGAAGTCGACAATCACCACGTCTCTTGGATTCAGGCTCATATCAATACTCTCGCTCTAACTCGTTGGGCGCTCAGTTGAAGAAGCGCTGGCCGTTCTTGGCCATTTCGCGCAGCTTCGCGGTCGGGTGGTACAGCGGCCCCAGATCGGCATACTGGTCGGCCAGGGCAACGAACTCAGCGACCCCGATCGAATCGATGTAACGCAGCGCGCCACCACGGAAGGGAGGGAAGCCAATGCCGTATACCAGGCCCATATCGGCCTCGGCCGCGGTCTCGACGATGCCATCTTCCAAGCAGCGGACGGTCTCCAGGCAAAGCGGGATCATCATCCAGTTGATGATGTCCTCGTCGGTTACTTCACGCTGCTCGAAGACCACCGGTTTGAGCACATCCAGCACCGAGGCATCGGCGACCTTCTTCGGCTTTCCGCGCTTGTCGGTTTCGTAGGCGTAGAAGCCCTTGCCATTCTTCTGGCCCAGGCGATTGGCCTCGTACAGGGCGTCGACGGCGGAGCGACGATCGTCCTTCATGCGGTCCGGGAAGCCCTCTGCCATGACATCTCGACCGTGGTGGCCGGTGTCGATGCCGACCACGTCCATCAGATAGGCCGGGCCCATCGGCCAACCGAACTTTTCCATCACCTTGTCAATGCGCACGAAGTCGACACCGGCGCTCACCAGCTTGGCGAAACCGCCGAAGTACGGGAACAGCACGCGGTTGACCAAGAAGCCCGGGCAGTCGTTGACCACGATTGGGTTCTTGCCCATTTTCTTGGCGTAGGCGACGGTGGTGGCGACCGCCACTTCACTGGATTTCTCGCCACGGATGACTTCCACCAGCGGCATCATGTGCACCGGGTTGAAGAAGTGCATGCCGACGAAGTTCTCGGGGCGCTTGAGGGCCTTGGCCAGCAGGTTGATGGAAATGGTCGAGGTGTTGGAGGCGAGAATCGCATCCTCTTTGACCTGCCCTTCCACTTCCGCCAGGACTGCCTGTTTGACCTTCGGATTCTCGACCACCGCCTCGACGACGATATCGACATTGCCGAAATCACCGTAGGACAGAGCCGGGCGAATGGCGTTGAGTGCCTCGGCCATCTTCGCTGGGGTCATACGCCCCTTCTCGACGCGCTTGCCGAGCAGCTTGGAGGCTTCGTTCAAGCCCAACTGAATGGCTTCCTCGCGGATGTCCTTCATCAGGATCGGCGTGCCCTTGACAGCGGACTGATAGGCGATGCCGCCCCCCATGATGCCGGCGCCGAGCACGGCGGCCTGCTTCACGTCGCGCGCGATCTCGTCGTACGCCTTGGCCTTGCGCTTGAGTTCCTGATCATTGAGGAACAGGCCGATCAGACTCTCGGCAACCGAGGTGCGGGCCAGCTTGGCAAAGCCTGCGGCCTCGACTTCCAGGGCCTTGTCGCGACCGAAATTGGCGGCTTTCTGGATGGTCTTGATGGCTTCGACCGGTGCCGGGTAGTTCGGGCCGGCCTGACCGGCGACGAAGCCCTTGGCCGTCTCGAAGGCCATCATTTGTTCAATGGCGTTGAGCTTGAGCTTTTCAAGCTTTGGCTGACGCTTGGCCTTGTGGTCCAGCTCACCACTGATGGCGCGCTTGACCAAGTCCAGAGCAGCGCTCTGCAGCAGTTCGGGGGCAACCACGGCATCGACGGCGCCGACTTTGAGTGCGTCCTCGGCACGGTTTTCCTTACCGGAGGCGATCCACTCGATGGCGTTATCCGAACCGATCAGGCGCGGCAGCCGCACGGTGCCACCGAAGCCTGGGTAGATGCCCAGTTTGACTTCCGGCAGGCCGATCTTGGCGTTCGAGGACATGACGCGGTAGTCGGCCGCCAGGCACATTTCCAGACCACCGCCCAGGGCGATGCCGTTGATGGCAGCTACGGTCGGCACGTCGAGGTCTTCGAAGTCGTTGAAGATGCGGTTGGCTTGCAGGTTGCCGGCGACCAGCTCGGCCTCGGGCAGCTTGAAGTTGTCGACGAATTCGGTGATGTCGGCGCCGACGATGAACACGTCCTTGCCGCTGCTGACGATCACGCCTTTGATGGCGGCGTCGGCCTTGATGGCGTCCACGGCCTGGCGCAGTTCTTCCAGGGTCAGGCGGTTGAACTTGTTGACGGACTCACCCTTGAGATCGAACTTCAGTTCGACGATGCCACTTTCAAGAGCCTTAACCGTGATGGCTTTACCTTCGTAAATCATCAACTGATCTCCACGATATGGAAGCTGAACTGTACACGCCGATCGCTGGTGCGAAGGCCGACTAAGCCTTCTTTCCAGGCACACCCGTCAGCGCGATAGTCGGGATTCTGTACGAGCGATCTGACATACAAACGCTCAATTCATACGCCCGTTTGATTTGGGTATGCACACATTCACCGAAAAGATCGGCGTTGTCAAATGCTCGAAAGCACCCTTAAAACGCGACTTTCCAGTCATTTTGCATCGCACGGGCATGAAACATGATGACAGTGATTGCCACACATTCAGCAGGAAGATAGACGGCCAATACCCCAGGAATGCACCTGTGTAAGCGGGAGTTCAAGGTCAAAAAGTGGTTTATGGCGCCAGCGGGGCCGCGAAAGCGGCCCTGGGGAGGTAGAGGTCAGGCGAGGGTGTCGAGCACTTGGGCAATATCCTGCAAAACAGACTTGTCGCCCCGCTCGCTCCAGTACAAAGCCAGCATGCGGCTGTCGGCCTCGATTTTGTAGACCGTTGCCGGCAGGCGCGCAAAGGCCTCGCTCAGCCGTGGATCTTCGCAGGGCTCGCGCCACTGGTTCCACCAGACCCCTGGCGTGATTTGCCAGTAACTCCACGTATCGTCGCTACCCCTGCGACGGGCGCGATGGTACTGCGGACAAGGGCTGGGAGGCTCTTTTTCCAGCCAATGGGGCCACTGCTGAGGCGCCAGCTGCATCGCCAACCCCATGCGCCGGCCTTCCAGGCGCAGGTTCATCTGCTCGCTCTGTTTTCGCGAAGGGCGAAGCCACGCCATGGGACTTAGAATCAGCGCAAGGATTGACACCACCAGCAATACCGTCATATCTGTAGATTCCATAAAGCGTTGCAAATGAGCCGGTTAGCCAGGTTTCTCGGCACTCGGCCCGAAAGCGACCATACTTCTACTATCGCAAATGTCAGGAGTACCACCATGTCCTACGAACATCTTCTGGTTGCTGTCGACCTGACCGAAGAATGCGACCCGGTGATCAAGCGCGCCATGAAGCTCGCCGAACCGACTGGGGCCAAGGTTTCGCTGGTGCACATCGTCGAACCCATGGCCATGGCCTTTGGTGGCGACGTGCCGATGGACCTGTCGCAATTGCAGCAACAACAGTTCGATCAGGCCAAGGAGCGCATGGAGCGCCTGTTCAACAAGTACCCGAGCATCAACCGTGGCGATTCGCACCTGACCTACGGCCAGCCACGCCAGGAAATCCATCAACTGGCCAAGGACCAGAACTGCGACCTGATCGTGGTCGGCAGTCATGGCCGCCACGGCCTGGCCTTGTTGCTTGGCTCTACTGCAAACGATGTGCTGCACGGCGCGCCTTGTGACGTGCTCGCGGTGCGCCTGCAGAAGAAAGAAAGCTGAACGCACCCCAAGCCGCGCAACAATCCATCACAGGTTTCGCCAGCTTCCAGCCAAGGGAGCTGGCGAAACCCGTTGATGCGCAAGGCGCTCCGCGGACGGCTTGAGCCGGCCTTACCCTTCCAGCTCTGCCCAACGCTCGACCAGCGTATCCAGCTCGCCCTGCATCTGTTCAAGTTTGGCCAGCACCGCTGAGGTCTCGTCGATCGGGCGCTGGTAGAAGCCCGGGGCATTGACCTCTTCCTGCACCGTGGCCATGCGCTGTTCCAGTTCATCGATTTGTCCAGGCAGAGCCTCGAGCTCGCGCTGCAGCTTGTAGCTCAACTTCTTCTTCGCAGGATCCGCCGCAGCCACCGATACGCTCGCCACAGGTGCTGCCTGCTCGACAGGCTTCTCCACCACGGCGCTGCCCAGCTCGGCCTTGCCGCCCTTGCTCTCGGCCACGCCAAGCAGCTTGGGCGAGCCACCTTGGCGAATCCAGTCTTCATAGCCACCGACGTATTCACGCACTCGACCTTCGCCCTCGAACACCAGGGTGCTGGTCACCACATTGTCGAGGAACGCCCGGTCATGGCTGACCATGAGCACGGTGCCCTTGAAGTTGGAGAGCACTTCCTCGAGCAGTTCGAGGGTTTCCACATCGAGGTCGTTGGTCGGCTCGTCCAGCACCAGCAGGTTGGCCGGCTTGCTGAACAGCTTGGCCAGCAACAGCCGCGCCCGCTCGCCTCCGGACAACGCCTTGACCGGCGTACGGGCACGCTGTGGGCTGAACAGGAAGTCGCCCAGATAGCTGAGCACGTGGCGGTTCTGGCCGTCGATCTCGATGAAGTCCCGCCCTTCGGCGAGGTTATCGATGACCGTCTTCTCCAGGTCCAGTTGATGGCGCAACTGGTCGAAGTAGGCGACCTCCAGCTTGGTACCGCGCTCGACCTTGCCCGAGGTGGGCTCCAGATCGCCCAGCATCAGCTTGAGCAATGTGGTCTTGCCGGTACCGTTGGCACCCAGCAGACCGATGCGGTCCTCGCGCTGCAGGACCATGGAGAAGTTCTTGACCAGCGCCGGGCCATCGGCATGCGCGAAGCTGACATTCTCCAGCATCATGACCTGCTTGCCGGACTTGTCCGCAACCTCGATCTGAATGTTCGCCTTACCCTGGCGCTCGCGACGCTCCCCACGCTCCACGCGCAAGGCCTTCAGGGCACGCACGCGGCCTTCGTTGCGGGTACGTCGGGCCTTGATGCCCTGGCGAATCCACACCTCTTCCTGAGCCAGGCGCTTGTCGAACAGCGCGTTGGCGGTTTCCTCGGCAGCCAGCATGGCCTCCTTGTGCACCAGGAAGCTTGCGTAATCGCCGTTCCAGTCGATCAGGCCGCCGCGATCCAGTTCCAGGATGCGGGTAGCCAGATTCTGCAGGAAGGAACGGTCGTGAGTGATGAACAGCACGGCGCCGTTGAAGCCGCTCAGGGCCTCTTCGAGCCAGGCGATGGCACCGATGTCCAGGTGGTTGGTCGGCTCATCGAGCAGCAACAGGTCTGGCTCGGATACCAGTGCCTGGGCCAGCAACACACGCCGACGCCAACCACCGGACAGCTCGGCGAGGGTCTTGTCTGCGGGCAGTTGCAGGCGGCTCAGGGTGCTTTCCACCACCTGCTGCAGGCGCCAGCCATCGCGGGCTTCGAGCTCATGCTGGACGTGCATCAGCTTCTCAAGGTCGGCATCGCCCTGGATGTTCTGGCTCAGGTGGTGATACTCGGCCAGCAGCGCGCCGACGCCGTCCAGGCCTTCGGCCACCACGTCGAACACCGTACGCTCGTCGGCAACCGGCAGTTCTTGCGGCAGTTCGCCGATCTTCAGGCCTGGGGCACGCCAAATCTCGCCGTCGTCAGGCTTCTGCTCGCCCTTGACCAGCCGCAGCATGCTCGATTTGCCGGTGCCGTTACGGCCGATGATGCACACCCGCTCGCCACGCGCGATCTGCCAGGACACCTTGTCCAGTAGCGGCATGGCGCCGAACGCAAGGGACACATCGCTGAATTTGAGCAGGGTCATAGTCATCTCCAAAAACCGGGCGCGCATTCTACCTGACTTGCCCCTTCCCGGCATCAGCTAGACCGTACCCGACAGGCTTTGCGACATCCGGTCGAAGATAATGATTGGATACAAGCACAGTGCTTTCACCCTCTACCGGCAAACGGCTAAGCTAAGGCAATAGATCCCAACAGTGCTGGCTTCGCCGTCACTTTTTCCTTGGTTCACTTGCCCGGACGTCTCATGCGCAGCCGCCTGCTCCAACTCGTTTCCTGCCTGCTGCTCACCGCCACCACCGCGAGCGCGGCACAAGCCATCGATATCACCCAGCAACGTCAATACTATGACGAGGCCAAGCGTGCCCTGGCCAAGGGCGACAAGGGGCCCTACCTGCGCTATGCCAATGCGCTTCGCGACTATCCGCTGACTCCTTACCTGGCCTACGACGAGCTCACCGCTCGCCTCAAGAGCGCCAGCAATGAAGAAATCGAAAGCTTTCTCGCCCAGCATGGCGACCTGCCCCAAGCCAATTGGATGAAACTGCGCTGGCTGCGCTGGCTGGCCGAGCGCGGCGAATGGAACACCTTCGTCAAGTACTATGACCCCAAGCTCAATTTCACCGAACTGGACTGCCTGAACGGCCAATACCAGCTGACCCATGGCCTGCGCGCGGAAGGTTTTGCCAGTGCCGAAAAGTTGTGGAACGTCGGCAAGTCACAACCTGCGGCCTGCGACACCCTGTTCGGTCTGTGGGCGGCCGAAGGCCAATTGACCGAAGCCAAACGCTGGCAGCGGGCCAAGCTCGCGGCCCAGGCACGCAATTACAGCCTGGCCAACAACCTGGTCAAGACGCTGACCACCCTCGCCCCCCAGGGCCGACTGCTGATCGAGGTGGCGCAAAAGCCTGAACTGCTCAATCAGCCTTCCCGCTTCACTCCCGTCAACGAGGCCATGTCCGATGTGGTCAGCCTGGGCTTGCGCCGTCTGGCTCGTCAGGACCCTGAGCGGGCCATGTCACTGCTCGACGACTACGCCCAGCGCATGCACTTCTCCCGCGACGAGAAGGTCGCCATCGCCCGCGAGATCGGCCTGACCCTGGCGCGCCGCTATGACCCTCGCGCCCTGGACCTGATGACCCGTTACGACCCCGAGCTACGCGACAACACTGTCAGCGAGTGGCGCCTGCGCCTGCTGTTGCGCCTGGGTCGCTGGGAAGATGCCTACGAGCTGACCAAGCGCCTGCCACAGGACCTGGCCAGCAGTAACCGCTGGCGTTACTGGCAAGCGCGTAGCCTGGAACTGGCGCAGCCGAACAACCCGCAGATCCCGCTGCTGTACAAGACAGTGGCCCGCGAGCGTGATTTCTACGGTTTTCTCGCCGCCGACCGCGCACAAACGCCCTATCAGCTCAACAACAAGCCATTGATGCTGAGCCAGCAGTTGATCAACAAGGTGCGTAACACCCCAGGCGTGCGTCGCGCCCTGGAATTCCATGCTCGTGGTCAGATCGTCGAGGGTCGTCGTGAGTGGTACCACGTCAGCCGCCACTTCAACCGCGACGAGATGGTCGCCCAGGCCCGCCTGGCCTATGACCTGCGCTGGTACTTCCCGGCGATCCGTACTATCAGCCAGGCCCAGTACTGGGATGATCTGGACATCCGCTTCCCCATGGCCCATCGCGACACGCTGGTGCGCGAAGCCAAGGTACGCGGGCTGCATTCGAGCTGGGTGTTTGCCATTACCCGCCAGGAAAGCGCCTTCATGGAAGATGCCCGCTCCAGCGTAGGGGCCAGTGGCCTGATGCAGCTGATGCCGGCGACGGCCAAAGAGACAGCGCGCAAGTTCAACATTCCGCTGGCCTCACCTTCGCAGGTGCTCAATCCGGACAAGAACATTCAGCTGGGTGCGGCCTACCTGAGTCAGGTGCATGGGCAGTTCAACGGCAACCGGGTCTTGGCCTCGGCGGCGTACAACGCAGGTCCTGGGCGGGTACGGCAGTGGCTCAAGGGAGCCAAGCACCTGAGCTTCGATGTATGGGTGGAGTCGATCCCGTTCGACGAGACGCGGCAATATGTGCAGAACGTGTTGTCTTATTCGGTGATCTATGGGCAGAAGCTGAATTCGCCGCAGCCGTTGGTAGATTGGCATGAGCGGTATTTTGACGATATGTGAGGGCTTGGGCTTGGGCTTGGGCTTGGGCTTGGGCTTGGGCTTACAGATAGTGTGAATATCCATTTTGGGTGGGGGCGCCACTGGCGCTTTCCGCCTTCACGGCGGGTCACTTTGGTCTTGGCCAAAGTAACCAAAGCCGTCTTGCTCCCACATACGGCCCCTGCGCTGCGCTCCGGGGTTCCCTCCGCTCCGGTGCCTTTCAGGCTTCGCGGCCTCCGGCTGGCTGCGCCAGCCTCCATCTCGCGACTTCGGCTACGCCGAAGGGCGCTGCGCGCCTGCCCCTCCAGACACCTACACTCGGCCTCCTGAGGTCGCGATTGGTGGCGCCTGGACTATCGCGCATCAAAAGCAACGGCAACGGCAACGGCAACGGCAACGGCAACGGCAAACAAGCTAATTAATTTGTTGTTTCTGCCGGCCTATTCGCGGGTAAACCCGCCCACAGGCTCACCGCTGTCCTTGAGAACGACGCTGTACCTGTGGGAGCGGGTTTACCCGCGAATGGCCGGAAAACTCAACACCCACCTCACTGAAAAAACAACGCCAGCCCAGACGCCGCCTGTAACTTGCGCCCCATCAGCAGGCCGAGCGGAGGTGCCTGGAGGTGCAGGCGCGTAACGCCCTTCGGCGTGCGAGATGGAGGCTGGCGCAGCCAGCCGGAGGCCGCGAGGCCCCGTAAGACACCACAGCGAGGGGACCCGGTGTCAAGCGCCGGGCCGTATGCGGGGGGCGCAGCGGCTTTGGTTACTTTAGCCAAGACCAAAGTGACCCGCCGTGAGGGCGCAAAGGTGACTCAGCGTCACCCAAGCAAACGGATAAACCCACAAACCTCAAACCACAAACCAGCCAGGCCAGCCACAACGTATTACTCGATCACCTCGACCGCCATCCCAACCCGCAACGTCCCAGGACCATCGACCGCCAGGTTCTGCCCAAACAGCACATCCCCCTCCTTCTCCCGAAATGTCTTCAGCGTCGTCAAAGGCTCACGATCCGCACTGCGTTCCCCAGTGGCAGGGTCAAGCGTGGTCAAGATGCACCGCACGCTAGGCTTGAGCACCCGGAAGGTCAGGTCGCCAATACGAATGCGCTTCCAGCCATCCTCGGCAAACGGTGCAGCCCCTTCCACCACCAGATTCGGCCGAAACCGCAGCATTTCCATAGGGCGCCCGACCCGCCGGCTCAGTTCGTCCAGCGACCCTTGCCCGATCAGCAACAACGGAAATCCGTCCGGAAACGCCGCCCGGTCGCTGTTCAGGCCATAGCCATTGGGTAGATACCGTGCCCGCTGCTCTGGGCAATGCACCAGTCGTACCGACTTGCCGAGCAGTTCGCTCAACCAGGCGGCGGCAGCATCCCCGGCATCCGGCACTCGCAGGGTGTCACGCCAGATGGTCACACCACGCAGGTCGTCATCCGCCCCGGGCACGGGCACGGCCAACGGCGCCTGTCCTGGGGCCTTGAGCAGCAATTGCCCGTGCTCGTCATAGTTGGCGTTGATCTGCCCCAGACCAGGCCAGGCGCGCTGGGTGAGGAAGCGTCCATTGTCCTGCTCCACCACCATCCAGCGCCGGTCACCCTGCAATCCCAGAAGGTCGACCGGCGAGTCCGGCAGGCTCTGGGCCTGCCCCGATTTCACCGGGTATCGATACAACGCGCTCAAAAACATCCCTGCCCGCCTCGTGCCAGTCGAAAATGTCAAGCTTATACCCGGCCACGGCAGGCCACTAGGCTGTAGCGTGATCCAGCATCAGGCGCTGTCGCACCACATCCACCAGGCGGTCAGGCTGGAACTTGGAAAGGAAGTTGTCACAACCCACCTTCTTCACCATGGACTCGTTGAAACTGCCCGAGAGGGAGGTATGCAGCACCACGTAAAGCCCTCGCAAGCGCGCGTCACCACGGATTTCGGTGGTCAGTCGGTACCCATCCATTTCGGGCATTTCCGCGTCGGTAAATACCATCAGCAACTTCTCGCAAACATCCTCCCCGGCATCCGCCCACCCCTTGAGCATGCGCAAGGCCTTGAGGCCATCGCTTGCCACGTGCAACTTCATGCCCAACTGAGACAAGGTCTCGCGCAACTGCACCAGGGCCACGCTGGAATCGTCCACCAACAACACTTCACGCCCACGGGCACGCGCCAGGACCGGATCATCGAGCTTGTCCCGCGAAACGCGAGTGTTGTAAGGCACGATCTCGGCCAGAACCTTTTCCACATCGATCACCTCTACCAACTGCTCATCGACCTTGGTGATCGCGGTCAGATAGTGCTGGCGCCCGGCGCTGGATGGCGGCGGCATGATGGCTTCCCAGTTCATGTTGACGATGCGGTCGACCCCACCCACCAAAAACGCCTGTACCGAGCGGTTGTACTCGGTAACGATGATGGTGCTGTTCGGACCAGGCTGCAGCGGCCGCATGCCAATCGCCTGGGAGAGGTCGATCACTGGCAGTGTCTGGCCGCGCAGATTGACAACCCCACACACGAAAGCGTGGCGCTGCGGCATCAAGGTCAGCTTCGGCAGTTGCAGCACTTCTTGGACCTTGAACACGTTGATGGCGAACAACTGACGCCCCGCCAGCCGGAACATGAGGATTTCCAGGCGGTTCTCACCCACCAATTGTGTGCGTTGATCGACCGTATCGAGAATGCCAGCCATTGGAAAACCCCCAGGCTTGAGTCAGGAATGTGAATTCATCTGCCTTGTATCGGCGGATCCGCGCGCAGCTTGACCCCTCAGGGAAATTGCATCACCGACATTTGATATCACTTTACCATCATGCTTTACTGACGCCACGCCTCGTGTAGACATATTCACCGCCAACAGGCCATTCATCCGACACACATCAGGGAATCCCCTAGTAGCAATCGGGTGTGACCTGATGTTCCCCGTATCCATTAGCCATTAATGTGACGCCATTCTCAATGCATGAATGGAGTCAGGCTTTTGCTAGCGACGGTCTCGGTGTTGCCAAGCGCAGATCCTGCCCTGTGCGCAGGCGTTTCATAATGGACAGCGCACCACTGAACAACGGAGCCCTGCAGGATTTCCTGCTGGATGCACAAGTGTGGCTGACCAAGTCCCAGGAATGCCTTCAGCACCTGGAACTGATCGACAACGATCCCGATGCATGCCAATGCCTGAACGAGACACTCGACACTCTTGCCCGCCGTGCGGATGCGCTTGGGCTGCTCGAAGTCGCCCACTACACCGCCGCGCTCCAGCAATTGCTCGCGCCGGTCTGCCAGCGACAACACCTGGGCCAGAAGGCATTGGCCACGTTGCATGCCTGCATGAATCTATTGGCCTGGCAACTGGAGTTGGTGGACATCTCGACAGGCCGCTTGAACCTGGATAACGCGGAGCAGTCCCTGCTGCTCGAAGAACTGGCGAATGCCCTGGGGCAACCACTGCCGGAACTGTGCGGGCCATGCCAGACGCGCGGCGAACTGTGCACCCACTCTCACTTGTCTCATGCTCTTGTTGGCTCATCCACCATCGTGCCCCGCCACCGGCACTGAGCGCTCGCAACGAACAACCAACTAACATACAAGCGCCTAGTTTCCTTAGTTCCCAAAACGCTCTAACGGATATGAGTGCATTAGTTGTACTTGAAGAAAAACCATTTCGATGAATAATGGCATTTTGACATTCATCGAGCCGGGTAATGCCACGGCATAGCCCCGAAAAACCTGAGGTTTCAGGCAGTCGGTCACCGCGACCAAAACAACCTGAAGTGATACCATGCACGCACTTGAATGCACGCGTCGCAGGTATTGTTCAATTGAGTGAACCGTCGTCGGTAATTGCTTGAAAGCAGGACGCCAAAGCCTCTGATCAGTCCCATGCAAGGCCTCCAACAGCAACAATTCAGTGGCTTTTCTATCTATGCTTCCACGCTTGAAACTCCCTCAGCATTGCCGCTCCCGCGCCACCTTGCTGCGCTGGGCGACCGGGTTGCTGTGCGTGGGATCACTGCTCGCCAACCTGACGTTTACCCTGCGCGCCGTCCCCCTCCCCGCGAGCCTGCTATCGGTGCAACTGGCCGCCGTAATCGGGGTCCTCTGGCATTGGCGCCAATGGGCCAGATCGATCAGTCTGCGCCCAGCGGAGCTGGCCGACCGCATGCTCAAGGTCCAGGAAGGCGAGCGCCAGCGCCTGAGCCGCGAACTGCATGACGACATCGGCCAATCGCTCACTGCCGCAAAGCTTCAGCTCGACTGGCTGCAACGGCGCATCCCGACAGAGCTTCAAGCGCACTGTCAGACCCTGCGCAAGACCCTTGAAAGCACTTTGAGCAATGTCAGAGATGTCTCTGCGATTCTCAACCCACGTCAATTGGCAAGCCTGGGGCTCGAGGCCAGTCTGCGGGCCCATCTGGTGCGCACGCTGGAGAGCAGCGACGTGCACTGGAGCCTGGAGTGCCACCAGCGCCTTGGCGGTATTGGCGAAGCGGTTTCCATGGCCGCCTTTCGGATCACCCAGGAAGCGGTGACCAACATGCTGCGTCACGCCAATGCACGCAATCTCACGATCAGCCTGCGCCGTACGCCCGCGGGCCTGAGCCTGTCGATCCAGGATGACGGCCAGGGCTTCGAACCTGCCGTCGACCCTGCCGAGGCCGGACAACGGGGCATGGCGGGGATGCTGGAACGCGCGGCGGCCCTGCAGGGCACCCTCTGCGTCTCAAGCCAACCGGGTCAAGGGACCCGCATCGATGCCCTGTTCCCATGGCCACCGCGCACCGAAGAGCGCGCCAGGACTTCCACTTCCCATGACCTGTAGATTGCTGTTGGTGGACGACCATTCGCTGATCCGCGCAGGCGTCCGCGCCTTGGTGAGCGATATCCCTGGGTATTGCGTGGTGGGCGAAGCCGATGATGGCAGCCAGTTGCTGGAAATGGTCCAGCGCCTGGCGCCGGACATCGTCCTACTGGATATATCCATGCGCTCGACCAGCGGACTGGATGCCCTCGGCCAACTGCGCGCAAACGGTTTCGTGTGCAAGGTGCTGATCCTCTCCATGCACACCGACCCGGACCTGATCATGCGCGCCCTACAAAGCGGTGCCCATGGCTACCTGCTCAAGGACACCACAGCCAACGAACTGGGACAGGCCTTGGCTGCCTTGCGCAACAATGAGCGTTACCTGAGTCCGGCGATCGCCCATACCGTCATCAACCAGGCGCTATTGCATGCCCAGGACAGCAAGCAAACGGCTAGCGACCGCCACAACCTGACCGCTCGCCAGCTGGAAATCCTGCGCCTGATCGTACGTGGCAAATCCACCCGGGAAATCGCCAACGGCCTTGGCCTGTCGATCAAGACCGTCGAGACCCATCGCTCGCAGATCATGAAACGCCTGCAGATCTATGACGTGGCCGGCCTGGTGCTGTTCGCCGTACGCGAGAAGATCATCAGCCTGGACGACTGAGCAAGGGCGAGTCCGCGGGCAAATGCAGGCGCAATGCCGCCGGACACGCCTCGAAGCGCAGACTGTCGGCCTGTAATGGCTCACCGTCGAGGTTGATGTCCAACCCCTGGGAGCTCTTGATCTCGACCCAAGGCAGACGTGCTCGAACGAACAACTCCTCCCCTGCAAGCAAATCGCGCAAGGCCCCGACCATTTCCTGGGGGGCAGGCAGAATGCCGATGTCCAGCAAGCCATCGTCCACCCACGCGTCCGGGCACAGCACATGCCCACCGCCCGCCTGGCGACCATTGCCGATACCCAGCGCCAGCAGTTGGCCCTGCCAATGAAACTCCGGCCCCTGAAGCTCCACGGAGGCCGCCTGCAGCTCACTGAAGCGAGACAGGCCGGTGAACAGGTAAGCGGCAGCGCCCAGTACTTTTTTCAAGTCCTCGGACGTATTGGCCGTGACCTGGCTGCCGAAGCCGCCAGTGGCCATGTTGAGAAACAACTGATCACCCACCTTGCCCAGATCCACTGGCCGCGCCGGCTGCTCCAGTAAATCCAGGGCGGCCGCAGGCTCCAGGGGTACGCCTGCGGCCTTGGCGAAATCGTTGGCTGTGCCCAGGGGCAGCAGTGCAAGGCTCGCCCCCCCTGGGGCATGCGCCATGGCCTCGGCCACATCCCTCAGGGTGCCGTCTCCACCGCCAGCCACAATCTGTCGCACGCCTGCGGCCAACGCCTCGGTGACCAATCGCTGAGCATCGCCAGCCTCCCAGGTCAGGCGCACATCCAACGTCCATCCGCGCTCGCGCAGCGCGCCCACGGCGCTGCGCACCTCGTCGTTCATGGCTTGCTTGCCATGCAGGATCAACATTGCCTTGCGTTCGTCCATCACGCCTCTCCCTGAAAGCTACGGTTTTCAATCTCGACCACCGGCGAAGACCAATTGCTGCACACACCATTCGCCAGATACTTGGCTATCGGACCATCTGCACGGCTAGCAGGCCATTTTATTGACTAAGCTTCTGCCATACAGCGGACCGACCATACCAGCCGACTACGAGGTAGCGGGGCCATGCGTATACTTTGGACACTGCCCTACCTGCCCTGGCCCACCACCAGCGGCAGCAAGACCCGGCAATACCACCTTCTGCGCGAATTGACGCGCCAGGGCCACCGGATCACCTTGTTGGCGCAGTCCAAAGTCCCGCTTGGCGACGCCGCCCGGCAAGCGCTGGAAGCGGTGGTCGAACGCTTGATCGTCCTGCCCAGGCGCCCGCTGCACAGCCCGCTCAACCTGCTGGCCTCACCCATCATCGATTACCCCATGCGCGCCATCATCAATGGTTTGGCGCCTTGCCTGCGCCATCGCTTCGAGCAACTGCTGGACGAGCCTTGGGACATCATCCAAATCGAACACAGCTACAGCTTCCAGCCCTTCGAAAAAGCCCTGCAGGCCCGACGCCTACCCTTTGTGCTCTGCGAGCATAATCTGGAATCGGTGATGGGTGCGGCCTGTCACGACCGCTTGCCGCTGTGGCTACGCCCTCTCAATGCCTTCGATCGCTGGCGCTATCGGCGGTGGGAGCAACGCGTGCTACGTCAGCCCAGCGAAGTGGTTGCCGTGAGTCCCCATGACGCCGAGCTGATCGGTCAGATCAGCGGACGGCCCGTGAACGTGGTGGTCAATGGGGTGGACTGTGACTACTACCAGGACGTGCACCCCGCCTACCACAGCCAGCGCCTGTTGTTCGTTGGCAACTTCGAGTACGGCGCCAACCTCGAAGCCATCGAATGGGCACTCGAAGAAATCCTGCCGCAAGTCTGGATGAGCAATCCGGCCGTGCGTCTGGCCATTGCCGGGCATGCCCTGCCAGCGAGCTGGAAACTGCACTGGAACGACCCGCGCATCGAATGGGTCGGCTACCGCCCGGACCTGCGTGAGCTGCAGCGGCGCTCGGCGCTGTTCTTCGCACCGCTGCGCTACGCGGGCGGCTCCAAGGTGAAGATCCTTGAAGCCATGGCCGCCGGCCTGCCGGTCATTACCACCAGCAAGGGCGTATCAGGCCTGGCAGCCAACAATGGCGAGCACTATCTGGGCAGCGACGACAGCGGCCAACTGGCGCTGTTGATCACCCAACTGCTCAACCAGCCCTGGCGCATGTGTCAGTTGAGCGAGGCAGGCCGAAAGTTCGCGCGCCAGCGCCACGACTGGAGCGTGGCGGCGCAACAACTGACCAACGTGCACATGCGCCTGAGCCAACTGGGGCCGGCGGACGCCTCGCCCCTGGACAATGCGTGGCTCGGCCGGTCAGCCAAGTAGTTCGCTGAAGGGGATGAACGCCACGCTGTCGCCTTCACGCACCGTGGTGCCCTCGCGCACTTCCACCAGCCCTTCGGCCCAGGCTGCGCTGCGCAGCACGCCGGAACTCTGGTTCTTGTAGATCCGTACCTTGCCCTCTTCGATGCGTGCACGCAGGTACTCGCGCCGGCTGCCGGGTTTGGTCCACTCGAAACCCGCCGGAACGGGAAAACGCAGGGGCGCTACCTGCTCGACGCCCTGGCGACGCAACAGGTAAGGACGGGTCAGCAAGGCGAAGGTCACCAGCGTCGAGGCCGGATTACCCGGCAGGCCGATCACCGGCACACCACGGAAGTGCCCGAATGTCAGGGGTTTGCCTGGTTTGATCGCCAACTTCCACAAAGCGAGTTCGCCGGCCTCGCGCAAGGCCATACCGAGGTAATCAGCCTCACCTACCGAGACACCGCCTGTGGAAAGAATCAGGTCGACCTCGCCCAGACCGGCCAGGCAGTCACGGGTACGTTGCAGGTCATCGGCGAGAATCCCAACGTCCAGTACTTCGCACCCCAGGCGTTGCAACCAGCTGACCAACAGGCGTCGGTTGCTGTTGTAGATCTGCCCCGGGCCCAGTGCCAGCCCCGGTTCCACCAACTCGTCGCCAGTGGATAGCACGGCAACACGGACCTTGCGCACCACCTCGAGGCGAGCATGCCCCAGGGTCGCCGCCAGTCCCAGCTCGATCGGCCCCAGGCGCGTGCCAGCGGCCATCACCTGTTCGCCGACGCGGGTCTCCTGCCCTTGCGGGCGTACGTTCTGACCGACCTTGAGCGGCTCGAGCAAACGCACCCGACCGTCCTCCAGGACCTCGGCGTTTTCCTGCATTTCCACGCAATCGGCACCCTCGGGCAATGGCGCCCCGGTAAAGATCCGTGCGCAGGTGCCCGGCTGAAGCGGCGCTGGGGCATGGCCGGCAAAGATGCGCTGGCTCACCGGCAAAGGTTCGCCCTGCCAGTCAGCCACGCGCAAGGCATAGCCGTCCATGGCACTGTTCGGCCAAGGCGGCAGGTCCAGGCTCGCCACCAGGTCGCGAGCCAGCACACGGCCTTCGGCCTCGGCCAGCGTCACTTCTTCGCTGTCTTTGATCGGGGCGGCCTCGGCCAGCGCCAGCAAGCGCTCCAGGGCCTCTTCAACCGGCATCAAAGGCCGTGGCTGCTTGACCTCAACCACGGCTGTCACAGGCCGCTGCCTGCTTCAGGTGAGGCACGAAGTTGCATGGGCGATGACGCGCATCGAGCTGCTCGGCAAGAATGCCGTCCCATCCGGTGCGCACCGCGTTGGTCGAGCCCGGCAGGCAGCACACCAGGGTGCCATTGGCCAGGCCTGCCAAGGCACGGGACTGGACAGTAGAGGTGCCGATATCCGCGACGGAGATCTGCCGGAACAGCTCACCGAAACCTTCGACTTGCTTGTCCAGCAGGCACGCCACCGCCTCCGGCGTGCTGTCTCGGCCGGTAAAGCCGGTACCGCCGGTGATCAACACCACCTGCACTTGCTCGTCGGCGATCCAGGCAGCGACCTGGGCGCGAATCTTGTAAAGGTCATCCTTGAGCAGCACACGGTCTGCCAGGCGATGCCCGGCTGCGCTCAGGCGGTCGACGAACAACTGGCCGGAAGTGTCTGTTTCGAAGGTACGGGTATCGCTGACGGTGAGCACCGCGATGTTCAGCGGCACGAAGGGGGTGTCTGCCTTGGCTTTCATGAGAGTGCGTCGCAGGAGGAAAAGATGGCCGTTGTTATATCACAGGCCAGCACGGCGCGACGCCGCCGTTGTTCTCCGTCAATGCCAGCGTATTGCCGCTATGCTGCACTGAGAAGGAACTTGCAGGGACACCGAGCGTCCTACAACTTATCAAGCACGATCGTACTGGAGAAAAGCAATGATTCAACGGACCCTTTCCGCCTTCCTGCTCGCCCTCGGCCTGGGTGCCCTGGCCGGGTGTGCATCGCCGACCGTCATCACGCTGAACGACGGCCGCGAGATCCAGGCAGTGGATACCCCTTCCTATGACGAGGACTCCGGTTTCTACGAATTCGAACAGCTCGATGGCAAGCGCACTCGCGTCAACAAAGACCAGATCCGCACGGTCAAAGAGCTGTGATTTGACAGGCCCTTTTTTGCAAACCTCCTTTTCGCAACAAGGGCTTGCGTTGAAAAATACGATGCAGTAGGATTTTGTTCATCGGAGTGTAGCGCAGCCAGGTAGCGCGTCTCGTTCGGGACGAGAAGGCCGCAGGTTCGAATCCTGTCTCTCCGACCAAATCCTGATTTTCAAAAAGCCCGCCTTGTGCGGGCTTTTTGTTGCGCGCTGAAAATCACGGCGCTGCTTTTTCGCGGGTACCCCCAAGGTTCGGCACTGCACTAAGTACAGCGCCGTATCGGTGGAGTGGTTTTCCCCACGAAAAAGCTGACACAGAAAAACGCCCCGCAGGGCGTTCTTCAATGCCTCTTCACTGCGCTTGAACCACCGCCTGTTCAGGCTGCACCGGAACGTACAGCAACTGCAGGCGCGAGCTGGTCCATTCGCGCGTCTTGTTGGTCAGCTCGAGGTTGTTGTTCAGCTTCTGGCCGTAGGTCGGCACGATCTGCTGAAGCTTGGCCTGCCACTCTGGGCTCTTGACGCGATCCTTGAAGGTCTTCTCCAGCACGGTCAGCATGATGGGCGCGGCAGTGGAGGCACCTGGCGAGGCGCCCAGCAGCGCTGCGATGGAGCCATCCTGGGAGGCAACCACTTCAGTACCGAACTGCAGGATGCCGCCGTGCTCGGGATCCTTCTTGATCACCTGTACACGCTGGCCAGCCTGCAGCAGCTTCCAGTCTTCGTTCTTGGCGTTGGGGAAGTACTCGCGCAGGGCATTCATGCGGTCATCGAAACTGAGCATCAGTTGACCCATCAGGTAGGTGCTCAGGTCGATGTTGTCGATACCGGCGTGCATCATCGGCATGATGTTGTGGCTGGTCAACGACGCGAACATGTCCAGCAGCGAGCCGTTCTTCAGGTACTTGGTGGAGAAGGTCGCGAACGGGCCAAACAGCAGCACCTCCTTGCCATCGATCACCCGGGTATCGAGGTGCGGCACCGACATGGGCGGCGCACCGACCGAAGCCTTGCCGTACAGCTTGGCCTTGTGACGGGCGACGATGTCCGGTTTGTCGGTCATCAGGAACTGCCCACCTACCGGGAAGCCTGCATAGCCTTCGGCCTCAGGAATGCCGGACTTCTGCAACAGCTTCAGCGCGCCACCACCGGCGCCGATGAACACGAACTTGGCCTTGACGCGGGTCTGCTTGCCGCCATCGGCCAGGTCTGCAACCACCACATTCCAGGAGCCGTCATCGTTGCGCACGATGTCGCGCACTTCATGGCGCAGGTGCAGTTGCACGTTCGGGTTGCGGGCCATGGAGGCGAACAGCTGACGAGTGATCTCACCAAAGTTGACGTCGGTGCCAATGGCCATGCGAGTCGCTGCGACCCGCTGTTCAGGCGAACGGCCTTCCATCACGATCGGCACCCACTTGCGAATCTGCTCGTGGTCTTCGGAAATCTCCATGCCGCGGAACAACGAGCTGTGCTGCAGGGCTTCGACGCGCTTGTGCAGGAAGGCGATGTTCTCCTCACCCCAGACGAAGCTCATGTGCGGCACATTGTTGATGAACGTCTTCGGGTTGCTCAGCACGCCCTGCTCGACCTGATAGGCCCAGAACTGCTTGGACACCTCGAACTGCTCGTTGACATTGACCGCCTTGCTGATGTCGATCTTGCCGTCCTTGCCTTCGCTGGTGTAGTTCAGCTCGCAAAAGGCAGAGTGGCCGGTACCGGCGTTGTTCCAGGCATTGGAGCTTTCTTCGGCGACCTGGTCCATGCGCTCGTACACATCGACTTTCCAGCTTGGCTCGAGCTCAGTGAGGTAAGTCCCCAGGCTCGCGCTCATGATGCCGCCGCCAATCAGCAGGACGTCGACGGATTTTTCCGGTTCACCGGGCTTGGAGCAACCGATGACGCTCAGGCACAGGAGCGTCAGCAGGATTTTTTTCATGATTCAATCCAATTGAAGTGAAGTGACTGGCCTTTCGCTGCCCTTGCTGTGCACGCCCGGTTGTTGTTCTGACTCACGCGACCTTCGCGTCGGCGACGCTGCATCCTGCGGCAACTGGCCGGCAGGGTCGCTGAAGGTCAACGCCTGGGGTTTCGAGGGATCGGGACAGGATCGCCGTGGGCTTTGGCCCGGCTCGCCCTTAAGCAGAAGTTGTGCCAGTTATGCCAAGACCAACGGCTAATAGCCAGGACGTTTGGTCGCAGCCCATCTTTAGCGGTTTGGCTGGCGACAATCCGCCACATTGAAGAGGCTACTAGGGGCGAAATGGCGGGTTTCCCCACTGCGCGCTTGAGCAGGCGCCGCCGGATGTACTGGGGGGCCGCATCGCGGCCCCGAACGGGATCACGCACTCAGACGTGAAGTGACTTCACCCAACTGCCCGGACAACCCATGCAGGCGCTGACCCGCCTGCTCGGTATGCTGCACGGCCTGTTGGTTGGCCGTGGCGATGCGGGTGATCTCCACCAGGTTGCGGGAAATGTCCTCAGCCACGCTGGTCTGCTCTTCGGCTGCCGTTGCGATTTGCCGGTTCATGTCGCGGATCGCCTCCACCGCCGTGGTGATGCGCTGCAGCATCTGCCCTGCCTGCTCGACTTGCTCGGCGCCCTCTTCGCTGCGCCGCTGGCCGCTTTCAATGGCCTTGACCGCGTGTACCGCGCCCACCTGCACGGCCTCGATGATCTGATTGATCTCGGCGATCGACGCCGCCGTGCGCTGGGCCAGGCTGCGGACCTCGTCGGCGACCACCGCGAAGCCACGCCCCGCCTCTCCGGCCCGAGCGGCTTCGATAGCCGCGTTGAGCGCCAGCAGGTTTGTCTGCTCGGCGATGCCACGAATGACCTCCAGCACCTTGCCGATCCGTGTGCTGTCACTTTCCAGGTCGCGGATCACCTGGGCCGTGCCTGCGATCTCACGATTGACCACGCCAATGATATCGATGGTCGCCTGCATCACCTGTTCACCGGCCTGGGCGCTGTGGTCGGCATCGTCTGCCGCCCGAGCCGCCTCGGCAGCGTGGCGGGCCACCTCCTGGGCCGTGGCGGACATCTCGTGCATCGCCGTGGCCACCTGGTCGGTGCGCTGGAATTGATCATCCGTGCCCCGGGCCATGCCACCAGCGATGGTGCGCAATTGGCCGCTGGCGGTTTCCAGTTCCTCGGCGTTGTCCTTGAGCCGGCCAACGGTCTCGGCCAGGAAGTCCCGCAGGGTATTGGCGGCACGGGCCAGACGCCCGAGTTCATCCTGCCGGCGACTGTCGACCCGAGCGCCAAAGCGGCCCTGACTCAACTGCGCCACATACTCGATCAAACCACGGATAGGCTCGACCAGGCTGCGGTTGACCAACCAGAGGCTGAACAGCCCCACCAGCACCGCCGAGCCAAGCATCACCAACATGCCCAGCCACACCGTACGCTCGGCTGCCGCACTGAGCTGAGTCGCGCGTTCACGGGCATCGGCTCGCAATTGCTCGACCAGCTCGCTCATTTGCTCACTGGCGGCGCGGTCCACACCTTTTACCGCTTGGTCACCCGCCACCGGATCACCGCCTGCCGCCAAAAACGCCTCACGCCCCTGGACATAGGCCTGACCCAGTTGCCGATGGCTGTCGCGCAGGTGCTCCAAGCGGGTCTTCAGCTCGCCCTCGCGGGTGTCGATCAACTGCCCAAGCAACTGCTGCACCTGCTGTTCCCGGGCCTGGAATTGCTGCCAGTACTTGTCCAACTCGGCGCTCTGACGACCACGCAGCAACACGTTTTTCCATTCCTGCACCTGAATCTTGAACTGCAGGTTGGCCTCGTCGATCAACTGCGAGTCACGCAGCGGGCCATCGACCAGCTCGGCATAGCCACGCACATTGGCAGACAGGAACTGGAAGCACACCAGGGCGATCAGCAGCATCGCCACCAGGCTGCCACCAAGCAAGGTGAGAATTTGCACTCTGAGGGATTTATGCAACATCGGGAGGATCTCGGGAGCAAGGCTTGGGGAAACGACAGGCCGAAGGCAATGCCGCGCAAGACATCCTTGTCTTCGTTCGCAGGCCAAAAAAAAGCTGCCATCAATCGATAGCAGCCAGGTCGAGCACTTACGCAACAGTTGAGCTAGATAGTCTCAGGCAATTGCTACAGAAATGTTACAAACTCGCTACACGCTTAACCCGATGCGAATTGGAGCGCTGCCAGGCGTGCATAGAGCGGGCTTTGTTCGATGAGTTGCCGATGGCTGCCCACCGCCACCAAGCGCCCTTTGTCGATCACCGCGATGCGATCGGCATGCTGCACGGTGGCCAGGCGATGGGCGATCACCAGGGTGGTGCGCCCGGCCATGAGCTGTGGCAAAGCCTGCTGGATCAGGTATTCACTCTGGGCATCCAGGGCGCTGGTGGCTTCATCAAGCAGGAGAATCGGCGCATCCACCAGCAAGGCCCGGGCGATCGCCAGACGCTGACGCTGCCCGCCGGACAAACCGATACCGCCCTCCCCCAATGGCGTCTGGTAACCCTGGGGCAGTTGTTCGATGAACTCATGGGCATAGGCACTACGCGCCGCGGCCTCGACGTCGGCCAGACTGGCCTCGGGTCGACCATAGCGAATGTTGGCCTCCACGGTGCCGCGAAACAACGCCGGGTTCTGCGCCACCAGGGCGAACTGACGGCGTAAGCAGGAGGGATCCAGCGCCGTGATCACCTGCCCGTCGAGCAGGATCTGCCCTTGCTGGAGCTCGTAGAAACGCAGCAGCAAGTCGAACAGGGTCGACTTGCCAGCACCGGACGGCCCGACCAGTGCCACGGTCTGTCCTGGTTCGATGGTCAGGCTCAGACCATCGATGGCCGCCACGCCCGGGCGCGAAGGATAGGCAAAGTGCAGCTCCCGCAACGCGATGTGCCCACTCGCCCGCCAGGCCGAGACCTCACCAGCCTGGACCGGCGCCAGGATCGCACTGCGAGCCGCCAGCAACTCGGCAATGCGCTCAGCCGCACCTGCCGCGCGCTGCAACTCGCCCATCACTTCGCTGAGGGTGCCGAAGGCGCTGCCGACAATCAGGCTGTAAAACACGAATGCAGCCAGCTCGCCACCGGAGATGCGCCCGGCGATCACGTCCATACCACCGACCCAGAGCATCACCCCCACCGCGCCCAGCACCAGCACGATCACCAAAGTGATCAACCAGGCGCGCTGAGCGATACGCCGCCGGGCCACGGCAAAGGCCGCTTCCACGGTCTCGGCGAAGCGTTCGCGATCCAGCGGCTGGTGGTTGTAAGCCTGCACAGTCTTGATCTGACCCAGAGTCTCGGCCACATAGCTGCCGACATCCGCGACCCGATCCTGGCTCTGGCGCGACAAGCTGCGCACCCGCCGGCCAAACAGCAGGATCGGCGCCAGCACCAGCGGCAGGGCCAATACCACGATGCTGGTGAGCTTGGGGTTGGTTACAAACAGCAGCCCTACACCGCCGACGACCATCAAGGCGTTGCGCAGGAACATCGACAGCGACGAACCGATGACCGATTGCAGCAAGGTGGTGTCGGCCGTCAGCCGCGACTGGATCTCCGAGCTGCGATTGTCCTCGAAGAACCCAGGGTGCAGCCCCAGCAAGTGATCGAACACCGCCCTGCGGATATCCGCCACGCAACGCTCGCCGATCCATGAAACCAAGTAAAAACGACTGAAGGTACCGACCGCCAAGGCCAGCACCAGCACCAGGAAAAGGCCGATGGTCTGGTTGAGCTGTTGCGGCGAGCCGGTCATGAAGCCTTGGTCCACCAACAGGCGGATACCTTGCCCCATCGACAAGGTGATGGCGGCTGTCACGACCAATGCCAACAAAGCCAGCACGACCTGCTTGCGGTACGGGCGGATGAACTGCCAAGCCAGGCGCAAGGCCCGACGTTGACGCATGGAAACCGGTTCAGGCATGAAAGGAGCCATCCACTGCGAAGAGCCAGCAGCCTACCACTCATCGGACAGCGCGGAACTGTACCCAGTCTGCAGCCATCGTTAACAAGCGAGACGCCGTGCAAGGGAGCATAGATCAGTACCTATGCGCCTTCGTTCTAAAACGAAGCTGGAGCTTTCATGAACTTTCTGGTGGACTACCCCTGTCGCGACGCCAGGAATGTGTCACAAGGCAGTCACGGCAACGGTTTATCCTGAGCTTGAACCTGATGAGGAGACAGGAAATGAGCCTGCAACATGGCAGTGAAACACCCAAGGCCCCCACCCCACCACAACCTCAGGTCTGTGGTTCGATCATCGACGCACAGGGACGGGAAATCCCGATCACCGAGCAGATGATCCAGAAGGCCTGCAAAGACCTGGAGCAAAGCCGGGTCGAACGTGTGAAAAAGGCCTGAGCCAAGCATTCCTTACAACCCGGCGCATGCGCCGGTTTTTTATTGGCAGGCCCGTAGATGCCGGAGCGCGAAGGATGGCACGGGCTTCGCCCGTGTTCGCGGGCAGCGGTGAGTCTGGGAGCGGGTTCACCCACGAATCGACCACCGCGATTTCAACCTGCCGAATCAGACCAGCACGCCCCCCAGCGCGCAGACCATCTGCGCCAATTGTGGCGCCTCGCCACGCAGATGTACTGCCAGCCCCTCGATCTCCCGCCGCTGCGGGTAGTGCTTGCGCAACAGGTCGAACGCAGCGCGCTGCTCGGCCGGGTCGTCACTGAGGCTGCGACGAAAATCGGCATCGTCCCGACGGGGGTCATAGACCGCCCGGCATAGGGTGGCCAATCCCCAGTCCGGCTCACAGCTCGCGTCCAGATCGATCTGCGCCAGCGCCGGGGCAGGCAACAGCTCGGCCAATTGCACCTGTTCCGGTTCACCCCGCCAACGGCAGAACGCCTGGTAGATCTGCGCCGTGCCACGTTGCTTGCCGTCCAGGCTGTAACCGGCGATGTGCGGCGTAGCCAGGGTGCACAGGTCAGCCAGGTCCAGGTTCACCTGCGGCTCGCCCTCCCAAACATCGAGCACGGCATGCACATCCTCTCGGTCGAGCAGCAGTTCGCGCAGGGCATGGTTGTCCACCACCGGGCCACGGCTGGCATTGATCAACCAGGTCCCCGGACGCAGACGCGCCAACTGATCGGCGCCCAGCAGGTGCCAGGTGGGGTGCTCACCATCGCGCTGCAGTGGGGTGTGCAGGCTGATTGCGTCACAGGTTTCCAGCAGGGTGTCGAGGCTGACGAAGTCCCCGCCCTCCCGCGCCTGACGGGGAGGATCGCAGACCAGCACTTTCCAGCCCAGGCCATGCAGCACACGCACCAGGCGCTCGCCGACCTGCCCTGCCCCGACCACTCCATAGACGCGCTCGCTCAGCTTGGCGCCGTCCAACTCGGCCAGGGTCAGCAAGCTGCCCAGCACGTAATCCACCACGCCACGGGCGTTGCAGCCTGGCGCACTGCTCCAGTGAATGCCCGCGTGGGCGAAGTAATCCAGATCCAGGTGATCGGTGCCAATGGTGCAGGTACCCACGAAACGTACCTGGCTGCCTTCGAGCAGTCGCCGGTCGACCTGGGTCACCGAACGCACCAGCAACACATCGGCGTCCTTGACGCAGGCGGCATCGATGCTGCGGCCGGGATAGCGGCGGATCTCGCCGAACCCGGCAAAGAAGGCATCGAGCAGCGGGATATTCTCGTCGGCAACTATCAGCATGGCGCTCTCCTGTCAGGGGGAGCGCAGTGTAGGCCCTATTGCGGTGCGCGATCCAGGCTCAGTCGGCCTTCTTGCGGATCCAGTACAGGTAGGTGCCAGCCTGCTCCTGCTGCTCGAGCAGTTCGTGGCCGAGGAAGTTGCAGAACTTGGGGATATCGCGGCGAGTCGAGGGGTCGGTGGCGATGACCTTGAGCAGGCCACCGGCCGCCAGGTCACGCACGTGCTGGTGCAGCATCATCACCGGCTCCGGGCAGTTCAGGCCGGTGGCATCGAGGATGGCATCAGGGGTGAATTCGGTCATGGGAGGCTCCACAAATGATGGGGCATTGTCGCGCATCGGGCGGCAGGGTCCAAGGGGCTTTGCCAGCCCGACGATGGCAGGCTGGCAAAGGCTGCCATCGCTCAACGCGGCTTGAGGTCCAGCCGACGCAGGTGGCAGGTCACTTCCTCACGGTCGTGATACAGCTGCTTGCAGGCGATCGATACCTTGACCTTGCGCGCCTTGAAGCCTGCCTCGATCCGGTCGAGCAGGCGGCGCACCTCGGCATAGCGCTGCTTCATCGGCAGCTTCAGATTGACCACCGCCTCGCGGCACAGTCCCTCGCCCAGCCAGGTTTCGATCAGCGAAGCGGTACGCGCAGGCTTCTCGACAATGTCGCAGACCATCCAGTCCACGGTCTGCTTGGGCTGCCAGGTGAATCCATCAGCCATCAGGTGCTGGACCAAGCCGGTTTCCATCAGGCTTTCAGCCATTGGGCCGTTGTCGATGGCGGTCACCAGCATGCCGCGCTTGACCAGTTGATACGTCCAGCCGCCTGGCGAGGCGCCCAGGTCGACACCGGTCATGTCGTCGTTCAGGCGCAGGTCCCACTGCTCGCGCGGGATGAACTGATGCCACGCCTCCTCCAGCTTGAGGGTCGAGCGGCTGGGCGCTTCACGGGGGAACTTCAGCCGCGGGATACCCATGGGCCACAGGGCCGAATTGTTCGACTCGGCCAGCCCGACGAATACTCGGCGCCCGCTGATGAACGTGAGCAACAAGCGCGGCCCTGCGGCACTCTCCGACAGGCGCCCGGCCTTCTGCAGCGCCTTGCGCAGTGGCATCTCGAACTTGCGGCAGAAGGTCGAAAGCGCCTTGCCCTCGTTGCTGTCGAGCACCTCCAGCCACAGACTGCCGAATACCGGGTAATCGGCCAGGTGTTCAAGCAGAACGCTGATCCGGTCGCTCTCCGGCAGCTCGACAAACGCTCCGCGGGCCCACTGGCGCGGGAAGATCAGCCGCTCGAAACGCAATTCACGCATCAAGCGCTCGCCGCCGTCGGGCTCGGCACAGACGAACTCGGCACAGGCGCTCTGCGGCTTGCCCCTGGCGTAGCCGGCGATGCCCAGGAGGGCGGCGTGTTCGCTGATTTCGGCGCAGACCTCGCCCTCGAAACCGGGCCGGCAATGCATGAACAGGGTATTCATCTTTCACTCCACGTCGCTGGCCTGGATCGCCAGCCTTGATCCGGCGCAAGGCTGGCGCCGGCAGGGCGGCGATGATAAAGGAAGATCGGAACCTGCGACACGCCCCACCTGTCCAGAAGTGGGTCAGGGCCGGCAAACCGGTCTACCCTGACCATTCAGCCAGGTCCGTTGCCTACGGACCGTCACAGAGCGGTGACACCGGCATCCCCTTGGCCTGTGTGGCGAGTCCGCACACTCGATACAGGAATGACCGGGCACCGGCGCAGAAGGAGTTGGCAATGCCCTCGCTCGATAGCCTGAAGACCCTCAAGACACTCACGGTGGCCGACCACACCTATCATTATTTCAGCCTCGCCGAGGCCGCCCGGCAATTGGGTGACCTGCAGCGCCTGCCCATGTCGCTCAAGGTGCTGCTGGAGAACCTGCTGCGCTGGGAAGACGGCAAGACCGTCACCGGTGACGATTTGCACGCCCTGGCCGGCTGGCTGGGCGAACGTCATTCCGATCGGGAAATCCAGTACCGCCCTGCGCGAGTCCTGATGCAGGATTTCACCGGCGTGCCCGCCGTGGTCGACCTGGCCGCCATGCGCACCGCCATGGCCAAGGCCGGCGGCGATCCGCAAAGAATCAATCCGTTGTCGCCGGTGGATCTGGTGATCGACCACTCGGTGATGGTCGACCGTTACGCCAGCCCCGCCGCCTTTGCCCAGAACGTCGACATCGAGATGCAGCGAAACGGCGAGCGCTACGCCTTCCTGCGCTGGGGTCAGAGCGCCTTCGACAACTTCCGCGTGGTACCACCGGGAACCGGCATCTGCCATCAGGTCAACCTGGAATACCTCGGCCGCACCGTCTGGACACGCGAGGAGAACGGCCGCACCTATGCCTTCCCCGACACCCTGGTCGGGACCGACTCGCACACCACCATGATCAACGGCCTGGGTGTGCTCGGCTGGGGCGTAGGCGGGATCGAGGCAGAGGCGGCGATGCTCGGCCAGCCCGTATCGATGCTGATACCCGAAGTGATTGGCTTCAAGCTGACCGGCAAGCTGCGCGAAGGCATCACCGCCACCGATCTGGTGCTGACCGTCACCCAGATGCTGCGCAAGAAGGGCGTGGTGGGCAAATTCGTCGAGTTCTACGGCGATGGCCTGGCCGACCTGCCCCTGGCCGACCGCGCCACCATCGCCAACATGGCGCCGGAATATGGCGCCACCTGTGGTTTCTTCCCCGTGGACCAGGTGACACTCGACTACCTGCGTCTTTCGGGACGTCCGGAAGCGGCGGTGCAACTGGTCGAGGCCTATTGCAAGGAACAGGGCCTGTGGCGCCTGCCCGGCCATGAGCCGGTCTTCAGCGATACCCTGTCGCTGGACATGCACGATGTCGAAGCCAGCCTGGCCGGGCCCAAGCGCCCGCAAGACCGCGTGGCCCTCTCACAGGTCAGCCAAGCCTTCGATGGTTTCATCGAACTGCAGCCCAAACCGATGACCAAGGAGGTCGGACGCCTGGAGAGCGAAGGGGGTGGTGGCGTGGCCGTGGGCAACGCCGACCAGGCCGGGGAAATCGACTATACCCATGACGGCCAGACCCACACCCTGCGTGACGGCGCGGTGGTGATCGCCGCCATTACGTCCTGCACCAACACTTCCAACCCAAGCGTGATGATGGCCGCCGGCCTGGTGGCCAAGAAAGCCCTCGAAAAAGGCCTCACCCGCAAACCCTGGGTGAAAAGCTCACTGGCCCCAGGCTCCAAGGTGGTCACCGACTACTTCAAGGCCGCCGGCCTGACGCCTTACCTGGATCAACTCGGCTTCGCCCTCGTCGGCTACGGCTGCACCACCTGCATCGGCAACTCCGGCCCGCTGGACGACGCCATCGAGCAGGCCATTGGCACCGCCGATCTCACAGTGGCCTCGGTGCTCTCGGGCAACCGCAACTTCGAAGGCCGTGTGCACCCGCTGGTCAAGACCAATTGGCTGGCCTCCCCGCCCCTGGTGGTGGCCTATGCCTTGGCCGGCAGCGTGCGCACCGACTTGACCCGCGACCCGCTGGGCATCGGCAAGGACGGCCAACCGGTATTCCTGCGCGATATCTGGCCCAGCCAGCAAGAAATCGCCGAGGCCGTGGCCAAGGTAGACACGGAGATGTTCCACAAGGAATACGCCGAAGTCTTCGCGGGCGATGCCCAATGGCAGGCCATCGAGGTCCCCCAGGCAGCCACTTATGTCTGGCAGGACGACTCCACGTACATCCAGCACCCACCGTTCTTCGACACCATCGGCGGCCCGCTCCCGGAGGTCCGCGATATCCAGGGCGCGCGCATTCTGGCCCTGCTCGGCGATTCGGTGACCACCGACCACATTTCTCCCGCCGGCAACATCAAGGCCGACAGCCCCGCGGGGCGATACTTGCGCAGCAAGGGCGTGGAGCCACGGGACTTCAACTCCTATGGCTCACGACGCGGCAACCATGAAGTCATGATGCGCGGCACCTTCGCCAACATCCGCATCCGCAACGAAATGCTCGCCGGTGAAGAAGGCGGCAACACCCTGCATGTGCCCAGCGGCGAAAAGCTGTCGATCTATGACGCCGCCATGCGCTACCAGGGCGAAGGCACCCCGCTGGTGGTGATCGCCGGTCAGGAATACGGCACAGGCTCCAGCCGCGACTGGGCCGCCAAGGGCACCAACCTGCTGGGAGTGAAGGCTGTGCTGGCGGAGAGTTTCGAGCGTATCCACCGTTCCAACCTGGTGGGCATGGGCGTGTTGCCGTTGCAGTTCAAGGCCGGCGAAAACCGCAAGACCCTCGGGCTGACGGGTAAGGAGCGCATCGACGTGCTGGGCCTCACCCATGCGCCTTTGCGCCCCGGCATGAGTCTGCCGCTGCGTATCACCCGCGAGGACGGGCAGCAGCAACAAATTGAAGTACTGTGCCGGATAGACACGCTGAACGAAGTGGAGTACTTCAAGTCCGGCGGCATCCTCCACTATGTGCTGCGCCAGTTGATCGCCGCCTGATCGCGCGCTTTGCGCCCATCGCAGGCAACGCCTTTCCCAGACCGATGGATAGGAGCTGGCGTCAGCCTGCGCGTGGGCGCACGTGTCCTGGCCACTCGCAGCTCTGTCGAAACGGTATTCGACGCGTTCATGACAAGGAATTCCCATGCCTGCTCTTTCCTGGCCCGCTCTGCTTCCACTCGGGCTCGGCTACAGCCTGGCCTTGGTCTACGGCAACCTGGGACCGGCCAGTCTGCCGACATTCGGCGCCCTGGTATGTGCCGCGCTGCTGGCCCGCCGTCCGGTACGCTGGCAACAGGTGGCCGGGCACATACTCTTCATCGCGCTTGCCATCGCCTTGGCAGTGCACTGGCTGCCTGGTTTTCATGGCGCCAAGGTGATCGACCAAGCGATCTTCAGCGAAGGCGCCCTGCCCTTTTCCATGTACTTGAATCTCGACAAGCCGCTGATCGGCTTCTGGCTGTTGTTGACCTGCCCTTGGGTACTGGCCTGGCGCATGTGGCGCACCAGCCTTGTGTTCATTCTGCCCCTTACCGTGCTCGTCTGCCTCGGCGGCGCCTGGGCGCTGGGCATCGTGACCTGGGCACCAAAATGGCCAAATCAGGCCTGGCTCTGGCTGCTGAACAATCTGTTGCTGGTCAGCCTTTCCGAGGAGCTACTGTTTCGTGGCTACATCCAAGGAGGATTGCAACGCCTGTTCGGCCATGACCATCTGGCGCTATTCGCCGCCGCGTTGCTGTTCGGCTCGGCCCACCTTGGGGCCGGTTGGCAATGGTTCTGCCTGGCCAGCCTCGCTGGCATGGGTTACGGCCTGGCTTATCGCCACGGCGGATTGATGGCAGCGGTCCTCTGCCACTTCGGCGTCAACCTTGCGCACTTCGCAGGCTTTAGCTATCCGATGCTGGCACTTGGCTAAGCAATCGGTCATGATCGGACTACAGCGTCACATAAACTTAAAAAATCGGCAATATTGACGATAAATGACGCAAAAACAGACGTTTCTTTACTCAAAATCTGGCGCTAATCATTGCGCTAGATCAAGTAAATTAAATAAACATTCAATAAAACCAGCGGCTGGCCGATACGTATCCAAAGCCTTGCGGATTGAACCTCATGCGTAACAACCAACCGATTACCCAGAGAGAACGGACGTTTCCTGCCGAACAGCGGTTGATCTCCACCACCAATGCCAAGGGGGTGATCACCTACGTCAACGATGCGTTCATCGATATCAGCGGCTTCTCCCGCGAGGAACTGACGGGAGCGCCCCACAATCTGGTCCGCCACCCCGACGTGCCATCGGCCGTGTTCGCCCATATGTGGCAAACCCTGAAGCAGGGCCTGCCGTGGATGGGGATCGTCAAGAACCGCTGCAAGTCCGGCGATCATTACTGGGTCAATGCCTACGTGACGCCGATCTTCGACAATAACCAGGTGATCGGCTACGAGTCGGTGCGGATCAAGCCCACTGCCGAGCAGATCCGCCGCGCCGAGGCGTTGTACCAGCGCATCAACCAGGGCAAGCCTGCGGTCCCGCGCCGTGACAAGTGGCTGCCCGTCCTGCAGGACTGGCTGCCGTTCATTCTGGTCAGCCAGATCGGCTTCCTGATCGGCAACTGGCTCGGCCATTCCTGGGGGTTCGCCCTGGCCGCGGGCCTGTCGGTACCGCTGGGGCTGCTCGGCCTGAGCTGGCAGCAACGTGGCCTCAAGCGCCTGCTGCGCCTGGCCGAACAGACCACCTCTGACCCACTGATCGCGCAGATGTTTACCGACAGCCGCGGTGTCCAGGCACGCTTGGAAATGGCCATGCTCAGCCAGGACGCCCGCATGAAGACCTGCCTGACCCGCCTGCAGGACAGCGCCGAACAGCTCAGTGACCAGGCACGCGAGTCCGACACCCTGGCCCACCAGAGCTCCACCGGCCTGGAGCGTCAACGCGTGGAGACCGAACAGGTCGCCGCCGCGGTCAACCAGATGGCAGCCACCACCCAGGAAGTGGCCAACCATGTGCAGCGCACCGCCGATGCGACCCAGGAGGCCAATCGCCTGACCAGCCAAGGGCGGCAGATCGCCGGAGAAACCCGCGAGGCCATTTCTCGCCTGTCCCAAGCCGTTGGTGAAACCGGGCAGACAGTCACCCAGTTGGCCAAGGACAGCGACGAGATCGGCGGCGTGGTCGATGTCATCAAAGGCATCGCCGACCAGACCAACCTGCTGGCCCTCAACGCCGCCATCGAGGCCGCGCGTGCCGGTGAGATGGGCCGTGGTTTCGCGGTCGTGGCCGACGAAGTCCGCCAGTTGGCTCAACGCACCGCCGAGTCCACAGGGCAGATCCACAACCTGATCGCCAAATTGCAGCAGACTGCCAGCAATGCCGTGCAGACCATGGAAAATGGCCATCGTCAGGCCCAGGAAGGCGTGGAGCGGGTGATGGAAGCTGACCAGGCCCTGGTAGGGATCAGCGAAGCCGTGGCCAACATCACCGACATGGCGACCCAGATCGCCGCGGCCACAGAAGAGCAAACCGCCGTGGCCGATGAGATCAGCCGCAACATCAGCACCATCGCCAACCTCGCCGACCAGACTGCCGAACAGGCCCAGCGCTCGGCCTTGCTCAGCGAAGAGCTGACCAGCACCGCCGGCAGCCAATACTCGCTGGTGGAACGCTTCAACCGCTAACGCGAGTCGGTGCTATCGTCGGGTCCAGCCCGCTTCTACAGGAGCGGACTGGACCCGACGCAGAAGCACAACAGCTCACCAGTCCAGCGCCAACTGGCTCTGGAAGTGGCGCATCTCCCCGGTCAGGGGATCCTCGAACCGCAAACTGTGCGCCAGCAGCTTCAACGGCCGCTGGTAATCATCCTCATCCTTCGACAGCTCCGGGTAGAACGGGTCATTGCAGATACCTGCGCCCAGCGCTGCCATGTGTACCCGCAACTGATGCGTCTTGCCCGTCACCGGCGAGAGGCCATAGCGCCACAGCTCGCCGTTCTTCTCCAGCACCTCGGCGAGGGTTTCACTGTTCTCCACGCCGTCCACCTCATGCATACGGAAGAAAGGCTCACCATGCACCAGGCGGCTACGGTGCACCAACGGGAACTCGCGCTCGGGCAGTGCCGCCGCTATGGCCTGATAGCGTTTGTCGATACGCCGCTCGGGGAACAGCCGTTGATAGGCGCTGCGAGTCTGCGGATTGGCGGAGAACAGCACCAGGCCCGCGGTATGCCGGTCGATGCGGTGCAACGGCACCAGATGCGGGTTGTCCAGGCGCCGGATCAGACGGCGCAACAAGGTCTGTTCGACATACTCGCCTGTCGGCGTGACCGGCAGAAAATGCGGTTTGTCCGCCACCACCAGGTGCTCATCGACGTGCAGAACCGACTCCTGGACAGGGATCGGCTTTTCGTTGAGCACTTCACGAAAATAATGCAGACGCAGCCCCCGGCGATAGGGAAAGTCCGCCGCTATGGGCTGGCCCTCTGCATCCAGCACACGACCACGGGCGAACCGGTCCAGCCATTGCTCACGACCGATGCCCTTGAAGTGGTCGCACAGGCAATCGAGCACCGTTCGCCACGAGCCCGGAGGCAGACAAACAGTGCTGGCTTGCTGATGGGCGGGGTCGAAAGAGGCAGTCATGAGAGGGCTCGGGCATTCAAAGGCGGGCATTATCCCCCATGGCCACAGGCTCAACCAGCCTCGGCCTGCAGCTCACTGCGCTCCTTGAGCCAGCGCAGTACCTGCACAGGCTCCCAACGGGCGGGATCGTAAAGGGCATAGATAAGCCCCTGATAACCCACTACATCCAACGCACGGTGATAGCCCGCACGCTGGAACAACGCTTCGATCTCGGCGAAACAGGTGTTGAAATGGACTTTGCCGAACGGTGTGCGGTCGTCGGTCACCAGGCCTTCGAGGCGCAGTTCCAGCACGGCCTCGCATACCGTCTCGGGCGGCATGCGATTGACGCTGTACTTCAGTTGCTCGACGTTGAACATGGGCGCATCCATATACTGTATTTATATACAGCATACGGATTCGCCCAAGCCTGAGTCAACGGCTCACCCCAGAAACGCCACGACCTGCTCGGCATCGAACGGCCAGCCCAGTTCAGCGCCGGTGTCGCACCGGCGCAGTACCGGAATGCTCAGCCCATAGCGCTCGAACAGCACCTCGCTTTCGGCGATATCGACCAGCTCCACCAACAGGCCATGCTCGATGAACGGCATCAGCATGGCCTCGGCGACTTCGCACAAGTGACACCCCAGGGTGCCGAACAATTGGCATTCAGGCAGCATGGACACGCCTCGAGTCTGCGGGAATGGGATAACCATTCTAGGACCATGCCCGCCCTCGTGCATCTGATGCGCGTCAATCCTGACTGGTCGCCCCGATGCGGTGCAGCGACAAGTCGGCGCCCTGGAACTCCTCTTCATGGCTAAGACGCAGCCCATGCACCCGCTTGATCAGGCCATAGACCGCAAAACCACCGACCAACGCCACGACGACGCCCGCCAGACTGCCCAGCAACTGGCTGCCCAGACTGACACCGCCCATCCCACCCAGAGTCACCTGCCCGAAAATACCGCAGGCGATACCGCCCCACACGCCACACAGGCCATGCAGCGGCCAGACCCCGAGTACATCGTCGATCTTCCAGCGGTTCTGCGCCGCGGTGAAACACCAGACGAACAACACCCCGGCGACCAAGCCCGTGGCCAGGGCACCGACAGGGTGTAAGACATCCGAACCGGCACACACTGCCACCAATCCGGCCAGCGGGCCGTTGTGCAGAAAGCCCGGGTCATTGCGCCCGGCCAGCAAGGCGGACAAGGTGCCACCAACCATCGCCAGCAGCGAATTGATCGCCACCAGTCCGCTGACCCCCTGCAAGGTTTGAGCGCTCATGACGTTGAACCCGAACCAGCCGATGATCAGGATCCACGAACCCAGCGCCAGAAACGGGATGCTCGAGGGTGCGAAGGCCACCAGCCGGCCTTCGCGGTACCGTCCACGACGCGCTCCAAGCAACAGCACCGCTGCCAGCGCCAGCCAACCGCCCATGGCGTGCACCACCACCGAGCCGGCAAAATCATGGAACGGCGCTCCAAAACGCGCCTGCAGCCAGGCCTGCAACCCGAAGTTGCCGTTCCACACCACCCCCTCGAAGAATGGATACACCACCGCCACGATCAACGCCGTGGCGCACAGCTGAGGAACGAAACGGGCGCGTTCGGCGATCCCTCCGGAGATGATTGCCGGAATCGCCGCCGCGAACGTCAGCAGGAAGAAGCATTTGACCAACGCATAGCCATGGTCGGCGGCCAGCGCCGCAGCCGGCTGGAAGAAGCTCACCCCATAGGCCACCCAATAGCCCACAAAGAAGTACACCAAGGCCGAGATCGCGAAGTCACTGAGAATTTTCGACAAGGCATTGACCTGATTCTTGTGGCGTACGGTCCCGACCTCCAGAAAGGCGAACCCTGCGTGCATGGCCAGGACCAAGATGGCGCCCATGAGAATGAACAAGGTATTGGAGCCGTGAACGAGGGAGTCCATCGCGCTGTGCATGTTTTCCATGAATAGGCAGACCTGCTGAAAAGGCACCAGGACAGTTCAAGAACCCGCATCCGTGCACCGATTCGGTGCCAGGCCCCTGCCCTGTTTCGGTGAGTCGGGCGAGGCCTGCGTGGTTTTTTCTTGGGTTTGTCGTGGATTGGGTTAAGGTTTATCGGTGTTGCGTGACCTGCGCACGCATTCGGCGCAATGATGGATAACCACGCTCCGGGACATAGCAAGGGCCGTACCAGCGACCATACTGAACCTTCCGCCAACCCCATCACTCGAAATAGCCATACACTTCTACAGGGAGAGCCTCCATGGCCAGCAAATCGGCAAAGACTGCTCAAGAGATACTGATGGCTGACTTCCAGGCCTTGGTGCGAGACACCGAGAAACTGCTCGCCGACACCGCCAATCTGGCCGGCGATCAGGCCGACGAACTGCGAGAGCAGCTTCATGACCGTCTGACCCAAGCCCGCGAAACCCTGCAACTGACTCAGGACTCGGTCCGCGAACGTGGCCAGGCAGCCTTGGGCAGCGCCGAGCAGTACGTCCAGGAAAACCCGTGGCAAGCCATTGGCATCGCTGCGGGCGTTGGCCTGTTGATCGGCCTGCTGGCCAGTCGACGCTAAGGGGTGAGCATGGAAAACGACGCCCCAGGCGCCAGCGCTTCCGGCAAGCGCCTCGGCGCGGCTTTGCTCGGCCTGCTGCACAGTCACATCGAACTGTTCGGCATCGAGCTGCAGGAGCAGAAATCCCGCACCCTGAGCCTGCTGTTGTTCGCAGGGCTCGCGTTGGTGTTCGCCCTCTTGCTGCTGACGGCCCTGTCGGGCTTGGTGCTGGTGTTGCTGTGGGACAGCTATCGCTTGGCCGGCATCATCGGCTTGTGCGTGTTCTACGGCATCGCCGCACTGTACTGTGGGCTGCGGTTGAAGGCGGCGGTGTTCGACGAGTCGTCCCCCTTCAGCGCCACCCTTGAAGAACTCGCCAAGGACAGGGAGCGCCTGTTGCCATGAGCCTGCCCGAACTGCCCAACACCCGTAATCCGCGTGAGCTGCGCAAGGCGTTGCTGCGCCTGCGCCTTGAAATGCATCGCCAACAGATCCACCACGAGTCGGCACAACTGCTCGAGCCGGTCCGACGCCTGCGTGGCATGGGCGATTCACTGCACGGAGGCCTAGGGATCAAGCATGCGCCGCTTTGGGGCCTGAGCGCGGTGGTCGCTTTGGGATTCCTCACCGGCAAAGGCGTGCGCAGCGGTAACCTGACCCGCCTGCTGCGCCTGGGTACCAGCCTGGCACCGCTGGTGCGACTGTTCTTGCGCAATAGCCGCCGTCCCTGATCGATCGCGCCCGCTGCTTGCGCGGGCGCGCCCGACACGGGAAGCTATGGCTTCCACCTGACGGGAGATCGAGCCTTGGACTGGCACACCCTGCTGACCCGCGAACGCCTGGGCAAAGCCCTGTACAGCCCCGAAGAACTGGGGCGCAGCCCCTTCCACAAAGACCATGACCGCATCATCTTCTCCGGTGCCTTTCGCCGCCTGGGGCGCAAGACCCAGGTCCACCCCGTTTCCAGCAACGATCATATCCACACGCGCCTGACCCATTCCCTGGAAGTCAGCTGCGTCGGCCGCTCCCTGGGTATGCGCGTGGGTGAAACCCTGCGCGACCACCTGCCAGCCTGGTGCGAGCCCAGCGACCTGGGCATGATCGTGCAGTCGGCGTGCCTGGCCCATGACATCGGCAATCCGCCCTTTGGCCACTCCGGTGAAGATGCCATCCGCCACTGGTTCCAGCAGGCTGCCGGACGTGGCTGGCTGGACGACATGAAGGAGGACGAGCGCGCCGACTTTCTCAACTTCGAAGGCAATGCCCAGGGATTTCGTGTACTCACCCAACTGGAATACCACCAGTTCGATGGCGGCACCCGGCTGACCTACGCCACCTTGGGTACCTATCTCAAGTACCCGTGGAGCGCCCGCCACGCCGACGCCCTGGGTTACAAGAAACACAAGTTCGGCGCCTACCAGAGCGAATTGCCGCTGCTCGAGCAGATCGCCCGCAAGCTCGGCCTGCCGCAGCTTGAACAACAGCGCTGGGCGCGCCATCCGCTGGTGTACTTGATGGAAGCCGCAGACGACATCTGCTACGCCTTGATCGACCTCGAAGACGGCCTGGAGATGGAGTTGCTGCAGTACGCCGAGGTCGAGGCCCTGCTGCTCGATTTGGTGGGCGACGATTTGCCCGAAACCTACCGTCAACTAGGGCCCACTGACTCACGGCGACGCAAACTGGCGATCCTGCGTGGCAAGGCCATCGAGCACCTGACCAACGCGGCGGCCCAGGCCTTCGTCGAGCAACAGACCGCCTTGCTGGCGGGGCACCTGTCCGGCGATCTGGTCGAGCACATGCACGGCCCAGCCAAGCGCTGCGTGCTCCAGGCCAAGGACATGGCGCGTAAGAAAATCTTCCAAGACAAACGTAAGACCCTGCACGAAATCGGCGCGTACACCACCCTTGAGATTCTCCTCAATGCCTTCTGTGGGGCGGCATTGGAACAGCACGGTGGGCGCACGCCTTCATTCAAGAGCCGACGTGTACTGGACTTGATCGGAAATCATGCACCCGACCCGCATGACTCGCTGCATACCGCCTTCCTGCGCATGATCGACTTCATCGCTGGGATGACAGACAGCTACGCCAGCGAAATGGCCAGTGAAATGACTGGACGTTCCAGCCCCCTGTGAGCGTTGTGACAAACCAATAGTCTTGGGGGCTAGTATTTGAAGGAAATTTCTTATTAGCCCTCAATAGAATTAAACGCCACTCCCTATTTACAAATAAAAAGTTACCAAACTCCGCGCCATTTTCGGCATCAATACGCCCCATTCGTAGCGCGCGTAGCTTTTTACTGTAGGTATTTTCCCATATGCGAGCCCTGGCCCTTCCTCGCATGTCCGATGACTTCCAACTGAGCTAAGGTGCGCACTATTTCCGACACCTGCCGCATGGAAGTTGAATATGCACTCTGTATATATTGTCGATGATCACCCCGTTATCCGCATGGCGGTTCGCATGTTGCTGGAAAATCAGAACTACAAGGTCGTCGGTGAATCGGACAATGGCGTTCATGCCATGCAGATGGTCCGAGAGACACGCCCCGACCTGGTCATCCTCGACATTGCCATCCCCAAACTCGATGGCCTCGAGATCCTGTCCCGCTTCCAGAGCATGGCCTTGCCCCTGAAAGTGCTGGTATTGACCGCACAAAGCCCTGCGCTTTTCGCGGTTCGCTGCATGCAGTCAGGGGCCGCCGGATATGTTGGTAAACAGGAAGACCTGAGTGAACTGCTTAGCGCAATAAAGGCCGTGCTCTCTGGTTACAATTATTTTCCCAGCCAAGCGGTTAACACCAGCCAGGTTATTCCAGACCAGGAGATACGACTTTTCCGACACGTTAACGACAGAGAACTTATGGTTTTGCAACTTTTCGCCCAAGGAAAGAGCAACAAGGAAATTGCCAAGGGCATGTTTCTGAGCAACAAAACCGTCAGCACCTACAAGAAGCGTTTGATGCAAAAACTTCAGGTTCAGACGTTGGTCGACCTGATTGATGTTGCCAAGCGCAACGCGCTGGTTTGAGGTGCAACATGGGGCGGTATCTAACCTGCCTGTTCATCGTTGCCATTGCGTTGGCCTGCCACCCAGCGCACGCCGCGCAATACAGGCCCAAGGCACTCAATCTACTGACGCGTTCATCGCTCAAGCCGGTGCTGCCGGTGCTGACGCCGACCCAACGCCAATGGCTCTCTGAAAAAAAGGAGTTGGTGATCGGTACATCCTTCCCGGACTACCCGCCTTTCGATATCACCACGGGCGGGCGCGACTACCAGGGGCTCACCGCTGAATACGCCGGCCTGATCGGCATTGCGCTGGGGCTGAAAGTCCGCGTGCTGGGCTTCGACAGCCGTCAGTCAGCGATCGAGGCACTGAAGAATGGCCGGATCGATCTGCTTGGCAGCGCCAACGGCTATGAAGCCGTTGCCGGCCTTGCGCTGTCACGCCCCTACGCGATCGATCAGCCAGTGCTGGTGACCCGCGAACACGAACGTCGCGTACTCGATGACGAACTCAAAGGGCTGCGCCTGAGCATGCTCTATCACTATCTCTCGCCCAAGGAGGTGCTCAGCGCCTACCCGAAGGCCGAGCTGCTGGCCTTTCGCTCCTCCACCCTGGCCCTGAACGCTGTCGCTTTCGGCCAGGCCGACGTGTTCATTGGCGATACCATCTCGACCCACTATCAACTCAATCGCGGTCACCTCCCTCCTTTGCGCATGGCCAGCTTTGGCAAGCACGAGGCCATTGGCTTCAGTTTCGCCCTGCGCCGTCAGGACACCATCCTCAAGGAGTTGGTCGATACGACCCTCGAGAGCCAGACGCCCATCATGGCCGCCAGCATCTTCAAGCGCTGGGGTGCGGGGAGCGACCATCTGCTGACCGATCGCAAGCTCCAACTTTCTCCCAGCGAAGAGCAATGGTTGCGGGAACATCCCGTGATGCGCGTGGCCATCAACGAGACCGCCGCCCCCGTTTCCTATTTCGACAGTAACAGCAATTTCCGCGGTATCGCCGCCGACCTGCTGGACCTGATCCGGTTGCGCACCGGCCTGCGCTTCGAGATCGAGCGGGCCAGCGGCATACGGGACATGCTGGCCCGCCTCAAGGACGGCCGGGCCGATGTCATCGCCGCCATCTCCAGTGACGAAAAGCACGATGGCGCCCTGCACATCAGCCGGCCCTACCTGGAAAGCACCTATGTGCTGGTCACCCGCGCGGGCAGTGACCAAGCGGCGTCCTTGGAGCACCTGCAGAATCGGCAAGTCGCGATCACACGCGACAGCATCATGGCCGGGTTGCTCTCGGCTCGATACCCGAAGATCAGCAAGATCGAAACCGACAGTCCGTTCTTCTCCATTGCGCTTTTGGGCAGCGGTGAGGTCGATGCGGCCATCACTACCCTGATCGACGCCAACCACGCCCTGGCCGGAAACCCGGACCTGGTCATTCGCAGTACAATCGGTAGCGAGCCAGCCACGGTCGCGATGGCCACCAACAGCCAGGCCCATGCGCTGGCGTCCATCCTGGACAAAGCCCTGCAAAGCATCTCGCCGGAAGAGCTTGGCGTGATCAACAACCGGTGGGGAGGTTATCGGCTGCACGACGACGTGTATTGGCGGGAGTTTCGCCGCCTGGCGCTGAAATTCTTGCTGGCCGTCGGCTTGCTGTTGCTCCTGGCATTGATCTGGAACGCCCACCTGCGATGGCAGATCAGGCAGCGCAAATGCGCCGAGCGGGCACTCAACGACCAGCTAGAGTTCATGCGCGCCCTGCTCAACGGTACCCCCCATCCGATGTATGTACGCGATCGCGAAGGACGACTGCAAAGCTGCAACGACAGCTATTTGCAGGCCGTCGAAGCCCAGACCGACCAAGTCATGGGCAAGCGATTGGATGAGAGCCCGGGCGCTGACCGGGAATACACCCAGCAGATGGAGGCCGACTATCAGCAAGTCATCGCCGCCGGCACCCCCCTTATCCTCGACCGTCCTTTACGCATGGGAGGACGGGAGCTGACCATCTACCACTGGATCCTGCCCTATCGCGACTCCCTGGGTGAAGTCCAGGGGATCATCGGTGGCTGGATCGACATCAGCGACCGTCGCGAACTGGTTCAGGAGCTGCGCTTGGCCAAGCAACGGGCCGACGATGCCAATCGTGCCAAGAGCACCTTCCTGGCAACCATCAGCCACGAGATTCGCACGCCCATGAATGCGGTCATCGGCATGCTGGAGCTGGCAGTGCGAAGGGCGGATCGCGGGCAACTGGACCGACCGTCCCTGGAGGTCGCCTACCATTCGGCGAAGGACCTGCTGGGGCTCATCGGTGACATCCTGGACATCGTCAGGATCGAGTCCGGCCACCTGTGCCTTTCCCCGGAGTCGGTCGACCCCAGCGTTCTGGTCGAGTCGGTGGCCCGGGTGTTCGATGGTCTCGCGCGACAGAAGGACCTGGCCCTACAGGTGGTCATCGCGCCAAACGCCCGCTGCCACGCGCTGCTCGACCCGCTGCGGTTCAAGCAAGTGCTGTCGAATCTGGTCAGCAATGCCATCAAGTTCACCGAGCATGGCCAGATCCAGATCAATCTGCACGTGCACGAAGGCACCGACTGCAATGGACCGCGCCTGGAACTCAAGGTCCGCGACACCGGCATCGGTATCCACGAGGAGGCGCTCAAGGAGCTGTTCAACCCGTTCGTCCAGGCCAATCCGCATAGCGAAGGTGCACGGGCGGGAACCGGTCTGGGGTTGGCGATCAGCCACAGCCTGAGCGAAATGATGGGGGGCACGCTAACCATCAAGAGCCTGCCTGGTGTCGGCACTCAGGTGAGCCTCGTCATGCCGCTGCAATGCGTCGAAGCGCCACCGGTGCCCACTCCGCTCGTGCAGGACGTCGAGGCACCGAACAGCGGGTTGAACGTGCTGGTCATCGATGACCACCCAGCCAACCTGTTGTTGATGGAGCAGCAACTGAGTTTCCTGGGGCTGAGCCTGTCCACCGCCTGCGATGGACGCGAGGGACTGGAGAAATGGCGCGCGGGCGGTTTCGATGTAGTGATCCTCGACTGCAACATGCCGCAAATGAACGGCTATCAAGTGGCTGAAGCCATCCGTGCCACAGAGCGCCAACGCGACTGGCCGCGCTGCCTGATCCTGGGCTACACCGCCAACGCCCAGCCGGAAGTTCGTCAGCGATGCCTGGATGTCGGCATGGATGACTGCCTGCTCAAGCCGATTGGCCTGCACACGCTGAACCAGCGCCTGGCGGGCGTCGCGCCGGGTCGGCATGCGGCGCCAGGGCCCAGGCCACGCAAGCGCTTGGCGCTCGAGGGCCTGTCTGCCATCGTCGGCGATGATCCTGACAGCCGCACTCGACTCCTGAACGCCTTACAAGAGAGTTTGATACAGGACCTAGCCACACTGATGGCCATCGACTCGGAGGATGCACAGGCCATCGCCGCGCAGGCGCACAAGATCCTCAGCACGGCCCGGATGCTGGAGGCCAGGGATCTGATGGAGGCGTGTGAAGCGCTGGAGCAGGAAACCTTGTCATTGGCGCAGCTCAAGCTGCGAAGACAGGTATTGGCACGGCATATGCGCCGAACGGAGAAAGCGCTGGCCAGGCATCTACAACACCCGGCCAGGGCTGGATGAGCAGCGCAGAAATGCGCCGCTCAGGCGGATCAGGAAGCCTGGGTGTTGATCGGCTTGTCCGGATACCAAGCGTCCAGCAGCGGACTGAGCTCGATGTTGGTCAGTTCGCTGCGGCCCTTGAGCCAAGCTTCGACAATAGCGCGCTGCTCTTCGCTGACCGAGCCACGCTTGGCCAGGCAAACCAGGCCGAAGTCATCACCACCGACGTAATCCAGGCCGTTGGCATCCATGGCTTCAGCGAGGAAGGCATCGAGGAAAGCATCGATGGCTTCGTCGGACAGGTCTTCCTTGAATTCCAGGTTCAGTTCGAAACCCAGCTCTTGCGTTTGGCTAATTTGACAATCTTGCCATTTTTGTCTAGACCTTATTCTATCTAGCTTAAGAGCATATCATAGGCGGATTTTCAAGATGGCGATTATCACAACTCGCCTCGAACGGCTCAAACGTTACCCGTTCCTCGCCATTGATGACGACGCGGTCGAGATGCTGTGCTCCGCAGCATCCAAAAGCCGGGAGCAAGAGGGTGTCCACCCTATGGCGGCTGTCCATCTCCTGGACTGTGTGTGCCATCTGGCCGGGAAACGCTTGACTGCGAGCACATTGCTATCATCAGAAGCGCAATCACTTTTCGACCTTTACTGCTCTGCTGTTTACGCCTCAAGTCTTACAAATTTCAGCAAGGTAAAACGTCAAGCGTTTTGCCGATCTATTAGAGACACTCTGGTAGAACTTCGAACGATAGATATATTACTTCCCCGGATTGAGTGGTTCGCCAAGCGATATCCTGAAGCCGCTTCTCAGTGGGAAAAAGACTATAGCGTGCTTGATCCAGATAAGGTGGCATACTGGAGCGGATGGTTAGTAGAAACTAAAAATGGAGAAATACAGTATCTTCCGCTGGAGAATCTTTGGCTCTCACATGGCAAAGAGTTTACTGAAAGCTTCCATCTTGGCTTAAAAATCCGAATGGAAGGATCGGCTGCGCACGTATACTACATATTTCCAATCATGCTCAGATTCCTTGAAAAGGAACAGAGCACTTGGCAGCCAGATACTTTTCATGACCCACTCAAAATTCACGATTTTTTTATCGCGTTCATGGAATATTTCTTTCGAGGTATAAACCATGATGACCCTGTCTTGGACAGCATGAAAAAATCCTGGAACAGATTTATCGGTCAAATCTACAGGACGTATATCGACTCCCGCATCTGGTGCACTCCCTTCCTCGGGTTGACCTTAGCCGACGCCAAAGCACTCCCCGGAAATAGTACCCACGTAGAGAAGAATCGAGATGGTTTCAGCGTCAGAACCAAGCTCGTCACACATATCCCCCTTCATTTGACCGAGCAGAGAGCGGTAGAGCAACTGATCATAACCATCAAGTCGGAAATTCAGACAATTCGAAATTGGGCGACACAGCAAACCCTCGAAATAACTGAGCAGTTTGATAACCGTGTAAAACTAGCGGCAACTGCAAAGCAGCTTAACACTCAGCATGAAAAATTCTACAAAGACAATTTCATCGGCAATGTAGCGGCAGCCTTCGACAAGTACTCCTACGATCTGCCAATCGCAGACTTGCGTCTTTCCTACATAAGAAGAACCGGAATTGACATCTCGACAGTTGAGATCAGTAAAGCCATCGGTATTCCCACAACCCGGAACCTGTATCCTTTCCAGTGCCTGCTGATTTTAGAGCACCCTTTCATCACCAATAGCTTCCTGACAAATTTCAACCTATTGGATAAAAATGGAAAGCAAACAGGGATTATTAAGGAAGGCGGAAAAACTTATTTAGTTGTTGGCAGCGAGTCAAATCTCATATCAGGAAAGAAACCACGTAAAGGTGCAAGACATCAGAATCAAAAGGTAGAATTGTCCGAGACTGGAGCAAGCATCATTGCTGATGTAGTGAAAATCACTGAACCCGCGAGGCATTACCTCCGCTCCATCGGAAGTGAAAATGCGCGAAAACTTTTCATTGCCAGCTCTTATTGCGTAAACAAGCCGATACCTTCCTTAATTCCTCGCTGGAACAAGACAACAATAAACTACCCTTCTAACGAAATCCTTCTCGAACAATTTCACCCGCACACTGAATTACGCGACGATGAGCTGAAGGAGTTTTTGACCCGTATATCACCATCAAAAATCCGAGCTTCAAGGTGCGTTGAGGAGTACCTAAATACAGGAAGCACGGAACTCATGCGGCAATGCCTAGGGCATGAGAAAGAAGACATCACATTACTGGAATCATACTTACCTGAAATCTTCGTTCAATTCATAGAAGGTCACGGTATCAGAGTATTACACAAGGCGATGATCTGTCACTCCCTAAAAGATAGCCCATTCTTGGTTGCGGGAGCAAACTTCGACTCGGTCGAAATACTGGATGAATTCCTGAAAAACTACGCTATCACAACCATACCAAGTTTTCTCACTGACCCGGAGGGCGAAATGCAAAACATCGATCCCACCGAAGATGAGGCGCTTGTTAAGTTAAGCGCGGGGAGCTTGACCGCACTTATCTCATTGGAACACGCAGTCAGAAAGTCCCAAGACCAACGACTCGTCAAAGAGACAGCAAAGTACTGGGCACAACTGACACCATTGATCGTGAAACACATTGAGGAAGGTACAGACAGCGTTTTAAAACAGCATTTGAAAACTGCAAAAGCTTTTGCTGCCCCCAGTAAAATGGAGAAGATAATTTATGCAAAAGCTCAATAACCTTAATTTTCTAACCAATGCAGCCCTTGAACCGAAACAACGCCTACGAGAGGTTTGGTGGTTGAAGTCAGATTTTGACGCGCCGATCTGGTTAGTCTCTCTAGACCACAAAACACCAGACAGTATCGACTGGGGCATACAACTTGACGATGACAGCCTACTTACTGACGCAAAGAATGAAAAACTTCTTACAAGCCTCAAATATTTTCTTGCCGCATCCACTGAAAATTTAACTCGAAAAATACATCGAACCAGGAATTCGATTGCCACGCAACGCGCTGACTTCAACAGCGCAATTCATGTCATAGATAGCATCTTGATAAACTCAAAAAATTTCGGGCTAGCTAGATACGGGCTAGCAGCTATTAACGTCAACAACTTGAAACAACTACTATCCGATTTTGCCTCTTCAAACTTAATCTCTGAGTCTATTTACAAATTCACCCAGAAGGCTAGTGAATTCTGCCTAAAATTAATGTCAGAGACTCCCAGCCATAAGATTGAAAATCTGCTGCGCACAATCCCTGCATTGTCACATATCAGCGAATCAATCTTGGATGAGAGCACTTTCGACTGTCCTAGTCACACGATCCCATCAATCCGAGCGGCACTCCTGCATCATGGCTTCTACAAAGATTGCTACGCCTCAGGACGCACGGCAAACACAGCAAAACTTGCTAAAGAAATTTATTCAAATACGTTACGCAAGAAAGTTGGGAAGGCTCGTATTCACATACTCTCATTTTACCCTGAAGAGCCCAAGTACCGGAGAGAGATGCCTGCCGCTCCAGTTCGCAGCAGCGGCGGCGACGGAGTTACGCAGAACACCTACAACGCATATCGCCAAAAACTTTTCTCTCTAAGGATTCTGCATGCATTAGGATTAGATGCACCTCCACAAGAAGACCTTTTAGCCATTGAAGAGTTTTCGATTGAAGTAGTTCCCACCCAGCGTTACCGCTTAGTTCCTAGCGGGATCATATTTGAGCAGCTCAAAAATAGCATTGAATTTCATTTTAAGTATGGCCGCACCATCCTTGACGGCTACATGAAACTAGCCAGGCATTGTGTTACGACAGAAACAAGAATGGATAAACTAACCAACAAAGAAGTTCAACATATTATTGGCCCAGAGCTGACTTCCCTTGGAGTTACAAAGCTAGGGCTTGCATGCCGAAATCTCAGTGCAACGGATGGGACAGGAAATGTTTCACGCAAGCAAGAAAAAAATTCATTCTATAAAAACCTCCGTGCAAATAAGGGATTGATCGAACTTGTCAGCGTTTACGTTGGTTGTGTCCAATTCGTCGTAGGGGTACTAATGGCGCGACGATCGGTCGAACTTATAGACCTACCCACGCGGAAATGCTTAGACAGAACTAAGCAATGGTTGATCATTGATATTGCCAAAACTTCGATGGGACTGTGGGGAATCCGAGATAAACAAGCACGCCCCATTGACCCCTTAGGTGTTCAGATGATCCGCGAGTTGCAGCGGATGCAGCGATACTTTAAGAAAATCGGGTTTATTAATGAGTACGGCACACTATTTGATTCGCCAAGCCATCTTAGCGGGATGTTCTCGTGCCCGGCTTCAGTATTTTCCTTCACCCGAAACCTTGACTTTCTCTTCGATTATTTCCAGGTACCAACGAACAAAGACGGTGAGCGCTACTATATCCGCCAACACCAGCTCCGTAGATTTTTCGCGTTAATGTTCTTCCACTTTTATGATGGAGTTCGGATCAACGGACTGCGTTGGCACTTGGGCCATGCTGATCTCACTCACCTCTGGCACTACATCACCCAAGTGGTAGACGGTGAAAGCTTGCGCGGTGCCGAAGCTCAATTCGTGGTAGAAAAAATCATGAAAGGCAGGGAAAAGAACTTTCATGACCTTCAAGACTTCTTCAAAGAACATTACGGCATAACTGACGTCACAGTAATTGACGATGAATTGGCTCACAGGTACATTCAAACCCAGATAAAAAAAGGAAATATCACTGTCGCGCCTGATTATTTCACCGATGAATGTGGCACACGCATGGAAATCATCGTAACGTTTTATTCTAACTCCAACCCTAGGAAACATCAGACCAAACTCCATGAGCTTTAGTGATCAAGGCACAGATGATGAGACGCAAAACCAACAAATCGAAACAAATAGAAGACTCCATTATCGCTCTTATCAAACTATTTGAAAGCGCGATAGCCGACCCAAAACGTTTTTTTGATAACGCTGTTATTTGCAATGCCTTAAAGAGCCAGGGAGGCGTCGCGTCACTCAATCATACATTTGAGGATGACAACATTACATATTGCATAAAGCCTCTCAGCATTACTACTTTGAAAGCCAAAATGTCGACACTAAGCGATGGCTTTACATGGGAGACGTTTGACAAGCTTCGCATTCAAGCGCATGACGCAATTGAACATGCTCACGTACAAAAAGCACAAGACCAAAAGACCACAAAGATAGGTCTAAAGGAATCTCTAAGCATCGCCGAGTTGCATTTAGAAAGACAAAGGGAAATGAATTTCAGGATACTTCAAGCGGTGGGGCAGGCCCTTACGATTCTTGATGGCGTGGTCTCCATTGCAGACGAAGAACTGCGAGCCAAGCGCACCCGTGACGCAAAGGAAATAATTTACAAGTGTCTTAGTCTCAACGAATTCCCGTTTAACAAAATCGATCGAACTGCCACCATCGTCACATTGCACCCGGATAAAAAGCCATGAAGCTCGCAGGAGAGCCATTACGCTACACTACGCTACCTAACTTAAAGCTATTTAACTATCATGTGACCGACAAGGTATATACCAAGGATGGTTCAAATCTTCCTTTCATGACTTGGCCAGACGGCACAGCATGCACGCCAGCCAACCTTTACATGCTGAAACTTCGCGACACCAACAATGGACGAGGCGGCCTTCTTAGTAGGCACGGCAGAAAGGGCGGAACTATTGGAGAGTATGCTGGAAAAATATCACAGCTCATAAGGTTTTGTTACAACATAAAAAAGACATTTCTTGAACTCAATGACTCTGACTTCACTCGCTTCATGTCTGAAATTCGTATGCAGAGATTCAAAGACAACATAAGACAACACCAAAAAAACTCCGACACAACCAATAAAACAGGGCAGCAGTGCTTGAGATTTCTGCAGTTTTTAGGGGTTCTCAGCAATCAACCAAATTTTGTCGCCCCACTTGGAATAATCAATGTCACCTTTAGATGGTCAACCCGCACTGGCAGAAATGGACAAATATATAAAACAGAGTCGATACACCACCATTCCTTTTCCATTGGCGGGGATTCAGGAGACACTCGAAACCCTATCAGCGACGGATCAATTCAATCACTGAGAAGTGCAGTCGATGCTGCAAATAATTCACAGTTCTTAAAATCTAGAAGACATCTGCACATGAGTTTTCTGGAGTACATCGGGCCACGGCGCGGCGAGCTTGCAGACTTGACGATTTCGGCGATCAATGAAGCATATTACATGAAAGAGCCTATGCTCACTCTCACTACACTGAAAAAGGGTGTGCGCGCAACGAGAAAGATACCTGTTTCCAGAATGCTTCTGCAAGAAGCTCGAACGCATATTAAATATCTTCGAAGTGATATTATTGCCAAATTCACAAAATCCGGCAGAGCTGACCACGACCTATTGTTTATCTCTGAAATCACTGGCAAACCCCTTGCCGACACAACCATTACAAACGAAATTAATGTGCTGGCCAAGGCAGCCCACATGAGCGAACAAACCTGCGCACACATGTTCAGGCACGCATTCTGCACTAACCTGTTCGTAATACTCTTCGAACGACACAAGTTCAGGTCAGACAAGCATTTCGAAATCCGATTGCTAAGCGATGAAGCTTTCCTAGGAACAGTTAGGCAATACACAGCACACAGCGATCTCGAAACACTGCGTCGCTACATCAAAAGCGCCTACGCGCGCATCAACAAAATTCCCGAGACCGTAAGTGTTGTGCAGCTTGCCATGCTCCAACAAGAATTTGAGTCACACTTGCTTCGGTTACTTACGGAACTCGATAATGGCCTTGATCCTCGTGAATTCAGTGCGAGCGCGCGCGAGCTCATCATCCACAAGAACAAAGATGTTACCAGTGCCATGGTTAGGGTTGAAACAACCATGGACGATGCTGAACTAACGCCGCCAGATGACATCGACGGCGAAAGCAGAGAGTGAGATGCCAGCAAGCAGCGCGCCTAAGCCTCTTCAGCGAGTCGCTTGCAAGCGTCCAGAAGTGGTATCAAGTCAGTAGCTCCCAAGCTTATCGCGCGCTCAAATACGGCAGCTGCACCACAGTACCGCTTCCTCCACATGTACAGTCGTCCCAACTCCGCGTGGGCATCTTTGAGAATGCGTGCCAACCCGGCACCGGTTTCGATAGCCTTTTTGTACCACTCAATTGCTTCATCTATGTCTGGTTCAACCGGCAGGCCGCGAAGCGCCGGATTCTGAAGAATTTCTGCCAGCACCATTTGCGCGTCGACGTCCCCCTCGATGGCGGCACAGCGGTACAACGATACCGCTTCTCGAAGTGATTGCATGCGGCCTGCAGCACCTGCGTGAAGGTCAGCCAGGACAAGCTTCGCGCCGACGCACCCCTTTTCGATCGCCTCCCTCATCATCTCTATAGGACACGCGGGAAGCGGCAGAGGCTCCGAGCTCTCCAGCCAAACACGCACCATGCCGACGGCGGCGAGAGAAAATCCTTGCGTATAGGCTCGCTCGAAGAGCGAAAACACAATGACGGGATTGCGCTCCAGCAGATTCACACCATGCGTATGAAGCTGGGCCAACTGGTAACAGCACCTCGCGCAATGGTGAGCTGCACCCTCGGTATAGGCTTCAACAGCAGCCTCGCTATGTCCCTCGCTGAGGTAGTAATCACCCAGTACTGAGTAGCCATGCGTACATCCTTCGTTGATCGCGGCTTGGAGCGCAGAAAGACCAAAACACTCTGCAATCTCGGGATGAAAATAGTAACCGATTCGCAGATGCACCTGCCCCAATAGCAATTGAGCGGCCAGACATCCATCCCCCACCATCTCCTCAAGCGTAGAGAGGATTTGCTTGAATACCCGCTTGAGCGTATGAGGCGCCTGCCCCGCCTTAAGCAGGGCTTCAAATGCATGCACACGCCGTTCGATACCGGCTAAGCGCTCGACCTGCCGCTGGGCCGCTGCCTGTCTCAGGCTTGACCAGCTTTGCTTGAAATGCGTCCGACAATATTGCTCCAACTCGTCTTCGAGCTGAGCTACCTCCCCCGCCCTCTGACCATCAGGTAGCCTGAGCCTGCTCCAAACAGGGAGCTGCGGTGATAAGGAATCAATGCAGGAAGGTGAAACAGGTGAAATGTCTGGTCTCATCAAGGGTCTCCAGACAATAGAAAACGAACTCCCCGCCATACGGGGCTATGGTCGATTCACATTGTCTGGCCCCCTACGGTGGGCCATTGCAGGCAAGTGACGCTACGCTAGCGTCATCAAGAAGCCTCAGTGAGCATAGGTCGACGCCCTCACCTGTCAAATTGAGATGTGAAGCGATGACTCCAAGCAGGGGTGGGCCAGAGACAGTTTGAGCGAGCTTACCGGTTGGTCAAGCAAGCTCCTCACGTTGCTGTTAAACTCCGCACCGCATTTACTTACGAGGATTTTTTCATGGCCACTAACCGCTCCCGTCGTCTGCGCAAAAAGCTCTGCGTGGATGAGTTCCAGGAACTGGGCTTCGAGCTCAACCTGGACTTCAAGGAAGACCTGAGCGACGAAGCGATCGACGCTTTCTTGGACGCCTTCCTTGCAGAAGCCATGGATGCCAATGGCCTGGACTATGTCGGTGGTGATGATTTCGGCCTGGTGTGCCTGGCCAAGCGCGGCTCGGTTTCCGAGGAGCAGCGTGCCACTGTTGAAGCCTGGCTGAAGGGCCGTAGCGAGCTGACTAAAATTGAAGTCAGCCCACTGCTGGACGCCTGGTACCCAGAAAAGCCAGTCAACAAAGGCTAACTGTGGTCAGTCTGGGCCGTCGATTCGACGCCCCAGACATCCCTCCGTCATTGAGCTTTCGCAGCCATGCATTTGTTCAGCTCATTCTCAAGATCGCCGATCTCCCGGGTCAAAACTGTTGAGATTTTGGCCGCACTTTAACGTCCCAAACCCTCATTGATCTGAACGTGCGTCGAGAGCGAGAGTCACCACGCAAACTCTCTCCATCCTGCTCGCGCATGACAAAATTGTCCAAGCAACGACTGATGAAATGGTGCTCCCCGCACATTTTCTAGCTCTTTCAAGGGCGCCTGATCCTTTTGCACGTGATCACCCCGGCAGCTCTGACTGCCTCGTCCGGCCTCCCTCTCTCTTGTTACATGACCAGTTCCCGCCAATGCATCAATAATCGCGACAGGTGATGCCACCACCTCCGTGCCAAAAATTTTGGCCAGCGGCTGCAACCCGCCACACATGTATCGATTTGCCCGGAAATAGGAGACGTAAGGGATGTACAGGGCGTGGATCAAGTCTACAAAGTCACTGGCCTTAAGCTCTCGTCCATTCTCCCCCAGCGGCTTTTGTAGCGAGGCGTAGAAGGCGTTGATGCAAACAAATAGGACTGGACAGTTCCGGGCAGGCGGGGGCTTGGGACAGGGCACTCAAGAGTGCCGAAATGTCGATAGCCCAGCCGATAGCATCAAAGGTGAACTGAGATCGGCTCTGCATAGCTGCTAGGAGGAGCTCCTTATGGGTAATGAAGATTTGATGGGCCCAGGTCTCGATATTGCCAATGATCCTTGCCGCCTGGTCGTGCTCCTGAGGCGCTGCCAACAACTCGTTTACAAGGGCAGTAAGCTGACCCCTAAATGAAGCTACGCTGGTGCCCGAAAAATATGGGCCGAGCGTCGTGCTGTGAATGGATGCAAGCCCCCCATCCACAGTTCCGAGATAACTCTTCGAGACTGTCGCCACTGCAGAACGCAGCTTACTGACAAGCGCGCTTACATCGCGGTCGCCCTTGACTAGAAGATCAAGGGTTATGGTGGCGAGCTGCTCGACGCCGGTGAGCGTGACAGGTTGATGGCTCGCCTTCACCACCCCCACTAGCGAGAAGGTGCCGATTTTCTCCACTAAAGTACCAATGTCGCTGGATGGCATGTGTTCGAGAGCCACGGCTGATGCTTTACCCATTATTCGAATGCCTTGCATCATCAGATCAGGCATGTCGTGAGCTGCGACAGATTCAACTGCGGAAGCCAAATATGTTGAGGCAAGCAGGGCGTGATGCTTTCTGCGCACGCGCCCGGAATAGTCGATCCCCAGATACACCCCATAAAGCCCACCAAACGCGCGGATAGTGCTCTCTGCAAGTCGCTCATCACCCCTGGATAGCGCGTCTTGCATCGTCTGCCTCAATTGCTCAAGAGAAGTATTGATGGTGTGGTCGCTCTCATCAGGCACGGCAAAAAAACCGTTGCCACCAACAAATGTGCCATTTTTGGCAGCGCAGTAAGCGGCATTGATCAGCATTAGGTGATGGAAAGCAGAGTCGGTAACTTCGTAATCGCCTTGGCCTGCGAAGCGCTTCGCATATGAAATTCCGTAGTGAATCGCTTGGTGCGCGGCGGTGACCCATTGGGGGTTGGCTTGGTAAAAGGCCGCTTTCGTTTCGTTGAACTGGAACCCCTCACCTTCCCCATTGACCGCAGGAACCGCCCCCTTTCTCATGAAGATGGTGGCGTTATCAGCTAGTCGGCTCCATCTCCGCAAATCGCGACTCACCGTGTTCGACATGATGTTGAGCTGCTCCATTGGATTGATGAGCTGGAGCGCTCGACGGTAGGCGTAAAGAAAAAAGAGCACGATCGCTGCAATACCCCAGATAGCGGTGAGCATCGCTGGGATCGCCCAACCCGCATCCGGGATCAACGATGTGCCGGATATTGCGATGGCGGTGAGGAACGACCCGACGAATGAGCAGAGCAACCGCCGATCAGAACTGAACTGCTTGAAAAGACCATGGGGCATCCGCTCAACGTTCGTCTGCATCGCGAAAACGATGATGGAGAATGCTATCGCTGCAGCCCCAATCAATGCCGCCCCCATCCCTGCGAGAAGACTTCTGAGCGCACCCAGGTTCTCTTGCCTACTGAAGAAGTCACCTACTAAAGACTGTAAGAAGGGAATCACCAGGATGCTCACAGCCACTCCACCGAGGACGGGGATGGCAATCAATTTCATGCCGTGACGCGACCGCCAGAACCCGAATTTTGTCTTAGCTTGAAAGATCCGCATGACAGTGAGTGCATAGGTTCTATGCAGGCGTGCCTTGATGGCTGACATGTCCATTCGGTAAAACGCTCCAATCACGCGGGCTGCCTCGCGACCACTCAAGGTGCGAAGCCATAGGGGGCCAACCTGATTATCTTAACGTTTGGGCCCATGAGATTCATCACCCAAGCTTGGGCTAATCAGCTTTCATTGTGACCGAGTGACGCCTCCGATCAGAAGCCCATGAAGTGATTATTACGCATGAGCAGACTGGGTAGGGCCCAGTCCCTCGACACTTCCTCTACCTAACAGTGAATCGCCCCTGGTTTTCTAGACACTCTCCAAGCTCAGGAAATAGCGTTTCTCATACTCTACTGGAGACAGCTGCATAGCACTGCTGTGTCGGCGTTTAGGGTTATAGAACATCTCGATGTAATCGAAAATATCACTTCGGGCTTCTTCACGGGTTGTGTAGATCTTTCGTCGGATTCGCTCTCGCTTCAAAAGCTGGAAAAAGCTCTCGGCTACAGCATTGTCGTGGCAGTTTCCCCGCCGGCTCATGCTGCTGATTACATTGTTGGCCTTCAAAAAGCTTTTCCAATCCGAGCTACTGAACTGACTGCCTTGATCTGAGTGAATCATAACTTGCTGCTGAGGCTTGCGTCGCCAAACAGCCATCAACATCGCGTCGATAGCCAGGTCGCTGCACATCCTTGGCTTCATTGACCAACCAATTACTTGGCGTGAGAACAGATCCAGCACTACCGCGAGGTAGAGCCACCCTTCATAGGTGCGGATGTAAGTGATATCTGTCACCCAGACCTTGTTCGGCTCACTTACCTTGAACTGCCGCGCGAGGTGGTTGGGCGAGGCCACTGTTGGTTTTCCACCATAGAACCCTGGACGCCGCCGATAGCCCGTTTGAGAACGCAGCCCCTCCGCCTGCATCAAGCGCCTGACTCGATTTCGGCCGCATTCCTCTCCCAGCTCACGCAGGTCATCGTGAATTTTGCGGTAGCCGTATACACCTCCGCTTTCCAGCCAAGCGTGTTTGATCAAGCCAAGCAGACGTTGATCTTCTTTTGCTCGGGCAGATTGAGGCTCGGCCAGCCAGGCGTAATAGCCGCTGGGGTGCACCTTGAGGGTTTGGCAAAGGCGCCGCACCGGGTAATCAGTCGAGTGCTTCTTGATGAAGGCGTACTTCAGCCGCACTCCTTGGCAAAGTACGCGGCGGCCTTTTTTAAGATGTCTCGCTCTTCCGTCACGCGCTTGAGTTCAGCGCGTAGCTTGCGCAGTTCGGCCTGCTGATCGTCGTCTTGCTGACGCTGCTCTTGGGGCTTGCTGTAGACCTTGATCCAGGCGTAAAGACTGTGCACGGACATGCCCAGGCGCTGGGCGACATCGGCGACAGGTTTGCCTTTCTCGGTCACTTGCTTGACCGCTTCGATCTTGAATTCTTCGGGGTAACGCTGACGACTCATGGCACCTCCTATTTGGGCCTCATTATGAGGCTTGGAGGTGTCTACGAAACCAGGGGCGATTCACAGTGACTCCATAAGCCGCAAACTCGCCCACCAATTTCTTCCGACTCAACAGGCCTGGCAGCTTGAAAATGTTTCTGTAGCTGTACCAAAACGCCATAGGAATCAAAATTAGCCCGAGACCAAACGTGGCCGTCGCGGCGATAACTCCCATTGGAATGGCCGCCACAGACATCAGAATGCCTTTCAACAAAGTCGACCTAGCAATAATTCGTAGATCGTCAAAATCATACTCGACCTTACCACCAGACTTCTCGACTGCCACGATAATGATCGACTTCCTGGAGGAATGCTTATAATACCAAGTGCGTGGTGAATCCGTGACGAGCGCACCATGACGCCGCAGATACTTTGGAACCACGACTTGCTTGTAGTAGAACGTCCTGCCCTGCTCATCCTCAACCCTGACGCGCGTGTAAAGCGCATCAATTTCAGCAACATTCTGAACATCGTAATTTTTTACGACGACCTTGGCCTTCTTCAATTCAGACATGCACTTCCCTTAACTATGTCTATCTTAGTAACTTTTTATGACGCCGCGATTAGCCGAGCAACCATCATCTACACCTATTTAACTGGCGCGCAGTATGACCGTCTGCGAAATACCGCCGAAGCTCTCCTCTACGAATAGCAGATGAGTGACAGCTACATAGCACGACCCTGAGACAGTCAAAAACAGCGTGTAGCCGTGCTCCTGACGTGTCTCCTGGATAGCACTCGTCGTGATGCTATCGCCATCCTCGTGTCTGTTGAGAGAGTCACTGAAGATCGCACCTCTGACGCCATTTTCTTTGAGCCGCGCGTCCAGCAAGTAGCCGGTTACAGCGCGACTGAAATTTTGCTGAGCTGCCGCCGCCAACTTTTCTACATAATTTGGCATTACAATCCAACCAACTCAAATAATTTCAAGGACAAACTCTTGATCAAACCCGCACTTTTCACCGGGATAGCCTCTAGGGTTACTAATTAGGCGACACCCGGCAACCATCGCATCTACTCGATGGTGAGTGTGCCCAAACACCCAATAATCAGCCTGGCCTACTAGTTCTGGCCATTCATTGGAATACGCAGGCATCAACTCTGAATCTTTCTCAGGCCCTGAGAATTCAACAAGGGGACAATGATGAGTGACCACCAAAGTCTTGCCGTCAAAACCCCTGGCTAGTTCTTGACTTAGATAGTCATAGGTCTGGTGATTTCGCCGAATGATATCGTCGATTCTTAATTTCCGGTATTCCTCACCTGCCCTGATCAGACGGAAGTCGTTCATGACACTGCGAGCTTCTAGAGAAGACTGGTAGACGCTTCCCTTCGAAGAAAAATCTGTCCAAGCGCAGGCTCCCAAAATGCGGAGATCGCCAATGGTCATCGACTCATTATCGAGCACGTGGACATTAGTGCCGGCAGCCGACCTCTTCATCGACTGAAGCGTGCGATCGATATGGCCCTTATAAAATTCGTGATTGCCACAAATGTACACAACCGGGACTGAGAAGGCGTCTTGTGCCCAAGAGACGCCCCGCCCCTTGGTGTGGATATCACCCGCCAAGACCACGAGGTCGTCATCAACGGTGCCCTCGAAATCGAGCTTCGGTTGGGAGGCGAACTCGACGTGAAGGTCAGAGTAGATTCGGACGCGCAAGAAGTTCTCCAGCATTTGGCCAGGCGCTTGGAGCCTGGTGGTAAAAGTCGATTTAGTCTTATATTGAAACTGCCTTCCCTTTGAGGCCGGCGGGACTCAGGTGAGGCAAATGGTGAGGCAGCGACGTGCACACGACCAGATCCATACGATTCAAATATATAGATTTGTTTGGATCATCGCAAACACGGCATACCGTTCCTTTTTTGGAAGCCGTGAAATGTCGATTCCCAAAGGCTTCGCGTCCGCGTTACGCCTAGTGCGAGTCAGCCGCCAGTTGAATCAAAAAGATCTTGGCGGCCAGATTGCTTCGTCACACATCAGTCAGTTGGAAGCAGGAAAGACTAGCCCGACCCTTAAGCTCAGTGTGGAGCTTGCAGGGGCTCTGGGCGTGGAGCCGGTCGCTCTTCTCGCTATCGCGCTCGCAGCCGAACGAGGCGTTACTCCAAATCAACTGCTGGCTCTAGCCACTGCCGATCTGGAGAAGCTGCAGCTCCTCGACGCTGTCCCCCCTGCTGAGCCTGGTGCCATTGACGCACCTCACCCCACCACTGCACGTGCAAACAAGGCGAATGCTGAGGTGCAAAGGCTCAAGGCTCAGGGTATGAGTCGGCTGGAGGTTGCTCAGGAGTTGGGGCTTTCTAAGACTACGGTGCAGAGATATTGGAAGGCCACCGCCGACTAAGGCACGTGGGCACTATGGGATAACGGTACCGGGACAACCATATATCCGGGATGGATCAAATAAGGACTGAGCCTGAGCACTCCCCATCACTATCCTTGTAGAGCATTTTCTGCAGGAGCCTTACGCCATCATCACTCCCTGCCGTGCACGCACAAATTCGCTGTGATCAGAGCGTCGAGAGATTTGCGGCTAAGGGATTGTGTTCGATATGTGAAAGTGGCTCAGTTCCACTCCCGATCAAAGGCATGCGGGTTTGAAGGGTTGGAAGTGCTGCAAGGTTCAGACAGTCATCCATGTGACGGTCTGGTGTCCGATGAGTGGACAGGCAAGGCTTAGGCGCGGGGGCGATCAGAGGTAGTGGGCAAAGGGGCGGTGCATTTTTGGCAAGATTTTCAGGGTTTGGAGCAAATTAGCAAAACCTGGAATTCGTCCACGCACAGTTTCTTGCGCAGACGACGGGAACGGTTGGTGGCCATGAAACAATCCTCTTGAGTATTAACGCGCGGCACTTTACCAGTTTCCGGACGGCTGCGGCGCTTTTCCGTCGAACATGCCCCATGGAGGGTGTGCTTGGGGCATAATGCGCACTATATTTCGTCGTGGGGCCATCATCCTGTTCAGCCCCAATGTCACTTTCCCTCGTCCGCAGGGTTCAAATTGCACATGATCAAAACGCTCCGTCCCCTGATTCTCGCCGGCCTGTTCCTGCCGCTCGCCATGCCCAGCCAGGCCGCGCCCGCCAACACCACCCTCCCGCCGAAAGTGCAACAGGCGCTCAAAGCCAACAAACTGCAGGATTCGGCCCTGTCCCTGGTGATGCTGCCGCTCAACGGCCCCGGCACGCCAACCGTGTTCAACGCCGATGTCTCGGTCAACCCGGCCTCGACCATGAAGCTGGTGACCACTTATGCAGCCCTGGAACTGTTGGGCCCGACCTTCCAGTGGAAAACCGAGTTCTACACCGATGGCACCCTGAGCAACGGCGTGCTCAACGGCAACCTGTATCTCAAGGGTGGTGGCGACCCGAAGCTGAACATGGAAAAGCTCTGGCTGTTGATGCGTGACCTGCGCGCCAACGGCGTGCGCACGGTGACCGGCGACCTGGTGCTGGACCGCAGCCACTTCGTTCAGCCCAACCTGCCGCAGTTCAATGACGATGGCGGCGATGTGAACAAGCCGTTTCTGGTCCGCCCCGATTCGCTGCTGGTCAACCTGAAGGCCCTGCGCTTCGTGGCCCGCAACGATGGCGGAAAAGTCACCGTAGCCATGGAGCCACCGCTTGCGAACGTCCGCATCGACAACCAGGTCAAGGCCGTCGCCTCCAGAAAATGCGCTGGCGATGTGCGCTACAACCCTGTGACTCAGGCCGACGGCGTCAGCGTAGTCGTCAGTGGCCAACTTGGCGAAGGCTGTAACTCCCAGACCTATCTGTCGCTGCTCGATCACCCGACCTATGCAGCCGGTGCGGTGCGAGCGATCTGGAACGAACTGGGCGGCAGCATTCAGGGTCGCGACCGTATCGAGAACGTGCCCAAGAACGCACGCCTGCTGGCACGGGCATTCTCGCCGGATCTGGTCGAGGTGATCCGCGACATCAACAAGTACAGCAACAACACCATGGCCCAGCAGTTGTTCCTGAGTCTGGGTGCACAGTTCCGCACGGATGCCGACGGCGACGACGCCCGCGCAGCCCAGCGAGTGGTACGCCAGTGGCTGGCGAAAAAAGGCATTACCGCGCCACACCTGATTATGGAAAACGGCTCCGGGCTCTCCCGCGCCGAGCGGGTCAGCACCCGCGAGATGGCGGCATTGCTGCAAGCAGCCTGGCAAAGCCCCTACTCCGCCGAGTTCATCAGCTCCATGCCGCTGGTGGGCATGGATGGCACCATGCGCAAGCGACTCAAACGCACGGCCATGACCGGTGAAGGACACATCAAGACCGGTACGCTGAACACCGTTCGGGCGATTGCCGGATACAGCCGGGATAGCAACGGGAACACCTGGGCGGTGGCAGCGATTCTGAATGATCCCAAGCCTTGGGGGGCATCGCAGGTGCTGGATCAGGTGTTGCTGGATCTTTATCGGCAGCCGAAGGTAGGGAGCACTGCGGCGGCTGGGGTGCCTTGATCGGCCTGGGCTTGGGCTTTCAGAGAGTGTGATTATCCATTCTGGGTGGGGGCGCCACTGGCGCTTTCCGCCTTCACGGCGGGTCACTTTGGTCTTGGCCAAAGTCACCAAAGCCGTCTTGCTCCCACATACGGCCCCTGCGCTGCGCTCCGGGGTTCCCTCCGCTCCGCTGCCTTTCAGGGCTTCGCGGCCTCTGGCTTGCTACGCAAGCCTCCATCTCGCGACTTCGGCTACGCCGAAGGGCGCTGCGCGCCTGCCCCTACAGACACCTACACTCGGCCTTCTGAGGTCGCGATTGGTGGTGTCTGAACTATCGCGCATAAAAAACAATGGCAACGGCAAACAAGCTAATTATTTGTTGTTTGTGCCGGCCTATTCGCGGGTAAACCCGCTTGTATGGTGATACTCGAAGGGGTGGTGGGACGAACAAACCGATTCTGACTGTTAGGCGCAGTACAGACCGTGGGAGACATCGCCCCACCCCTTCACCAAAGCGCCGATAAAGAATGCATCGTTTGCAAACGACGATAGAAGCAAGCCAGCGCCTCTTGGTGAAACCCCTCCGAGTTCAAAAACCATACCGTGGGAGTTCAGGCGATGGCAATGCGAGTAGACAATTTCATCATCGGCATCGATGTCGCCAAGGCTGAGCTGGTCTGTTATTACGAAGACTCCGCCCAACAGCAGACCGTTAGAAACACCAAGCCTGAAATCCAAAAGTGGCTGGCACTTCAGCCGGCCAATACCGCTATCTGCGTTGAAGCTACCAATGTTTACCATCTGGACCTGGTTGAGATGGCATACGAAAAGGGCTTCGCCGTCTATGTCGTCGACGGGTTTCAACTCAGCAACTACCGCAAGGGCGTTGGCGGACGCGTTAAAACCGATGCGTCCGATGCCTGCCTGCTGGCTCGCTTCCTGGATCGCGAGGGCAGTGCTCTTCGTCCTTGGTCGCCCCCTCCAGCTGTCTACGGCAAGCTCCAGAGCCTGCTCCGGCGCAGAGCAGCGCTGGTTTCGGCGCGGACAAGTCTGACTCAGAGCTGGGGCAATGAAATGTCGCTCAAAGAGGCGTTCAACAGCTTTGCCAAGCACTTCGAGTCGCTTGATCTTCTGATCCAGAAACGCCTGAAGGTCTTGGTAAAAGAGGCTGGCCTAGCCGAACAAGTCGCCCGCTGTCAGAAAGTTGAAGGGATTGGCTTCCTGACCGCTGTTGCCCTCGTCACCGCATTTATTCGGGGCGAATTCAAGAACAGTGATTCATACATCGCTTTTCTAGGCATGGACCTGAAAGTTGCAGATTCCGGCCAAAAGGCCGGACGTCGACGGTTGACCAAGCGGGGTTGTTCAGAGATCCGTCGATTACTGCATAACGCCGCCATGGCGGCCAGTAGGTCTGCGGCCTGGAAAGACGTCTACGAGCACTATCGCCGGGCAGGTAAGGCAACGACTCAGGCCCTGGTTATCTTGTCACGCAAGCTCGCCAGAGTTGCATTCGCCTTGATGAAGACCCAAGGCGAATACGTCAGCAAAGGGGCAAAAAAGCTTTGCCCTCAACCATAGAATCTCCTACAGGCACTGCGCCGTTCTCAAGAGCTGCGCTATACCTGTGGGAGCGGCGGTTCGGCGCTCCGATTCACCCGCGAATGGCCGGAAAACTCAATACCCACCTCACTGAAAAAACAACGCCAACCCAGGCGCCGCCTGTAATTTGGGCCGAGCGGAGATGTCTGGAGGTGCAGGCGCGTAGCGCCCTTCGGCGTAGCCGAAGTCGCGAGATCGAGGCTTGCGCAGCATCACCCAAGCAAACGGATCTGCCCACAACACCAACAACCAACAACCAACACAAAACCACAAAAGCCCAGCCTCAGAGCAACTCCGCCTCGACCCGGTCCCGCCCCGCCTGCTTGGCCGCATAAACCCCCGCATCAGCCCGCAACAGCAACGCATCAGCCCCCTCCCCCGGCCGCCAGCCCGCCACGCCGAAACTCGCCGTCACCCGGCCCACCCCATCAATCGGAACACTGCGAACCCCCTGCCACAGCTCCACCGCCAACGATCGCGCCTGCTCGGCGTTGCTGCCAGGGCAAAGCACCATGAACTCCTCACCACCCAAACGGCAAAACACATCGGTACGCCGCAGGCGATTGCCAATCCGCTGGCAAAGGCTGCGCAACACGTGATCGCCCACCGCATGACCGTACTGATCGTTGATCCGCTTGAAATGATCGATATCCAGCATGATCACCGCCAGGTCCAACCCATCACGCTGAGCACGCTCCAACTCGTTCTGCAGCCGTTCCTGAAAATGCCGACGGTTATGGATGCCGGTCAAGGCATCGGTGACTGAGAGCGCCCGAAGCTCTTCCTCCACCCGCTTGAGGTCGGAGATGTCCGTCAGGTAGCCATGCCACAAGGTACACCCCGCCTCGCCGACCTCCGGGGTGGCCTCTCCACGAACCCACCGCAAGCCCGCCTGGGGCAATATCACGCGGTATTCTTCACGCCAAGGTGTCAAGTGCACGGCCGAGTAACGGACCGAGCGACGGACACGCTCCAGGTCGTCAGGATGGATGCGGTCGAACACCGCCGAGGCATCCTCGCGCAGTATCTGCAAATCGACTTCATAGATATCGTGAAGACCTTGGCTGGCATAAGGGAAACAGGAGTGTCCATCGGCATCCAGGCGGTACTGGTAGATCCCGCCGGGCACTTCAGCACTGAGTTTCTCCAACAACCGATCACGAGCCGCCAGCGCTTCATGGACACGCCGCCGTTCAGTAACGTCGATGCAGATGGCCAGATACCCCACCCACAGGCCCTGCTCGTCGAGCACCGCGGTGACTAGCATGTTGGCCAGCAAGTGGCTGCCATCCTTGCGCACCAAGGTCCACTCCCCCGCCTCGGCCCCTTTTTCCTGCACGGTTTCGGCGAACATCGCCTGGCCACCGCCCATCTCACGCCCATAACGCACGCTCAAGGCATGGGCGCGCTGACTGAGCTCCTCGGGGGGTACCAGCTCCTCGAGCCGCAACTGACCAATGGCTTCGCTTGCCGAGTACCCCAGCATGCGCTCGGCGCCGGCATTGAAGGTGCTGACCAGCCCCTTGAGATTGGTGGCGATGATCGCGACCTGGGTCGCAGCGTCCAGCACGCTGCGCAGTCGATTGTGAGTTTCACGCAGGGACTGCTCACTGATCTGCAGTTCGGCGGTACGCTGGTCGACCAGTGCAAGCGCACGCTGGCGCTGACTGAACAAACTGTAGAGCAAGGCACTGAGCAACACGCTGAGCAAACCGCCCAACAAGCTGACTGCCACCACTGCCGAGGAGCGGTTGGCCTTGAGAAAGGCCTGACTGGGACGGATGTCGAGTTGGTAGTGGTGATCAGCCAGATGCAAAAGGTGGGTACTGGCCAGGGGTACTGAGGCGACGGTGTTTCGTGAGTCGAACAGCACTTCCGCCCCTTTGGCTCCGGAAGCATCGAGTATGCGCACCACCAAGTTGTCATCCGTTGCAGGCGGTAGCCCTTCGGCAATCAAGCGCTGCATGCTCAACAAGGCCATGACATAACCAGAAGGCAATCCACTAGGATCACTGTCGGCGAACACTGGCGCCACGATCAGCACCCCACGGGCATACGCAGGCTCGACGTTGATCATGTCCAGCGGCGCGGACACCGCCATGTTGCCAGGTGACGAAGCCCGAGCAAGGGTCTCTTCCCGTAGGGGCTGTCCCTGCAAGGGCAGCCCATAGGGCTGCCCTTGCAGGGATACAGCCTGGGTATAGAGCACCGGATAGTAATGGTCGTGCTCAGGCGCAGGGTGCCAGACACCTTGGGCGTCCTGATCACGGATCTGGTAATGCTGTTCTAGCCACGCGCTTGCGCGTCGTTCGAAATCCGCGCGTTGTTCGGCATCGACCCGGGGCGCCCAGGAATATGCCTGGGTCCGGTACAACAATGGCCGGGCGTAGCCATCGAATTCCTGGGGGGTGATTTCGTTGGAGTAACTGAAAAACCGTCGCAGGCCATCCAGACGCTGCTCCTGATCCTCGAAGCGTTCGGCGATGCGACTAAAACGCTCATTGGCCAGCAGCTCGAAGCGCTGACGCAGTTGCTGCAGGTAGAAACTCTGCGTGGCAATGGCCAAGGCCGCCGTCAACAGCCCGCCAGCGACCAAAACCACCAGCGCCACCCCCCAGGCGGGCAGCGCTTCGCGGAACATGCCGAGCACCTTCGCACGAACGCCACACTTCGACATAAAGCGATCTCATCACGTCAGCGTCCTGCGAATTTGTCGGGCCCTTCGGGTCAGTTATAGCTATTGGCCACTAGCCACGCAACCTCGTACACGTCGCCTATCGCGCCTGAATGCGCCATGCCCGGTGAATTCGATTGTTACGCGCGAAATCAGGGTCCAGGGTCTGGTTGCTGATCTCCTCGACGGCATAACGCTCGACCAGGCTCGGGTCGAGCTGGAACTTGCGGAAGTTGTTGGAGAAGTACAGCACACCGCCCGGCGCCAGGCGGGCCATGGCCAGATCCAGCAACTGCACATGATCGCGCTGCACGTCGAACACCCCTTCCATGCGCTTGGAGTTAGAGAAGGTCGGCGGGTCGATGAAGATCAGGTCGTAGCTGTCCCGGTTGCCTTCCAGCCAGGCCATCACGTCCCCCTGCTCCAGGCGGTGGCGGTCAGAGAAACCGTTGAGTGCCAGGTTGCGGCGCGCCCAGTCCAGGTAGGTCTTGGATAAATCGACGCTAGTGGTGCTGCGAGCACCGCCCTTGGCCGCGTGTACCGTGGCCGTCGCGGTGTAGCAGAACAGATTGAGGAAGCGCTTGCCGGACGCCTCGCGCTGGATACGCAGACGGATCGGACGGTGATCGAGGAACAGACCGGTGTCCAGGTAGTCCGTGAGGTTGACCAGCAGCTTCACGCCACCTTCGTTCACCTCCTGGAAACGGCCCTCGGCACCTTGGCGTTCGTACTGACGCGTCCCGCTCTGGCGCTCCCGACGCTTGAGCACCACACGCTGCGGGTCGATACCCAGCGCCTGAGGGATGGCGGCCAGGGCATCGAGCAGACGCGCCTGGGCCTTGTCCGGATCGACCGAGCGTGGCGCGGCATATTCCTGCACGTGCACCCAGTCGTGGTAGAGGTCTACCGCCAGGGCATATTCCGGCATGTCGGCGTCATACAAGCGGTAGCAATCGACCTGCTCGCGACGGGCCCACTTGCCCAATTGCTTGAGGTTCTTCTGCAGGCGGTTGGCGAACATCTGCGCGCCTTCGGACAAGCGCGCCGGCTCATTGGCCACCGCTGTCGGGCGCCGTGCGGTGTCTGGGTCCGACTCGGCCTGGCGACGCTCGCCAGTGACGAATTGGTCGGGCTGGACCTTGAACAGCAGCAGCTTGCACGGCAAGGCGCCGTTCCAGAAGGCGTACTGCTTGTGGCTGCGAATACCCATGCGCTTGCCCAGCTCAGGGGCGCCGGTGAACACTGCCGCCTCCCAGCCCAGGCAGGCCTGACGCAAGCGCTCACCGAGGTTTTGGTAGAGGTACAGCAGGCTGGCTTCGTCACCGAGACGCTCACCGTAGGGTGGGTTGCTGATGACCAGGCCTTTCTGGTTCTGGTCCGGGCGCGGTTCGAAGCTGCCGACTTCGCCCTGATAGATCTTCACCCAGTCGCCCAGACCTGCCCGTTCGACGTTGTTGCGCCCTGGCTGGATCAGTCGTGGGTCGGCTTCATAGCCACGAATCCACAGCGGGGGCCTGGCCAGGCCTTCCTGCGCACGGGCCCGGGCTTCTTCATGAACCTTGCGCCACAACGCCGGCACATGGCCAAGCCAGGCAGTGAAGCCCCAGCGCTCACGCTTGAGATTGGGGGCGATATCGGCGGCCATCATTGCCGCCTCCACCAGGAAGGTACCCACCCCGCACATAGGGTCGGCCAGGGCCCCGCCTTCAGCGGCGATGCGTGGCCAGCCGGCGCGGATCAGTACCGCCGCCGCCAGGTTCTCTTTCAACGGCGCGGCACCTTGCTGCAGGCGATAGCCGCGTTGATGCAGGCTGTGTCCAGACAGGTCCAAGGAGAGAATCGCCTCGCCACGATCCAGGCGCAGGTGCACGCGCACATCCGGATCGATCTTGTCCACGGACGGGCGCTGGCCTTCGCGGTTGCGAAGCTTGTCGACGATCGCGTCCTTGACCTTGAGGGCACCGAAATGGGTGTTGTCGATTCCCGAACCGTGGCCACTGAACTCCACCGCCAAGGTGCCATCGGCCGCCAGGTGATCTTGCCAATCGACCCCATGCACACCGTTATAGAGTTCATCGGCGTTTTTCATGGAGAAACGCTTGAGTACCAGCAGCACTCGGTTGGCCAGGCGCGACCACAGACACAGGCGGTAAGCGGTTTCCATGTCGGCCGAGCCGCGGATGGCCGAGGTGTGCTCACGCACATCGTCCAGGCCCAGGTTGCGGGCTTCCTCGGCGAGCAGGCCTTCAAGACCTTTGGGGCAGGTGAGATAAAGTTCGAAACGGTCCGACATGAGCAATCCAGAGCCTTGGGCTGATTGAGTGACGGGCCGACGCATCGCCCCGCCGATGTTTGCCCGCACGCCCTTCCAGCAGGCGCCCGGGTGGCCTCGCCCGCAGTCCGGGAAGGCCGGGCCACCTGAACGACAAGCCCCTTCACACCTTGCGAAGTGGGTTAGATCGTCAGGCAGTATGAAAATTTCCAGCGACGCGGAGGCCAATGTGACCCTTCGTCGCATTTCAAATTGTTACCGCACATCGGCCCAAGACGCTGGCCAGATGACTGCAAGGGGCACTGAACCCTGATCATAGCGGGCTCAACGGCAAATCACGTTGAGTCGCATTTATTTACTTATCCTTTGACTCTATGAAACGTTACGTCCTTATGACAAATCGATCATTCACACTGTGACTCGCTTTGGTTAGAACTGGCTTTAGGTTGTCTCGCAACGAGGCAACACTTTCTGCTCGCCACGCCGGCAGCGAGCGCACACCGGCAGAACGATTCTGCCCGGCCTCGGAGAGGCCGACGGGACATTACAGTCAACAAGTGAGGGCAACACCCTATGAGAAGACTTAAGCGTGATCCGTTGGAAAGAGCATATTCACGTGGCTACCAATACGGGGTTACCGGCAAATCCCGCGAGCTTTGCCCCTTCAATCTGCCGTCCGTGCGTCAAGCCTGGATCAATGGCTGGCGGGAAGGCCGGGGCGATAACTGGGATGGTATGACCGGCACCGCAGGCATCCAGAGACTCAACGAAAATCACGCCGTTGGCTGAGACGAGGACACTGAATTCGAGTCACCATGCGCGCCCTATCCGGGCGGCGGGCTGAGGCCCAGGGGCCCCTTCGTGGGGCCCTTTTTTATGCCTGCCTTTTTTATGAACGTGGCAAGGCAGCGATCGCGTCCACTGCCTCACGAATCAGCGCAGGCCCTTTATAGATGAAGCCCGAGTAGATCTGCACCAGGCTCGCACCAGCCGCGATCTTTTCGGCTGCATGACGCCCCTCGGTGATACCGCCGGCAGCGATGATCGGCAACTTTCCGGCCAGTTCTCCTGCCAACACTTTCACGGTGTGAGTGCTTTTCTCAAGCACTGGCGCGCCAGACAAACCGCCCGCCTCGTCACCATACGGCAGGCCCTGGACGCCTTCACGGCTCAGGGTGGTGTTGGTCGCGATCACCGCGTCCATGCCCGTCTCGAGCAATGCCGAGGCCACCATGGCCGTTTCTTCGTCAGTCATGTCTGGGGCGATCTTGATTGCCAGCGGCACACGCTTACCGTGCTTGTTTACCAGCTCCTCGCGACGCACAGCCAGAGCCTGAAGCAGTTGCTTGAGCGAGTCGCCGAACTGCAGGGTACGCAGGCCTGGGGTGTTCGGTGAACTGACGTTGACGGTGATGTAACTGGCGTCTGCGTAGACTTTTTCCAGGCAGATCAGGTAGTCGTCCACCGCACGCTCTACGGGGGTGTCGAAATTCTTGCCGATATTGATGCCAAGCACACCGTCATAGCGCGACGCACGCACCCGGGCCAACAAGTGATCGACACCCAGGTTGTTGAAGCCCATCCGATTGATGATCGCGGTGGCCTCCGGCAGCCGGAACAGCCGCGGCTTGGGGTTGCCCGGTTGCGGGCGCGGCGTCACGGTACCGATCTCGACGAAACCGAACCCTAGCTGGGCGAAGCCATCGATGGCAGCGCCATTCTTGTCCAGGCCTGCAGCAAGGCCCACCGGATTGGCAAAGTTCAAGCCCATGACCGTCACAGGCAAGGCCGCAGGCTGCTTGCACAGTAGGCCATTGAGACCGAGGCGGCCACCGGCACCGATCAGGTCCAGGGACAGGTCGTGGGAGGTTTCCGGGGAAAGCTTGAACAACAGCTGGCGGGCCAGGGTATACATGGGCAGGCAAGACTCGCGGTGAGTGAGGGGGCGATTATAGCCACCACGCGGCTCGGACGACAGGGCCCTTGGCACATGGGTTGCTTTGCCACGGGCGCACGTCATGCTCCTATGAGGGCGAGCACCCCGTTGAATACGGTATTTGAGGTAGAACGCCAGGGCTGGCCGCACGACAAAGCTGCACCCTGGAAAAAGAAAAACCCGGCCGAGGCCGGGTTTTTCGTGAAGCATCAAACCAAATTACTTGGCCTGGGCTTCGACCTGAGCTTCAACGCGACGGTTGATGGCGCGGCCTTCTTCGGTGGCGTTGTCAGCAACCGGACGGGTCTCACCGTAGCCAACCGAGTCGATACGGCTGGATTCAACACCGTACTGCTGGGTCAGAACCTGCTTGACAGCATTGGCACGACGCTCGGACAGCTTCTGGTTGTAAGCGTCTGGACCAACGGAGTCGGTGTGACCTTCAACGGTGGTGGTGGTTTGTGGGTACTGCTTCATGAAGTCAGCCAGGTTCTTGATGTCACCGTAGCTGTTTGGCTTGACGACCGACTTGTCGAAGTCGAACTTGACGTCCAGCTCAACACGTACGACTTCGGCAACAGCCGGGCAGCCGTCGGCGTCAACGGTAACGTTGGCCGGGGTGTCTGGGCACTTGTCGACGTTGTCGCAAACGCCGTCGTTGTCGCTGTCGGAGCAGACTTCAGCAACAGGAGCCGGAGCAGCTTCAGCTTGCTTCGGGCTACCGCCGAAGTTCATGCCGATACCGACGCTAGGAGCCCACTCGGTGTCGCCCTGGTCGATGTTGTACTGAGCTTCGACGCCAGCACGGGCGTAGAACATGTCAGTGATGTACCACTTGGCGCCAGCGCCAACGTTGGCGAAGGTGGACTGGTTACGACCACCGCGACCGGTCTGGCCCAGGCTCTGGTGCGAGAAACCAGCCGAAACGTATGGACGGATGGCGTCGTACGGGTTGTTGAAGTGGTAAACGGCGTCCAGGGCGGTGTTGGAGCCCTTGATGTTCTTGCCGTCTTCGCCACGAGCGTTGTGAACTTCGTCATAGCCCAGACGCAGTTCGACGTCGTCGGTCAGGAAGTAACCGATCGAGCCACCGAACAGGTTGCCGTCGTTCTTGAAGTCGCGCTGGCTGTCGAAGAACTCTTTCTTGTAGAAGAGTTCGGTCTCGACGGCGCCTTGACCTTGTGCCAGAGCGCCAAACGAAGTGGCGGCTACAAGCGAACCAATGGCCAAGCCCAAGGTGTTTTTCAATTTCATCCGTTAAATCCCCATCTGGTGATAGTTAAGCAGTCCCACCAACATCCGGGGGACAACTCGACGGCAAGTCTAGCAGAACTTGCCGATTGGTTAGAGATATTTCCGAGGCGCTAAGTTTCAGCCAACCCCGTAAATTTCTCTCTAAGCTTGTCGAGCGCACGCTTGTAGCGCATTTTCGTGGCGCTCAGACCCATGTGCATGATATCGGCGATCTCCTGAAACTCCAGCTCTGCGACAAATCGAAGCACCAGAATTTCCCGATCGATCGGGTTCACATGCACCAGCCATCTATCCAGCCCGCCCTTCTCTTCGGCCTTGGGTGCCTTCTCTTCGGACGCCTCTTCGACAGGGTCCAGACTCAAGGCATCCATCAACCGTCGTTTGCGACGTTCCTTGCGGTACTGGGTAATGCATTCGTTGTAGGTGATGCTGTAGAGCCAGGTCTTGAACTTCGACTTACCCTCGAAGTTCTTCAGACCGTAGAGCACCTTCAGCATCACTTCCTGACAGACATCGTCGGCATCCCGGTCGTTCCCCAGATAACGCGCGCAGACGTTGAACAGGGTCCGCTGGTAGCGCCGCATGAGCTCTTCATAGGCGCGCGTTACGTGATACAGCTCCTCATGCGAACGCGCCACCAATTCCTCATCGGTGAGCTCGCGGGGGTCATAGCGCATGGGCGGCGAATGAACTTTATTCAAAACGGATCTGGCCGACAGTCAGGTCAATGTCGCCGCGCGGCCCCTTGGGCCGTTTTCGCGGCGGCATACATTAACAGCTTTTGTGCGGTTAGCGGCTATTGACTCGCTGCTCGAGCAATTCTCGGTTCGAAAGCGACACCAATTCGCCATCATCCGTCAGCAAGGTCGTCTTGACCGTGCCGATCTCCTCGATGTGCCCTTCGACCTCTCCAATCCGCACCTGCTGGCCCACTTGGTAGAGTTCACGCACGTAGATTCCGGCCAGGATTTGCCCCGCGATTTCACGGCTGCCCAGGCCCATCGCCAAGGCAACGGCCAGACCAACGGTAATCAAGCCGATGACGATCACATGGTTGAGCAGGTCGGTCTTGACCTCCAACTGGCTGATCGCAACCGAGATGCTGATGATGATCACCAGGCCCTGGGCGATACGCCCGACGCCTGCGGCATACTCCAGACCGACACCTTCGGCAGCGCCACGTACCAAACCATTGGCCAGTTGCGCCAGCAACACGCCCGCCAGCAGCACCAGGGCTGCACCAAACACCTTGGGCAGGTAAAGGGCGAGCATGTCCAAGGTAGCCGAGACACGCTCAAGGCCCAAGGACTCGGCAGCCGAAACCAGGAAAATCAGCAACACGAACCAATAGACGATCTTGCCGATCAAGGTGGAAATCGGTACCTGGATACCCACCCGACCGAGCATCTTGGTCAGACCGGTACCGCTCATCAGGCGGTCCAGGCCGAACTTGGCCAGCAGCTTGGACAACAGCGTATCGAGCAGCTTGGCTACCACGAAACCGAGCAGCACCACGACCAGGGCGCCGAACAGGTTGGGGATGAAGTTCGCCACTTTGGTCCAAAGGGCGGTCATGGCGGTGACCAGACTCTGGGTCCAGAGATCGAGTTCCATATTCAATCGGCCTTATCTGCTTTTCTGCCAGCGGCAGGGTTGCGACGCACCGGCGCGATATGCGCCGAGCCATTGTTCACAGCGATCATCAGTGCCTGGCTCCAGCGCCCCAGCAAGCTGAACAGATCGCCCGCACCGACCTGGCGGTTAGCGGTCTTCAGGACGCGACCCAAGCATGCGGCATCGTCTCGGTCCTTGCCGGACGGCGATGCCTTGAGCAGGTCGCGCAAGGATTCTTCAAACGGATCGTGCATAGGCACCTCGCGCAATGTCTGTCAAAGACGAGGGCTCGGGACTACAGGTCACACATGAATGTGGGACGAATGTTTCAAAATGCCTCATGCATCACCCCTGCCCGGACAGCCCATCACACCCAGCGCAATCGCCGGAACAGCCACCATTGCCCTGCCGCCAGCCCGAGCACCACGGCGCAGGCGAGCAAAAAACCATACGAGCTTTCAGCCCCTGGGATGCCGCCGACATTGATACCCAGCAGGCCGGTGACGAAGCTCATCGGCAGGAAGATGCAAGTGATGATGCCGAAACGGTACATGGTCCGGTTCATCCGTTCGCTGCGCCGTCGGTCCTCGCTTTCCAGCACCAGCGCGGCCCGTTCGCGAGTCAGCTCGAGCTCTTCGAGATAGCGGATCAAGCTGTTGTTCAGCTCGTTCCAGTAATCGGCATCACCTTCGGCGAACCAGCTCCATTTATTGCGCGAGAGCTGGGCATAGAGTTCTCGCTGCGGGGCAAGAAAACGCCGCAAGCCTGCGGCGCGACGACGGATCTGCTGCAAGCTGCCCTGGGCCGGGGCATACCGCTCGTCGGCTTCCACCTTCTCTTCTTCCAGATCGACCACTTCCGACAGGTCACTGACCAACGCCTGGACCTTTTCGGTGAGCAGCTCGCCCATCAGCAGCAACAGTTCGGAGGCCGACTTCGGCCCCCTGCCCTCATCCAGTTGCTGGAGCACTTCATCACTGGCACGCAGCGGCCGCAGGCGCAACGAAATCACACGCCGGGCCTCGGCGAAGATCCGCACCGAGACCATGTCCTCAGGCTCGGCGCCAGGATTGAGATTCACGCCGCGCAGGAACAACAGCATTTGTTCATCGGCCAAAGGCAGCAGGCGCGGACGCGTGTTCTCCTCCAGCAGCAGGTCGCAGGCGAACTCACTCAGGCCGCTTTCCTGCAGCAGCCAGGTACGGGTCTGGGGATGGCTGCGATCCCAGTGCAACCAGAGGCTTTCCCCTGGCTGCAACTGCAGATCGTCCAGTGCTGTCCGGGCAATCGAGCGCGCACCGCCTTTACCATCGAGCACCAGGGCGTGGACCAGCCCCCACTGCGCGTTGTCTTCCTCGAACATTCCTGCTCCATCAGCGCGCGCGGCGCATCACTCCGGCATCTTCAGCGGGCTTGGCGAGACGATCACGCCATTGTTGTCGGCATACACGTATTCGCCCGGGCGGAAGGTCACCCCGGCGAAAGTCACGGCCACGTTGAGATCGCCAATACCGCGCTTGTCGGTCTTCATCGGGTGACTGGCCAGGGCCTGGACACCGACATCGGTCTGAACCAGCACGTCCACATCACGCACGCAACCGTAGATCACCAGGCCTTCCCAACCATTCTTGGCTGCCTTTTCGGCAAGCATGTCGCCAAGCAGCGCGCGGCGCAGTGAACCACCGCCGTCCACCACCAGGACCTTGCCCTTGCCATCGAGCTCGACCTGCTCCTTGACCAGCGAGTTGTCCTCGAAGCATTTGATCGTGACGATCTGGCCACCGAAGGAGTCGCGGCCACCAAAGTTGCTGAACATCGGCTCCAGTACCTGGACCAGGTCCGGGTAGGCGTCGCACAGGTCGGGCGTTACGTAATGCTGCATGGGAAACTCCTGTCAGTCACAATGAAAGCAAGGTTTGAGCAAGGCTACACCGGGGAAGGCCCCGCAGTCATCCGAGACTGGCCAGTCAACATTGATACTTGTCGCGGGTGTGCGCGGGCGTGCCCCGCAGAGCACCCGAGACAGCACCACGACGCTCAGCGGACCGGCACAGATTCAGCAACCACCACAGCCCCAGGCAAGGGCGAATCCGGCGCCTTCAACCAGCGCTCCACCAATGGCCAGACCTGCGTCTGGGCTGCTTTGCTGACCAGCATGTCCACATGCCCGAACGCGTCAAAGCCCTCCTGTGTCCCCAGGCGCAGGAACTGCTTGCGTGCCCCTCCCAACTGCTCGAACAGCTTGCGGCACGCCCAGACCGGGTCCTGGTAGTCCGCCGCACCGGCCACTGCCAGCACCGGCACATCCACATCCGCGAGCCCCGCCCACCAGTCGTCGTCCTTGTCACCGAAACGCCCGAACAGGCCATGCCAGCCCAGGGTTTCGAGGGCCAGGCCGATCGGTTCGTCCTCCGGGCCACGTTTGAGCCGCGTGCCAGACAACTGCCCCAGGCGCTTGAGCAGCAAACGGGCGCTCCAGGCCACAGGGGGGACTTTCAAAGGCCAATAGACGCGACTGACCTGGGTGCCGAAGAACGCCGCACTGGCCACCTGCTCGACTGGCAGATACGCACCGCCCAAGGCTGCGGCGAGGATGGTGCCGCCCAGGGAGTGGCCGATCCAATGCGGCGCCTGCCCGGCCTGTTCCTGGATGAACGCGCCGATCACCGGCAAGTCGAAGCGGGCGTAGTCGGCCACGCGGTTGTGTCGCCAGTGGCGGTTACGGGGCGAAAGACCGTGTCCACGCATTTCCGGGATCCACACATCGAACCCGGCGCGCGCCAGAAAGGCGCCCAGGCCGACGCCCTTGGGCGAATACCAGAAGCGGCGGTTGGAGAAGCTGCCGTGCAGGAGAATCACCGGCACACCTTGGGCTGCGGTCTGGTCGGCCAGCCCGAGGCGCGTGACGGCCAGCTCGACGCTGGGGTCGGGGCTGTTACCGGCCTTGATCCGGTACACATCCTCGCTCAGGTCACCCCGACGCTCAGCGCTGAGCAAGGCCACGGGAAACAGGGTACTGCTGCTTTGCATAGGTCGATTGCACAAAAAAGGGCGGGATCCATCGCTGGAACTCGCCCTGGAAGAAACCAGGCAGGAGCGCCGCGAAGCGCTCCCGCGTTCATTGCATCATGCCGCGCTTTGATCCTCGGCCAGGAAGAACCAGGTCTCGAGCACCGAGTCCGGGTTCAGCGAAACGCTCTCGATGCCCTGCTCCATCAGCCATTTGGCCAGGTCCGGGTGGTCCGAAGGGCCCTGACCACAGATACCGATGTACTTGCCGGCCTTGTTGCACGCCGCGATGGCGTTGGCCAGCAGCTTCTTCACGGCCGGGTTACGCTCGTCGAACAGGTGGGCAATGATGCCGGAGTCACGGTCCAGGCCCAAGGTCAGCTGGGTCAGATCGTTCGAGCCGATGGAGAAGCCGTCGAAGTACTCGAGGAACTCATCGGCCAGCAGGGCGTTGGATGGCAGTTCGCACATCATGATCACGCGCAGACCATTGACGCCACGGCCCAGGCCGTTTTCGGCCAGCAGGTCGACCACCTGGCTCGCCTCGCCCAGGGTACGCACGAACGGCACCATGATCTCGACGTTGGTCAGGCCCATCTCGTCGCGCACACGCTTGAGGGCGCGGCATTCGAGTTCGAAGCAGTCACGGAACGACTCGCTGATGTAGCGCGAGGCGCCACGGAAGCCCAGCATCGGGTTCTCTTCTTCTGGCTCGTACAGCTTGCCGCCGATCAGGTTGGCATACTCGTTGGACTTGAAGTCCGACAGGCGCACGATGACCTTCTTCGGATAGAACGCCGCAGCCAGGGTGCTGATGCCCTCGACCAGCTTCTCTACATAGAAGCCGACCGGGTCGGAGTAACCGGCTACGCGCTTGTCGACGCTCTCTTTGAGGTCTGCTGGCAGGCCCGCGTAGTTGAGCAGTGCCTTGGGGTGCACACCGATCATGCGGTTGATGATGAACTCAAGACGCGCCAGCCCCACGCCGGCATTGGGCAGTTGGGCGAAGTCGAAGGCGCGGTCCGGGTTGCCGACGTTCATCATGATCTTGAACGGCAGCTCCGGCATGGCGTCGACCGAGTTCTGCTTGATGTCGAAGCCCAGTTCGCCTTCGAAGATGAAGCCGGTGTCGCCTTCGGCGCAGGAGACGGTCACGCCCTGGCCGTCCTTGAGCACCTGGGTGGCGTTGCCGCAACCGACGACCGCTGGGATGCCCAGCTCACGGGCGATGATCGCCGCGTGGCAGGTACGTCCGCCGCGGTTGGTAACGATGGCGCTGGCGCGCTTCATCACAGGTTCCCAATCCGGGTCGGTCATGTCGGAGACCAGCACGTCGCCTGGCTGGACCTTATCCATCTCGGACACGTCGTGGATCACACGGACCTTGCCAGCGCCGATGCGCTGGCCGATGGCGCGGCCTTCCACCAGGACGGTGCCCTTTTCCTTGAGCAGGTAGCGCTCCATGACATTGGCGCTGGAGCGGCTCTTCACGGTCTCGGGACGTGCCTGGACGATGTACAGCTTGCCGTCATCACCGTCCTTGGCCCATTCGATGTCCATCGGGCGCTGGTAGTGCTGCTCGATGATCATGGCCTGCTTGGCCAGTTCGGTGACTTCGGCGTCGCTCAGGCAGAAGCGCGCACGGTCAGCGCGATCGACATCGACGGTCTTGACCGAACGACCGGCCTTGGCCTCGTCGCCGTAGATCATCTTGATGGCCTTGCTGCCCAGGTTGCGGCGCAAGATGGCTGGGCGGCCGGCCTGCAGGGTGCTCTTGTGCACGTAGAATTCGTCAGGGTTGACCGCCCCCTGGACCACGGTCTCGCCCAGGCCGTAGGCGCCGGTGATGAACACCACGTCACGGAAGCCCGACTCGGTGTCGAGGGTGAACATCACGCCGGCGGTACCGGTTTCCGAACGAACCATGCGCTGCACGCCGGCGGACAGGGCGACCAGCTTGTGGTCGAAGCCTTGATGGACGCGGTAGGCGATGGCACGGTCGTTGAACAGGGAGGCGAATACCTCCTTGGCAGCGCGAATCACGTTGTCCACGCCACGGATGTTCAGGAAGGTTTCCTGCTGACCTGCGAAGGAGGCGTCGGGCAGGTCTTCAGCGGTGGCCGAGGAACGCACGGCGACGGCCATGTTGTCGTTGCCTTGGGACATTTCGGCGAAGGCAGTGCGGATTTCGGCATCCAGACGCGCCGGGAATTCGGCGTCCATGACCCATTGGCGGATCTGCGCGCCGGTCTTGGCCAAGGCGTTGACGTCATCGACATCCAATGCGTCCAGGGCCGCATGGATGCGGTCGTTCAGGCCACTCTGCTCGAGAAAATCGCGGTACGCCTGAGCCGTAGTGGCAAAGCCGCCCGGCACCGATACGCCGGCACCTGCGAGGTTACTGATCATCTCGCCCAGGGATGCGTTCTTGCCCCCCACATGCTCTACATCATGGACGCCGAGCTTATCGAGGGAAACTACGTACTCAACCAAGGTGATCTCTCCACTAACTGTATTGGAAAAGCTCAAGGGCGGCCGCCTGTCACACTGACTTGGCCGGACGCTTGTGGCCTGGACCTGGAAAATAAGTGAGAATGCCGAACAGTCGCGTTCGGCAAACCGAACCTATCATACTCCAGAAAACTTCGGCAGCTTAAGGCCCAGGGTGCAAATGAAACGATCCGCGTTCTTCATCTCCGACGGTACCGGCATCACTGCAGAAACACTGGGCCAAAGCCTGCTCGCACAATTCGAAAGCATTCCTTTCAATAAATTCACCCGCCCCTACATCGACACCCCGGACAAAGCCCGGAGCATGGTGCAGCAAATCAATGCTGCCGCCGAACGGGACGGCATGCGGCCGATCATTTTCGACACCATCGTCAACCAGGACATCCGAGAAATCCTGGCAACGTCGAACGGCTTCATGATCGACATCTTTTCGACGTTTTTATCCCCACTCGAGCAGGAATTGACTGCCCATTCGTCGTATTCCGTGGGTAAGTCCCACTCGATTGGCGGCAACTCCAACTACATGGAGCGCATCGAGGCCGTCAACTTTGCCCTCGATAACGACGATGGCGCGCGTACCCATTATTACGACAAAGCCGACCTGATCCTCGTGGGCGTGTCGCGATGCGGCAAGACGCCGACGTGTTTGTACATGGCCATGCAATTCGGCATCCGTGCGGCCAACTACCCGCTGACCGAAGACGACATGGAGCGATTGCAGTTGCCGCCGGTACTCAAGAAGTACCATCACAAGCTGTTTGGCCTGACCATCGACCCTGACCGCCTCACCGCCATCCGCCACGAGCGCAAACCCAACAGCCGCTATTCGAGCTTCGCCCAATGCGAGTTCGAAGTGCGCGAGGTGGAGAGCCTGTTCCGCCGAGAGAACATCCCGCACATCAACTCCACGCATTTCTCGGTGGAGGAAATCTCGGCCAAGATCCTGGTCGAGAAAGGCGTCGAGCGCAGGTTCAAGTAACACCGCTCCTACAAAGGCCGCGATGAAAATGAAAAAGCCCCGGCATCACTGCCGGGGCTTCTTTTTACCTCAACGCCTGGTTCAGGACGGAATCACCGCCGCCTGCCCACTCATGGCCAGGTCGACCAGCTCGCGGTTGGCCACCGCGTACATCGCATAGTCGGTGCCGGTGGCATTGCGCAGGTCATCGAGCATGGCGCGCCAGCGCTCAGCCATCACGCGATGCTGCTCACACCACAGTGCCACGCGGGCGTCCATATCGTCCGGCGCATCGGCCATCTGCAACACGGAGATGGTGATTGCCCGCTGCTGCAGGTCGATGTCGTCGCGGAACGCCTCGCGAGCCAAGGCCTGCCAGTTGTTCTCCACCGGAAGGTTGCTGATCTCCTGCAGGTACCAGGTCAGGTCCAGCGAGCTGCCCACGGCGAAGAATGCCTTGGCCACCTGAGCAGGGTCATGACCGGTGACATCCGAGGCTTCGATGATGGGCAACAAGGTGTACAGGTGAGTGGTGCCTGCAACCATGCGTGCCAGCAATTCCGGCACCCCAGCTTCGACGAAGCCCTGGTAGCGCTGCTGCCAGCGATCGCGGGTCGGTCCTTCCAACAACTCGTCGAGCTTCAAACCCAACTGGGCGATTTTCGGCCCAAAGTGCGCCACGTCGCGGCCAGCGTCCTGCTCGTTGCGGCGACTGCGCAGGAACCAGCGGGTCGCGCGACGGCCCAAACGCATCAGCTCGTCCATCAGGGTCAGCTGGATCTCGGCCGGGACCTGGTAGTCCAATGCCTCGATCTGACGGAACCAGTGCGGCAGGTGGAAGATATCCCGCACGATCACGTAGGCACCGGCGACGTTGGCCGGGCTCATGCCAGTGGACTCCTTCAGACGCTGGACGAAGGTGATGCCCATGTTGTTGACCAGGTCGTTGGCGATCTGGTTGCTGACGATTTCGCGCTTGAGGCGGTGACGGCGCATGGCCTCGGCGAACTTGCTGACCAGCGACGGCGGGAACGCGTTCTCCATGTCGCGGGTCAGGTAGTCGTCGTCCGGCACCAGCGACTTGAGCAACTGCTCCTTGAGGTCGATCTTGCTGTAGGAGATCAACACCGAGAGTTCGGCCCGGGTCAGGCCCTGGCCTGCGGCCAGGCGCTCGGCCAATTGCTCCTCGGACGGCAGGAACTCGATGGCCCGGTCCAGCTTGCCACGGGACTCCAGGTCAGCCATCAGGCGCTTGTACTCGGCGATCCGCTCAAGGGCTCGGCGGGCCGCCAGGGACAGGGCCTGGGTCTGCTTGTAGTTGTTGCCCAGCACCAACGAAGCGACTTCGTCGGTCATGCTGCCCAGCAGCTGGTTACGCTGCTTCTCGGTCATGTCGCCACCCTGCACCACTTCGTTGAGCAGGATCTTGATGTTGACCTCGTGGTCGGAGCAGTCCACGCCGCCGGCGTTGTCGATGAAGTCGGTGTTGGTCGCGCCGCCGTTGAGGCCGAACTCGACGCGACCGAGCTGGGTCATGCCCAGGTTGCCGCCCTCGCCCACCACCTTGCAGCGCAGCTCGTTGCCGTTGACCCGCAGGGCATCGTTGGCCTTATCGCCGACATCGGCGTGGCTTTCGCTGCTGGCCTTGACGTAGGTGCCGATACCACCGTTCCACAGCAGGTCCACCGGAGCCTGCAGCAGCGCGTGCAGCAGTTCGGTCGGCGTCAGACGGTCGGCTTCGATGGCGAAGCGTTCCTTCATCTGCGGGGTGATGGCGATGCTCTTGGCGCTACGCGGGAAGATCCCGCCGCCTTCGGACATGATGCTGGTGTCGTAGTCGCTCCAGGCCGAACGCGGCAGCTCGAACAGGCGCTTGCGCTCGACGAAGCTGGTGGCCGGGTCCGGATTCGGGTCGATGAAGATGTGCAGGTGGTTGAACGCCGCCACCAGCTTGAGCTTGTCGGACATCAGCAGACCGTTGCCGAACACATCGCCAGCCATGTCGCCGACACCGACCACGGTGATCGGATCTTCCTGCACGTTGATGCCGCGTTCGCGGAAGTGACGCTGCACGCCGACCCAGGCGCCACGGGCAGTGATGCCCATCTTCTTGTGGTCGTAACCGGCCGAGCCACCGGAGGCAAAGGCGTCGCCCAGCCAGAAGCCGTAGTCGATGGCGATGCCGTTGGCGATGTCGGAGAAGGTCGCGGTGCCTTTGTCCGCGGCCACCACCAGGTACGGGTCATCGTCATCGTGACGCACTACGTTGGCCGGGGGCACCACGCCGCCGTCCTTGAGGTTGTCGGTGATGTCGAGCAGGCCCGAGATGAAGATCCGATAGCAGGCGATGCCCTCGGCCTGGATCTCGTCGCGGCTACCGCCCAGCGGCAGGCGACGCGGCAGGAAGCCCCCCTTGGCGCCCACCGGCACGATCACCGAGTTCTTCACCTGCTGGGCCTTGACCAGGCCGAGCACTTCGGTGCGGAAGTCTTCCTCGCGATCCGACCAACGCAGGCCGCCGCGGGCGACGTTACCAAAGCGCAGGTGCACGCCCTCGACCCGTGGCGAGTAGACGAAGATCTCGAACTTCGGCACTGGCTTGGGCAGCTCGGGGATCAGCTTGGGATTGAACTTGAAGCTGAAGTACGACTTGTTCTGGCCGCTGGCGTCCGGCTGGTAGAAGTTGGTGCGCAGAGTAGCCTTGATCAGGTCCAGGTAGCGACGCAGGATCCGGTCTTCGTTAAGCACCTGGACCTCGTCCAGAGCGCTGAGGATGGCCTGCTCCAAGCGTTGCTGCTTGTCGTCCAGGTCTTCATTGGTGAGCTTGCGCGCCAGGTAGAAGCGGGTCTTGAACAACCGGGTCAGCTCGCGGGCGATGTCGGTGTGGTTGTTCAGGGTGCTGGCGATGTAGCCCAGGTCGAAGCCCAGGCGGATCTGCTTGAGGTAGCGGGCGTAGGCACGCAGCAGCGCCACGTCACGCCACGGCAGGCCGGCGGTCAGCACCAGGCGGTTGAAGGCGTCGTTCTCGGCGTCGCCCTTGACGATATGGATGAAGGCATCCTGCAGGATGTCGTTGAGCTGCTGGATGTCCAGGTCCAGGCCTTCGCTGTAGGTGAAGGCGAAGTCGTGGATCCAGTACTCGCGGCCACTGGCGTGACGCAGGCGGTACGGGAACTCACCGAGCACGCGCAGGCCGAGGTTTTCCAGGATCGGCAGCACATCCGACAGCGCCAGCGGGGTATCGGCGTGATACAGCTTGCAGTGCAGCAGTCGGTCCCCCAGGCGGGTCAGCGGCTGGTAGAAGCTCATCGCCAGCGGCTTGCTCTCGGACAGCGCCAGCACATGCTGCATGTCGACGACCGCCGAATGGGCGGCGAAGCGCTCGCGGTAGCCGGCCGGGAAGCCTTTGGGGAAGTCGGCCAGGATGTTGGTACCCTGGGCTTCGCCGAAGTTCTCCACCACCAGGGCGGAGTAGTCGTCCTGCCAGGAACGGCAGGCCTGGATGACTTCGTTTTCCAGTTGCTGCGGGTCCAGGTCGATGCGGTTCTTCGGATCGACCCGCAGAATGAGCTGGACACGCGCCAGCACCGACTCAGAGAAGAATGTCCAGAACTCGCAGTCGCTGGCCTTCAGGCGCTCCATCAGCACCTGCTGGATCTTCTGGCGCACTTCGGTGGAATAGATTTCACGCGGCACGTAGGCCAGGCAATAGCAGAAGCGGCCGTATGGGTCCTTGCGCAGGAACACGCGGATCTTGTTGCGCTCCTGGATCTGCACGATCGACATGACCGTGGTGAACAGCTCGTCCACCGGCGTCTGGAACAGGTCGTCACGCGGCAGCACTTCGAGCACCTGGGCCAGTTCCTTGCCCAGGTGGGCCTTGGCGTCGAAGTGGGAGCGGCGCTCGACTTCGGCGACCTTGCCACGGATGTACGGAATGGTGCGCACGCTCTCGCCATACACCGAGGAGGTGTACAGGCCCATGAAGCGGCACTCCTTGATGACCTTGCCGTCGGCGTCGATCTGGCGGATCGACACGTAGTCCGGATATGCCGGCCGGTGCACACGGCTCGGCTGCGAGGCCTTGGCGAACGACAGCAGCTCGGGCTCGCGCAGGTAGGCGACAGCGTAGTCTTCAATACGCAGGTCGTCGGCGCCCAGGCCTGCGCGCAGCAGGCGGGTCAGGCCGAGGAACGAGCCTTCGTCATAGACCAAGTGGCCGCCATCGGCGTCGGACTCGACCACGAACTCTTCGTAACCGAGGAAGGTGAAATGGTTGTCCAGCAGCCACGACAGGAAGCTCTTCACCTCGGCCTTGTCGTGTTGCGCCGGACCGAACGCGGTCTGCTCCACCAGTGCCAGCAGGTCGCGGACCTTGGCCTTCATCGGCTCGAAGTCGGCCACCGCCACGCGCACCTCGGCCAGTACCTGCTCGAGTTCCTTGGTCAGGGTGGTCAGCTCGCCAGCGCTGGAGCAGCGGTCGATCTCCAGGTACATCAGCGATTCGTGGCGGATGCCTTCGCCCTGGGTGCCTTTAGGCAGCAATTCCACCAGCTCGCCCTTGGCGCCGCGGCGCACGCTCAGCACGGTGGTCTGCAGGGTGTGGATGCTGTAGCCGCGGCGGTTGAGTTCGGTGCGCACCGAGTCGACCAAAAACGGCAGGTCGTGGTGCAACACCTCGACCACGGTGTGGGTCGATTGCCAGCCATGGCGTTCGTAATCGGGGTTGTAGACCCGCACCTGCGGGTGTTCGGGGTCGAAGCGCTCGATGATGCGCCAGGCAGAGAGGGTGCAGCCCGCCAGGTCGGAAAGCCTGCGCTGGGTGAGTTCGTCCAGAGAGATGATGCCGAAGAACTGTTCGGCGAACAGCGCCACTTGTGGCAGTGCCTGCTCGCTGATGTGCTGCGCCAGGGCCGCTTGCAGTTGATGCTGGAAGTCGGCTTTGCTGGCTGCGGTGAAGAACGCCATCTGTGGTACTCCGCTTGGGCTTTGTTATTAGGTGAAGCGTCGCGTGCGTCCGCCGTCAAAGGTCAACGATAGCCAACCTGTGGCGACAGGACGGTGAAAAACCAGGCGTTGGACGCGATCGGCACGTCCATCCATTCCATGGATGGGCACCTGCAAAGACGACTGCCACCGGAGGCTGTGGCTTTACGGGTGTCCATCGACTGGGCAGCTTAACGACTGAGCGGTCACCCCGGCTTGCAGCGCTGCGACAATTTCGGTCAAGGGGCGGTAACTTTACGTTTATGTCCCCGCTCAAGACTGTCAGAATTCCCTCTCATTTCCTTGACCTGAGCCTGCCCATGCAACTGAAAACCGCCCTGCTCTTCGCCACGCCCTGCGATGAAGAGGAAGACAACATGGCGACCTTGTGCTGCCACAGCGACAAGGGGCAGATGTTCCTGCTCACCCGTTACCCCGACGAGGACACCGTTGACCTGACCCTGGACGACGAGCCCTCGACCCTCGACGGCCTGAAGATCACCCTCAGCGCCGACCGCCTGCTGATCGAAGTGGCCGCTGGCGATCGGGATGCACTCAAGGGCTCGGAGCAACTGGAGATTCTGCTGACCTCACCAGGCACGGACCTCGAGGAAGTCGAGCTGACCTTGCGCAATATCCTCGACGGCACCGGGACCTACGTCAGCCAGCTCTGAGCCCTGCCGCCAGCAGGTACCGCGTGCGACGCGACACCTGCTGGAGCGAGCTTGCCCCGCCATTGGGCTGCCCTACAAGCCCTTGAAATCATTGACATCCCATCCGTGCCACAGGCATTGTCTGACAACCTGATCAATAGGCAGCATCCCATGCTAGAGCTTCAGCGCCCCGACACCTTGGTCGAACGGGTGGTCAGCGCGATCCGCGCAGAAATCGATTCCGGCCGCCTGGCCGCCGAATCGCGCCTGCCCACCGAACAGCAACTGGCCGAGCAGCTCAATGTCAGCCGTTCGGTGGTGCGCGAGGCGGTGGCGCAACTGAAGGCGGACGGCGTGCTCATCGCCCGCCGCGGGCTCGGCTCCTATATCTCGCAAACCCCGTGCGGCACGGTGTTCCGCTTCCCCGGCAGCAACGGGCGCAAGCCAGACCTCGTGCAGATGTTCGAAATGCGCCTGTGGATCGAGACCCAGGCCGCCGCGATCGCCGCACGCCGCCGCGACGATGCGGACCTCGCCCGCATGGCCCAGGCCCTGCAGACGATGTTCGATGACCGCAGCGACCTGGCCACCGCCTCAGCAGCCGACGTGGCCTTCCACCGGGCCATCGCCGAAGCCAGCAAGAACGACTACTTCGTGGCCTTCCACGACTTTCTCGGCGGCCAACTGGCCACCGCGCGGCGTAATGCCTGGGAAAACTCCGCCGCCCTTCCCCTGGGCGGTTCTGCCGACGCCAATCGCGAGCACCAGGCGCTGTACCACGCCATCGCCGACGGCGATCGCCAGGCGGCTGCCGCCTGCGCCGAGGCCCACCTGCGCGCGTCCGCCCGACGCCTGAAGATCGACCTTCCCGCCCTCGACTGATTTCGGAGCCTTCGCACATGGCCTGGCGAGCCTTTCATACGCCTCACTTAGTCTGACAACCTGATAATCAGATTCACCGATAAGAACACCAAGGTAATCCCTGCATGACTTACGACTACTGCATCATCGGCGGCGGCATCGTCGGCCTCGCCACCGCCATGGCCCTGCTCGAGCAGCGCCCCGGCGCTTCGTTGCTGATCCTCGAGAAAGAAGCCAGCCTCGGTCTGCACCAGACCGGCCACAACAGCGGCGTGATCCATGCGGGCATCTACTACGCACCGGGCAGCCTCAAGGCCGACCTGTGCAAACGCGGCGCCCAGGCCACCAAGGACTTCTGCACCGAGCACGGCATCGCCTTCGATGTCTGCGGCAAATTGCTGGTGGCCTCCAACGATCTTGAAATGCAGCGCATGCAGGCCCTGTACGAGCGCTCGCAGCAGAACGGGCTGAAGGTCGAACGCCTGGACGCCGCCGACCTCAAGCGTCGAGAGCCAAACATCGTCGGCAAGGGCGCGCTGTTTCTCGATGCCACCGGCATCGTCGACTACAAGCAGGTGTGCGACGCCATGGCCCGGGTCATCCAGAAAGCTGGCGGCCACGTTCGCCTGGCCACTACCGTGCGGGCGATCCAGGAGCAGGGCGAGTACGTCGAGATCAGCAGCGACAGCCAAAGCTGGCGCGCTCGCCAGCTGGTCGCCTGCGCCGGCCTGCAATCCGACCGCCTGGCGCGGCTGGCCGGGGTGAAGATCGATCACCAGATCATCCCCTTCCGCGGTGAGTACTACCGCCTGCCGGCGAGCAAGAACCAGATCGTCAACCACCTGATCTACCCGATCCCCGACCCGGACCTGCCGTTCCTGGGCGTGCACCTGACCCGCATGATCGACGGTAGCGTCACCGTCGGCCCCAACGCCGTGCTGGGCCTGGGCCGGGAGAACCACCGCAAGTTTTCGGTGAACTGGCGCGATGTGGCCGAGTACGCGCGCTTCCCCGGCTTCTGGAAAACGATCTGGAACAACCTGGGCTCCGGCACCACCGAGATGAAGAACTCGCTGTTCAAGCGTGGCTACCTGGAGCAGTGCCGCAAGTACTGCCCGCAGCTCGAGGTAGAAGACCTGCTGCCCTACGAAGCCGGCATCCGTGCCCAGGCGGTGATGCGCGACGGCACCCTGGTCCATGACTTCCTGTTCGCCGAGACCCCGCGCATGGTGCACGTCTGCAACGCGCCCTCGCCTGCAGCCACCTCCGCCATCCCCATTGGCCAGATGATCGCCGCCAAGATCCTCAAGGCCCACTGACCCCCTGCACAACCCAATACAAAGACAATAAGGAACCTTCAGGGGTCGGTACACGAGACGGCCCTGGCCGCGAGGGCGCTGGAGTGGCCTGGCCGTGGTCGCAGGCTCGGACAGCCACTTCACCGATGGCAATGCAGCCCCGACGATGTCTGCCCAAGGCATCGATCCGGGACCTTTCGCGGCCCAAGGCCGCTTCTACATCACCCGCTGCTTTATGCGAATTTTGCAAACCCCCATTGGTCCCCGCCCCCCCGGATGGATTAAAGTATCCACCCCTGCCCGGCAACCGCTTCCAGCGCGCCAGGGCCTATCCCCAGGAACCGTCGACGATGGAACACCGTGAGGCGCTGATCGCGCTGCGCACCTTTCTTTCCTCCCAGATCCTTGGCCAGGAGAAGCTGGTCGAACGCCTGCTGATCGTGCTGCTGGCCGACGGCCACATGCTGGTCGAAGGCGCACCAGGCCTTGCCAAGACCAAGGCCATCAAGGAACTGGCCGAAGGCATCGAAGCGCAGTTCCACCGCATCCAGTTCACGCCCGACCTGCTCCCGGCCGATATCACCGGCACCGAGATCTACCGTCCGGAAACCGGCAGCTTCGTGTTCCAGCAGGGGCCGATCTTCCATAACCTGGTACTGGCCGACGAAATCAACCGGGCGCCGGCCAAGGTGCAGTCCGCGTTGCTCGAAGCCATGGCCGAACGCCAAGTCAGCGTCGGACGCAGCACCTACGAGCTGTCGCCGCTGTTCCTGGTCATGGCCACCCAGAACCCGATCGAACAGGAAGGCACCTATCCCCTGCCCGAGGCCCAGCTCGATCGCTTCCTGATGCACGTGAAGATCGGCTTCCCGGATGCCGCCGTGGAACGGCGCATCCTACAGCAAGCCCGCGGCGAGGCGCTCGGGGGCGAGGTCAAGCCGGAGCGCCGGGTCAGCCAGCAAGCGATCTTCGCCGCACGCAAGGAAATCCTCGGTCTGTACATGGCCGACGCCGTGGAGGAATACCTGGTGCAGTTGGTGATGGCCACCCGCACGCCAGCCAAGTTCGACGCCGAGCTGGCCGACTGGATCGCCTATGGCGCCAGCCCCCGCGGCTCGATCGCGCTGGACCGCTGCGCACGCGCCCACGCCTGGCTGGCCGGGCGTGACTTCGTCAGCCCCGAGGACATCCAGGCGGTGCTGTTCGACGTGTTGCGCCACCGCATCATCCTGTCCTTCGAGGCGGAAGCGGCGGGGATCGACCAGGACCGGGTGGTCCAGCGCATCCTCGACGTCGTCGCTGTCGCCTGACCTCATGCCCACCGCGCACCTGGCCGACCCCGGCATCCGCATCGGCCTTGCCGAATTGATCGACATGCGTCACCGCGTGCGCGAGATCCAGCTGTTTTCCCGACCTGGCCAGCGCAGCCCGTTGGTGGGTCTGCACCACTCCAAACTGCGCGGACGGGGTGTGGACTTCGACCAGGTGCGGGTCTACCAGGCCGGCGACGACGTGCGCAACATCGATTGGCGCGTCACCGCACGTACCCAGGAGCCCCACACCAAGCTGTTTCATGAAGAGCGCGAGCGGCCAATCTTCATCCTGGTCGAACAGAGTCAACGCCTGTTCTTCGGCTCCGGGCTGATGTTCAAGTCGGTCCTGGCGGCCCAGGCCGCAGCTCTGTTCGGTTGGGCTGCACTGGGGCACAACGACCGCATCGGCGGCCTGGTGTTCGGCGACAACGAACACCATGAGATCAAACCCCGGCGCAGCAAGCAGAGTCTGCTGCAACTGCTCAATCGCCTGGCCAAGGTCAACCAGTCACTGCACACCGAGGCCGTGCCCCAGCCCGACAGCCTGGGCCTGGCCTTGCGTCGCGCCCGTGAAGTGCTGCGCCCCGGCAGCCTGGCCATCATCATCTGCGACGAACGCGCCTTGACCCCCGGGGTCGAGCAGCACCTGAGCATGCTCTCCCGCCACTGCGACCTGTTGCTGATGCCCGTCTCCGACCCGCTCGACCACGCCCTGCCGGCCGCTGGCCTGCTGCGCTTTGCCCAGCGCAGCGCCCAGCTGGAGCTCGACACCCTCGATACCAACCTGCGCCAAGCCTACCGCCAGCAGGCCGAAGCGCGCATCGAGCGCTGGGAGCTGCTGGCGCAGAAGCTGCGGGTGCTGATGATGCCTTTGAGCACCCAGAGCGAGATGATCGAGCAACTGCGCGAGTACCTCAACGCCCAGCGTCCGGGGAGCAGTCAATGAACCCGCTGGACCAGTTGCAACCCTTGATCGCGCCGCCGGCGATAGGCCTGTGGCCGCCTGCGCCAGGCTGGTGGGTGCTGCTTGCCCTGCTCCCCTTGCTCGGCTGGGGGCTGTGGCGGCTGCGTCATTGGCGTCCAGCCAAACCCCGGGTGGTACGCGCCGAGCTGCCCCTGGACCCCATCCGCCTGGAAGCACTGGCCGAACTGGCCCGCCTGCCCCGCCCCTACGATGGCGCGCCCGCCGGCGCCTGGTTGCAGCAAATCAACGCGCTGCTCAAACGCCTGTGCCGCAACCACTATCCCGGCGCCAACAGCCACACGCTCAACGGCCGTCAGTGGCTGGCGTTTCTCGACAACCGCTGCCCGGCTGCGGGCCTGACCCGCTGGATGGTGCTGGTCGAAGGCGCCTACAAACCCGAGTGCAAGCTCGACGACAAGGCCATCGCCGGGCTCGCCCAGGCGGTCGAAACCTGGATTCGCAAGCATGTTTGAGCTGGCCTGGCCGTGGGTCTTCTTGCTGCTACCGCTGCCTTGGCTCGCGCGGCTGGTGCTGCCGGCCGCCGACAGCGGCGAGCCGGTGCTCAAGGTGGGTTTTCTCGATGAACTCGAAGGCCTGGCCGGGCGCCGTGCCCGTCTGAACCTGCCGACCTGGCGCCAGCAAGCGCCCTTCGTGGCAATCTGGCTGCTCCTGCTACTGGCCGCCGCCCGCCCGCAATGGCTGGGCGATCCGGTGCCGGTGGCAGCCAGCGGCCGCGACCTGCTGGTGGCCGTGGATGTGTCCGGTTCGATGGACTTTCCCGACATGCAGTGGAAGCATGACGAAATCAGCCGCCTGGACCTGGTCAAGGCACTGCTCGGCGATTTCCTCCAGGACCGCGAAGGCGATCGGGTCGGGTTGATCCTGTTCGGCAGCGAGGCCTACCTGCAGGCCCCTCTGACCTTCGACCGACGCACCGTGCGCACCTTCCTCGACGAGGCGCAGATCGGCATCGCCGGCAAGAACACCGCCATTGGCGATGCCATTGGCCTTGCGGTCAAGCGCCTGCGCCAGCGTCCGGCGCAGAGCCGGGTATTGGTGCTGATCACCGACGGCGCCAACAATGGCGGTCAGATCCACCCGCTCACCGCCGCCCGCCTGGCCGCGCAGGAAGGCGTACGCATCTACACCATCGGCATCGGTGCCAACCCCGAAGCCAGTGGCACCCCTGGGCTGCTGGGTCTGAACCCGAGCCTGGACCTGGACGAAGCCTCGCTCAAGGAAATCGCCGAGCTGACCCATGGCGCCTACTTCCGCGCCCATGACGGCGCCGAACTGGTCGCGATCGGCGATACCCTCGACCAGCTCGAACCGGTGGCCCAGCAACCCACCCAGGCGCGCACTGCCAAAGCCCTGTACGCCTGGCCGCTGGCCGTGGCATTGCTCCTGAGCGTGCTGCTGGTGGTTGCCGTGCAATGGCCGGACAACCTCTTCCAGCGCCTGCTGCGCCGCCCGCGCTTTCTACAGCCGCACCCGGAATGGCGTCAGCGCCTCAAACGCCTGCGCCTGAGGAGACGGCGATGATCGAACTCTGGCCGCAATGGCTGCGCCCGCTCTGGCTGCTGGTGGTCCCCCTGCTCGGCTGGCTGCTGTTCAAGCTCTGGCACCGGCGCAAGCGCGCCGGGCGCTGGCAGCTGATCCTGCCCGTGCAGTTCCACGCCGTGCTGCTCGGCGGCGGCAAAGGCCAGACCAGCAAACTGCCGTGGATCGCCCTCGGCCTGGCCTGGCTGCTGGTGGTCCTGGCCTTGCTCGGGCCAAGCTGGCAACGCCTGGAGGAAACCCGCCAGCGCCCCGCCGACCCGCTGGTGATCCTGCTCGAACTGACACCACAGATGCTCGCCGAAGACAGCACGCCCAACCGCCTGGAGCAGGCCCGCCGCAAGATCCTCGACCTGCTCGAGCACCGCCGCGACAGCCAGACCGCCCTGGTGGTGTATGCCGGCAGTGCGCACACCCTGGTGCCGCTGTCGGACGATCTGGGCACCACCCGCAACCTGCTCGAGGCGGTCGACCCTTCGATCATGCCGCAGCCGGGGCAGCGAGCCGACCTGGCCGTGCAGAAAGGCCTGACCCTGCTCGCCCAGAGCGGCCTAGGCCAGGGACGCCTGTTGCTGATCGGCTCCTCGCTGAGCGACGCCGAACGCAGCGGCATCCTCAAAGCCCTCGGCCGCCAGGGCCCCAGCCTGCTGATGCTCGGCATCGGCAGCAGCGAGGGCGCGCCGGTTCGCCAGGCCAATGGCGAATACCTCAAGGACAATCAGGGCGGCATCCTGCTACCACGCCTGGACAGCGCCAGCCTCAAGGCCTTCATCAACAGCACCGGTGGGCGCTACCGCCACGCCCGCATCGATGACCTTGACCTGCGCGGACTGGGCCTGTTCGACAACCCCCGCACCCTGCGCGCCGACGGCCAGACCCTACAGCTGGACAGCTGGGCCGACCAAGGTTACTGGTTGCTGCTGCCTTTGCTGCTATTGGCGGCCTGCGCCGGGCGACGCGGCTGGTTGTTCTGCCTGCCGTTGCTGCTGGCGTTGCCGCAACCGAGCCAGGCCTTCGAATTCAACGACCTGTGGCTGCGCCCGGACCAACAAGGCCAGCGCCTGCTCGAGCAGCAACACCCCGCCGAAGCCGCCCGGCGCTTCGAAGACCCACAGTGGCGCGGCATGGCGCTGTACCAGGCCGGTGACTACGAAGGTGCCGCCAAGGCCTTTGCCCAAGGCAGCAGCGCCGCAGCCCACTACAATCGAGGCAACGCTCTGGCCCGTGCCGGCGAACTGGAGGCCGCGCTGGATGCCTACGAGCAGGCCCTGGAGCGCCAGCCCGACCTGCAGCCGGCCCTGGACAACCAGGCCTTGGTCCAGCAATTGTTGCAGCAGCGCCAGGCCAAGGCCGAGGAACAACCGGCAGACAGCGAGTCCGAAGGCACACCCGGCAATGAAACCGAGGGCAACAGCAGCTCGGCGCCCAGCACAGCCCAAGGCGCGCCTGGCAGCGACGAGCAGGCGTCGGCCCAGGGTCAGGGCGAGAACGCCAATAATACGCAAGGGCCAGGCAGCGACCAGCCCGGCGATGACGACAGCACCACCCAGCCGCCGCAGCGGCCGGTCTCCACCAGCCTGGATGCCGAACAGCGTCAGGCCCTGGAGCAATGGTTGCGGGAAATCCCCGACAACCCGGCCCAGCTGCTGCGGCGCAAATTCTGGTATGAACAGCAATTGCATCAGGACACCCCACGATGAGTCGCCTCGGCGTCTTTCTATTCAGCCTGCTGTGGCTCCTCCAGGCCCAGGCCCAACCCATCCTGCAAGCCAGCGTCGACCGCACTCGCCTGCAGGCCGGCGAAACCCTGGAGCTGACCCTGGAAAGCCAGGACGTCACCCAGTTCGGCAAACCCGACCTGCGCGCCCTGGAAGGCGATTTCGAAGTGCGCGGCACCCGCCAGCTCAACAGCCTGCACACCCTCGATGGCGAGACCCGCGCCAGTACTCGCTGGATCATCACCCTGCTCCCCAAGCGCAGCGGCAGCTTGCGCATCCCTGAGCTGCAATTGGGCCAGTCGCAGAGCCAGGCCATCGAGCTGCAAGTCTTGCAAGCCGACGCCAGCCGCCCCGAAGGCGCCTCTCAAGTGTTCGTCGAGGCCACCCTGGACAGCCCCGAGGTGTACGTCCAGGCCCAGGCGGTGCTGACCCTGCGCATCTATCACTCGGTGTCGCTGTACGACGACAGCAGCCTGAGCCCGCTGCAACTGGACAACGCCAAGGTCGAACCCCTGGGCGAGTCGCGCACCTATGAAAAGGAAATCAACGGCATACGCCACGGCGTGATCGAGACCCGCTATGCGATCTACCCGCAACAAAGTGGCACCCTGGACCTCCCCGCGCTGACCTTCACCGCCACCGCCGCCGACAATGGCGAGCAACCGGCCGGCACCCCGCGCGTGGGTCGCCAGGTCCAGGTCAGCTCGTTGCCCCTGCACCTGAAGGTACGACCGATTCCCGCCGCCTGGCCCACCGACCAGCCGTGGCTGCCGGCACGCAGCCTGACCCTGGAAGAGCACTGGAGCCCGGACCCAAGCGGCCAGCAGACACAGATCGGCGACTCCCTGACCCGCGGCATCACCTTGCGCGCCGAGGGCCTGTCCAGCACCCAGCTTCCCCCCCTGCCGGCCACAGAGATCCGCGGCCTGCGCCGTTACCCGGACCAACCTGTGCTGCGCAATGAAATCAGCGAACGGGGCATGACCGCCAACCGCGAGGAGCGCGAGGCGCTGGTCCCGACCCACAGTGGCGACCTGGCCTTGCCCGCGCTGGAAATCACCTGGTGGAATACCCGCGAAGACCACCTGGAACACAGCAGCCTGCCGGCGCGCACCCTGCAAGTGGAGGACAACCCAGCCCTGAGCGCCGACACCCCGGTCGGCGACAGCAGCGCCAGCAATGCCCTGCTGTGGCCCTGGCAACTGGCGACCCTGGTGCTGGCCCTGACCACCCTGCTGGGCTTCGCCCTGTGGTGGCGCGCCCGCTCGCAGCCAGCGGTGCTGCGCGCCACCCAGACCGGTCCGAGCCCACGCAGCCTGCTGGACGACCTCAAGCGCGCCTGCCAGGCCAACGACCCTCAGGCCACCCGTCAGGCGCTCGATGCCTGGGCGCGCCAGCAACCGGAAACCCTGGCCGAGATGGCCGCCCGTTTCGTACCCTTGTCCGATGCCCTGGATGGGCTCAATGGCGCCTTGTACAGCGAAAGCGGCCAGTACTGGCAAGGCGACGAGCTGTGGCGCGCCATCGGCACCATCCCACCGGCCGAGCAGGTCCTGACGCCTTCGGGCGAAACAGGCAGCCTGCCGCCGCTTTACCCCAAATAACCTTCAGCGCGTGGCGCCCTGTGCCACGCCTGCATGCTTGCGGAACTCTCCATGCGTCTGTTTCACACCTCCGACTGGCACCTGGGCCAAAGCCTGCACGGCCAGGAACGCGATTTCGAACACGCCTGCTTCCTCGACTGGCTGCTCGGCCAACTGCGCCTGCGCCAACCCGACGCCCTGCTGATCGCCGGCGACATCTTCGACACGGTCAACCCGCCGGTCAAAGCCCAGGAGCGGCTCTACGACTTCATCGTCCAGGCCCATGAGCAGCAGCCCAAACTCGACATCGTGATGATCGCCGGCAACCACGACTCCGGCTCGCGCATCGAACTGCCGGCCGCCTTGATGCGACGCCTGCGCACCCATGCGCTGGGCCGCGTGCATTGGCTCGACGAAGGCCAGCTGGACGCCGAACGCCTGTTGATCCCGCTGACCAACGCCCGGGGCAAGGTCTGTGCCTGGTGCCTGGCCCTGCCATTCCTGCGCCCTGCGGAAGTCACCGGCCCGCAACTGGGCGACGACTATCTGCAAGGCATCACCCAGGTGCATCAGCAACTGATCGCCGCTGCCCAGGCCAAGCGCAAGAAAGACCAGGCGCTGGTCGCCATCAGCCATGCGCACATGGCCGGTGGCGCGGTTTCGGAAGACTCTGAACGCAGCCTGATCATCGGCAACGCCGAGGCCCTGCCGGCGCGGCTGTTCGACAAGGCCATCAGCTATGTCGCCCTGGGCCACCTGCACAAGCCGCAACGGGTCAACCGCGAAGAACGCATCCGCTACAGCGGCTCGCCGATCCCGCTGTCGTTCGCTGAAATCAACTACCCGCACCAAGTGCTGGAAATCGAGCTCGACGGCGCCGAGCTGGTCAGCGTCGAGTCTCGCCCAGTGCCGCGTGCCGTGGCCCTGCAACGCATCGGCCCTGCCCCGCTGGGCGAGTTGCTGCAACAACTGACCGACCTGCCGGTGATCGACCTGCTGGAAGACCCCAACCGCCAGCCTTGGCTGGAAGTGCGGGTACGCCTGGACGAGCCGCAGCCAGACCTGCGCCAGCAAATCGAAAGCGCCTTGGAGGGCAAGGCCGTGCGCCTGGTGCGCATCAGCGCCGAATACGCCGGACGCGACCGACAGGACGATGACGAGCAGCCCTTCGTCGAGCTGTCGCAGCTGACCCCGCAAGATCTGTTCAGCCGTGCCTGGGAGCAGGCCTACGGCAACCCGGTGGATGAGCAGGCCCTGGCCGATTTCGCCCTGCTCCTGCAAGACGTCCAGCTGGAGGAGGAGCAACCATGAAGATCCTTGCCACTCGCCTGAAGAACCTTGCCTCCCTGGCAGGCCCGATCGACATCGACTTCACCGCCGAGCCCCTGGCCAGCGCCGGCCTGTTCGCCATCACCGGCCCCACCGGTGCCGGCAAGAGCACGCTGCTCGATGCCCTGTGCCTGGCGTTGTTCGGCGCAGTTCCCCGCCTCGACGACATCGGCCGGGAGGCCAAGGTGCCGGACGCCGACGGCGAGATCCCGACCTATGACCCACGCAACCTGCTGCGCCGGGGCACCGGCAGCGGCTATGCCGAGGTGGACTTCGTCGGCATCGACGGGCGCCGCTACCGCGCCCGCTGGGAAGCCAACCGCGCCCGCGAAAAAGCCAATGGCAAGCTGCAACATAGCCGCCAGAGCCTGTACGACCTGGACAGCGAGCAACTGCTGGGCAGCGGTAAGAACGAATACAAGCAATTGGTCGAGGCGCGCCTGGGGCTGAACTTCGAGCAGTTCACCCGTGCGGTGATGCTGGCCCAGAGCGAATTCGGGGCCTTCCTCAAGGCCGACGACAGAGAACGCAGCGAGCTGCTGGAAAAGCTCACCAACACCGCCATCTACACCCGCCTGGGCCAACGCGCCTTCATCAAGGCCAGGGAAACTGGCGAGCGGCACAACGACCTGAAGAAGCAGGCCGAGCATCTGCTGCCCATGGACGGCGAAGCCCGCGCCGCGCTCGACCAGCAATTAGAACACACCCAGCAGCAATTCAAGGCCGACCAGGCGCGCCAGCGTCAACTGGAGCAACAACGCACCTGGCTCCAAGAGCAGCGCCAGTTGCAGGCCCAGCACACCGAGGCCCAGCAGGCGCTGCACGCGGCCGAACAGGACTGGCAACAACTGGCTGAGCAGCGCCTGGACCTGCAGCGTCTGGAGCGCCTGGCGCCGCAGCGCCACCAGTTCCATCGCCAGCAGGTACTGACCGCACAGTTGACCCCACTGGCCGCGGTGATCGCTGAACAAGCACGCCAGCAAGACGAACTGCAGGCCCGCACGAGCGAATTCGAGCAGGCGCTTGAAGCCGCACGCCAGGCACTTGCCCAGCATCAGGTCCAGCACAACGAAAACGCCCCCCGCCTGCGCCAGGCCTTCGCCGCCCAAGACAGCCTCGCGCGCCTGACTGAAGAGCTGGCCGACCAGCGTACCGCCGCCGCGCACGCCGGCCAGGACGTCACCGACGGCCAGCAGCAATTGCAGCAACTGGAAGAAAACCAGCAGCGCAGCCTGCAAACTCTGGAGCAGATCGACGCGGCGCTCGCGCACAGCGAGCAGCTGTCCGGACTGACCGATGCCTGGCAGGCCTACCTGCCTCAGCTCAAGCAAGTGATGCTGGTGGGCGGTCGCCTGACCAAGGGCCGGGAAGAGCTGCCGGGCCTGCAAGCCCAGGTCAGCCAGGCCAATGCCCAATTGCAGGCCCAGCGTGACAGCTTCGAGCTGTTGTTCCGCGAAGCCGGTGCCGAGCCCCAGGCGCTGGCCGAGCAGATCGACCTGCTGGGCGCCATGCTCCAGGACAACCGCAAACAACAACGTGCGGTCGAAGACCTGTCTCGTCTGCATAATCGTGAACAGGAGCTGCGTCAGACCCTCGCCAGCCTGCGTGAGCGTCAGCAGCAGGCCATGCAGCAACGCCAGCAACTGATTGGCCAAGGCACCGCCGCCAAGGCCGAGCAGGAAGCCGCCGAACAGGCCCTCGCCCTGACTCGCCAACTGCTGGAACGCCAGCGCCTGGCCCGGACCAGCAGTGTCGAGGAGCTACGCGCGCAACTGCGCGACGGCGAGCCCTGCCCGGTCTGCGGCAGCGCCGAGCATCCCTTCCACCAGCCCGAAGCCCTGCTGCAGAGCCTGGGCCGCCATGACCAGGCCGAAGAAGACGCCGCCCGCGCACAGGTCGAAGGGCTCAACAGCCAGTTGGTGGAGCTGCGTACCCAACTGGGCGTGGTCAACGCCCAGCTCAAGGACTACCAGCAGCAACAGGTGCACCTGGGCGAGCAACTGCAACCGCTCGTCGAACAGCTCCAGGCCCATGCCCTGTGGCCCGCCCTCGCCCCGCAGGACGACAACGCCCGCAGCGCCTGGCTCGCTGGGCAACTGCGCCGCCTGGAGGAAGAGATCAACCGCGACGAGCAGCGCCAAAGCGCCCTGCTCACCCTGCAAAAAGACGCTGCCCGCCTGAACCAGCAGTTGCAGGCTGCCAGCGATGCCCAGCAGCAGGCCCAACGTCACCTCGACCAACAACACCAGGCCCTGGCCGCCGACGAGCAACAGCTCGAACAAGGCCTGAACGACCTGGCCAGCGTGCTGCCCAAGGACATTCTCCAGGCCCTGCGCGACGACCCGGCCAACGCGTTCCTGGGCCTCGACCAACAGATCGCCCTGCGCCGCCAGCAGCTCGACCAACGCAAGGACGAACAGGAAGAACAGCAGGCCCGCCAGGCTCAACTGGAGAAACTGCGCGACCAGCAGCAACTGCGCCTGAACACCCAACAGCAGCTTCAGCACAAACTCGCCACCTTGGATGAGCAGCGCCTGCAGGCCCTGGCCACGCTAGCCGAACTGCTCGGCGAGCAGCCCAGTGCCGAGGCCTGGCAACAGCATATGACCGCGCAACTGGAACAGGCCCGCCTCACCGAGGCCGAGATTTCCGAGCGCTTGCAGGCGCTGCGCACCCAAGGCGTGCAATTGGCCGGCGAGCTCAAGGCCAACCGCGAGCGCCAGCACACACTGGAGCAGGAGTGCCAGCAGTTGCAGGGCGAGATCGACCAGTGGCGCAGCGCACATCCCGAACTGGACGACACCGGTCTCGACCGCCTGCTGGCCATCGACGATGCCCAGCTCGGCGAACTGCGCCAGCGTCTGCAAACAGCAGAAAAAGCCATCGAGCAAGGCCGCGTGCTGCTGCAGGAACGTGAGCAGCGCTTACAACAGCATGCCGCCCAAGCCATCGTCGAAGTTGCCCCCGAGGCCCTGGAAGAAGCGCTGGCCACCCTCCAGCAAGCGCTGGCTAGCCAGGAGCAGCAGTGCGCCGAACTGCGCGCCCGTCAGGCCGACGATCAGCGTCGCCAGCAGGCGCACGAGGCACTGGCCGGCGAGATCGACCAGGCTTACCAGCAGTGGCAGCGCTGGGCACGTCTGAATGCATTGATCGGCTCGGCCTCGGGCGATGTCTTCCGCAAGATCGCCCAGGGCTACAACCTGGACCTGCTGCTGCATCACGCCAACAGCCAATTGCGCCAACTGGCCAAGCGCTATCGCCTCAAGCGCGGCGGCAGTGCCCTGGGCCTGCTGGTGCAGGACACCGAGATGGGCGACGAGCTGCGCTCGGTGCATTCGCTCTCCGGTGGCGAGACCTTCCTGGTATCCCTGGCCCTCGCCTTGGGCCTGGCGTCCATGGCCTCCAGCACCCTGCGCATCGAATCGCTGTTCATCGATGAGGGCTTCGGCAGCCTGGACCCGGAGTCCCTGCAGTTGGCGATGGATGCCCTCGACGGCCTGCAGGCCCAGGGACGCAAGGTGGCGGTGATTTCTCACGTGCAGGAAATGCACGAGCGTATCCCGGTACAGATCCAAGTACGCCGCCAGGGCAATGGCCTGAGCGATGTGGAGGTGTGCGGGTGAGGCTCTATTCGTTCCGCCGTTGCCCCTGGGCCATGCGCGCGCGCCTGGCCCTGCGCTATGCCGGGTGCCCGGTGGATATCTGCGAAGTGGCGATGAAGAACAAGCCCGCCGAGCTGCTGGCACTGTCGCCCAAGGGCACGGTGCCGGTGCTCGATACCGGTGACCAGGTGCTCGAAGAAAGCCTGGATATCATGCGTTGGGCCCTGGAGCAGAACGATCCGCAGGATTGGCGCCTGCAGGCGGACCCTGCGGCCTCAGCCCAGGCGCTGGAACTGATCGCGCGCAACGACCAGACATTCAAGGCTCAGGTGAATCTGTACAAGTACGCCGAACGCTACCCTGAACATTCGCGCGAGCACTATCGCCAGCAGGCCGAACCCTGGCTGGCGGAGCTGGAAGGATTGCTCGAAGGCCGTCCCTACCTGCTCGCCGAGCATCCGAGTCTGGCCGATGCCGCGCTGCTGCCCTTGATGCGCCAGTTCGCCGGGGTCGAACCGCACTGGTTCGCCGAGGCGCCCTACCCGCGGGTACGCAGCTGGTTGCAGGGCTGGCTGGAATCAGACCTGTTCAAGGCCATCATGGCCCGCTGATTTCCTCTGTCTGCATGCTGTCCATTCGCAGCAAACCCGTCCCCACAGTGCTTGATAGCGCCGAAGAGCCTGTGGGAGCGGGTTCACCCGCGAATAGGCCAGTGCAACAACAGACCATCGTTCGTGCCTTTTTAGATCGCCAGGATCGGCGAAGAGAACAGCAACAGCACTACCGCCGCGATACGCCACATCATGCTCCACCCCCGGAGTCAAAAATACAGCGTCAAATTTAAACATATGGCGTTGTGCTACCACCACTCTTTCCTGCAATCAATGTGCGTGCTTGCCGCCGAGGGCTGCGTGGAAATGCGCGCTTTGCTGCAGGTACTTTTCGGTATAGCTGTGGGTGACGGACGATTTGCCGCGCACCTCTACCTGGGCATGGGCCGGCAGGACGACAGAGGCGGAAATGGCAGAAGCGGCAATGACCGGGAAGAGATTGAAGTTCATGCGGGCAGTCCTCGACTTCGGTGGTTTGACGGTGGCCGTTGTTGGCCTTGGATCAAACTTACGCCGCCAGGCAGGCCTGCAGAAATTCATTGCGCCAGTAGCGATTATCACGCCGATTGATAGTCACTCGAGAAACTTGAGGTCCGACGGCGCGTCCTGCGGCAAGGTCTGCACGGTCTCGCCGAGCTTGCCGCTTCGTGGGTCACGGCGCATGACCACGATCTGATTGCTCTTCTGGTTGGCCACCAGCAAGAAGTTGCCACTCGGATCGAGGGTGAACTCCCGGGGGTGATCCCCCTCCACCGACCGGCGCTGCAACAAGGTCAGCTGGCCGTCATCCTTGCCCACCGCATATACCACGATCTCATTGGCAGTGCCGCGATTGCTGACATACAGGAAACGCCCGTCGGCCGACAGATGCAGTCCGCCAGAGGCTTTCGCCGCAGCGTCCTGCTGTTCGGTCAGGGGCAGGCGCTGGCGTTCGACCAGATTGCCGTCCTGCACGTCGAACTTCACTACCTCGCCGCTCATTTCCAGGGTCAGGTAGGCGTGCCGGCCCTTGGCGTCGAACAACAGATGACGTGGGCCACTGCCGGCAGGCAACGTCACCGAGGCGGGAATCGCCGGGCTCAACGGGTGCTCAGGGCTGGCGCCGTCATAGCGATAGATGAACACCTTGTCGGCGCCCAGGTCGCTGGCATACAGGTGGCGCCCGTCAGGCGAAAGCACCACCGAGTGCACGTGGGCACCGGCCTGGCGCTCGGGGTTGACCTTGCTTGGGGTATGACGCAGTTGCTGGACCACGTCCTTGAGCTTGCCGTCCCGTGCCACCGGGATCACCACCAGGCTACCGCCCGGCACCGGCGCAACGGCGTAGTTGGCGATGAACAGGTAGCGCTGGTCATGGCTGAGGCTGGCGTGAGTCGGCTCGTCGCCACGGCTGGCCACCTGGTTGAGGGGCTTGATCTCGCCCTGGGTGCCCAACGAAAAACTGCTCACGTGGCCCTGGGGCGTTTCGTTGACCGCGAACAACAGCCGCTGGTCAGCCGAGAGCACCAGCCATGACGGGCTCACGCTCTTGACCACCTGCCGGGGCTTGGCGTCGATCTGGCCGCTGCGGGTATCGAAGCGGTAGCGGTAGATGCCCTGACTGGTGCCGTCGGTGTAGCTGCCGACCAACAGCACGCCCGCCTGGGCGGTGAACGTCAGACCCATGAGACTAGCGATCAGCAGGCTCTTCCAAGTCTTCATCTTCGTCATCTTCCGAGGCGCGCAAGGCATCCATACAGACTAGCCGATGCTCGCCTTCGGCATCGTTGAGCTGCCACTGATCGCCCTCGGCAACCGCGGCGGCAACCTGCTCGGGCGTGAAGCGCCAGCGGCGCAGTTGACGGCCATCCATGCATTCGACCGAAAGGCCATCGGCGTCGAAGGTGAAATCGAAGGCATGCAGCCCGTCGATCAGCAGCATGTCGCAAGATTCGAGGGCATTGGCAAGGGTGGTCATGGGAAGGTCCGCAAAGAAATGGACAGGCATTATAGCCTCGGCGACGCGGCACCTGTGGGAACGAGCGAAGCCTGCGAAGGGCCGCAAAGCGGCCCCCTCAGGATCAATGCGCGAAGATCGACCCGCCCGCCTTGCCCGCCAGCTTCTGCGGACGAATCAGGAACCGCGCCAACGCCGGCAGCAGCCACAGCGCACCGAACATGTTCCACAGCAGCATGAAGGTCAGCATCAGGCCCATGTCGGCCTGGAACTTGATCGCCGAGAAGATCCAGGTGCACACCCCGATGGCCAGGCACAGGCCAGTGAACAGCACCGCCTTGCCGGTGGAGCGCAGGGTTTCGTAATAAGCCTCCTGCAGCGGCAGCCCCGCCCGCAAGAAGCTCTCCAACCGGCTGTAGATATAGATGCCGTAGTCCACGCCGATCCCCACGCCCAGGGCCACCACCGGCAGGGTGGCGACCTTCACGCCGATGCCCATGAAGGCCATCAGGGCGTTGCCCAGCACCGAGGTGAGCACCAGCGGCAGGACGATGCACAGGGTCGCGGCGAACGAGCGGAAGGTGATCAGGCACATCACCGCCACACACAAGTACACCAGCACCAGGATGGTCAGTTCGGCCGACTTGATCACCTCGTTGGTGGCCGCCTCGATGCCCGCGTTGCCGGCCGCCAGGAGGAACTGCAGACCCTCTTTGTCATGGCTGTCGGCAAACGCCTGGGCCGCCGCGGTGACCCGCTCCAGCGTCTCGGCCTTGTGGTCGTTGAGGAATACCAGCACCGGCGCAAGGGAGCAGTCGGTGTTGTACAGGCCATCGGCGCGGGCGATGGAGTTGTTGAGCACGTCCGGGTTGCGCGACAGGGTCTCCCACTTCAGGCTGCCCTCGTTCATGCCCTTGATCACCTGCTTGGACACAGTCACCAGGGAAATCGCCGACTGCACGCCGGGCGTGTTTTCCATGGTCCACATCAGCTCGTCGATCGGCGCCATGGTCGAATGGATCGAGCAGCTCTCGGCCGGCGTCTTGACCATGATCACCAAGACGTCGGAACTGGTGGAGTAGTTGCTGATGATGAAGTTGTTGTCCTGGTTGTAGCGTGAGTCAGGACGCAGTTCCGGCGCACCCTGATCGAGGTCGCCGATCTTCAGGTTCTGGCTGTACCACAGGCCACCGGCAAAGGCCGCCAGGGCCAGGGCGATGGACACTGGCGCCACCTTGGGGCTGGCGAAGTTGGCCAGCAGGCGCCAGAACGGGTGTTCGCGGGTTGCGTCCTTCTTGCTGCGGGCGATGGCTTTCTGGCTGATACCCACGTAGGAAATCGCTACCGGCAACAGGATCAGGTTGGTGAAGACGATCACCGCCACGCCGATCGACGCACCAATGGCAAGCTCGCGGATCACCCCGATGTCGATCACCAGCAAAGTGATGAAGCCCACCGCGTCGGCCAGGATGGCGATCATGCCCGGCAGGAACAGTTGTCGGAAGGTGCGCCGTGCGGCGGTCAGGGCATTGTCGGCACCGCTCGACTGCAACGCGATACCGTTGATTTTCTGCACCCCGTGGGAGATGCCGATGGCGAAGATCAAGAACGGCACCAGCATCGAATACGGATCCAGCCCGAAACCGACCGCGTGCATCAACCCCAACTGCCAGACCACCGCCACCAAGGTGGTGATGAGCACGGCGATGGTGCTGCGGATGCACCAGGTGAACCAGTACAACAGCGCCCAGGTGATGGCCAGGGCCACACCGAAGAACATCACCACCATCACCAAGCCATCGATCAGGTCACCGACCTTCTTGGCGAAGCCGACGATGTGCACCTTCACATTGGGGTTCTGGGCCTGGAACTTGTCGCGGATCTTCTCTTCCAGTTGATGGGAGAACTGCTGGTAGTCCAGCTTGACCTGCTTGCTCTGGTCCTGCGGGTCTGGGTAGCTCTCCATCAAGGGCACGTCGACGATGCTGGACTTGAAGTTGTTGGCCACCAAACGCCCGACCTGGCCGGACTTGAGCACGTTGTCGCGCAGCTCATCGAGGCTTTCGGCCGAGCCGTTGTAGGTGTTGGGGATCACCTCGCCGCCGGCGAAGCCATCCTCGGTCACTTCGGTCCAGCGCACGCTCGGGCTCCACAGCGACTTGAGCCCGGCCCGGTCGACGCCAGGAATGTAGAAGACCTCGTCGTGGATCTGGCGCAGGGTCTCCATGTAGGCCTTGTCGAAGATATCGCCGTTGACCGCCTCCACCGAGATGCGCACGGTATTGCCGAGGTTGGCCAGGTCATTGCGGTGTTCGAGCATCTGTTCGATGAACGGGTGCTGCAGCGGGATCATCTTTTCGAAACTGGTGGACGGGCGGATCTGCGTGGCCTGCCAGAACAGGAAAATGCTCACCAGCAGGCACAGGGCGATGACCACCGGCCGGTTGTTGAAGATCAGCCGTTCGAGCAGGGTCGCTTTGTCCTGATGATGCTGCTGGTGCATGTCGAAATTCTCCCGACGGGTCATCGCTGTTCCTCCTCTGCGCCTTTGGCGGTGGCCAGGTGCACACCACCTTGGCCCACCAGCAGCAGGCCGCCGTTGGCAAGCCCCGTGGCGGCTGACAGCGCCAGACGGTCGGCGCGGTTGTAGACCGTGAAGCTCTGGCCGTCATCGTGGCTGCGCAGCACCGTGCCGCCGTTGCCTACCAGGACCAGGCTGCCATCGTCGAGCAGGGTGGCGCTTGCCAGGCCGAACTCCAGCGAGCCGCGGGCGGCCTTGAGCGCGATCGGCTGCCAGGACTCACCGAAATCGGTGGAGCGGAACAGGTTGCCGCGCAGGCCATAGGCGAGCAGTGTGCGGGGCTGGGCGGTACCGATCACGCCGAACAACGACCCCTCGTAGGGGCCTTCGACGCGCGACCAGCTCTGGCCGTTGTCGCTGGAGCGGAACATGCTGCCCTGCTCGCCGACGATGAACAGGCCAGCGCCCTTGATCGAGGCAATGGCGTTGAGGTGCAACTGATCGGGGTTGTCCAGGCGCTCAGCGATGTCCTGCCAGTGCTGGCCGCCATCGGTGGTCTCGATCAGGGCGCCATAGGCACCCACGGCAAAACCGTGCTGGGCGTCGAGGAAGGTCACATCGAGCAGTGGCGCTTCGCGCGAAAGGTCCTCGAACTGCTTGCTCCAGGTGGCGCCGCCATCGTTGGTGGTCAGTACCTGGGCATCATGGCCGACGGCCCAGCCGCGTTTGTTGTCGAGGAAGAACACGGCCGTGAGCAGTTGCCGAGTGGGCACCCGGGCCTGGGTCCAGGTCTTGCCCTGGTCGTCGGAGAACAGGATATGGCCACGGTCGCCGACCACCACCAGCCGGTTACCGAGCGTGACGGCATCGATCAGCAGGCTCTGGCTGGCCCTGGCCGATTCCACCGAGTATTCCTCGGCAGCGGCAGCCTGCGCGCTACCTGCTCCTGTCGCCATGGCCAGCGCCAGCCACATACTGGCCGCCAGTGGCCATGCACCACGCCGCGCACGCACGCTTGTCCGGTCTCTCATGACCGCCCCCTTTTGTGTTCTTGTAGTGGGTAAGGCCATTGGCGGGTGCTGCGAAAAGCCTGTTCCAGAGCACCGCAATAGCTTTGGGGCCATCCTATCGGGGATGTCGGCGGGAAAACAACGAGCGGGACGTTATGTTTTGTTAAGCACTAGAACATGACGGACAAGGGCGAGGCCCTTGCCAGGGGACGCGGTGCTGTCTTCGCGGGCAAATCGCAGCGGTGGTTCGGCGCTCCGATTTACCCGCAAATTGGCCATTGCAGGCAACACAAAAAACAAGGCGGTTGCCCCGTCAGGGGCTGTGAACCGCCTCGGCTCAGGCCAGGCTCTTGCTCACCACTTCATACACATCGCTGGACAGCGCCCCGGAAGCCAGGATGCGCTGCAGCTCGCCACGCATCAGTGCCTGGCGCGCATCGTCGTACTTGCGCCAGCGGGTCAGCGGCGCCAACTGGCGCGAAGCGATCTGTGGGTTGAGGGCGTTGAGTTCGATTACCAGGTCCGCCAGGAAGCGATAGCCGGAACCGTCGGCAGCATGGAAGTTCACCAGGTTCTGCCCGGCAAAGGCGCCGACCAGTGCACGCACCTTGTTGGGGTTCTTCAGGGTGAACGCCGGGTGTTGCATGAGCGCCTTGACCCGCGCCAGGCCGCCCGGCAGGGTGCTGGCGGCTTGCACGCTGAACCACTGGTCCATGACCAACGGGTTGTCCTTGAAGTGCTCGGCGAAGGCGTCCAGGGCCTTGGCGCGCTCGGCCTCGAACGGCGAGTTGACCAACACGGCCAGGGCGGTGAGACGCTCGGTCATGTTGTCGCACTGCTCGAACTGCTCCAGGGTCGCCTCCAGCACTTGCGGCTTGCCAGTGAGCATCAGGTAGGACAGCGCGATGTTCTGCAGGCTGCGACGGGCGAAGTGCTCGGCCTCGGCGACGTAGGCGGTCTTGCCGGAAACTTCGCGGTTGGCCTGGTAACGCGCCCACAGCGCGTCGAACAGCTGTTCGGCGATCTGTTTGCGGGCGAACTCGCGGGCAGCATGGATGGCGTCGACGTCGGCCACCTGGCTGATCTCGGTGAGGTAGGCCTCACCTGGCAGCGACAGCATCTCGGCGACCATGGCCGCATCGAGCGACGCGTTGCCCAGCACTGTGTCCAGGGCCGTGATCAGCCGCTGATCGAGCTTGAGTGCCTCGCCACGCTGGTGCTGGCCGATCAGCTCCTGCAACACCTGTACCGACAGCTGCTGACCCGCTTCCCAGCGGTTGAAGCCGTCGCTGTCGTGCTGCATGAGGAACATCAACTGGTCGCCATCGTACGGGAAGCTCAGCTTGACCGGTGCGCTGAAGCCACGCAGCAGCGACGGCAGCGGCTTGGCGGCGATGCCTTCGAAGGTGAAGGTCTGCTCGGCCTCGGTCACCGACAGCACACGGCTGGTGCCCTGCGGCGCGGCTTCGCCGGCCAGGCGCAGCGGCAGGTCGTTGCCCTGGGCGTCCAGCAGGCCCAGCTCCACCGGGATCACGAACGGTTGCTTCTGGGCTTTGTCCGGGGTCTGCGGGCAGCTCTGGCGGAAGGTCAGGCTGTAGGTCTGCGCGGCGGCGTCATAGGCTTCGCTGACCTCCAGGCGCGGCGTGCCGGCCTGGCTGTACCAACGCTTGAACTGGGTGAGGTCCACGCCGTTGGCGTCTTCCATGGCCTTGATGAAGTCGTCGCAGGTCACGGCCTGGCCATCATGGCGCTCGAAATACAGGTCGCTGCCCTTGCGGAAACCTTCGCTGCCCAGCAGGGTGCGGACCATGCGCACGACTTCGGCGCCCTTCTCGTACACGGTCAGGGTGTAGAAGTTGGAGATCTCGATGAAGCTGTCCGGGCGCACCGGATGGGCCATGGGGCCGGCATCCTCGGCGAACTGGTGCGTGCGCAGGTAGGCCACGTCCTCGATGCGCTTGACGGTGCGCGAGTTCATGTCGGCACTGAACTCGGCGTCGCGGAATACGGTGAAGCCTTCCTTGAGCGACAGCTGGAACCAGTCGCGGCAGGTGACGCGGTTGCCCGACCAATTGTGGAAGTATTCGTGGGCCACCACGCCTTCGACGCGCTGATGAGCGGCGTCGGTGGCCGTTTCGGCACGCGCCAGCACACAGCTGGAGTTGAAGATGTTCAGGCCCTTGTTTTCCATGGCGCCCATGTTGAAGTCGTTGACCGCGACGATCATGAAGATGTCCAGGTCGTACTCTCGGCCGTAGACTTCCTCATCCCAGCGCATGGACTTCTTCAGGCTGACCATGGCGTGGTCGCACTTGTCGATGTTCTCCGGCTCCACGTAGATCCGCAGGGTCACATCACGGCCAGACTGGCGGGTGAAGGTGTCCTCGACACACCAAAGGTCACCGGCAACCAGGGCGAACAGGTAGGCCGGCTTCATGAACGGGTCTTCCCAGGTCGCCCAGTGACGGCCGTCTTCGGCTGGACCGCTGCCGATCGGGTTGCCGTTGCTCAGCAGCACCGGGTAGCGATGCTGTTCGGCGATCACCGTGGTGGTGAAGGTGCTCATCACATCCGGGCGGTCTAGGTAGTAGGTGATCTTGCGAAACCCCTCGGCCTCGCACTGGGTGCAGAACATCTTGCCGGACTTGTACAGGCCTTCGAGCGCGGTGTTGCTCTCGGGATGGATCTTCACGCTGGTGTCGAGGGTGAACCGCTCGGCCTTGGGCTGCACGGTCAGGCTGTCGTCGTCGAGCTGGTAGTCGTCGGCGGCCAGCGCCTGGTCATCCAACTGCACGCTCAGCAGTTCCAGCTGCTGGCCATCGAGCACCAGCGGCGGCAGGCCGGCGCCCCGGGCCGGGTTGCGGCGCATGACCAACTGCGCATGGACCAGGCTGTGATCCTCGAACAACTCGAACGTCAGGTGCGTCTCGTCGATCAGGTACTCGGGCGCCTGGTAATCCTTGAGGTAGATCACTTGCGGTTGTTCGGTACGCATCGTGCTGGTCCTTTTACTGGTGCACGGCCAATTGGTAGGCCGTGTACTTGCGAATGTTGATCACGCCGGTGTCGAAGATCAGGTACTGGCCCTTGATGCCCAACAGCGTGCCTTCGGCCACGGGGTCCTTGTCCAGGTTGAAGCTGACGATCTTTTTCGGGTAGGCCTCGACCGGGTAGCGCATCTGGACCACTTCGGCATCGGCCAGCGGCTGGATCGCCTGCAGGCCAAAGCGCTCCTGCAAGCCCCGCAGCCCATCGGCGCAGGCGTCGAAGATCTGTTCGCGGATGGCCGGCAGGTCGAGCACCTCGGCGTCGCCCTTGAGCAGCGCGCGCCAGTTGGTGCGATCCGGAACCTGACTGCGTAGCAAGTCCTCGACCAGGCCGGACTGTTGCCGGGTGGCCACGCGCAGGATCGGCAAGGCCTGGCTGGCCCCCTGGTCGAGCCAGCGGGTGGGCAGCTGGGTGGCGCGGGTGATGCCGACCTTGATGCCCGAGGAGTTGGCCAGGTACACCACGTGGTCGGTCATGCAGAACTGCTCGCCCCACGACGGCTCGCGGCAGGTACCGGCGTCGTAATGGCATTTTTCCGGGGCCATGATGCAGACATCGCACTGGGCCAGCTTGGTCATGCACGGGTAGCAGTAACCCTGGCTGAAGCTGGTCTTGGTGCGCTTGCCGCAATGGGTGCAGTGGATGGCGCCGAGGTACTCCAGGCGCAAGGTCTTGCCGATCAGCGGATTGACCGGCACCTGCTCCTCACCCAGGCGAAAGGCGTATTGGACAACCGGTGCTTCCAGGCGCACCGCCATCTTGCTCAGAGAGCCACGAGCGAGTTCGATCAATGTACCGAGTCCGACTTGAACAGAATGTTGGGGACCGGTGCCGATTTCGACGCGCACTCCTGTGGGCCCATGTAGCCGGTGCGCTGCTCCTCGGGCAGGTTCTTCATCTCCCAGGCGATCACCGCCTGCAGGGACAAGGCCTTCTGCTCCGGGGTCAGCTTGCGGCCGTCAGCCCATTTGCCGATTTCCACGGCCAGCTTCAGGCTCTCGTAGATCTCGGGGGTGATGTTTTCGATCATTTGCGCAAAGGTGGACATAACATCTCCTAAATCAAGCCGACAGTTTACGCCGTGCCAGGGCCCCGCCCAAGAGCCCGGTCAGGCATCCGATGAGCAGCCCGCCTACGTGGGCGGCATTGGCGATCTGACCGAAGCCGAGCTGGCCGACCACGCCGGTCAGGCAGATCAACAGCCACACCAGCATCATCACCAGTACGCCCTTGGGCAGGCTGAACAACGGGCTGGGCGCCAACCACTGGTACAGCCAGACATGCCCGAGCAAACCGTAGAGCACACCGGACAAGCCACCGAACAGACTGGGACCGCTGGTGTAATGCTGAGCCAGGTTGGACACCAGGCTGAACAGCAGTGTCAGGCCCAGCAGCGCCCAGGGCCCCTGGCGTAACTCGATGCGCCGCCCCAGCTCCCAGTACCACAGGGCGTTCATGGCCAGGTGCAGGACACCGAAGTGCAGCAGCATCGGCGACACCAGGCGCCACCACTGCCCCTCGGCCAAGCCTTGGTCCAGCGAGGTGAAGTACAGGTATTGGCCCTGCACTCGGAAATCCAGGAACGTGAACCAGCCGACCGTCGACAGGTTGTCGCCCAGACCGGTCAGCACGGCGACGACCAGGCACAGCAACAGCACCCCTGCGGTGACCTTGCAGGCCCGGGCCTGGTCGGCCAGGGTAGGACGCTGGGCCATGGCGGCGAGCACCTCCTCGGGCAACTGGATCTCATCGTTGCCTTCGGGATACCGCTGATACAACTCGCGCACCTCCTCGGCCAGCGAGGCCGGCACCCAGAGAATCTGCTCCTGCCCCTGTTCGACCACCCGGTGCGGGACCTGCAACCGGCGCAGCATCTTGACGAAGCCGCCCAGGTCGACCGTCAGAGGCAGGCGCATCGCTTCGATCACGTTCATTGGCTGGCCTGCGGGCGTTCGACATCGACCCAGACGAATTTGTGGGGGTCGATGCGGGTTTCATCATCCAGGCGGTAGGCCGCCAGTTTGCCGTAGAGCACGGCGCTGTAGTCCAGGCAGGCCAGGTTGTCGCGGATCGGGGCCGGGCGGCCGCTGCGCCAGTAATGGCCGACGAACAGCAACGGCTCGTCTTCGGCGTACCGCAGCAGGGCGTTCTTCTGGCTGTGGCTCAGGGGCGTGCGGGCCACGTCCTCGGGCAGGGCGTCGGGCTGGAACACGATGTCTCCATAGGTTTGGGGGTCTTCCTCCCAGAACTTGGTACGGAAGAACGCGCGGGTCAGGCCATCGCCGCCGGTCAGGGTCAGCCCGTCCGGCAAGCGCATGTCGGTGCCGCGCAGCAGGCGGTTGCACACCGTGGACGCAAAGCTGCCGGAGACCGCCGAAGCCTGGATGAAATGTTCGTCGATGCACCCATTCGGGTACTCGCGGCGCAGCGGCGCGATCAACCCCGGATCCCAGCAGGCGTGGACCAGACGGAAGCGCCCGGCATCGACGAAGAGCGGCAGCTCGTAGAACCATTGCAGGAAATCGTGCCAGTCCCCCGGATGATGGGCGAACTGGGTCAAGGTCTCGTCGATCAGCCGCGCGTGGCGCGGGGTGTGCTCGCGGACGTAGGTCTTGCCGCTGTCCGGCAGTGCCGGGGTGACCCAGGCCAGGGCGTTGTACTCGTGGTTGCCCATGATGCAGAAGGCCTGACCGGCCTCGACCATGTCGTGGACGATGTGCAGGGCCTCGCGGATGCGCGGGCCACGGTCGACGATGTCGCCGAGGAACAGCGCCTGGCGCCGAGGGTGACGCCACACCCCGCCCTGGCGCTTGTAGCCCATGGCATCGAGCAGGCGTTCCAGGGTCAGGGCACAACCGTGTACATCGCCGATGATGTCGAAACTGCGTGCCGGATCGAGCATCAGTCGCCTCCACTCCCCAGACGGCTGCCCCAGCCGAGTTTGGTGCGGCACACCTCGTAGTAGTTATGGTCCAGCGGATGGATCAGGCGCAGTTTCTGCGGTTTCTTGCTCACGGTGATGGTGTCGCCGGGAGCACAGGTGAAGTGGTTCTGGCCGTCGCAGGAGACCTGCGGGTAGATCTGCAGGTCCTGGGAGACGACGATCTTGAGCTCACTGTTGCCATCCACCACGATCGGCCGCCCGGACAAGGTGTGCGGGTACATCGGCACGATGACGATGGCGTCGAGCTTGGGGTGCATGATCGGCCCGCCCGCGGAGAGCGCATAGGCGGTGGAGCCGGTGGGGGTGGCGATGATCAGGCCGTCGGCCTTCTGGCTGCAGACGAACTGGCCATCGATGTAGATCTCGAACTCGATCATCCGTGTCGACTTGCCGGGGTGCAGCACCACGTCGTTGAGCGCATCGCCTTGGCCAATGGCCTCGTTGTGGCGGCGGACCTCGGCCTGCAGCAGGAAGCGGTTCTCGACCAGGTAATGGCCATCGAGCACCTCGGCGACCTTGGTCTCCAGCTCGTCAGGGCGGATATCGGTGAGAAAGCCCAGGTTGCCGCGGTTGATGCCCAGCACCGGGATGTTGTGCCGAGCCAGCGCACGGGCGGCGCCGAGCAGGCTGCCGTCACCACCGACCACGATGACCAGGTCACAGACCTCGCCCAGCAGCTTGCGCGTAGAAGTCTGCAGGCCATGCCCGGGCAGTACCTCGGCAATGGTGTCCTCGAGGATCACGTGCAGGTGGCGCTCGATCAGGAATCTTTTCAGTCGGCGAATGGTATCGAGCACCTGGGAGCTGCCAAGGCGACCGATGATACCGATATTGCGAAATTGCTCCATGGTGCTCCTGCAAGGCTCTGCGGCGGGTGACGGATGGCCAGTATGGCCTTGGGATTATGGGCGAAACGACCCGCCAGCGGCAAACCGGCTATGCTCGCTGGATGACGCCCTTCGCCCACCTGCACGAACTCCCCCGCCAACTGCGCCAGCCTGCGGTACGCGACCTGGCCTGGGTGCTGGTGTCCGCCCCCATGCTGCACCAGCCACCCGCGCCCCAGCGCCACCCGCTGACCGCCAGCGACTGGGCGCACGACCCACAGCGCCTGCACGACTGGCTGCTGGCGTTGGACCATGACCCCCGCCCCCTGCGCGACTGGCTCGCGCGCATCACCAGTCGCCGCCTGGGTCTGTACTACGAAGGCCTCTGGCAATTTGCCCTGGGCCAGGCGCCTGGGATCGAGTTGCTGGCGGCCAACCTGGCGATCCGCGAAGCCGGCCATACCCTGGGGGAATTGGACATCCTCCTTCGAGACCGGGACGGCGTGCACCACCTGGAGCTGGCCATCAAGCTCTATCTCGGCCCACCCGATGGCGACGGCCACGCCCCGGCACACTGGCTGGGCCCCGGGTGTCACGACCGCCTGGACCTCAAGCTGGCACACCTGGCGGGCCACCAACTGCCCCTCTCCACACGTCCACAGAGCCGTGCAATCCTGACGGGCCTGGGCGTGACGCAGGTTCAGGCGCATCTGTGGCTCGGCGGCTATTTGTTCTATCCCTGGCCTGGACATGCCGAACCGCCGGCAGGCGCCCATCCGCAGCACCTGCACGGGCGATGGCTGCATCGCCGCCACTGGCAGGACTACCAGCGGGCTTGTCCCAACGGCCGCTGGCAAGCCCTGCCCCGCCACGCCTGGCTGGCGCCGACACGGGTCGAGCCTGAGGACTGCTGGTCGCCCGGCCAGTTCCAAGCCTGGCTTCAGGCGCTGGACAGCACTGCGCCCGCGCAGTTGCTGGTCAGGCTGGAGGAAGCCGACCACGGGGCATGGGAAGAAACTGAGCGCGTGTTCCTGGCGGCGGACAACTGGCCGCAACTGCCTCCCTGAGCTTTTTGCTGTCAACCGCCATTTCAACGACATGGCGCAAAGAAAAAAACCTCGCCAACGATTAGAGTTACACCCACGCGCCAACCAAGAGCGCCGCCCCCAACCTGATGACGAGGAACCACCATGGCTTCACCCACATCCACGACGCATTACGCGCGTCTGTCCATCGCCTTGCACTGGCTGATGCTGGTGCTGTTGGCTGCGGTCTACGCCACCATCGAGCTGCGCGGCCTGTTTCCCAAAGGCAGCGCCGAGCGCGACCTGATGAAAGAGCTGCATTTCATGCTCGGCCTGACAGTGTTCGTGCTGGTCTGGCTGCGCCTGGCCATGCGTCTGAGCCGCCCGACCCCACCGATCGTGCCCAAGCCTCCGGCCTGGCAAACGGGCCTGTCGCACCTGGTGCATCTGCTGCTGTACGTGATGATGATCGGTCTGCCAATCGCCGGCTGGATCATCCTCAGCGCCGCGGACAAGCCGATCCCGTTCTATGGCCTCGACCTGCCTGCACTGGTCGCGCCCGATCTGGACCTGGCCAAGTTCGTCAAAGGCTGGCATGAGCGAGTCGGCAGCTGGGGCTACTGGTTGATCGGTCTGCACGCCTTGGCCGGCCTCTATCACCACTATGTGCGCCGCGACGACACACTGCTGCGCATGCTGCCCTACAAGTAACCGCGACGCCCCTGCAGCCCTCCGGTGTGCAGGAAGATCAGGCGTGTGCCGGGTGCGAAACGCCCGGCCACGACCTGATCACGCAGGGCCAGCAAGGCCTTGCCGGTGTACACCGCCTCCAGCGGCAGGCCGCTTTCGCGCTCACTCTGGTCGATGAACGCCAGCAGTTCGTCATCGATGCGGGCGAATCCACCACGGCACGCGTCATGCAGTTCGTGGCCGCCCTGCACCAGGGTCGAGAGGTTTTCTTCGACGCCATGCCCGGGGGGTACCGCCAGAGCCCCATGCACCTCACGAAGCCCTTGCTCTGCCATCACCAGGCCCGCCAGCGTGGTGCCGGTCCCCACCGCCAGCCACCAACCGTGGTAATCCGCCCAGCCGAGCGCCGGTAACTGCGCCCTCGCCTGCTCGACGATCAGTCGACACCCCTCGGCACCCGCCAGCCCGCCGCCGCCTTCGGGAATGCAGTACCACCCGGGATAGCGCGCCTGCCAGGGCGCCCAGAAACCTGCCTGGTGACGCTCGCGATAGCCGCCGTAACCCAACCAGTGCAGCGCCATGCCAAAGGCCTGCAGGTCACGAACCGTGGGGGTGTCCTGCGGATGCCCACGCAGCAGGCCAGCCGTGGCAAAGCCAAAGCGCTTGCCCGCCGCCGCCAGGGCGTGAAGGTGATTGGAGTGATTGCCGCCCAGACTGATCAGCCCAGGGGCGCCCATGGCATGGGCGTCGCGCAGGTGGTGGCGAAGCTTGAACCCTTTGTTGCCGCTGATCAGCGGGTCGATCAGGTCCAGACGCAGCACCGCGACCTGGACACCAGCCCGCTCGAGCCAGGGCAAGGACAAGGGCTGCAAAGGTGCTTGGGGAAGGTCAGCAAAGGCGTTAGACATCGTGAGAGTGTATCGAGATCAGGGGGCCGCTGTGCACCCCGTGCTCCGCCTTTGCACCACCCGCGCCACCCGCTCAAAGCGTGGCATCGAACAACACCGTCACATCGCCTAGATACGTGCTGCCGGGATAGTCGAGCATGGATTTGACATGCTGAGCGACGACATCGAAGTGTAGCTGCCCCGACTGGCCAGCCACCGGCATCGCCATTTCGAACGTCAGGGCGGCATCGCGGCCGGTCGGAATGGCCAGACGACGCACGGGCGCATTGGCATGCTGCACGCCTAAGGGCAGCGTCAAGGCCACGTCGACAGGCACCTCGTGGCCCGCGCCATTACGAATGCCACAACCGACGCCCTGGTCGTACTGACACAGCTTGTAGACCTTGAACGGGCCGGTGGACCATAGGTTTAAGCGCATGCTGCGCTCGAGGCGAGAGGGCGGCGTGCCCCCCCCCAAGCCATCGCGACCAGCCCCCTGGAGGCTCCAGCACGGCACGCTCGCTCGCGGCGGGAAAGTCCAGATCGAAGGCGTGCTGGACATCCAGTTCGAAGTTGATCCGCAGGGTTGGCGAATTGAGGTTGGTGACGCCCTCGCCCAGGTCAAAATCGCCTCCAGAGCCAACAGTGAAGTCGAGACTGCCGCGATACATGCCCTGTTTCATCCGCAGCGCCGAAGGCATGGCCAGTCTGAAGCCCACGCCCAATGTATCGACGGGATTCTGATGAACATCACCCGCCTTGCCCTCGCGACCGCTTGAGTAACAACCTGTTGGACTTGTGGGTGAACGAACGGTCCGCAGGTAGTAAGTCATCGAGCCTACCGCCGTTGCTGCCACATGACTGCACCCCCCATAGACGTAGGCCGTGAACACCGGATTCGCCGCCCCCTGGAATCTAGGGTCGTTCGTCACGCCCTGGCTGAGGTGAGTGATCTCGAACAGCAGCTCATGGGCGTCGATGCCCTTGTCATGGGTCACCCGAACGGTACGGCTCGCGGGTGCCTTTAGGTAGAATTGCTTGCGAGGGTCCGAGGAATGGTGTACCGACTGCCTATCGTAGGTGATGGGCAAGTTGGCCGTGAACAGCTTGTACCCAACGCACCGTCCAGGGAACCTCTTGCAATAGGCAGCCTCAGGCGTGGTGTTCTCGAACTCTCCAGAAGCATTTCCGGTGTAGCGAGCGCTGATGACGGTCTCTACCGCCTCGCTACACAAAGGTCCGGTCAACATCCCCAAAAACACGCTCGTTTTGAACCAACGCAAGGATGTAAATGCTTCGAGCATCTTTTTTGTGGGAAACATGCAGCGCTCTCATAGATCCGGGTAGCCCAAGAGCCTATGCGCTGTGCTGAATACTCAAATAGGCGACATTTCCGAGCGTTTTGAGGAAACTTCCCAAGCCAGGATGCAGTGGATTGTGGAAGGTGCACGCCAAGCCCCGGTGTGCATTGATCCTGTAGCGCCGAGCGTCACGCGTGGGGCGCAAGGCGCCCCCCCCGCGATCCCGGCCGATCACAACTGGGCAGCCAACCTCGACCCCTGGTTGATCGCCCGCTTGGCATCGAGTTCCGCCGCAACGTCCGCCCCACCGATCAGGTGCACCGATTGCCCTGCCGCGACCAGCCCGTCTTGCAACTCACGTAGCGGCTCCTGCCCTGCACAGATGACGATATTGTCCACCGCCAACACCTGCGGCTCGCCCTCGCCGATACGCACATGCAAGCCGTCATTGTCGATGGCCAGGTATTCCACGCTGTTGAGCATCTGCACATGCTTGTTCTTCAGGCCCGTGCGGTGGATCCAGCCCGTGGTCTTGCCCAGGCCATCGCCGACCTTGGTCTTCTTGCGCTGCAACAGGTACACCTGCCGCGCTGGCGCATGCGGTTCTGCCTTGATGCCAGCCACACCACCTCTGGCCTCCAGATGGGTATCGATACCCCACTCCTTCCAGAACGCCTCGCGGTCCTGGCTAGTGGCAACGCCCTCATGCACCAGGAACTCGGACACATCGAAACCGATACCGCCCGCACCGATCACCGCCACACGCTTGCCGACCGGCTTGCGTTCGAGCAGCACGTCCAGGTAGCTCAGCACCTTGGCATGCTCGATACCCGGAATCGCCGGGGTACGGGGGCTGATGCCTGTGGCGAGGATGATCTCGTCGAAACCGCCCGCCACCAGTTCATCGACCCCGACCCGGGTATTGAGGCGCAGCTCGACACCGGTGCGCGCCAGCTTGTTACGGAAATAACGCAGGGTTTCATGGAACTCTTCCTTGCCCGGGACACGCTTGGCGACATTGAACTGCCCGCCGATCTCGCTGGCGCTGTCGAACAGCGTGACCTGGTGGCCTCGCTCGGCGGCCACGGTGGCTGCGGCCAGGCCTGCGGGGCCTGCGCCTACCACCGCGATCCGCTTGATCTGGGTGACCGGCAGGTAGTTGAGCTCAGTCTCGTGGCAGGCGCGCGGGTTGACCAGGCAACTGGTGAGCTTGCCAGCGAAGGTGTGGTCCAGGCAGGCCTGGTTGCAGCCGATGCAGGTGTTGATCTCTTCACTGTGGCCTGCGGCGGCCTTGTTGACGAAATCCGGGTCGGCCAGGAACGGGCGAGCCATGGACACCATGTCGGCATCACCCTCAGCCAGCACAGCCTCGGCCACTTCCGGCGTGTTGATGCGGTTGGTGGTGATCAGCGGAATGCTCACTGCGCCGCGCAGCTTGGCGGTCACTTTGGTGAAGGCGGCACGCGGCACCTTGGTGGCGATGGTCGGGATGCGCGCCTCGTGCCAGCCGATACCCGTGTTGATCAGGGTAGCCCCAGCCTTTTCGATGGCCTTGGCCAACTGCACGATCTCGTCCCAGGTACTGCCGCCTTCCACCAGGTCGAGCATCGACAGGCGGAAGATGATGATGAAGTCGCTCCCCACCGCCGCGCGCACCCGGCGCACGATCTCCACCGCCAGGCGCATACGGTTCTCGTAGCTGCCGCCCCAGCGGTCGGTACGCTGATTGGTGTGCGCGGCGAGGAACTGATTGATGAAGTAGCCTTCCGAGCCCATGATCTCCACGCCATCGTAGCCGGCGCGCTGGGCGAGGGTTGCGCAGTTGACGAAGTCAGCGATCTGCTTCTCGATGCCCTGCTCGTCGAGCTCCTTGGGCTTGAATGGGTTGATTGGCGCCTGGATGGCACTGGGTGCGACCTGACGAGGGCTGTAGGCGTATCGCCCAGCGTGGAGGATCTGCAGACAGATCTTGCCCCCCGCGGCATGCACCGCCTCGGTGACGATACGATGCTTGTCGGCCTCCTCCTCGGTGCTGAGCTTCGCTGCGCCGGAATACACCCCGCCTTCGTCATTCGGTGCAATGCCGCCGGTGACCATCAGGCCGACGCCACCCCGGGCGCGCTCGGCAAAATAGGCAGCCATGCGCTCGAAACCGCCCGGGCGCTCCTCGAGGCCGGTGTGCATCGAGCCCATCAGCGTTCGATTGCGCAAAGTGGTAAAGCCCAGGTCGAGCGGAGCCAGCAGGTGCGGGTATGGAGTGGCGGCCATGGATGAACTCCCAGGTGGCATGATCACGGAGCGCGGGTACCTCGCAGGTCCCGTCGTTTATAGACATCGACATTAAACAGCCGTTTGAACACGCTCAATGATCGAAACTGACAACTTATTGATCCTCCTGCACAGCGGGTCTACCCTAGGACACCCTAGACAGTGAAGGTGCCCTGGCGCTTCATGCGAAAACTCCTGGCAGGCGCTCTGGCGCTGGTGATGATCGCCGCCCTCTGCGGCTATGGCTTCTGGACGATGCAGCGCCCGGAAGGCCACTACCTTTCCGATTTGCGTATCGAACTGGCGCTCAACCAGGGTATACCGGGTGAACACGGCAACCTGCTGGGTATCGAACCTGTGCTCTACCCAGGCGATTACCAGAACCTGCAACGCCTGCACCGCAAGCTTTCAGCCTACCTGGAGCAGGCCCGCGCCCAAGGCCTGGTCGGCCCGCGTACGGTAGTGGTGCTGCCGGAGCACATCGGCACCTGGCTCTGGGCCCGTGGTGAAAAAAACGAGTTGTACCAGGTCACCCAGCGCCACGAGGCCTGGCAGTGGCTGGAGGTAAGCAACCCACTGCGCTATGGCCTGGCCATGCTCACCGCCACGGGTGACGATCGCCGCTCCGACGCCCACCTGCGGATGAAAGCCGAACAGATGGCCAGCGACTACCAGCAACTGTTCGGTGGACTGGCCAAGGAGTTCGGCGTGACGCTGGTGGCCGGCTCCATCGTCCTGCCCGCGCCCTACCTGGACCACGGCGTACTGCGCCCTGGCAGCGGCCCGTTGTTCAACAGCAGCCTGGTGTTCGGCGGCGACGGCTCGGTACTGGGCCAACCCCAACGGCAGCAGTATCCAGACAGCGAAGTGCGTCGCTATGTCCACCATGGCCGCAAGTTCCCTCTGCAGGTCATCCAGACCCCGGCTGGCCGCCTGGGCGTGCTGGTGGGCAGCGACAGCTGGTATCCGGAAAACTACCGCCAACTGGCGCAGCAATCGGTGGATATGATCGCCAACCCTGTTTTCCTCAGCGGCAAGGACACCTGGAACACGCCTTGGCGTGGCAACCGCCACCAGGACGCGACGGCCGAATTGCCACTGCGGCGTGGCGAAGTCAGCGAACAGACGGCCTGGCAGCAGCTGACCCTGACAGCCAACAGCACCACCCCCAGCCTGAGCGTTTTCCTGCGCGGCCAGTTCTGGGAACAAGGCAGCGATGGCCAGGGCTTTGCCAATCAGGCAGGTACGCACCTGGCCGGCAGCCCCAGCAAGGGCGCTCGCCTGCTCAATCTCTGGTTGTAATCCCATGACCCGGCCTCGCGTACGCCTGGGCGAACTCTCGGTAGGCTTCGTCCAGCCACTGGGTGAGGCGCTCCAACAGCTGGGGCACGACCCTGCCCCACTCCTGGGCCGCTACGGTTTGGACGATACGCGCCTGGCCGAGGCCGGCGCGCGATTGTCGATTCCGCGCTACATGCACTTGGGTCATGCCGCAATCGAGCTGTGCGGCGAGCCGGCCTTGGGCCTGCACATGGGCCGCCTGAGCCGCCTGGCCCAGGCAGGCCTGGCGGGCGTCACCGCCGCCCAAGCCCCGACGCTCGGCGAGGCCGCGCGCGTCCTGCTGCACTTCGAGCCATTGTATGCCGCCAATTATCGAGGCCAGTCGAGCTTCCTGGAGGACGCCCATGGCGCCTGGCTGCGCTTCTACTCGATCAGCCCCTACAACGCCTACAACCGCTTCGTGGTCGACTCGCTGCTGGCCGGCTGGCTAGCCCAGCTCTCGCACCTGGCAGGCCACCCGGTACAGGCCGAGCGCATGGAGATCGAGTTCCAAGCCCCCAGCTATGCAGCCCAATACCAAGCGCTGAGTGCAACCTCGGTGCAGTTCGGAGCATCCAGCAACCAATTACGCCTGGATCGCGCCACCCTCGACTTGCCCAACCGCCAACATTGCCCCAGCACCTGGCAGCACCTGTTGCAGCTGTGCGAAGCGGAACTGGCCCAACGTACCCGCGTGCGCAGCTTGGGCGAACGCATCACCCATCTGCTCGGCCCATTGCTCAATGGTGGCCAGGAACCGGATCTCGAAGCCGTGGCGCGCCACCTGCAACTGCCCACCTGGACCCTGCGTCGCAAGCTGGCCGAGGAAGGCACACGGTTTCGCAATCTGCTCAATGACACACGCCGCGACCTCGCCGAAACCTACATCCGCGATACGGAGCTGGCCTTCGGAGAAATTGCTTATCTATTGGGATTTGCGTCGGCAGAGGCCTTCCAGCGCGCATTCAAGCGCTGGACCGGCCTGACACCGGGGGAGTTTCGCCGCAATCGGCGGCGGGTGGGCTAGGGTCTGTGTGAAAAGCTAGAGCTCGGTGGCGTCGTCCGCCGGCTCCGTAGGATCCAGCTCGTAGGCCTGGTACTCGAGCAACTCTTCCTGATAGTCATCCATTGGCGTGCCTTCTCTTCTCATTCATCTGCCGGGTCATGCCGTCACGCTAAGCAGGCGGCGTGAACATTTCATGACACCCTGATGAAGGATAAACGTAGCAGGCAATCAGGAAGTTAGGTAACTAAAGGCTCCCAAGGCGCACTCACGGCGCCTTATCTGGCCACAAGCGAACCACAAAGGCTGCCAGCTTACAGGGGGGCAGGAGCCGCCTCGGTCACTGGCACCGCCTGTTGCACCTGAATCGGTGCAGGCTCGGCGGGCGGGGCGACAGGCTGCGAGCCCTGGCTATCATCGACCACGGGCGCCGCCGGCACTTCACTGGCAGGAGCCGTGATGGCCGCAGGCGCTTCGACTGCGAGCGGGGCGGCTACCGGAGCAGGGGCCGGTACGGATTCAGGGGCCGAAGTGGGTGCACTGGCTGCCAGTGGCGCGGACACGGGCTGTGCCGAAGCCTGCTCTGGCAAGCCCAAATCGGCAGCTGGCTTTTCTGGCTTGGGCGCCTCGACCTTGGGCTGGGCTTTTTTCACCTTTTTAGGCTTTGGCAGGTAACTTTCGACCAAGGCGAAATAGCGTTCGTAGAACTGCGGTGCGGTGACGGTCTCGCTGGCCACCTTGACCATGGAGTCGTCGGTCGAACCGATAGGCATGGACACCGAGCCCAGGACACCGACGCCAAGGCTGGCGGAGGTGTTGGACTTCTTCAGCGCATAACGGTCCTGCAAGGCGTTGGCGAACATGGTAGAGCGCTGCTCATCACCGCTGTCCGGGACGCAGGTGATGTTGAAGCTGATCTGCAGGTGGTTCTCGGCGTTCTGCTGGAAGCTCTTGTTACCCGCGATCTGGTTGGCACCGCTGCTGGTGATGATGTAACCCTGGCTGAGCAGCGCGCGCCGGGCCGCCTCGCACGAGCCGGCTTCGCTGACCGGGAAGCTGCGCGAAAAGGTGCCCGAGTCGTCGAAGTTCTCGTGCTCGTAGATCGCAGGCTTCTTCGAGGAGCAACCGGATACGCCCGCCAGCACAAGGGCTAGCCCGAGCGCACCGAAGACGGAGGTTCTGGACATCATGGGTTCCGGGGTAGGACAAACTGCGCCTATTGTGCAACACATGGCCAATCACTGAAACCGCGTTGCACGCTTGGCTGGGCAAAATTCATATAACCGACCAATAGGCTCGCTTGAATGACGCGGGCCCGGAAAGCAAAAAAGCGACCCTAAGGTCGCTTTCTTGTTGCTCCGAGGTGTTCATGGGACCTCGAAGCGAAGATGGCGCAGCGGACGGGACTCGAACCCGCGACCCCCGGCGTGACAGGCCGGTATTCTAACCGACTGAACTACCGCTGCGTATCGCTCAGGCTCACGCCTGATTGAAACTGGGATCTGTCCTTTCGAGTAGTGCTCGAAAGGCAGGCACAAAAAAAGCGACACGCTGATCGCTTTGTTTGTTGCTTCGAGGTGTTCATGGGACCTCGAAACGAAGATGGCGCAGCGGACGGGACTCGAACCCGCGACCCCCGGCGTGACAGGCCGGTATTCTAACCGACTGAACTACCGCTGCGTATCGTTCAGGCTCTCGCCTGATTGAAACTGGGATCGGCCTGAAGTGCTCTTGGCCTTCAGACCCCAGACCGGTGAAAACACCCATCTGAAGAAAAAGTGGCGCAGCGGACGGGACTCGAACCCGCGACCCCCGGCGTGACAGGCCGGTATTCTAACCGACTGAACTACCGCTGCGCATATGGACTTGCGTCCGGTTCCTCTCAATTAGGAAGCTTCTTTCGAAGTCTCCTGGGTCAGGAACGTCTCAGGAAGTGGTGGGTGATGACGGGATCGAACCGCCGACCCTCTGCTTGTAAGGCAGATGCTCTCCCGGCTGAGCTAATCACCCTCGCTGTGTTGCTTGGTGCGTTTGCTTCGCTGAGGCCGCGAAATTTACGCAGGTACCGAACCTAAGTCAATAGCCCCATTGGATTTTTTTTCAAAAAGGGCAAAAAAGCTGCGCGTTACGAGCGACAAGGGAACGCCTGCCGCTTGTAGTACACGGTCCTGCCCTACAAACAACGAAGGGACCTCACGGTCCCCTCTTGCAGCTTATGACGAATAGCGTGCCGCTCAGGTGTAGATCATCTTGCGGCTCATGCCGCCATCGACCACGAATTCCTGGCCGGTGACGAACCCCGCCTGGCGCGACAGTAGCCACGCCACCAGCGCCGCGACATCCTCCACCGTCCCCACCCTGCCCGCCGGATGCTGGGCATGGTCGGCCTCGGTCAGCGGTTCGGCACGACGCTGGGAAGGATCCCGGGCGTCGATCCAGCCAGGGCTGACCGCATTGACGCGAATCTCCGGCCCAAGACTCATGGCCAATGCATGGGTCAGCGCCAACAGGCCACCCTTGCTCGCTGCGTAAGCCTCGGAGTCCGGCTCTGACTGTCGGGCACGGGTGGAGGTCAGATTGACGATGGCCCCGCCATGGGCGCGCAGATAAGGCGCACAGTGCTTGGCCAACAGCATCGGCCCATTCAGGTTGACCGCCAGTACCCTGCTCCACTGAGCCAGCGACAGGCTCTCGAGGGTCTGGTTGTGTGGATTGGCGATGGCGGCATTGCATACCAAGGCATCCAGGCGACCGAACTGCGCCAGTACCTCGGAAACGCCAGCGCTGACCTGTGCCTCGTCGGCGACATCCATGGATACGAACCAGGCATTGTCGCCCAAGGCCTTGGCCACCTTCGAACCCCGCGCGCGGTCCAGGTCGCTGAGCACCACCTGCCAGCCCTCGCAGATCAGCCAGGCGGCGATGCCCAGGCCGATGCCGCGAGCGGCACCGGTGACCAGGGCTACCCGACCATTGTGGTCCGGCTCACCGCCCTTCCAGTCGATCACAGCGCCGCCAGACCGCGGGCCAGGTCGGCTTGTAGGTCAGCCACATCTTCCAGGCCGACAGCGACACGAATCAGGCTGTCGCGGATGCCCGCTGCTTCACGTTCCTGCGGCGTAAGACGCCCGTGGGAGGTAGTCGCAGGGTGGGCGATGGTGGTCTTGCTGTCACCCAGGTTGGTGGTGATGGAGATCACCCGGGTCGCATCGATGAAGCGCCAGGCGCCCTCTTTGCCGCCCTTGACCTCGAAGCTGACCACCGCGCCGAAGCCACTCATCTGGCGCTTGGCCAGTTCGTGTTGCGGATGACTCGTCAGGCCGGCGTAGTGAACCTTCTCCACGCCCTCTTGCTTCTCCAGCCACTCGGCCAGCGCCTGGGCGCTCTCGCAGTGGGCGCGCATACGCAGCTTGAGCGTTTCCAGGCCTTTGGTGAAGATCCAGGCGTTGAAGGGGCTGAGCGTTGGGCCAGCGGTACGCAGAAAACCCACCACTTCTTTCATCTGCTCGCTGCGTCCGGCCACCACGCCACCCATGCAACGGCCCTGGCCATCGATGAACTTGGTCGCGGAGTGGAACACGATGTCGGCGCCGAGCTTGAGCGGCTGCTGCAATGCAGGGGTACTGAAACAGTTGTCCACGACCAGCATCGCGCCACGGGCGTGGGCAATCTCGGCCAGTGCAGCGATATCGACCAGTTCAGCCAGCGGGTTGGACGGCGACTCGACGATCAACAGCTTGGTGTTGGCCTTGATGGCCTTTTCCCAACCGTTGAGGTCGACCAGCGGCACGTAATCCACCTGCACGCCGAAACGCTTGAAGTACTTCTCGAACAGGCTGATGGTCGAGCCGAACACACTCTGCGACACCAGGACATGGTCACCGGCACTGCACAGGGACATCACCACGGCCAGGATCGCCGCCATGCCGGTGGAGGTGCCCACAGCCTGCTCGGCACCTTCCATGGCCGCCAGACGTTCCTCGAAGGCGCGCACGGACGGGTTGGTGTAACGCGAATAGACATTACCGGGCGTTTCGCCAGCAAACCGCGCAGCCGCGTCGGCGGCGGTGCGGAAGACATAGCTGGACGTCAGGAACAGCGCTTCGCTGTGTTCGGCTTCCGGTGTACGGTTCTGACCGGCGCGCACCGCCAGGGTGTCGAAACCGACACCCTCGAGGTCACTGTCCAGTCGACCGGCATCCCATTGATCGGTCATGCCGTCGCTCCCAAATCAGTTGTTGTAGAGGTCGATGATCGCGCTGACAGCCTGATTTTTGACCTTGGCCAGATCGTTGCGCTGCTGCTCGATACGCTCAAGGTAGGCTTCGTCGATGTCGCCGGTGACGTATTCACCATTGAACACCGCGCAATCGAAATGCTCGATCTTGATCTTGCCGCCACCGACCGATTCGATCAGGTCAGGCAGGTCCTGGTAGACCAGCCAGTCGGCGCCGATCAACTCGGCCACCTGTTCGGTGGTACGGTTGTGGGCGATCAATTCGTGAGCGCTCGGCATGTCGATGCCGTAGACGTTGGGGTAGCGCACCGCGGGGGCCGCGGAGCAGAAGTAGACATTCTTGGCGCCGGCTTCGCGGGCCATCTGGATGATCTGCTTGCAGGTGGTGCCACGCACGATGGAATCGTCCACCAGCATCACGTTCTTGCCGCGGAATTCCAACTCGATGGCGTTGAGCTTCTGGCGCACCGATTTCTTGCGTGCAGCCTGGCCGGGCATGATGAAGGTGCGGCCGATGTAACGGTTCTTGACGAAACCTTCGCGGAACTTCACGCCCAGGTGGTTGGCCAGCTCCAGGGCAGCGGTACGGCTGGTGTCCGGGATCGGGATGACCACATCGATGTCGTGGTCAGGGCGCTCGCGCTGGATCTTCTCGGCCAGCTTTTCACCCATGCGCAGACGCGCCTTGTACACCGAGACGCCGTCCATGATCGAGTCCGGACGCGCCAGGTAGACGTGCTCGAAGATGCACGGCTGAAGCTTCGGATCGTTGGCGCACTGTTTGGTGAACAGCTGGCCTTCCTCGGTGATGTACACCGCTTCGCCCGGCGCCAGGTCACGGATCAGGGTGAAGCCAAGCACGTCCAGGGCGACGCTTTCGGAGGCGATCATGTACTCGACGCCCTCGTCGGTATGACGCTGGCCGAATACGACCGGACGGATACCGTTGGGGTCACGGAAGCCGACGATGCCGTAGCCTGTGATCATCGCAACCACGGCGTAGCCACCCACACAGCGGCTGTGCACGTGGGAGACCGCGGCGAACACGTCGTCCTCGGTCGGCTGCAGCTTGCCGCGCACGGCCAGCTCATGGGCGAACACGTTCAGCAGCACTTCCGAGTCGGAGTTGGTGTTGACATGGCGCAGATCCGATTCGTAGATCTCCTTGGCCAACTGCTCGACGTTGGTCAGGTTACCGTTGTGCGCCAGGGTGATGCCATAAGGCGAGTTGACGTAGAACGGTTGCGCCTCGGCCGAGGTGGAGCTGCCCGCAGTCGGGTAACGGACATGGCCAATGCCCATGTGGCCAACCAGGCGCTGCATGTGGCGCTGCTGGAAAACATCACGCACCAGGCCGTTATCCTTGCGCAGGAACAACCGGCCGTCGTGGCTGGTCACGATACCGGCAGCGTCCTGGCCGCGGTGCTGGAGCACGGTTAGCGCGTCATACAGCGCCTGATTGACGTTCGACTTACCGACGATACCGACGATGCCACACATGCGACGCAACCCCTACTTTGATGAAACTTGATTGAAAAGCGCTCAAGGCCTGGTGGGCCCGAGCAACTGTTCCTTGAACGGAAGATCAGCCGGTGCGCTGATCCCACTGGACATCCATTGACCGGTGAACCCCAGGATCAGGTTCTTGGACCAGTCCGCGACCAATAGAAACTGTGGTATCAGGCGAGACTCCTGCCACCACGGATCCTGTTGCACAGGCCCCAGGCTCAACAGCCCGATGGCCACCACCACCAGCAAGGCCCCGCGCGCGGCCCCGAAGGCCATGCCGAGGAAACGATCGGTGCCGGACAGCCCGGTCACGCGGATCAGCTCACCGATGAGGAAGTTGATCATTGCCCCCACCAGCAAGGTGGCGACGAAAAGAATGGCGCAGCCGGCGATGATGCGCGCCGAAGGCGTCTGGATATAGCTTTCAAGATACTGCGAAAGGGAGCCGCCGAACATCCAGGCAACCGCACCGGCAATGATCCAGATGAGCAGAGACAAGGCTTCCTTGACGAAGCCGCGCTTGAGACTGATCAGTGAGGAAATGGCGATGATCGCGATGATCGCCCAATCGACCCAGGTAAATGCCACGGTGTTGCCTGCCGACGTTTGAGGCGGCGCATTTTACCAGAGCGGCGGGTTTGGGGTAAGCGGAATGTCAGCCCATTGCGCCCGCATTGCGCCCTCCCGCGACACAAGGCCCACAGAGAGCGATCTACCCCCTGAGGCCATCAAAACGCGGGGCCGGCATAAGCCGCGCGCCCCGCTCCAGATCAATTGCGCTCTGGCTGGAAGCGCACCACGAACCCCTTGAGGTTGTGCTGGCGGTTGATCACATCCCGCAGACGCTCGGCCTCGGTCCGTTCGATCAGTGGCCCGACGTAGACGCGGTTCATACCATCGGCAGAACGAATGTAGGCGTTGTAGCCCTGGCTACGCAGGGTTTTCTGCAGGTTATCGGCGCCCGCCCGATTGGAAAGGCTGGCCAATTGGATCGACCAGCTCACCGGCAAACCATTGACGTCGACCTTGGACGGTGCAGCCGGCTTGGGGGCGCTGGCTGCGGGCGCGGACGCGGCTGCAGCCGGGCGAGTCTCGACCTTCTGTGTTGGTGCAGGCGCAGGTTTGGGCGCCGGCGCCTGGACGGGGGCTGGTGCGATCGGCTGGCTCGGCGTGGTCATCGGCGCGCTGGATTCATTGACCACCACAGGTGGCTGCTCCGCCACCGGCGCCGACACTTCGGGCAGTGGCTGGGGCTCAGGCACCTGCACAGGCTCGACCTGAACCTGCGGCAGGCTCGGCATGGCGGGCGCCTCGGGCGCCTCGACACGCACTTGGCGCATCTCGTCTTCGCGGGTGAACAGCATCGGCAGGAATATAACCGCCAGCGCCACCAGCACCAACGCACCCACCATGCGCTGCTTAATCCCTTTATCCAGCACTGCCATCTACTCCTCCGGAGCTTGCCGCTCTAGCCATTCCAGGGCTTGGCCAACACAGAAAAACGAACCGAACAGCAGGATTTGATCATCCGCTGTCGCCTGCGCACATTGCCCCTCAAGGGCGGCATCGACGCTGGCATAAGACTTCACCGTCGCGCCGACGTTCGTCAAGGCTGCCGCCAGCTCTGCCGCTGGGCGGCTGCGTGGTGTTTCCAGCGGCGCCACTGCCCATTCGTCGACCACCCCCGCGAGCGGTGCGATCACACCCTCCAGGTCCTTGTCGGCGAGCAGGCCGAACACCGCCAGGCGACGCCCCTTGACGGGGCGCGCGGCCAAACGGGCGGCCAGGTACTCGGCGGCATGGGGGTTGTGCCCCACATCCAGCAACAGCTCCAGACGCCGGCCTTGCCAGCGCACCGCGCGACGATCCAAACGACCGGTCACCTGGGTATCGAGCAATGCCTGACGAATCTGCCCAGCCTCCCACGGCAGCCCCATCAATAGATAGGCCTGCAGCGCCAGGGCGGCGTTCTCCATCGGCAGGTCGAGCAGCGGCAGGTCATGCAGCTCCACACTGCTGCCGTCGCCCCGAGTGCCACGCCACTGCCAGTGTCGATCGGTGGTTGCCTGATCGAAATCGCGGCCGCGCAAAAGGAACGGGCAAGCCAGTTCCCGCGCCTTGTCCAGCAACGGCTGGGGTGGGTTGAGATCTCCACACAGGGCAGGCTTGCCCTGGCGGAAGATCCCCGCCTTCTCGAAAGCGACGGATTCGCGGGTATCACCCAGGTAATCGGCATGATCGACACCGATGCTGGTGACCAGCGCCAGGTCCGCATCAATCAGATTGACGGCATCCAGGCGCCCTCCCAGGCCAACCTCGAGCACCACGGCATCCAGCGCGGACTGCTGGAACAGCCAGAACGCCGCGAGCGTGCCCATCTCGAAATAGGTCAGGGAGATCTCGCCACGGGCCGCCTCTACCGCGGCGAACGCTTCGCAGAGGCGCTCATCGCTGGCGTCGGCACCGTCGATGCGCACCCGCTCGTTGTAACGCAACAGGTGCGGCGAGCTGTACACACCGACCTTCAGCCCCTGCGCCCGGAGCAAGGATGCCACGAACGCACAGGTCGAGCCTTTGCCGTTGGTACCGGTAACCGTCACCACCCGAGGCGCCAGCTTGCCCAGGCCGAGCCGTGTCGCCACCTGTTGAGAACGCTCCAGCCCCATGTCGATGGCCGAAGGGTGCAACTGCTCGAGGTAGGCGAGCCAGTCGCCCAGCGTGCGAGTGCTCATCACGCGACGGCAGCCGCCTCGAGGGCTTGCGCCGGGGTGGCTTGGCCGGTCATCTGGGCCAGCAGACGTGCCAGGCGCGGACGCAGCTCGCCACGGGAGATGATCAGGTCGATGGCACCGTGCTCGAGCAGGAATTCACTGCGCTGGAAACCTTCCGGCAGCTTCTCGCGCACGGTCTGCTCGATCACGCGCGGGCCGGCGAAGCCGATCAGCGCCTTCGGCTCACCGACGATGACGTCACCAAGCATTGCCAGACTTGCGGAAACGCCGCCGTAGACTGGGTCGGTCAGTACCGAGATGAACGGAATGCCTTCTTCACGCAGGCGAGCCAGAACGGCCGAGGTCTTGGCCATCTGCATCAGCGAGATCAGGGCCTCTTGCATGCGTGCGCCGCCCGAAGCCGAGAAGCAGACCATCGGGCAGCGGTTCTCCAGGGCATAGTTGGCGGCGCGCACGAAGCGCTCACCGACGATCGCGCCCATGGAGCCCCCCATGAAGGAGAACTCGAAGGCACTGACCACGATCGGCATGCCCATCAAGGTGCCGCTCATGGAGATCAGCGCGTCCTTCTCGCCGGTCTGCTTCTGGGCAGCGGTCAGGCGATCCTTGTACTTCTTGCCGTCACGGAACTTCAGACGATCCACTGGCTCCAGATCGGCACCCAGCTCGGCACGGCCCTCGGGATCGAGGAAGATATCGATGCGCGCACGCGCGCCGATGCGCATATGGTGGTTGCACTTGGGGCAGACATCCAGGGTCTTTTCCAGCTCCGGACGATACAGCACGGACTCGCACGCCGGGCACTTGTGCCACAGGCCTTCAGGCACCGAGCTCTTCTTCACCTCGGAACGCATGATCGAAGGGATCAGTTTGTCGACTAACCAGTTGCTCATGCTTTCTTTCTCCAGTATCGGTGGGCGGGGGCCGGTCTGGCCGGCCATGCCCTGCCCTTGAGCTCATGTTCTTCAATGAAACGATGATGGCCCGGTCCGGGGCCCGCGTTGAGCGGGGCCGACCTGGCGGTCAGGCCATCGTCAATCTGTCATGCCGGCGAACCACACCAACCACCCAAGGGGTGGGCTTGGCAGCACCGGGCTGCGAAAGCTATGGACGATGCCGCGCGGGCAGCCGTCACATCCAACGTCACGCCTGTTTCACCGCACGCATGAAGGCTTCGATCTTCGCCGCATCCTTGATGCCCTTGGCTTGCTCCACCCCGCCGCTGACATCCACGGCATAAGGCCGTACCTGGGCGATGGCCTGACCGACGTTGCCCGCAGACAGGCCGCCAGCCAGGATGATCGGTTTGCTCAGCGAAGCAGGCACCAGCGACCAGTCGAAGGCCTCGCCAGTACCACCCGGCACACCGGGCACGTAGGTATCCAGGAGAATGCCACGGGCCCCTGCATACAGCTGACAGGCCGACTCCAGCTCATCGCCGGGACGTACCCGCAGCGCCTTGATCCAGGGCCGATGGTAACCCTCACAGTCGGCCGGGGTTTCGTCGCCGTGGAACTGTAGCAGGTCCAGCGGCACCGCCTCGAGAATCTCGTTGAGTTCGCACCGCGATGCATTGACGAACAGGCCTACCGTAGTCACAAACGGCGGCAGCTCGGCGATGATCGCCCGCGCCTGGCGCACATCCACCGCACGCGGACTCTTGGCATAAAAGACCAACCCGATGGCATCGGCACCGGCTTCGGCAGCAGCCAGGGCGTCCTCGATGCGGGTAATCCCGCAGATCTTGCTGCGAACGTTGCTCATGGACGGCGAACCTTGAGTGCTCGGTTAAAAGCCGGATGGTAGCAAATGACGTTTCACCCGTCAGTCTGCCAGCGCTTCGTAACCGGTGAGAAAGTGTGGACCGATGTAACGTTGCGGCAAGGCGAAGACCTCGGGGTACTCCACCTGCACCAGGTATAGGCCGTAGGGGTGGGCGGTGACGCCGCCTTCGCGACGATTGCGCCCTTCCAGCACTTCGCGTGCCCATGTCACCGGGCGTTCGCCTGCACCGATGGTCATCAGCACACCGGCGATGTTGCGCACCATGTGATGAAGGAACGCGGTGGCGCGAACGTCCAGGACGATCATCTTGCCGTGGCGGGTGACGCGCAGGTGGTAGATATGCTTGATCGGCGACTTGGCCTGACACTGGCTGGCACGGAACGCGCTGAAATCATGGGTCCCGAGCAGGAACTGGGCCGCCTCGGCCATACGCTCGACGTCCAGCGGCCTGTGGTTCCAGGTGACCTCCTCGGCCAAATGCGCGGGGCGGATCGGGTCGTTGTAGATGACATAACGATAGCGCCGCGCCATGGCCTTGAAACGGGCATGGAAATCCGCTGGCATCGGACGCGCCCAAGTGACGCTGATGTCGTTGGGCAGATTGAAGTTGGTGCCCATGGTCCAGGCTCGCTCATCGCGCACCGCCCGGGTGTCGAAGTGAACGATCTGGCCGCAGCCATGGACGCCGGCGTCGGTGCGACCGGCACAGATCACCGAGATCGGCTCGTTGGCCACCGTCGACAGCGCCTGCTCCAGTGCCTGCTGGACGCTTGGCACACCACTGGCCTGGCGCTGCCAGCCACGGTAGCGCGAGCCTTTGTATTCCACGCCCAGGGCGATGCGGGAGTAACCTTCGGCCGCCGATTCGGCTGCCGCGATGTCGTTGATGTCCAAGAACGTGAAACCTGTGGGTGGAACGAAAGACGGGCATTATAACGGCAACGGCAGCCACGAGGGCTGCCGTTATCGGGTGAATCGGTTGGCGCTAGACCAGCCGCGAAAGCATCTCTTCGGCTTCCTGGCGCTGGTTGTCGTCGCCATCCTTGACCACTTCGTCGAGGATGTCGCGTGCCCCTTGATGATCACCCATGTCGATGTAGGCGCGGGCAAGATCCAGCTTGGTCGCCACTTCGTCGGCGCCAGAGAAGAAGTCGAAGTCCAGATCGTCCAATGGATCCGGCTCCTTGGCGGCATCCTCAGCGGTGAAGTGCGGCTCGAGCGAAGGCGACTCCAGGCTCTGGGAAAGCTTGTCCAGCTCAGCATTGACGTCGTCGAGCTCCGAGGCAAAGCTCTTGGCCGCCGGCGACTCATCGTCCAGCGAAAGGGACAGATCGAAGTCTTCGGGCAGCTCCAGCTCCGAAAGCGGATCGAACTCAGGAATCTCATCGAAGGCTGCCAACTCGGCCGCCACATCCACCGGCGCCTCTTCGGCTTGCGCGGGAGCGGGCGTGGACGCCGTAGATTGCGCCTCGCCGATGTCCAGATCGAAATCGGCCAGATCGTCCAGGCTCTGTGGTTCGGCCTGAACCTGAGCCTGCTCGAGCAAGGCTTCGAAATCTTCGTCGGCATCGGTCTGTGGCGCGACCGGCTCGACGCTTTCCTGCACGGGCTCTTCAGCGACCACGGGCTCTTCCGGCAACGCGAGACCAAGCGCTGCGTCCTCGGGAAGATCATCATCCAGGCTGAGGTCGAAGGCGCTGTCCAGATCATTTTCATCGGTGACTGGCGTCTCGATGACCCCATCCAGCTCGGGCTCCGCTTGTGGCTCAGGCTCGACCTGGTCAACGGCTGCCGTCTCAGGTTCGGGCTCCGGCGCAGGTTCGCTGTCCGCGACCTCATCAGTGCTTTCCTGAAGCAGGTCCTGAACGTACTGCGCGTCCATTTCGGCAGCCAGGGCTGCGGCGCCAAGACCTGCAGCGGCTACGGCCACCATCGCCGGGAAACGCTCCTTGAGCGACTCGACTTCGGCCTTGTTCTGTTCGGTCGGCGCCAGACGGCGCTCCTCGCTGGCGAACGCGTTCTGATCGCCCTGACGGGCATAGACTTCCATCAGCTTCAGACGCAAATCTCCACGCTCAGGCTGAGCAATCAGCGCAGGCTCGAGCAGGTCGGCGGCGTGGTTCAGACGGCCTTGTGCCAGGCTCTGATCGACCTCGGCCAGCAAGCCGGCCAGCGGATCAGCCGCTGCCACAGGCGCGGCAGCGGGCGCAGGCTCCGGTGCAGGTGCGGCCGGTTTCTCCGCGGCAACGGCAGCGGCAGCGGAAGCTGCGACCACCGCGGGTGACAGCGTCACGCTCGGCGCCGACACATCCAGGTCATCGAAGCTGCCTGGCGGCATGTTCAGGTCAGGGCCGCGCTCATTTTCCTCGGCCAGGGCACGCGCCATGCGCAGGTGTTTCTCAGCCTCCTGCTGAGCTTTGCGTTTGCGTGCCAGAAGCAGCAGCAACAACAGCAACACCAGGAAGGTCGAGCCGGCCAGCAGCCCTAGCAACAGCGGGTTGCCGAGCAGCTCGTCGAGCACGCCTTGATAAGGGGTCTCCTTGACGACAGGCGCCGTGTCCACCGCTGCCGGTGCCGGCTCGACCACAGGCTCGGCCGGTGTCAGTTGGGCATTGACCGCAGGCTGCGCAGGGGCCGGCTCGCCGGGCAAGGGCGTGGCAGCAGGGGGCTGCCCCGCCGCACCCTGGGCCTCGAGGCGCGCCAGTTGATCATTCTTGAGCTGGATCAGACGCTGCAGCTTGTCCAACTGGCTCTGCAGGTCAGCCATGCGACTCTTGAGTTCTTCGTTGTCACGACGGCTGGTGTCGAGGCTTTCCTGGGCCACGGCGAGCTTGTCGCTGAGCGCCTTGGCATCACCCGCCGCGCCCTTGGTATCCGGGCTGACCAGGCGCAGGTTGTCGCCTTGGGCGATTCGCGCCGGTGCAGCCTCGGCCGCGCCTCGGCGGGTCGCATCCAGCTGGCGGGCGCGAGGCCCCAAGCGCCGGCCTTCACGCCAGGCCGCGTATTGCTCGGCGACTTCGCGAACCGCCTCGCCCTGAGGGATGTTCTGGATCTGCTGCTGATCCGGCAGGCGCAGCACCTGGCCGATCTTGAGCTGGTTGATGTTGTTACCGATGAAGGCATCCGGGTTCAGGGCCTGAATAGCCAGCATGGTCTGCTGGACCGAGCCGCCCTGGCTGTTGCGCGCGGCAATCTGCCAAAGCGTATCGCGCCGTTTGGTGGTGTAGCGGCTGGCACCACTGACCGCTGGCGCGATGCCGGTGGCGGACGCCGCCTCGCCCTGGGCCTTGGCCTGGTCGAGCAACACGTTGTAGTCACGCAGCAAGCGACCTTGCGGCCACATCACCTGGACCAGGAACTTCACCACCGGTGCCGGCAACGGTTGGCTGGAGGTCACCCGCAACACACTCTTGCCGTTGGGGTTGATCACCGGTGTGAAGGTCAGGTCTTCGAGGTAGGACGGGTAAGGCACCCCGGCCTTGGAGAACTCTTCCGGTGGCGCCAGGCTCGGCGCCACTTCGGCAGCGGTGAGGTCACGCACGTCGAGCAGTTCGATCTCGGCGTCCAGCGGCTGGTTCTGCGCCGACTTGAGGGTCAGCTCACCCAACCCGAGGGCATTGGCCATGCCAGACGACAGCGCCGAGGCTGCTGCCATGGCCAGAACCAGTTTGCGAATTCGAAGCATGACCTCTTCCCTTCTAAGAATCGTCCCTAGACCTGCGTGTGGTGTAGGACAAAAGTACGCGCCAGTATCTTTTACACCATGTCTTTTATCAACAATCCGGCCACTTGCACGGCGTTAAGGGCGGCCCCTTTACGCACATTGTCGGTGGTCAGCCAGAGGTTGAGTTGTTCTTGCTCGTCGATGCCATGGCGTACACGACCAACATAGACCACGTCTTGGCCCACTGCGTCGCCGACGGCTGTCGGATAATCCTCCGGCTCGACCAGCTCGATGCCAGCGGCGGCCTCGAGCGCCTCGTTGACCGCCTCCAGATCGACCGGGCGACGGCTCTGCACCGCCACACTGAAGCTATCGCCATAAAACACTGGGACTTGAACGCAGCTCACAGAGATTTTCAGCGCCGGCAGGTCAAGCAGCACGCGCAGCTCATCGACCAGGCGCCGTTCCAGGCTGGTGTGACCGTGCTCGTCGGCGGCTCCGACCCGCGCCAGTACGTTGAAAGCGACCTGACGATCGAAAAAGCGCGGCTCCAGCGGCCGAGCATTGAGCAGTTCGGCGGTCTGGCGGGCCAGTTCGGTGACAGCTTCACGGCCCTGGGCCGACACGGCCAGACAAGCCATCACCTGTACCCGCTCGATGTCGAGCAAGCCTTTGAGCGGTGCCAGGGCTACCGCCAACGCAACGGCCGCTGCGCTGGGGCTGGCAATCAGCACAGGAGACTTGAGCTGGGCGATCTTATCCCCGTTGGCTTCCGGGACCAGCGCCAGGGCCTGCTCCAGGCCACCCGACAGGTCGATGACCGAGCAGCCGGCCTGCTGGGCCTTGGGGGCAAAACTGCGGGTGACAGCGGGGCTTGCGGCGAAGAAAGCCAGCTTGACCTGGCTGAAGTCGAAACTGTCGACTTCACGTACGCGCAGTTTCTTTCCAGCGAACATCATGTTGCTGCCAGCGGATTCCATGCTGGCCAGCAGGTGCAAGGTGGCGACGGGGAATTGGAGTTCCTCGAGGATCTGGACGAGGGTTTCGCCGACGCTGCCGGTGGCGCCGATGATGGCGATGTCTATGGGCTGGGGCATGGTTTGGGCCTTCTGGTGGAACTTGGGGTGCGGCACTTTACTTGGATTGAGTGGTGGGGAGTAGTTTTGCTTGGGGTTGGGCGTTTTGAGTTTTGAGCATATCCATTTTTGGTGGTGGCGCCACCGGCGCTTTGCGCCTTTACGGCGGGTCACGTTGGTCTTGGCCAACGTGACCCGCCGTAAAGGCGCAAAGGTGACTAAGCGTCACCCAAAAAACGGATATGCCCACAACCCGCGACACCAACACCAAAAAACAGAAAACCCACGCCAGGCGTGGGTTCTCGGTCAAAGCAAAGGTGCGATCAACGTTCCAGCAGAATCCGCAGCATGCGACGCAGCGGCTCGGCAGCGCCCCACAGCAGTTGGTCACCTACAGTGAAGGCTCCCAGATACTGCGATCCCATGTTCAGCTTGCGCAGACGACCAACCGGCACGTTCAGGGTCCCCGTCACCGTGGTGGGGCTCAGCTCCTGCATGCTGATCTCACGCTGATTCGGCACCAGTTTCACCCAAGGGTTGTGCTGGCTGATCATGCCTTCGATATCCGCCAGCGGCACGTCTTTGTTCAGCTTGATGGTCAGCGCCTGGCTGTGGCAACGCATGGCGCCGATGCGCACGCAGATGCCGTCGACCGGGATCGGGTTCTTGAAGCGGCCCAAGATCTTGTTGGTCTCGGCCTGGGCTTTCCATTCCTCACGGCTTTGGCCGTTAGGCAGCTCCTTGTCGATCCATGGGATCAGGCTGCCTGCCAGCGGTACGCCGAAGTTCTCGGTTGGGAAGGCTTCGCCGCGCATGGTTTCGGCAACCTTGCGGTCGATGTCGAGGATGGCACTGGCCGGGTTGGCCAGGTCATCGGCGACCGCCGCGTGGATGCCACCCATCTGCTTGATCAGCTCGCGCATGTTCTGCGCACCGGCACCGGAGGCCGCCTGATAGGTCATGGCGCTCATCCACTCGACCAGACCGGCTTCGAACAGGCCGCCCAGGCCCATCAGCATGAGGCTGACGGTGCAGTTGCCGCCGATGTAGTTCTTGGTGCCAGCATCGAGCTGCTGGTCGATGACCTTGCGGTTGACCGGGTCGAGGATGATTACGGCGTCATCCTGCATGCGCAGGGAGGAAGCAGCATCGATCCAGTAACCCTGCCAGCCCGCTTCGCGCAGTTTGGGGAAGACTTCGTTGGTGTAGTCGCCACCCTGGCAGGTCAGGATGACGTCGAGGGTCTTGAGCTCTTCAATGCTATAGGCGTCCTTGAGCGGAGCAATATCCTTGCCCACGTTCGGACCCTGGCCACCCACGTTGGACGTGGTGAAGAACACCGGCTCGATGAGGTCGAAATCCTGCTCCTCCAGCATCCGCTGCATGAGCACGGAACCGACCATACCTCGCCAACCGATCAGACCTACACGTTTCATCGCAACTACACCTTTGCTAAAAGTGGGCCGCCATCGAGGGAAGACGATGGCGGGCCAGAGAGATTACAGATTCCGCAGCGCTGCGACTACTGCGTCGCCCATTTCCTGCGTACCTACCTTGCTGCAGCCGGCCGACCAGATGTCGCCGGTACGCAGGCCTTGATCCAGCACCACGCTGACAGCCTTCTCGATCGCATCGGCTGCGACCACTTGGTTGAAGCTGTAACGCAGCATCATCGACACCGACAGGATGGTCGCCAGCGGGTTGGCGATACCAAGACCTGCGATGTCCGGCGCCGAGCCGTGGCAAGGCTCGTACATGCCCTTGTTGTTGGCATCGAGGGACGCAGACGGCAGCATGCCGATGGAACCGGTCAGCATGGAAGCTTCATCCGACAGAATGTCACCGAACATGTTGTCGGTCACCATCACATCGAACTGCTTGGGTGCGCGGACCAGTTGCATGGCGGCGTTGTCGACGTACATGTGGCTGAGTTCGACGTCCGGGTAGTCCTTGGCCACGTCCTCGACCACTTCACGCCACAACTGGCTGGAAGCCAGCACGTTGGCCTTGTCCACCGAGCACAGTTTCTTGCCACGCACGCGAGCCATGTCGAAGCCGACGCGGGCAATGCGGCGCACTTCGCTCTCGCTGTACGGCAGGGTGTCGTAGGCCTGGCGCTCGCCACCTTCCAGCTCGCGCTGACCGCGCGGCGCACCGAAGTAGATGCCGCCTGTCAGCTCGCGAACGATAAGGATATCCAGCCCCGCGACGATTTCCGGCTTGAGCGAGGAGGCATCGGCCAACTGCGGGTAGAGGATCGCTGGGCGCAGGTTGGCGAACAAACCCAGTTGCGAACGGATCTTGAGCAGGCCGCGCTCTGGACGGATATCACGCTCGAGCTTGTCCCACTTGGGCCCACCGACCGCGCCGAGCAGTACGGCATCGGCTTTGCGCGCGCGCTCCAGGGTCTCGTCGGCCAGCGGAATGCCATGCTTGTCGATGGCCGCACCGCCGATCACGTCGTGCTCCAGGGTGACGCCGAGCTGGAACTTGTCGTTGGCCAGCTCCAACACCTTGACCGCCTCGGCCATGATTTCCGGACCGATGCCATCACCTGGGAGAATCAGAATCTGCTTGCTCATGCTTTCCTCTATCCATTCGAACGGCGCGCCTGCTCGGCCCACCGATAAAAACCGGCCCGGCGAAACGGCCCCTGCCTTACATCGTTACAGGAGTCGCCCTGCCGGGCAATCCGCGTATCAGGCGTCGCGGAACAACCAGGGCTGGCTGGCCCGATGCTTGGCCTCGAACGCCTGGATGGCGTCGCTGTCCTGCAGGGTCAGGCCGATATCGTCGAGGCCATTGAGCAAGCAATGCTTGCGGAAAGCGTCGATCTCGAAATGCAGCACCTTGCCGTCCGGACGGGTCACGGCCTGCGCTTGCAGGTCGATGGTCAGCTGATAGCCCGGGTTGGCCTCGACCTGCTTGAACAACTCATCGACTTCTTCGTCACTGAGGATGATCGGCAGCAGACCGTTTTTGAAGCTGTTGTTGAAGAAGATGTCGGCGAAGCTCGGCGCGATGACGCTACGGAAACCGTATTCATCCAACGCCCATGGCGCGTGCTCACGGCTCGAGCCGCAACCGAAGTTCTCCCGCGCCAGCAACACGCTGGCACCTTGGTAACGCTCGTGGTTGAGTACGAACTCCTTGTTGAGCGGACGCTTGCTGTTGTCCTGGTAGGGCTGGCCCACGTCCAGGTAGCGCCACTCATCGAACAGGTTCGGACCGAAACCGGTGCGTTTGATCGACTTCAGGAACTGCTTGGGGATGATCTGGTCGGTGTCGACGTTGGCGCGGTCCAATGGTGCGACAAGGCCGATGTGCTGGGTAAAGGCTTTCATGCTGCGCTCCCTTGGATCAACTCGCGGACATCGATGAAGTGGCCGGTCACCGCGGCGGCGGCGGCCATGGCCGGGCTGACCAAGTGGGTACGACCACCGGCGCCCTGACGGCCTTCGAAGTTGCGGTTGGAGGTCGAGGCGCAATGCTCGCCGCTTTCCAGGCGGTCCGGGTTCATCGCCAGGCACATGGAGCAACCAGGTTCACGCCATTCGAAACCCGCCTCGATGAAAATCTTGTCCAGCCCTTCGCGCTCGGCTTGAGCCTTGACCAGGCCCGAGCCTGGCACCACCAAGGCTTGCTTGACGTTCGCTGCGACCTTGCGGCCCTTGGCGATCTCGGCGGCGGCGCGCAGGTCTTCGATGCGCGAGTTGGTGCAGGAGCCGATGAACACACGGTCGAGCTTGATGTCAGTGATCGCCTGATTGGCGGCCAGGCCCATGTACTTGAGCGCGCGCTCGATGGAGCCGCGCTTGATCAGGTCAGGCTCGGCAGCCGGGTCCGGCACACGCTGGTCGACGGCCAGGACCATTTCAGGCGAAGTCCCCCAGCTGACCTGCGGCTTGATCTGCGCAGCGTCCAACTCGACCACGGTGTCGAACACCGCATCGGCATCGGAAACCAGGCCCTTCCAGGCCGCGACCGCCTGCTTCCACTGCTCGCCCTTGGGCGCGTATGGGCGGCCCTCGACATAGGCAACGGTGGTGTCATCCACGGCAACCAGGCCTACGCGGGCACCGGCTTCGATGGACATGTTGCAGATGGTCATGCGGCCTTCCATCGACAGCTCACGGATGGCGCTGCCAGCGAACTCCATGGCGTGGCCATTGCCGCCGGCGGTGCCGATCTTGCCGATCACGGCAAGGACGATGTCCTTGGCGGTCACGCCTGCAGGCAGTTGCCCTTCGACGCGCACCAGCATGTTCTTCATTTTCTTGGCGACCAGGCACTGGGTGGCCAGCACATGCTCGACTTCCGAGGTGCCGATGCCGTGGGCCAGTGCACCGAAGGCACCGTGGGTCGAGGTGTGCGAGTCGCCGCAGACCACGGTCATGCCCGGCAGGGTGGCGCCCTGCTCGGGGCTGATGACGTGCACGATGCCTTGACGTTCGTCGTTCATCTTGAATTCGACGATGCCGTACTCGTCACAGTTCTCGTCGAGGGTCTGCACCTGCAGGCGCGATACTTCGTCGGCGATGGCCGCGATGCCGCCCTTGCGCTCTGGCGTGGTCGGCACGTTGTGGTCAGGGGTCGCGATGTTGGCGTCGATCCGCCATGGCTTGCGGTTGGCCAGGCGCAGGCCTTCGAAGGCCTGGGGCGAAGTCACTTCGTGGATGATGTGACGATCGATGTAGATCAAGGACGAACCATCGTCGCGCCGCTTGACTTCGTGCGCATCCCAGAGTTTGTCGTAGAGCGTTTTGCCAGACATCTGACTATTCCTCATCAGCGTATTTCTATGCCAATAACCCCTTGGCTTGTACGGTCGATGCTATGGGGTTAGATTGAATAACTCAAATTCATAATTTTTATGCTTTGGATAACCAATAGGAATTCAACGTCGTGGACCTGGCCAACCTCAGTGCCTTCATTGCCATTGCCGAAACCGGGAGCTTTTCGGGTGCCGGCGAGCGCCTGCATCTGACCCAGCCGGCCGTCAGCAAGCGCATTGCCGGGCTCGAGCAGCAGTTGGACGTGCGCCTGTTCGATCGCCTCGGCCGGGAAGTGACCCTGACCGAAGCCGGACGCGCCCTGCTGCCCCGCGCCTACCAGATCCTCAACGTTCTGGATGATACCCGACGGGCGCTGACCAATTTGACCGGTGAGGTGAGTGGTCGCCTGACCCTCGCCACCAGTCACCATATCGGTTTGCACCGCCTGCCCCCGCTGTTGCGGGCTTTCACCCGCCAGCACCCGTCGGTGGCGCTGGATATTCAGTTCCTGGATTCGGAAGCGGCCTACGATGAAATTCTCCATGGGCGCGCAGAGATCGCGGTCATCACCTTGGCTCCGGAGCCCCACCACTTGATTCGCGCCGTGCCCGTCTGGGACGACGCACTGGATTTCGTCGCCGCACCCGAGCATCCCCTGGCCAGCAACCAGCAAGTCAGCCTGGCCGATGTCGCCCGCCACCCGGCGGTATTCCCTGGCGGCAATACCTTCACCCACCATATCGTCCAGCGTCTGTTCGAAAGCCAGGGCCTGACACCGAACATCGCCATGAGTACCAACTATCTGGAGACCATCAAGATGATGGTTTCCATTGGCCTTGCCTGGAGCGTGCTACCGCGCACGATGCTCGACGAGCAGGTTGCACCCATCGCCTTGCCCGGCATACAGCTGTCACGCCAGCTAGGCTACATTCTGCATACCGAACGCACGCTGTCGAACGCGGCAAAGGCCTTCATGGCGTTGCTCGACAGTCATGCAGCGGCCGCCTGAGCCCAGTCCGGCCGATCTTCCAAACAGGGATGCGTCATCCGCCAAAGGTCTGGTACCGATGCCCAAATCAGCAAACCGTTTTCCGCGCCTGCCGCGCATCCACGCGGCAGCTCCCCAGGAGTCGGAGCAGACTTGGCAGAACGCTCCGCAGTTGCTGGCAGCGCTCAATGGCGCGCGCCTGGGCGCTTGGCTGTGGGATATCGACAGCGGCCGGATCAGTTGGTCGCGGGCAACCCAGGCGCTGTTCGGCTTCGCACCTGATCGACCATTGCCCAACGACATCGACTACCTCGATCTGCTGCCAGAGGAGGATCGCGCCCGCACGCGCCAGATGTTCCAGGCCGTGGTCAATGGCGAACCCGTGGAGACGGCCATGCGCCATCGCATACGCTGGCCGGACGGCAGCATGCACTGGCTGGAAGTCACCGGCAGCCTGACCCATGCCCCAGACGGTCGCCCGCAGATGATCGGGGTCGTGCGGGAAATCACCCGCCAACACGAGCGAGAAACCGCGCTGATCAACTCCGAAAAGCGCTTCGCCACCCTCTTTCACCTGAGCCCCAATGTCATTCTTCTGACCCGCCGTCACGACGGCATGATCTTCGAGGTCAACCAGCATTTCGAAGATATGTTCGGCTGGCCCGGCACCCAGGTGATCGGCAAGACCACCCTGGAGTTGGGGCTGTGGGTCAACCCCGAGCTGCGCCACCAGGTGCTGGACAGCACACGCAGCAACAATGGCGGCCCATTGACCCTCGAGGTGCAGTTTCGCGCCAGCACCGGCAAGATCCACGATGGCATCCTCTGCACCCAGAGCATCGAGCTCGAAGGCGTGACCTACCTGCTCAGCACTTTTGTCGACACCAGCGAACGCAAACGCGCGGAGCAAGCCCTCAAAGACAGCCAGGAGCGCCTAGACCTGGCCCTGGATTCCGCGCAACTGGGCACCTGGGACTGGCACATCCCCAGTGGCATGCTCTATGGCTCGGCCCGCGCCGCGCAGTTGCATGGCCTGGCCCCGGTGCCGTTCCACGAGTCGTTCGAGGCTTTCTTCGAGGGCGTGTCGGAGCAGGAGCGCAGTGTCATGCGCCAGACCTACCGCAGCCTGCGCGAAGGGCCGGCGGGCAACTATCAGGTCACCTACCGGGTGCAACTGGACAACGGCGCTTCACGCTACATCGAAAGCCGCGCCCGCCTCTATCGCGACGAACAGGGCAACCCACTGCGCATGGCCGGCACCCTGCTCGACATCACCGACCAGGTGGAGCGCGAACAGCGCCTGAGCGCCTCCGAGGAAAAATTCGCCAGCCTGTTCCAGGTCAGCCCGGATCCGATCTGCGTGACCCGCCAGGACAACGGCCAGTTCATTGAAATCAACCGCGCCTTCACCCAGACCTTCGGCTGGAGCGCCGAGCAGGTGATCGGTCGCACCGCCGAGCAGATCGGCCTGTGGGCGGAGTCGGCGCAACGGGCACAGCGCATTGAGCAAGTGATCCGCGAACGGGCACTGAACAATGTGGCGGTGGTGGTCAATCACCACAACGGCTCGTCGCTGACGTGCGTCATCTCCAGTTGCCAGATCACCGTCGACGACCAGCCCTGCAGCGTCACCACCCTGCGCGACATTACCCAACAGCAGCGCGCCGAAGCAGCCCTCAAGGCCAGCGAAGAGAAATTCGCCAAGGCCTTCCACTCAAGCCCCGACGCCATCACGCTTACCGAGCGCACGACAGGCCGCTACCTCGAAGTCAACGACGGTTTCTGCCGGTTGACCGGTTACAGCAGCGCCGAAGTGATCGGGCGCACGGTCTATGAAGTCGGCATCTGGGCCGACGACAAGCAACGCGCCGCCCTGCTCACCGAACTCAGGGAGCGCGGCCGGGTGCACCACCGCGAAATGCTGGGCCGTAACAAACGCGGCGATATCCTCACCGTGGAGGTCTCGGTGGAGCCGCTGAGCCTCAACGAGGCCGACTGTCTATTGCTCACCGCCCGCGATGTCAGCCAACTGAAGAACGCCCAGGCGCAGATTCGCCATCTGGCCTACCACGACCCGCTGACCAACCTGCCCAACCGCGCCCTGCTGATGGACCGTCTGAGCCAACAGATCGCCCTGCTCAAGCGCCACAACCTGCGCGGCGCGCTGTTGTTCCTGGACCTTGACCATTTCAAGCACATCAACGACTCCCTCGGCCACCCGGTGGGCGATACGGTGCTCAAGATCATCACCGCGCGCCTGGAGGCCAGCGTACGCCTGGAGGACACCGTGGCCCGCCTGGGCGGCGACGAGTTCGTGGTGCTGCTCAGCGGTCTGGAGGGCAGCCGCGATCAAGTGGAGGAGAAAGTCCGCGAACTGGCCGACACCCTGCGCGAGCTGCTTGCCGAACCCATGTCCCTGGATGGCCAGCGCCTGCAGGTCACACCCAGCATCGGCGTGGCGCTGATACCGGACCATGGCGCGACACCCGCCGACCTGCTCAAGCGCGCCGACATCGCTCTGTATCGAGCCAAGGATTCCGGGCGCAACACCACGCAACTGTTCCACACCACCATGCAGAAGGCTGCGAGCGAACGCCTGCGCATGGAGACCGACCTGCGCCTGGCCTTGGCCCGCGGCGAACTCGCGCTGCATTTCCAGCCGCAGGTGGATGCCCGCGACAACCGCATCGTCGGTGCCGAGGTCCTGCTGCGCTGGCACCATCCGCAACTGGGCCAACAGCCCCCATCGCAGTTCATCCAGGTGCTTGAAGAAAGTGGCCTGATTCTGGAAGTAGGCAGCTGGATCCTCGACGAGGCCTGTGATGCCTGTGCGCGCATGCTCGAGGATGGGCTGATCGACGCCGATGATTTCAGCCTGTGCGTCAATATCAGCCCCCGGCAGTTTCGCCAGAACAATTTCGTCGAACGGGTACTGCGTAGCCTGGACGATTACCGCCTGCCGCGACGAATGCTCAAACTTGAGATCACCGAAGGCATCGTCATCCAGAACCTGGAAGACACCATCAGCAAGATGCGCGAGCTCAAGCGCTATGGGGTGAGCTTTGCCATGGACGACTTCGGCACCGGCTATTCTTCGCTGACCTACCTCAAACGCCTGCCGGTGGATGCGCTGAAGATCGACCAGACCTTCGTGCGGGATGCCCCGATCGACCCCAACGACGCCGAGATTGTCCGCGCCATCGTGGCCATGGCCCGTAGCCTGGACCTGGCGGTGATCGCCGAAGGGGTGGAGCAGTCCGATCAACTGGAGTTTCTCGAGCGCCAAGGCTGCTATCTGTATCAAGGCTACCTGCACAGCCGCCCACTGCCCTTACCGGAGTTTCGCCAGATGCTGATGGAAGCACCGGCGGATTACTGAGCCCTGCGCTCGGGGGGGCGAACCTGCCCGCGGATACCGGTGAATTCGCTATCGTATTCGCGGGTAAACCCGCTCCCAAAAGGTCCCTGGGATAGGCCCGGCTCACAATGCAGAAAGGGCACCCGAAGGTGCCCTTTCTCATCTAGCTGAACTTAGTTCAACGCTGGTTTCTCACCATTGATCGGGATGCGCTTTGGCTTGGCCTCTTCCGGCACGATGCGCAGCAGGTCGATGCTGAGCAGGCCGTTGGCCAGGCCCGCGGCTTTCACTTCGATGTGGTCAGCCAGGCGGAAGGACAGCTTGAAGGCGCGCTGGGCAATGCCCTGGTGCAGGTAGGTTACGCCTTCGGTGCTGCTGTCGCGCTTGCCACCGATCACGGTCAGGACGCCTTTTTCGACCTGCAGGTCGAGGTCCTGCTCCTGGAAACCGGCTGCGGCAACCACGATGCGATAGTGGTCATCGCCATGTTTTTCCACGTTGTAGGGAGGGTAGCTGCTACCCGCCTCGTTACGTGCCGCGGACTCGAACAGGTCATTGAAACGATCGAAACCAACGGAATGGCGGAACAGTGGTGCGAGAGAGAAAGCGGTAGTCATGGTCATGAACTCCTGAGTTTCAGCAAGTTAAGTCATTACGCGACCCGACTTCGGCATCGCGTACTCAAGAGATAAGGCCCGACAAGAGGGTTTCAAGAGGTCATTCAAAAATTTTTTTGGCGGCATCGTTGACGAGGCTGTAAGCGCAAAATTCGGCTCAGGCCACGCAAGCATCAAGATCCACCGCTACCGCCTGCTCAATACCGAGCAGCCGACTGATCCGCTGGCAATCGTCCTCGCGCCGCAGTTCGGCAAACAGCACCACCGCCTCGGGATAACTGCGGGTCAGCATGGCCAACCACTGCTTCAAGCGCCCGGGCGCATAACGCGGCGACAGCTTGGCCTGAGCCTGGCGCCAGAACTCACGCAGCAGCGGCAGCAAATCATCCCAGGTCATCGGCTGATATTCCCGCCCATCGCGAGCCGCAGCGATCTGCAATCCCAGATCTGGTCGCGACACCAGGCCGCGGCCGAGCATGATGTCTTCGGCTCCGCTGACCTCGCGGCACCGCCGCCAATCGTCGACAGTCCAGATTTCGCCGTTGGCGAACACCGGCACCTTCACCACATCCTGCACCCGCGCCACCCACTCCCAATGGGCCGGCGGCTTGTAGCCCTCGACCTTGGTCCGGGCATGCACCACCAGATGCTCGGCACCGCCTTCGGCCAGCGCCGTAGCGCATTCCAGGGCGCCGTCCGGGCTGTCGAAGCCCAGGCGCATCTTCGCGGTCACCGGAATGTGAGCCGGCACTGCGCGACGAACCTCGCGAACGATAGCATGCAGCAGTTCGGGCTCCTTGAGCAGCACTGCGCCACCACGGGACTTGTTTACAGTCTTGGCCGGGCAGCCGAAGTTCAGGTCGATCACCGGCGCGCCCAGCTCACAGGCCAGCACGGCGTTGTCGGCCAGGCAGACAGGATCCGAACCCAGTAATTGCACGCGCATCGGTACCCCGGCGGCCGTTCGCGCACCTTGGCGCAGCTCGGGCGCGAGCTTGTCGAATGACGAAGCCGGCAGCAGGCGATCACAGACGCGGATGAACTCGGTGACACACCAGTCGATGCCCCCCACCCGGGTCAGGACGTCGCGCAGGATGTTGTCTACCAGACCCTCCATGGGGGCCAGGGCAATTTGCATGTCAGGGTCTCGGCGAAAAAAGGCGGCAGTCTAGCAAAAAAGACTGCCGATTCAGGCACCGGCCAGCGCCGGACCATAACCCTCGATAAATTCTGCCGGCATGCGCTTGGGCTTGCCGCTGGACAATTCGATGCAGGCAAAGGTGGTCTGCGCCCGCAACAGGGTGACGCCATCACGCGGGCGCGTGAGCTGGAAGCGCCGGGTCATGCGCAGACGCTGGTCCCAATCGATGATCCAGGTGGCCAGTTGCAGTTCGTCGTCCTCGTAGGCGGCGGCGAGGTAGTCGATCTCATGACGGACCACGGCCATGGCCCGGTCCAGACGGCGGTACTCGGCCAGATCCAACCCCAGGCGCTGCGAATGGCGCCAGGCGCAGCGCTCCAGCCAGGTGACGTAGACCGCGTTATTGGCATGGCCGAGGCCGTCGATGTCCTCGGTGCCGACGCGAAGATCAATGATGAATGGCGATGCCAGATCCCAACTCATGCCCGCTCTCCTTGGTCAGTGATCGGGCAGAGTGTACCGGATGCTCAGGCGCTTTGCCGTGCTCCTTGTGGCGTGCGCGCCAGCAGCTCGAGCACTGCCTGATTCACCTGCGGATCGGCCAGCACCCGCTGGTGGCCACCCTCCTCCAGCAGCATCAGGCGGCTGTCGAACCACGCGTTGTGGATGGCCTGGGCCTCAGTGGCCGGCACCAAGGAGTCGTCGCTGGCGTACACCACCAGGCCAGGCAAGTCCAACTGGTAGCCGCTCACGTCCAGCCGTGAGATCTGCACGCCGACATCTTGCTCCACCTGTCGGATGAATGCCGCCCTGGCTCGGGCCGGCAGCCCCAGACGATGGGCAAAGCCCCGCAATACGCCGAGCAATTGCGCCGGTGCCGCGATGCTCACCGCCACCTCGGTACGCAGCCCCCATTGCAGAGCCAGCAGCATGCTGGCACCGCCCATGGAATGCCCCACCACCGCACGCAGCGGCGGCAGTTCGGCGGCCGCTTCCAGTAAAGCGCGAGCAAACAGCCCTACATGGGCGTGTTGCCCCGGAGACTGTCCGTGACCAGGCCCTTCGAGAGACACCACCGTGTGCCCGGCCGCCACCAGGGTCTCGATCAGGGCCGCGAACTGGGTTGGCCGGCCTTCCCAGCCATGCATCATCAAGACAGTCGGGCCTTTACCCCAGCGCAAGGCCGAGAGCCCAAAGCGCAAGGTGATGCGCTCGGCCTTAGCCAACAGAGGCAACTCCCAGTGCCTGGGCGGCAGGGGACGCGGGGTCATGAAGGCTCGGCGCATCTTGCCGGCGACATGCTCAGGAGCCAGACGGCCCAGGGTGCCATTGACGCCACGAATCCAGCTCAGGGTTGTCATCACCTTGCTCCAGGGGTCGGTTAGCTCAGATCACCGCCGCTTTGGCGGCACGCAAGATACGGTCGGACAGCTCGCTATCACCCAAGGCCCGCGCCAAGGTAAGCCCGCCTATCATCAGGGACAGGTCGGCAAAGGCTTTGTCGATGTCTTCCGGGCGATCGACCATCTGCGCGGTCATCAGCTCGATGTGCTCGGCGAGCACCTCACGGAATGTCTCGGGCAGTCGCTGCATCTCGCTCAGGGCTGTAGGCAGGGGGCAGGCATGCTCCTGGGCATCGCGATGTTTGCGCGACAAGTAGAACGCCGCCACCAGCGCACGCCGCCCCGCCCCATCGAGGCTCGGGTCGACCTGGGCAAGCAAGGCCCGGCGCTCACCCAGCAATTGACGAAAGGCCTCGAGCATAAGCTCATCCTTGCTGTCGAAATGGGCATAGAACCCCCCGACCGTCAGCCCGGCGGCGCCCATTACCTGGCTTACACTCGGGTCGGCGGGACCGTGCTGGATCAAGGCGCTGCAGGCCGCTTCCAGGATGCGCTCGCGGGTTTTGCTCTTCTTGTCGCTCATGGCCAAGCTCGAAAAATATTATGAGCGAAATATTATGCCTGTAATATTTTTTGGCAAGCAGAAAACAGCCCCTTTCCGTCGGATGGCTGAACTTTTTTCGAGGCAGGAAAAACAAAAGGCCCATTCAATATGCGAATGAGCCTTTAAAGTCCCGCAAAACGCGGGTAAAAGTGGCGTCCCCTAGGGGACTCGAACCCCTGTTACCGCCGTGAAAGGGCGGTGTCCTAGGCCACTAGACGAAGGGGACGTGACCTTCGTGCAGGTCCGCTTACGCGTACCTTGGCAAAATTGGTGGAGCTAAGCGGGATCGAACCGCTGACCTCCTGCATGCCATGCAGGCGCTCTCCCAGCTGAGCTATAGCCCCAAGGTGAAAATAAAAGGCCCATCCAAACATGCGAATGAGCCTTTCAACTCCCGCAAACGCGGGTAAAGTGGCGTCCCCTAGGGGACTCGAACCCCTGTTACCGCCGTGAAAGGGCGGTGTCCTAGGCCACTAGACGAAGGGGACAACAACCTTCGTGCCGATCCGTTTTCACGAACCGCGGCAAAATTGGTGGAGCTAAGCGGGATCGAACCGCTGACCTCCTGCATGCCATGCAGGCGCTCTCCCAGCTGAGCTATAGCCCCGGATTTTTAGCCTCTCGGCCCAGCGAAATCGAAACATCGCTTGTGCAAAACTGGCGTCCCCTAGGGGACTCGAACCCCTGTTACCGCCGTGAAAGGGCGGTGTCCTAGGCCACTAGACGAAGGGGACGAACCTTCTACCTCAAAGACCGGATTGCTGGAATCCGATCTTTCTTCGCGACCAATAACCTTGATCGCAAAGCGGAATTTGGTGGAGCTAAGCGGGATCGAACCGCTGACCTCCTGCATGCCATGCAGGCGCTCTCCCAGCTGAGCTATAGCCCCACAATGTCGCTTTGAGCTGAAGTGCTGGCTGGGTGCCTTGCGCTTCATTTCACTCATCGCTGTGGACGGGGCGCATATTAAGTTCCGATTGCTGGGCTGTCAAACAAATTTTTGAAAAACCTCAAAAAATTTTTCACAGATAACAATCACTTACCGCCCTGCCCCGGCGCCCCCGGAGCACCGCCCACTGCAGACGCGGGTTTATCCGCAAATGCCGAGGTGGATGCCCCCGGTATTCGCGGCCGAACCCGCTTGCGCAGGTTCGGCCGCGACCTTCGGAAAGCTGTCAGGCGATACTCGCCAGCAGCTTTTCCCATTCTTTGTTTTCTTTCTTCGACACGCCACCGAGCAGGTCCAGCGCCTGGCGCAGACGGTAGCGGGTCAGGTCAGGACCGAGGATCTCCATGGCATCGAGCACCGACACCGAGCTGGCCTGGCCCGTGACCGCAGCGAACATCAACGGCATGGCGTCACGCAGCTTCAGCTCCAGGGCATCGACCACCGCCTGGATGCAGCCGGTAATACGGTCCTTCTCCCACTGGCGCAGGCTCTCGAGCTTCCACAGGATCAATTGCATGACCTGACGCACTTGATCGGCGGACAGCTTCTTGCTCTCGAACAGCTTGGCATCGAGCTTGAGCGCGCCTTCGAAGAAGAAGCCTCCCAATGGGGCGATCTGGCTGAAGGTCTCCACCCGGCCCTGCACATGCGGCGCGATCTTCATCATGTAGTCACTGTTGAAGGCCCACTTCTGCACGCGTGCGGCGAATTCTTCCACCGGCAGTTCGCGCAGCCATTGGCCATTGAGCCAGGACAACTTCTCGATATCGAAGATCGGGCCACCCAGCGAGATGCGCGACAGATCGAAGTGCTCGACCATTTCAGCCAGGGAGAACTTCTCGCGCTCGTCCGGCATCGACCAGCCCATGCGGCCCAGATAGTTGAGCATGGCCTCGGGCATGAACCCCATACGCTCGTAGAATGTCACCGAGGTCGGGTTCTTGCGCTTGGACAGCTTGGACTTGTCGGGATTGCGCAGCAGCGGCATGTAGCAAAGCTTGGGCTGCTCCCAGCCGAAGTATTCGTACAGCTTGATCAGCTTCGGCGCCGATGGCAGCCACTCCTCGCCTCGCAGGACGTGGGTGATGCCCATCAGGTGGTCGTCGACCACGTTGGCCAGGAAGTAGGTCGGCAGGCCGTCGTTTTTCATCAACACCTGCATGTCCATGCGATCCCATGGGATCTCGACGTCGCCACGAAGCATGTCCGGAACCACGCAGACACCTTCGCTCGGCACCTTCATGCGGATCACGTGGGGCTCTCCAGCATCCAGGCGGCGCTGGACTTCCTCGGCGCTCAGCAACAGCGCCCGGCCGTCGTAGCGCGGGGTCTCGCCACGGGCCATCTGCTCGGCACGCATCTGCTCCAGTTCCTCGGCGGTGCAGAAGCAATAGAAGGCATGCCCGGCATCGACCAATTGCTTGGCGTACTTGGCGTAGATTTCACCGCGCTCGCTCTGCCGGTACGGGCCGTGGGGGCCGCCGACGTCCGGGCCTTCGTTCCATTCGATGCCGAGCCAACGCAGGGCGTCGAAGATCTGCTGCTCCGACTCACGGGTCGAGCGCAACTGGTCGGTATCTTCGATACGCAGGATGAACTCACCGCCGTGCTGCTTGGCAAAGCAGTAGTTGAACAGGGCGATGTAGGCGGTGCCGACGTGGGGATCGCCGGTAGGCGATGGCGCGATGCGCGTGCGAACGGTGGTCATGGAGAGTCTCGAACGAAAGATGAAACAAAGGCGGGATGTTAGCAGGGAGCGGGCATCCGGCTCCAGCAATGGCGCGATTGTCACTTGTTAGGACGCCAGTACTCGCTGTTAAATTTACTTACACTTCTGGAACCATAGTCCTCATGCCCGCCCAGCTCAAACGCCGCCTGCTGATCTTCTTCACCCTGGTCCTGCTCGTCGCCCTCGCCTTCCTGGCCCATTGGTTCTTCAAGGGCCGCTTCTACGAGAGCACCGACAATGCCTACGTCCAGGGCGAAATCACGCGCATTTCCAGCCAGCTCGGCGCACGCATCGACAACGTCCTGGTCCAGGACAACCAACATGTGAGCAAGGGCGAGCTCTTGGTTCACTTGGAGCTCGCCGACTTCGAGCTGGCCGTCGAGCGCGCCCGCGCGGCCCTCGCTACGCGCGAGGCCGAACGCGAGCAAGCGCAAAGCCGGCTGACCCAGCAAGGCAGCCTGATTGCAGCCGGCCAGGCCCAGGTAGCCGCCAACCAAGCGACCTTCAACCGCTCGCAGCTGGACCTCAACCGTGCCCAAGCCTTGCGTAAGCCGGGTTTTGTCTCTGAGGAACGCGTCACCACCCTCTCGGCAGAAAGCCACGTGGCCCGTTCCCAGGTCGACAAAGCCCAAGCCGACCTGCAAAGCCAGCGTCAGCAGGTCAATGCCCTGAGCGCAGACCTCAAGCGTCTCGATGCGCAAATCGCCAATGCTCGCACCGACTTGGCCCAGGCCGAACTGAATCTGAGCCGCTGCGAAATTCGCGCACCGATCAGCGGCACCATTGGCCAGCGCAACGCACGCAATGGCCAGGTGGTTCAAGCTGGCGCCTACCTGTTGTCGATCGTTCCGGACGAAGACATCTGGGTACAGGCCAACTTCAAGGAGACCCAGATAGGCCGAATGCGGCCTGGACAACGCGCAGAGCTGGTGTTCGACAGCTACCCGGACACCCCGATCGAAGGTCGGGTGGACAGCCTGTTCGCGGCTTCCGGCGCCCAGTTCAGCCTGCTGCCACCGGACAACGCCACCGGCAACTTCACCAAGGTGGTCCAACGCATCCCGGTGAAGCTCACCTTTGCCGCCGACAACCCGCTGCATGGGCGCATCCGCCCGGGCATGTCGGTGACCGCGACCGTTGACCTGCGAGACGCGGACGAAGGCCACGATGGCCGGTGATGCGCTGATACGCCCCACCGCGGAGCCGAGCCGCCGCGACTGGATCGCGGTGATGAGCGCGATGCTCGGCGCTTTCATGGCGGTGCTGGATATCCAGATCACCAACTCATCGCTCAAGGACATTCAAGGCGCGCTCTCAGCCACCCTTGAGGAAGGTTCGTGGATTTCCACCTCATACCTGGTGGCGGAGATCATCATGATCCCCCTCACCGCCTGGCTGGTGCAGCTACTCTCGGCCCGGCGCTTGGCAGTCTGGGTATCCCTGGGGTTTCTCGCCTCTTCATTGCTGTGCTCCATGGCCTGGAATCTGGAGAGCATGATTCTCTTTCGCGCTCTCCAGGGTTTCACTGGGGGCGCACTGATTCCCCTGGCATTCACGCTCACCCTCATCAAGCTGCCGGAGCATCAACGCGCCAAGGGCATGGCCATGTTCGCCATGACCGCTACGTTCGCCCCGTCGATCGGCCCGACCCTGGGCGGCTGGCTGACCGAGAACTGGGGCTGGGAATATATCTTCTACATCAATGTGCCACCGGGGATCGTGATGATCGCAGGCCTGCTCTATGGCCTTGAGAAGAAGCCAGCACACTGGGACCTGCTCAAGCGCACCGACTACGCCGGCATCGTTACGCTGGGGCTGGGCCTGGGTTGCTTGCAAGTGTTTCTGGAGGAAGGTCATCGCAAGGATTGGCTGGAGTCGAACCTCATCGTCAGCCTGGGCACGGTCGCGCTGATCAGCCTGATCACCTTCGTCATCCTGCAGTTCTCCAGGCCTCACCCGCTGATCAACCTGCGCATCCTGGGCAACCGCAACTTCGGGCTCAGCAGCGTGGCGAGCCTGGGAATGGGTGTTGGGCTGTATGGCTCGATTTACCTGTTGCCGCTGTACCTGGCGCAGGTCCAGGGCTACAACGCCCTGCAGATCGGCGAGGTGATCATGTGGATGGGGTTGCCGCAGCTGTTCCTGATTCCGTTGGTGCCGCTGTTGATGAGAGTGATCCCGCCCAAGGTACTCTGTGCGCTGGGCTTTTGTCTGTTCGGGCTGGCCAGCTTCGGTTCAGGAGTGCTGAACCCTGACTTTGCCGGGCCGCAATTCGATCAGATCCAGATCATCCGCGCCGTGGGGCAGCCGATGATCATGGTGACCATATCGCTTATCGCTACCGCCTACATCCTGCCGGAAGACGCGGGCTCGGCGTCGAGCCTGTTCAATATCCTGCGCAACCTGGGCGGGGCGATAGGTATCGCGCTGCTGGCCACGCTGCTGGATTCACGGACCAAGGTGTACTTCGATTACCTGCGTGAATCAGTGGTACCGAACAATCCGCAAGTGGCCGAGCGGCTGGCGCAGTTGGCCGAGCGACTGGGCAGTGATAACGCGGCGCTGGGCAAACTGAGCGAGATAGCCCACCAACAGGCATTGATCATGGCCTACAACGATGCTTTCCACTGGGTCGGACTCGGGTTGGTGGTGAGCATGGTGGCCGTGCTGATGACCCGTACATTGCCCCCCGGGCTGAAGCCAGGCGAGGCCCATTGAATGGAGTTGCCGCCTATACCGGCCTTTTCGCGGGTAACCCGCAAAAAAGCCGGTACCGGTCATAGCTCTCAGCTGGCGATCAACCGTTCGCGCAACTGACCAATCTCGTCGCGCAACTGGGCCGCGGCCTCGAACTCCAGATCGCGGGCGAACTGGAACATCTTCTCTTCCAGTTGCTTGATGCGCTTGGTGATCTGCGCCGGGGTCTGCAATTCGGCTTCGTCGCGGGCGCTCTCCTGCGCAGCCTTGGCCATGCCCTTGCGCTTCTTGCTGCGCCCACCCGGGACGCTCGCACCCTCCATGATGTCGGTGATGTCCTTGACCACGCCCTTGGGCACGATGCCGTGGGCCAGGTTGAACTCGATCTGCTTGGCCCGACGTCGCTCGGTCTCGTCGATGGCGCGCTGCATGGAACCGGTGACCTGATCGGCGTACAGGATCGCCTTGCCGTTGAGGTTACGTGCGGCACGGCCGATGGTTTGAATCAGCGAGCGCTCCGAGCGCAGGAAGCCTTCCTTGTCCGCATCGAGGATGGCTACCAGGGACACCTCGGGCATGTCCAGGCCCTCACGCAGCAGGTTGATGCCCACCAGCACGTCGAAAGCCCCCAGGCGCAGATCACGAATGATCTCCACCCGCTCGACGGTGTCGATGTCCGAGTGCAGGTAGCGCACCCGCACGTCGTGATCGGCCAGGTAGTCGGTGAGGTCCTCGGCCATGCGCTTGGTCAGGGTGGTCGCCAGCACTCGCTCGCCAGCCCCTACCCGTTTGTGGATTTCCGAAAGCAGATCATCGACCTGGGTCAGCGCCGGTCGCACCTCCACCTGTGGATCCACCAGGCCGGTGGGGCGCACCACTTGCTCCACCACCCGTCCGGCGTGCTCGGCTTCGTAAGGGCCGGGGGTAGCCGAGACGAAGATGGTCTGCGGGCTGACAGACTCCCACTCGTCAAAGCGCATGGGACGGTTGTCCAGCGCCGACGGCAGGCGGAAGCCGTACTCCACCAGGGTTTCCTTGCGTGAGCGGTCGCCCTTGTACATCGCACCGACCTGGGGAACGCTGACATGGGATTCATCGATCACCAGCAGCGCGTCCGCCGGCAGATAGTCATACAGGGTTGGCGGGGGCGCTCCGGCTGGGCGGCCGGACAGGTAGCGCGAGTAGTTCTCGATGCCATTGCAGTAACCAAGTTCGAGGATCATCTCCAGGTCGAAGCGGGTGCGCTGCTCCAGACGCTGGGCCTCTACCAGTTTGTTGGCCTTCTGCAGGTAGTCGAGGCGATCCTTGAGTTCCTCCTTGATACCCTCCACAGCCTCGAGCAAGGTCTCGCGCGGCGTGACGTAGTGGCTCTTGGGGTAAAAGGTGAAACGCGGCAGCTTGCGGATGACCTCGCCGGTGAGCGGGTCGAATGCGGCGATGTTCTCCACCTCGTCATCGAACAGCTCGATGCGGATGGCCTCAAGGTCCGATTCAGCAGGGAAGATATCGACCACATCACCCCGCACGCGAAAGGTGGCACGGGCGAAATCCATCTCGTTGCGGGTGTATTGCAGGTCCGCCAGTCGGCGCAACAGGGCTCGCTGATCGAGCTTGTCGCCACGATCGACGTGCAGGACCATCTTCAGGTAGGTCTCCGGGCTGCCCAGGCCGTAGATACAGGATACCGTGGTGACGATGATCGCGTCGCGACGCTCCAAGAGGGCCTTGGTCGCCGACAGGCGCATCTGCTCGATGTGATCGTTGATCGAGGCGTCCTTCTCGATGAAGGTGTCGGACGAGGGCACATAGGCCTCAGGCTGGTAGTAGTCGTAGTAGGAGACGAAATACTCCACCGCGTTGTTCGGGAAGAACGCCTTGAACTCGCCGTACAGCTGCGCCGCCAGGGTCTTGTTCGGCGCCAGTACCAGGGTCGGGCGCTGCACCTGCTGGATGACGTTGGCGATGCTGAAGGTCTTGCCCGAGCCGGTCACGCCCAGCAGGGTCTGGTGCGAAAGCCCGGCCTCAATGCCCTCGATCATCAGGCGGATGGCCTCGGGCTGGTCGCCGGCCGGCTGGAAACGGGTGACGAGCTGGAACTCGGACATGACGGACCTCGCGGTAACGCAGCAACTGTAAATTTAGCCAGTAGTCTATACCCAAATGCACCCGCCCGGGACCCGAATCAAGGCCCAGGTGTGAACGCGCATTACAGTGGACCGGGCAATTCGACCAATGGTCGAAAAATATTCGCACAAAAGCCCGCAAAACGTGCGCCAGACTGTCGCCGTGACCGATCGGTATCACTATACTGACTCCCCGTTTGCGCACCACTTCTGTGCACTCGGCCGGAGTGTGCGCGTCCTATCACTCTCCAATCAGAGCCAAGGTAACAATGAGCCTGTTTTCCGCTGTCGAGCTGGCACCCCGCGACCCCATCCTGGGCCTCAACGAAGCATTCAACGCCGACCCACGTACCGACAAGGTCAACCTGGGTGTAGGTGTGTACTGCAATGAGGAAGGCCGCATTCCGCTGCTGCGCGCCGTGATCGAAGCCGAAACCCAGCGTGCTGCCCAGCATGCCTCGCGCGGCTACCTGCCGATCGATGGTATCGCCACCTACGACCAGGCCGTGCAGAAGCTGCTGTTCGGCACCGAGTCACCCCTGCTGGCCGCTGGCCGCGTGGTCACCGTACAGGCCGTTGGCGGTACCGGTGCTCTGAAAATCGGCGCCGACTTCCTCAAGCGTATTTCACCTAACGCCGTAGTGGCCATCAGCGATCCGAGCTGGGAAAACCACCGCGCCCTGTTCGAAAGCGCTGGCTTCCCGGTACAGAACTACCGCTACTACGACGCGCCGAGCAATGACGTCAACCGCGCCGGCATGCTCGAGGACTTGAACAACCTGCCTTCCGGCTCGATCGTCGTGCTGCACGCTTGCTGCCATAACCCGACCGGCGTCGATCTGACCCTGGACGATTGGAAAAACGTTCTGGACGTGGTCAAGGCCAAGGGCCATGTGCCATTCCTTGACATGGCCTACCAGGGCTTTGGTGACGGCATCGCCGAAGACGCCTTCGCCGTGCGCCTGTTCGCCGAGTCGGGCATGGAGTTCTTCGTTTCCAGCTCGTTCTCCAAGTCGTTCTCGCTGTACGGCGAGCGCGTTGGCGCGCTGTCGATCGTCACCGCCTCGAAGGACGAAAGCACCCGCGTGCTGTCGCAGGTCAAGCGTGTGATCCGCACCACCTACTCCAACCCACCGACTCATGGCGCCACCATCGTCGCCACCGTGCTCAACAGCGCCGAACTGCGTCAGATGTGGGAAGCGGAGCTGGGCGAAATGCGCGAGCGCATCCACGGCATGCGCAAGCAGATGGTCGAGCTGCTGGCCCAATATGGCGCCAAGCGCGACTTCAGCTTCGTCGGTCGCCAAGTAGGCATGTTCTCTTATTCGGGCCTGACCGTTGATCAAGTCGCGCGCCTGAAGAACGACTTCGGTATCTATGCCCTGGACACCGGCCGTATCGCCGTTGCCGCGCTGAACCAGAGCAACATCCACGTGGTCACCAAGGCCATCGTCGAAGTGCTGTAACCTATTGATTGCCCAGGGGGAAGCTTGACTTCCCCTTGGCGATCAGTAAGATACGCGCAGATTCCGCGATAGCTCAGTCGGTAGAGCAAATGACTGTTAATCATTGGGTCCCTGGTTCGAGTCCAGGTCGCGGAGCCAGATACTGAAAAACCTCCAGATGCGCAAGCACTGGAGGTTTTTCAGTATCTGGCGTTGCGTTTTATTTCAGCGGTTCAGTGACAGGCTTCCTTTGATCGACCAGGCTCCATACCAGCAGGTTGAGGCCAATCGGGGCCGGTTCAGGGGCCGCTGAGCGGTTCATTGCACCCTTTAGCGGCTCATGGCCGACCGATCGGGTAGAACTCGCCGCCACTCCAAACACCCAGCCATGTTTGCCCATTGATTTCGCGCGGCACCGCCAACTCGACCAATTGGTAGAACACGTTGCGGTGAATCAACGCCTCGAGGTTGCTGCGCATGAGGATATACGGCGAAGGCTCCTGGGTCCGCGGATCGATTTCGACGCGAAGGGGATGATCCTGGCCCGCAGCGACTTGGTCATCGACATTGCTGGTAAAGCGCAGCACCTGGTGCTCGCCACTGCCTTCCACGTCCAGCGCGACTGCGACGAACGGTGCGTCATCGACGCGAATACCAACCTTCTCCACCGGGGTAACCAGGAAATAGTCATCGCCATCGCGGCGAATGATGGTGGAAAACAACCGCACCATCGGCTTGCGCCCAATAGGGGTACCCAGGTAGTACCAAGTGCCATCCCGGGCGATGCGCATGTCGATGTCACCGCAGAAGTCAGGATTCCACAAGTGCACCGGAGGCAGGCCCTTCTCCTTGGGGATCTGCGCCAGAAGATCGTTGGCCTTGCCGCTACCTGTCATGCCCCTGCCCTCAACGACTCATACCCACGAGACTACGAGCGTAATCGCGCATGGGTGGACCAAGCAAATCTTCCGGCGCCTTGTCGTGGAACGTCAACAAACCGCCACGGCTCTTGATCCGCACAGTGTCGATCAGGTAGCGCGTGTTGGTTTCGATCAGCATCATCTGAACCACTCCGGTATCGACGCCCAAGCGATCCACGGCCTGTTCGTCATACCATTCATTCCCATTGCCGATGCGGTCATCGGTACGGGCGAAGCGGGTGTACAGGACGTAGTCAGCGCCGACCGAACGCGCCTCGGCAATCGCCTCTTCCAGCCCCAGAGGCCCTTGCGCACGGCGTACCAGCGGGAAGTACTCGACAAAGTTCTTGTACGCCTCCTCGGCGACTGCGTTCTGGCGCGGGAGCGGACCTTTGGCCGGCGGTACGAAGTGGCCCTGGCCGATGAAGATGAACGAGTCAGGCTGCAAACGCACTGACAAGCTACGCCGGGTCTCGCTGTGGTCCAGTAGCCCAGCATCGCTCATGTGGTAGCGAACGCCCTCTCCCATATCACTGACATTCATGCAGCCGCCCAACGCCATCAGGGCGAGCGACAAGACCAGGCTACGCATCATTCCTCCAGAAACCGGCGACGAAAAACCGGCGAATAGCCGCCAGATGCAGCTTTTGCGCCAGAATCAGCCACCGATCACTTTCATGATCGTCGCACCACCGGAAAACGCCAGGTCCTGCTTGTCGGCCAAGGCCTTGACCAATAGCCGCTGCAGGCTGGGGAGCGCCTGATGACGTGGCTTGTCGAGCAGATCGCCGACAAAGTGCCGATTACCCGACGATAGGCAGCCATGCAGCCAGCCGGTGGAAGAAAGCCGCAGGCGTGAGCAGGTTCGGCAGAATGGCACGCTCTCATTGGCGATCACGCCGAAATGCCCTTTACCCGCAATGCGATAGCGCAGCGCCGTGGCATCGATTGGCGCACTGGCCTGCTGATAGGCATGGGCCTGGCCGATCAACCCGAGCAGTTGCTCCAGGCTCACGAATTGCTGCAAAAACGCGTTTTGATCGCGGGCCAGATGCCCCATGCGCATGAGCTCGATGAAACGCAGCTCGTAACCACGCTCCAGGCAATAGTCGAGCAGCGGCAGCACCTGATCGAGGTTCTGCCCCCGCATCGGCACCATGTTCACTTTGATGCTCATGCCCGCGTTACTGGCTTGCTCCATGCCGGTCAACACGCTCTGCAGGTCACCCCCGCGGGCGATTCGACGAAAAGCCTGAGGATCGAGGGTATCGAGGGAAACATTCAGTCGGCGAATACCAGCAGCCCGCAGCAGCGGCAGCTTGCGCGACAGCAACTGTCCGTTGGTGGTCAGGCCGATATCGACCAACCCCAACTTGGCCACCGACTTTAGAAAGCCCTCCAACCGAGGACTGACCAATGGTTCGCCCCCGGTGATGCGCAGCCGCTCGATGCCTGCCGCCTCGACCAGATAGGCCACGCCGCGGGCCAGGGTTTCAGCCGGGAGTTCATCTTGTGCCGCCACCAGGCGCTTACCATCAGGCACGCAGTAGGTACAGGCGTAGTTGCAGGCAGCCGTCAAGCTGACACGCAGGTTGCGAAAACGCCTGCCTTGACGATCGACGATCATGAATGAATGACTCCGGCATGGAAAAATCGGGCCCGCAAAACCTGACTCAAAAATCAGGTTTTTGCAAGCCTCAATGCCGGACGGTACCGGGCAAAGCCCGGAGAGACCTTCAGTTCGCGATTTCTGGGTCGCGTTTACGCTTATTGCCCATGCGTACGCCAATATCCATCAGGAACTGGAAGAAGCCTTCCTGATCCTCCAGCACATTGCTCCAAAACGGCGAGTGATACAGCGCGACGGCGCCGTGTACAAGCGCCCAAGCGGCACAATAGTGGAAGTACGGCGGCACGTCCTCGAGCTTGCCCTCGCTGATGCGCCCCTTGATCAACAGGGTGAGGCGATCGAAGTTTGAGGCACGGATGCGGTGCAGTTCGTCGACCATCTCCGGCACCTGGTTGCCCTTGACCACTTTCTCTTCAAGGCGGTCGAACAACCGGTAGCGCTGCGGATCGCGCATACGGAACTCGAAGTAGGCACGCGACAGGGCTTCCTTGTCACGGTCGACGTCGTCCGAATGCAATAGCGCGTTCAAGTCGCGCTCATAGTCGAGCATCAGACGCAGGTAAATCTCCGCCTTGGACTTGAAGTGCTTGTAGATCGTGCCTTTGCCGATGCCCACGGCGTCGGCGATCATCTCGACGGTGACACTGTCTTCCCCTTGTTCGAGAAACAGCTTGAGCGCGGTATCGAGGATCTCTTGTTCGCGGCGGCGAAACTCACGGACCTTACGAGGTTCTTTCTGCATAGGAAGGACTGGATGACAATCGAAGCGGTTTATTATGCCTAACTTGCGGGAAATTGCACGGATCATCCAAGCATCTATGTATCACGATACGTGCAACGGCGCCCTCGCGACCCCAGGAAATACGCTCGGCCATACAGGGATGGCCCAATGGTTCCAAGGCGTATTCCAAATCTGTTTAAAAAACGACCAATTGTCGCTGGCACTGTGCCAAACCTGACCAATACTTGGAGTGTTGGCGCGGCGCATCCCCCCAAGTGGCGCGTCAATAAAGGTGCCCAGGGACCGCGGTACCTTTGTTTTACTCCTAATGGTCTTAACCCGGATTCCCCCCCCAGAACCCGGGTTTTTTTTGCCCGGCGCCCACGCAGGAGCGCCCCCTTCCAGGCGCAAGTGACCGGGACCTCGAGGGTCAAAGCAAAACGATCAGCCAGCCACCCGCGCCAGGGGGAACAGCCGCTTGAAGTTGGCCGTGGTCTGCTCGGCCAGCTGGCCATAGCTGACGCCTCGCAGCGACGCCACGTACTCGGCCACTTCACGCACATATTGCGGCAGGTTCGGCTTGCCCCGGTACGGAATCGGCGCCAGGTAGGGCGAGTCGGTCTCCACCAACAGGCGGTCGGCGGGGACCTGGCGGGCGACGTCGCGCAGGGCGTCCGCATTGCGGAAGGTGACGATGCCTGACAAGGAGATGTAATAGCCCAGGTCCAGAGCCTGTCGGGCCATGTCCCAGTCTTCGGTGAAGCAGTGCAGCACACCGGCCTGAGGCAAATTGGCCTCGCGCAGCAATGCCAGGGTGTCGGTCCGCGCCGCACGGGTATGGACGATCACCGGCTTGCCCGTTTGGCGAGATGCCTCCAGGTGCAGACGGAAGGACGCCTGCTGCAGCGCTGCCGCCTCTGGCTCGTAGTGGTAGTCCAGACCGGTTTCGCCAATAGCGATGACATGGGGATGGGTCAGCTCACGCAGCAGCCACTCCAGCGCCGGCGTTTCTCCAGGAGCCAGGTCCAGCGGGTGCACCCCTACTGAGCAATCCACATCGGCATACTGCTCGCTCAATGCCTTGACGGCACCAGCATTCTCGGCACTCACGCCAATACACAGAAAATGCCCGACACCCCGCTCGCGGGCCGCCTGCAGCGCAGCATCGAGGGAGCCCTGGTGGGCGCTGAGGTCCAGACGATCGAGGTGGCAATGGGAATCTACGAGCATGGAATCACGGCACACATGAGAAAACGAAAGAAGTCAGCGGGCGCCTGGCAATTGGACCCAATGGGCCAGCAAGGCTTCCAGTAGCAAGACACGATTGAGATTGGCCTTGGCCAGGACTTTCTGGCGTTGCTCGAGAATCCATGCCTGGACCTCCAGCACCCTGCCCTGGCGGCTCTTCTGCGCCAGGTACTGAACCACCTTGCGCATATCGGCCAAGCCTAGCCCCTCTTCGTCCTGGGTCAATTGATAGCGCAGGATCAGGTGCGACCAGTCGCAGAACCAATCGAACAACAAAAGCAAGGGTACGTTGTTCCAAGCCTCGGCGAGTTGACTGGGCGATTGCTGCTGCTTGAGCAGCTTCTTCACCCCCTCGGTGACCAGCGCACGCTGTTCGCGCACGCCCTGGCCCTGCAGGCTGACAGCCATCAGCGGCGAACCGGCGGCGAGGGTCAGCAGCTCATCACGCTCCTCGGCGCTGCTCTCGGGCAAGGCACCGGCCAGCCAAGCCTGGCTCTGGGCCAGACTCGGTTGCGGACAGGCAACCTGCTGACAGCGGCTCTTGATGGTCGGCAGCAAGCGGCTCGGCTGATGACTGACCAGCAGCAACACAGTGTCGCCGGACGGCTCTTCCAAGCTCTTGAGCAAAGCGTTGGACGCATTGATGTTCATCGCTTCGACCGGTTCGATCAGCACCACCTTGCGCCCGGCCTGCTGGGCGGTCTGCACCACGAAGGACACCAATTCACGTACCTGGTCGATCTTGATCGGCTTGTCGGCCTCCTCAGGTTCGAGCACGAAATTGTCCGGATGACTCCCCGCCTTGAGCAGCAGGCACGCCTTGCACTGGCCACACGCATCCAGCCCCTGGGGCTGCTGGCACAGCAGACGCGCCATCAGGCGCTCGGCCAGCGCGCGCTTACCGATGCCCTGCGGCCCGTGCAGCAGGTAGGCGTGGGCATGCTGGGCACGTCCGGCCAACTGTTGCCAAAGGACCTTCTGCCAGGGATAGGCCTCAGCCACGGCACCGCTCCAGAATGCCCGGCAGCAGCGCATCGATGGCACGCTGCACCGCCTCCAGCGGCTGGGCGGCATCCAGGACGCTGTAGCGCTGCGGATCGCCTTGGGCACGCTGCAGGTACGCCTGGCGCACAGCCTCGAAGAAGGCCTGGCCTTCCTGCTCGAAGCGGTCCAGGCGACCACGGGCAGCAGCGCGGGCCAGGCCGACCTCGACCGGCAGGTCGAACACCAGAGTCAGGTCGGGACGCAGCGAGCCTTGAACGAAGGTTTCCAGGGTGGCGATACGCGCCTGGGGCAGCCCGCGACCACCGCCTTGATAAGCATAAGTGGCATCGGTGAAGCGATCGCAGAGCACCACCGCACCACGGTCCAACGCGGGGAGAATGACCTGTGCCAAGTGCTGGGCACGGGCGGCGAACATCAGCAGCAGCTCGGTATCGACCGCCATGGTCTCGTCACTGGGCGCCAGCAACAGCTCACGGATCCGCTCGGCCAGCGGCGTACCGCCGGGTTCACGGGTCATGACCACGTCCAGCCCCTGCTCGCGCAAGCGCTCGGCCAGGTACTCGCGATTGGTGCTCTTGCCCGCGCCTTCGGGGCCTTCCAGGGTAATAAACAAGCCGCTCACAGGCAGTCCTTACTGTTGTTCATCAGGTGCCGGCGCATCGCTCGGCGCAGGTTCGCTGGCAGGTGCATCGCCCTCGGGGGTCGGGCTAACGCCCGGCTCGACGGGCGCCTGCTCGCTCGCATCCGGCTGCGTCTGCGACGCGGGGCTGGAGCGGTAGTCGGAGCGGCGTTTGAGCTGGAATTCACGTACTGCGCTGTTGTGATCGTCCAGGTCATCCGAGAACACATGGCTGCCATCGCCGCGGGCGACGAAATACAGACTGGAGCCATCGGATGGGTTCAGCGCGGCATGGATCGCCTCGCGACCGACCATGGCGATCGGCGTCGGCGGCAAGCCGGTCATCGTGTAAGTGTTGTAGGGCGTCGGCTCGCGCAGATCGGCGCGGGTGATCTTGCCGTTATAGCGCTCGCCCATGCCGTAGATCACGGTCGGGTCGGTCTGAAGCATCATGCCTAGACGCAGGCGACGCACGAACACGCCGGCGATCTGCCCACGCTCCTGGGGAATACCGGTTTCCTTCTCCACCAGAGACGCCATGATCAGCGCCTGGTACGGGTCACGGTACGGCAGGTCGGTGACCCGCTCGGCCCACTCTTTGGCCAGGACCTCTTCCAGGCGCATATAGGCTTGCTGCAGCAGTTCGACATCGCTCATGCCCCTTACGAAACGATAGGTGTCAGGGAAGAAGCGCCCTTCAGGAAACACGCCGGTATGCCCCAGTTTGTCCATCACCTCGGCGTCGGACAGGCCATCGAGGGTATGCTTGATCTTCTCGTGCTTGGCCACTGCGGCGCGCACCTGGCGGAAAGTCCAGCCCTCGACCAGGGTCAGGTTGTACTGCACCACGTCGGCACGACGCCAGGCTTCGAATAGTTCGGCCACGGTCATGCCCGGGGTGAGGCGGTACTCGCCGGTGTGCAGCGGGGTTCCAGCCATATTGAAACGCCAGTACAGGCGCAGCCAGACAGCATCATCGAGCAGCCCATCGCTCTGCATGCGATAGAACATACGATTGGGGGTAGTGCCACTGGGCACGTCGAGCAGTTGCTCCTGCGTCACGTGCAGAGGCTGCTCCAGGACCGAGTTGACCTTCCAGGCCGACCAGCCCACGGCCAGGCCAGCCAGGATCAACCCCATTTCCAGCAGCAGCAGGAATTTACGTCTCACGAATCAGGTTTCCAGTAACGTACGGGCAACGGCCTGCAGTTTACGGGTGAGCGGGCCTGGCGACCAGTCAAGCTTGAGCGCAGCGAACTCGCGCACCGGCCAGACGCCATACACACTATTGCATAGGAACACTTCGTCGGCCTGCTCCAGCTGCGCCTGCTCAAGGTCGCGCACCTGAGTCGGGATACCGCTCGCGGCAGCCTGCTCCAGTAATGCCGCCCGCATCACGCCCGCCACGCCGCAGCGGCTCAGGTCCGCCGTCAGCAGTACGCCGTCGCACACTAGGAACAGGTTGCTGTACACACCCTCTATCAATCGCCCGCGCATGTCGCGCATCAGCCCTTCGGCATGATCGGCGCCTTGCCACTCCGCACGGGCCATTACCTGCTCCAGGCGGTTCAGGTGTTTGAGGCCAGCCAGCAGCGGTTGTTCCGCCAGGCGAGTTTGGCAGTCGAACAGTCGTACGCCGTGCTCGGCGTTTTCGTGAGGATAGGCAGGCAGCGGGTTGCCCTGGAGGATACGACGAGGCGCGGCACCTACGGCAGGTGCGTAGCCGCGCAGGCTGTCGCCACGGGTGAGAATGAGCTTGGCCACGCCTTCACCGAGTTGGCTGGCGTAGGCGATGATTTCGTCGCGAATCAGTGGCAGGTCGGCCTCGATCGCCAGCCGCTGGCAACCCAGCGCCAGGCGATCGAGGTGCAGCGTGAGCAGGCTAGGCCTGCCGGCACGCACGGCGATGGTCTCGAACAGACCATCGCCGTAGGCCAGGCCGCGGTTCTGCAGGTTGAGTGCAGTCGCGCACTGGCCGTCGACCCAGCTATGCATCAGCCGACGAACCGGCGGAACACCAGCGAACCGTTGGTCCCGCCAAAGCCGAAGGAGTTGGACAGCACCACGTCGATGGGCATGCTACGGGCTTCGTGAGGCACGAAGTCCAGGTCACAGCCTTCGTCCGGCTCGTCCAGGTTGATGGTTGGCGGCGCCATCTGGCTGTTGATCGCCAGCACGCTGAAGATCGCTTCTACCGCACCGGCAGCGCCCAGCAGGTGACCGGTCATCGACTTGGTCGAACTCACGGCCAGCTTGTAGGCATGCTCGCCGAATACCCGCTTGATCGCAGCCACTTCGGCAATGTCGCCCGCAGGGGTCGAGGTACCGTGGGCATTGATGTAGCTGACCTCTTCCGGCTGGACACCCGCATCACGCAGGGCATTGGCCATGCAGCGCGCAGCGCCATCACCCGTATCGGGCGGCGAGGTCATGTGATAGGCATCGCCACTCATGCCAAAGCCAACCAACTCGGCATAGATGGTCGCGCCCCGGGCCTTGGCGTGCTCAAGCTCCTCGAGGACCAGTGCACCAGCACCATCGGAGAGCACGAAGCCATCACGGCCTTTGTCCCATGGACGGCTGGCACGGGTCGGCTCATCATTGCGTGTCGACAGCGCACGAGAAGCACCGAAGCCGCCCATGCCCAGACCGCAGGCAGCCATTTCGGCACCACCGGCGATCATCACGTCGGCTTCACCATAGGCGATGTTGCGCGCGGCCATACCGATGCAGTGGGTACCGGTGGTGCAGGCGGTGGCGATGGCGTAGTTCGGCCCCTGCAGCCCCAGATGGATCGACAGGAAACCAGAAATCATGTTGATGATCGACCCCGGCACGAAGAACGGCGAAATCCGTCGCGGCCCCTGATCGTGCAGGGTCCGGCTGGTTTCTTCGATGTTGGTCAGACCACCGATGCCCGAGCCCATGGCCACGCCGATGCGCTCACGATTGGCGTCGGTGACCTCCAGGCCGGCATTGCGCACCGCCTGGAAACCGGCCGCCAGGCCGTATTGGATGAACAGATCGAGCTTGCGAGCTTCCTTGGCCGACAGGTACTGCTCAACCTCGAAGCCCTTCACCGAGCCGCCAAAACGGGTGGTATAGGCAGACAGGTCCGTGTGTTCGATCGGCCCAATGCCACTGCGGCCAGCCAGAATGCCCTGCCAGGTACTCGGTACATCGGTACCCAGCGGCGAAAGCATACCCATACCGGTGACCACGACGCGTCTACGCGACACAGTACTCTCCTCTTCTAATAACAGAGTCTCTTGCCATTGCATTCAGGCAATGGAATGAAATGGCAACAGGCTCTCGGTGCTCGCAAAGAAAAAACCGCACGCCGGCAAAGGCAGTGCGGTTTTTCCCGACAAGAAGCGTCGACTACTGCGTCTTAGACCTGGTGGTTTTTGACGTAGTCGATAGCAGCTTGAACGGTAGTGATCTTCTCGGCTTCTTCGTCAGGGATTTCGGTCTCGAATTCCTCTTCCAGAGCCATCACCAGCTCAACGGTGTCAAGCGAATCGGCACCCAGGTCATCGACGAAGGACTTCTCAGCAGTCACTTCATCTTCCTTGACGCCCAGTTGCTCGGCGACGATTTTCTTGACGCGTTCTTCGATGGTGCTCATACCTAGTTTTCACTCCTAATGGACATATGTCAGGCAGCTGGCCGGTGACCAAGTTTATAGAAAGACGCCTGCTTTTCAAGCGGAACGCGCCGATCTCGAAGTCACCTGACCCTCTGCCTGGAATCTGGTTGCAGCTTTATAACGGATTTTAGGCTCCGTGTATGACACTTTTTTGAAGCAATCCGTCACATTGGTGCTGCAGGTTTTTACATGTACATGCCGCCGTTGACCGGCACGGTGGCACCAGTCACGTAGGCCGCGCCATCGGATGCCAGGAAGGAAACCACCTTGGCAATCTCTTCGGCATGACCCAGGCGGCCCAGCGGAATCTGCGACTGCAGGGCTTCGCGCTGTGCTTCTGGAAGCTCACGGGTCATATCGGTATCGATGAAGCCCGGAGTCACCGAGTTGACGGTGATGTTACGCGAGCCCACTTCACGCGCCAGAGCACGACTGAAGCCTTCCAGACCCGCCTTGGCGGCAGCGTAGTTGACCTGACCGACGTTACCCATGGCGCCAACGACCGAGCCGATGCTGATGATACGACCCCAGCGAGCCTTGGTCATGCCGCGCAGTACGCCCTTGGACAGACGGTAGAGGCTGTTGAGGTTGGTATCGACCACGTCGAACCACTCATCGTCCTTCATGCGCAGCATCAGGTTGTCACGGGTGATACCGGCGTTGTTGACCAAGATGGCCGGTGCGCCGAACTGCTCACCGATCGCCGCGAGCACGGCACTGACCGACTCGTCGCTGGTCACGTTCAGTTCCATGCCGGTGCCGGTGATGCCGTGCTCCTTCAGGGTCGCAGCGATGCGCTCGGCACCCGAGGCCGAGGTAGCGGTGCCGATCACGGTCGCGCCCTGGCGGCCCAGTTCCAGGGCGATAGCCTGGCCGATACCGCGGCTGGCGCCGGTGACCAGGGCAACTTTACCTTGCAGGCTCATGCAAGCTTCTCCAGTTTCAGGCCAGCGCCGCACGAGTGGCGGCGACGGCGTCAGGGGTATTGAGGTTGTAGGTGGTCACGCCATCGGCGCAACGCTTGTTCAGGCCAGCCAGGACCTTGCCGGGGCCACACTCGACCAGGTTGATCGCGCCATTAGCGGCCAGGGTCTGCACGCACTCGACCCAACGCACCGGCTGATACAGCTGGGCCAGCAGGTCGTGCTTGAGGGCAGTGAGGTCGGCGGCGATCGCGGCGGTGACGTTCTGCACGACCGGAATCTGCGGGGCTTTCCACTCGATGGCGTTGACCGCTTCGGCGAAGCGCTCGGCGGCAGGCTTCATCAATGCACAGTGCGACGGCACGCTGACCACCAGCGGCAGCGCGCGCTTGGCGCCCTTGGCCTTGCACAGCTCGATCGCACGATCGACCGCAGCTTTGTTGCCGGCGATGACCACTTGACCTGGCGAGTTGAAGTTGACCGCACTGACCACTTCATCTTCAGCCGCTTCAGCACAGATCGCCACGACATCGGCATCATCCAGACCCAGGATCGCGGCCATGGCACCATGACCTGCTGGAACGGCCTCCTGCATGAGCTGGCCACGACGCTCGACCAGGCGAACGGCGTCCTTCAAGCTCAGGCTGCCAGCGGCAACCAAGGCGCTGTACTCACCCAGGCTGTGGCCGGAAACGAAGGCCGGCTGTGCGCCACCCTCTTCCAGCCACAGGCGCCACAGGGCGATGGACGCCGTGAGGATGGCCGGCTGGGTCTTGTCGGTTTGATTGAGTTGCTCTTCCGGACCTTGCTGGACCAGTTGCCACAGGTCATAGCCCAGAGCCTCGGAAGCTTCCTTGAAGGTCTCGACGATTACCGGCTTCTCTGCGCCGAGTTCGGCGAGCATGCCCAGCGACTGGGAACCTTGACCGGGAAAGACGAATGCGAGGGATGCAGACATTGAACAAGCCCTTATGATCTTGTCGTCGGATAGGGTGCGTCGAGCCAAGGGCTGGACGCAGAAACTGAAAACTTGGATGGGAAAAGAGACCAAGCGGTCACATTTAACCATTTCACGGCGGGAATTAAAGCAAGAGATCTTCCAGGCGACCATGCAGGCGTTGCGGCAGGTTCTCCTGGATTTCGATCAGCGCCCGTTGGATGGCGCTCTGGAAGCCCTGCACCCCGGCAGAACCGTGACTCTTGATGACGATACCCTGCAACCCCAGAAAACTCGCACCATTGTGCCGCGCCGGGGCCAGGTCGGCCTGCAGGCGCTTGAGCAAGGGCATGGCCATGGCACCGGCTGCCCGGGCCAACACACTCCCCTTGAACAGCGCCTCGATGCGCGCACCGATCATGGTGGCCAGACCTTCGCTGGACTTGAGCAGGATATTGCCGACGAAACCGTCGCACACGACCACATCGGCCTCACCACGGTAGAGACCGTCACCCTCGACGAAGCCGATATAGTTGAGCCCACGGGCATTCTGCAGAAGGCTCGCCGCCAGCTTGACCTGCTGATTGCCCTTGATGTCCTCTGTGCCGACATTGAGCAGCGCCACCCGCGGACGATGGATACCCAACGCCTGGGCGGCAACCGAGCCCATCACGGCGAACTGGTAGAGGTTCTCGGCACTGCAGTCGACATTGGCCCCGAGATCCAGCAACTGGCAGTAGCCTGCCTGAGTGGGAATCGCCGCCACCATCGCTGGCCGATCGATACCTGGCAGCGTCTTGAGCACGAAGCGCGACAGCGCCATCAGCGCACCGGTATTGCCGGCGCTCACGCAGGCGTGCGCCTTGCCGTCGCGCACCAACTCCAAGGCGACGCGCATCGACGAGTCGGGCTTACCCCGCAACGCCTGGGATGGCCGCTCGTCCATACCCACCACTTCGCTTGCCGCCACAATCTGCAGGCGCGCGCGATCCGCAGCCGGCAGGCCGCTGACAAGATCTTCAAGGAAGGAGGGTTGACCGACGAGGGTCAGGTGTAGCGAGGGGGTAGCCGAGAGGCAAGCAATACTTGCCTGAACAATGCTGCGGGGACCGAAGTCCCCGCCCATTGCGTCGATCGCGATGATCTGAGCGGACAAGGATTACTCGTCAGCGCCCTTGTCGATCACTTTGCGACCACGGTATACGCCTTCTGGCGAAACGTGGTGGCGCAGGTGTACTTCACCGGTGCTCTTCTCTACGGACAGCGCGTTTTCCGACAGGGCGTCGTGGGAACGGCGCATGTCACGGGCAGAGCGGGATTTTTTGTTCTGCTGAACAGCCATAATTGATTAACTCCTAAACGTTTGGGTCACGCTTTAACTGCGCCAAAACACTGAACGGGTTGGACCGCGATACCTCGTCCTTGCTCGATTCGGGCTCATCTGCGCCCGCCGGCTGCTGGCATTCTTCCGGATGATGAGCAGGCACGATCGGCAAGGCGAGCAATAGCTCCTCCTCGATCAACGCCTGCAGATCCAAAGGATCTTCGCCCAGTTCCAGCACGTCATAGCCTTTCGGCAACGACTGGGTATTCGCACCCTCCTTCACCACAGCGTATGTACATTCGCTGTGAATCGGCAGGGTGACCAGCTCAAGACAACGCTGGCAAACCATCTTGACTTCGACATCGAGTTCGCTGTGAAACACCACAGCGCCTTGCTCGTCTCGCTCAAAATCGAACTTCGCCTGCACCGTACCGACATCGTCGGACAGCGGGTCGCAGAGTCTTTCCAAATCAGCGAGTTGCAGCGAACCTTGGATGGTTACGCCACGATCGGCCAATTTGCGCGGGTCAACGTGAGGTGGAATCGGGTCATTCAACATAGGCGCAGCATTCTAGGGATGCCCCCCGCCCCTGTCAAAGGAAATTCGGCGGCATCTCGCATGTTAGAATTTGGTTCATCTGCCCAGGAGTCTACCATGCTTCCCCTGTTACTGGCTTCCAGCTCTCCCTACCGGCGCGAACTGCTCGAGCGCCTGCGCCTGCCCTTCAGCTGGGCAAGCCCCGATATAGACGAGCAGCGCCATGATGAAGAACCGGCTGCCGCCCTGGTTCGTCGCCTGGCACGCCAAAAAGCCGAGGCCTTGGCCGACAGCCATCCCGACCACTTGATCATCGGTTCGGATCAGGTGGCGGTACTCGGCGAGCAGATCCTGGGCAAGCCCCACACCTTCGAACGCGCCTGCGAGCAACTGCTGGCCGCCAGCGGACAGCAGGTCACGTTCCTGACCGGCCTGGCACTACTCAACAGCGCCACAGGCAAATGCCAGGTGGATTGCGTGCCGTTTACCGTGAATCTGCGCGAACTGGATCGCGAATGCGTGGAGCGCTATGTCGCAGCGGAACAACCTCTGGATTGCGCGGGCAGCTTCAAGGCCGAAGGGCTGGGAGTGAGCCTGTTCCAGAGCACCCACGGCTGCGACGCGACCAGCCTGGTCGGGCTACCCTTGATCCGACTGGTGGACATGCTTTTGAACGAAGGCGTGCAGATTCCCTGAAACGCGGCGCGGGGTAAGCCCACTCCTCCTCGCGCCACCCGTCATGCGCGAGCGACGAAGTCAGCGAAGGAGCAGGCCCGCCCCGCTACAGCATCACCAGCCCCCCTTAGCGCAGCGATGGCCCCTGGAACCCCATCCACATGGCCAGATGCTCGGCCACACTGGCGCCCAAGCGCTTGGAAAAGCGATCGAACGGCGACTCCTGGACGGTGAAGTCCACCAACTCCTTCTCACCCACGATCTCGCGCGCCACATAGCTGGCACTGCCCAACCCATCCACCAGCCCCAGCGCCTTGGCCTGCTCACCCGACCAGACCAAGCCACTGAACAACTCAGGATGATCCTTGTCCTTCAGGCGATCACCTCGCCCCTGTTTGACCATGGCGATGAACTGGCGATGCGTGGTATCGAGCACCCCCTGCCAAAAGGCGGTCTCCTCCGGCTTTTGCGGCGAGAACGGATCGAGGAACGCCTTGTGCTCGCCAGCGGTATAGGTCCGCCGCTCCACACCCAGTTTTTCCATCGCGCCGACAAAGCCATAACCTGCAGCGGTCACACCGATGGAGCCAACCAGACTGGCCTTGTCGGCATAGATTTCGTCAGCCGCACTGGCGATGTAGTAAGCCCCGGACGCCCCCAGATCGGCGATCACCGCATAGAGCTTGATCGCAGGGTATTCGCCGCGCAGGCGACGGATCTCGTCGTAGATGTAACCCGACTGCACCGGGCTGCCGCCAGGACTGTTGATACGCAGGATCACAGCCTTGGTCTTGGCATCCTTGAAGGCGTCCCGCAGGCTCTTGATGATGTTGTCGGCACTCGCCGGCTCTTCGTCAGCGATCATGCCGCGCACCTCCACCAGCGCCGTATGGCTGGCACTGCGCGAAGCGGCCTTGTCCACGTCCATCATGGGCGTGAACAGCACCAGCAGCCCAAACAGATACACAAAGGTCAGCAGCTTGAAGAAGATCCCCCAGCGCCGCGCCCTGCGCTGCTCCTGGACACCTGCGAGCAGGGTCTTTTCCAGCAGCTTCCAGCTCTTGCGATCTTCGCGATCTTCAGACCCCTCGGGCTCGGGCGCCCGCCATTCGTCAGCCATGCTCACCTACCTTGGAATTGACTGCGCGTGAACGGACGAGCCATTCGCGCAACTGTGAAAAATGATCGATGCACACCTGCGGGCCGAATTCGCTCAAGGCCTGCAGCGACATGGCGCCATACCCTACCGCGACCGAATGCATCCTGGCATTGCTGGCCATCTGCAAGTCGAACGCAGAGTCTCCGACCATCAACGCCTGATGGGGTTCGACCCGACAATGGGCAAGAATCTGCTCAAGCATCAGCGGATGCGGCTTGCCGCGCGCTTCGTCGGCGGCACGTGTAATGTCGAAGTACCGCTCCCAACCATTGGCCTTGAGCACCCGATCCAAACCGCGACGCGCCTTGCCGGTGGCGACCGCAAGCCGGTAGCCCTCGGCGCGAAAAGCCTCCAACGACTCGACCACGCCCTCGAACAACGGCGAGGGTTGCTGATCCAGGGCCATGTAGACATCGGCGTAGTGCTGCCGGAAAACCTCGACCTCGACAGCATCGAGATGAGGATAGAGCGTGGAGATCGCCTCCCCCAGCGCCAGGCCGATGATGCCCTTGATCGCAGCGTCGCTGCTTGGTGCCTCACCCGCACGCTCGGCGGCGACATTCATGGCCTCGACAATGCGCCCGATCGAGTCAGCCAGGGTGCCGTCCCAATCGAAGATCAACAACTCATAGCGTTTATTCATGAACAATCAGGTCGCACTCAAGCGCTCCACGGTCTTGGCCCACACTTCATCCACCGGCGCCTCAAGCTTGAGCTCACCGCCATCGGGCAGCGGCACCGTTAGGGCATAGGCATGCAGGAACAGGCGCTTGCCGCCCAGGTCGCGAATCTCCTTGGAGAAGTCTTCGTCGCCATATTTGCTGTCCCCGGCAATGCTGTGGCCGGCATGCAAGGTGTGCACACGGATCTGGTGGGTACGACCGGTCACCGGACGCGCCTCGACCATGGTCGCGAAGTCGCCGAAGCGACGCAGGACGCGGAACAGCGTCAGCGCCCCCTTACCTTCTTCATCGACCTCGACCATGCGCTCGCCGGAGCGCAGATTGCTCTTTTGCAGCGGCGCATTGACCTGTTTCTTGGACGTTGGCCAGTGGCCACGCACCAAGGCCATGTAACGCTTGTCGACACCGTCACCCCGCAGCGCGGCGTGCAAGTGCCGCAGCATGCTGCGCTTCTTGGCGATCATGAGCAGCCCGGAGGTGTCGCGATCGAGGCGATGCACCAGCTCCAGTTCCTTGGCATCCGGACGCAGTTGGCGCAGCGCCTCGATCACGCCAAAGCTCAGGCCACTGCCGCCATGTACCGCGATACCAGCTGGCTTGTTGAGCACGATCAGCGCCTTGTCTTCATAGACAATGGCCGCTTCCAGGCGCTGCAAAAGGCCTTGGGCGACCGGCGCCGGCTCGTCGCGCTCAGGCAGCCGGACAGGCGGCACGCGGACGATGTCTCCGGCCTGCAGCTTGTACTCAGGCTTGATCCGCCCTTTGTTGACCCGCACCTCGCCTTTACGCAAGATGCGGTAGACCAAGGTCTTGGGCACGCCCTTGAGGGCCGTGATAAGGAAATTGTCGATGCGTTGGCCGGCAAGCTCCGGCGCGACTTCGATCAGCTGAACGCCGGAAGTCGGAGGGGTATTGGTCGTCATGGCGGAATCATAACAATTTTTTATGGAATTGAAGCACTTAATCATTGCTGCTATAGTCGCGAACGCCGCCAAAAGCGGCAGGCCAGCGGCAGCAGGCTCCAGGCCCGCCCCTGACCATCGCAATTCTCGAGGACGCGAGGCCGTCCGACGGGGTTTTCGCCAGTTTACCGAAATGCCTGGAATCGCCACCAGCGCCGTGTAGAGAAGACCGAAAAAAAACGACAAGTGCGGTGTTTCACCTGCTTACCCGCTTCTTTTCGCCGTACCTCTGCCCGCCCCCTTGGCGCTTGCACGCATCGCCCGGCGAATGCTTCGGAAATACCTGCCTTGGACATAAATGGCGCCAGTTCCCGAATCGGAACTGACGAAAAATGCAACCCGTTGCGGATTCAGCGCGCGGCAGCACCCGAACTATCAGGGATACGTGCAGGGTGGAGATGCACAGACCTCGGACCGTGTAGCACGGCATCCGGCCACCAGCCCCAGGCTGGCCTGGCGAGCGGACCCGGGCTTCGCAGACACCCCCGAGGGTGTCCACGGCCCCACGGCTGATTCCTCCTCCTGACTGAGTGCAAGTGGCCTGTACGGTTGTTCGAGGATTCAACTTCGAGTGCCCGGGTTTGCCAGGCAAGGCGCCACGTTCCGTCGTAGCCAAGCTACGCCGAGCAATGGCAATGCAGCGAGGCAAGCCCTGGCGCCGAGGTGAAGTACTCGGCTCGACCACACCGGCCACCAGGCACCGCAAAACAGGACGCGTCGTCGCGACCACGGCAGGCTGGGCAACCGGCTGGTGCCGAATGTCGCTGGACACGGGGGTGGCCCGCCACCCTTTGCGCACCTTGGCACCGACCATGAGAAGTCGTGTGTGCCGAACGCCGTTTCCGGCAGCCCGGAAACCGACGGTACAACATGAAAAGAATGCTGATTAACGCAACTCAACCCGAAGAGTTGCGTGTAGCCCTGGTGGATGGCCAACGTCTCTACGACCTGGATATCGAATCCGGGGCGCGCGAGCAGAAGAAGGCCAACATCTACAAAGGCCGGATCACCCGGATCGAACCCAGCCTCGAAGCCGCTTTCGTCGACTTCGGCTCCGAACGTCACGGCTTCCTGCCGCTCAAGGAAATCTCCCGCGAATACTTCAAGAAGGCGCCCGAAGGCCGCGTCAACATCAAGGAAGTATTGAGCGAAGGCCAAGAGGTCATCGTCCAGGTCGAGAAGGAAGAGCGCGGCAACAAAGGCGCCGCCCTCACCACCTTCATCAGCCTGGCCGGTCGCTACCTGGTGCTGATGCCCAACAACCCACGCGCTGGTGGCATCTCCCGCCGCATTGAAGGCGAAGAGCGCAATGAGCTGCGCGAAGCCCTCAACGGCCTGACCGTCCCAGGCGACATGGGCCTGATCGTGCGCACCGCTGGCCTTGGCCGCAGCAGCGAAGAAATGCAGTGGGACCTCGACTACCTCCTGCAGCTGTGGACCGCCATCAAGGAAGCCTCCCAGGATCGCGCCGCACCTTTCCTGATCTACCAGGAAAGCAACGTCATCATCCGCGCCATCCGCGACTACCTGCGCCAGGACATCGGCGAAGTACTGATCGACAGCATCGACGCCCAGGAAGAAGCCCTGACCTTCATCCGCCAGGTCATGCCGCAGTACGCCAGCAAGGTCAAGCTTTACGAAGACAGCGTCCCGCTGTTCAACCGCTTCCAGATCGAAAGCCAGATCGAGACCGCCTTCCAGCGTGTGGTCGACCTGCCGTCCGGCGGCTCCATCGTTATCGACCCAACCGAGGCCCTGGTCTCCATCGACATCAACTCGGCGCGCGCCACCAAAGGCAGCGACATCGAGGAAACCGCCCTGCAGACCAACCTGGAAGCGGCCGAGGAAATCGCCCGCCAGCTGCGCCTGCGCGACATCGGCGGCTTGATCGTCATCGACTTCATCGACATGACCCCGGCCAAGAACCAGCGCGCCGTCGAAGAGCGTGTGCGTGAATGCCTCGAGGCCGACCGCGCCCGCGTCCAGGTTGGTCGCATCTCGCGCTTCGGCCTGCTTGAAATGTCCCGCCAGCGCCTGCGCCCATCCCTGGGTGAAAGCAGCGGCATCGTCTGCCCGCGCTGCTCCGGCACCGGCATCATCCGTGACGTCGAATCGCTGTCCCTGGCCATCCTGCGCCTGATCGAAGAAGAAGCACTGAAGGACCGTACCGCCGAGGTCCGCGCCCAGGTGCCGATCCCGGTTGCAGCCTTCCTGCTCAACGAAAAGCGCAATTCCATCACCAAGATCGAACTGCGTACCCGCGCACGCATCATCATCCTGCCGAACGATCACCTGGAAACCCCGCACTTCGAAGTCCAGCGCCTGCGCGACGACAATCCGGACGTGCTGAACAACCAGTCCAGCTACGAGATCGCCGCTACCGAAACCGAAGAGGCACCGCAGCCGACCGCCACTCGCACCCTGGTTCGCCAGGAAGCCGCGGTCAAGACCGCCCCGGCCCGCGCCAACGCACCCGTGCCGAGCACGCCCGAACCTGCGCCAGCCGCACCGGTCGCACCAGCGCCGAGCGCGCCGGAGCCAAGCCTGTTCAAAGGCCTGGTCAAGTCGCTGGTAAGCCTGTTCGCCGGCAAGGACGAACCCGTAGCCGCCCCGGTCGCCAACACCGAGAAGCCGGCTGCAGAGCGCCCACAGCGCAACGAAGAGCGCCGTAACGGTCGCCAACAGAGCCGCAACCGCAATGGCCGTCGCGACGAAGAACGCAAGCCGCGTGAAGAGCGCAGCGAGCGCGCCCCGCGTGAAGAGCGTCAACCACGTGAAGAGCGTGCACCACGCGAAGAGCGCGCACCTCGCGAGGAACGTGCTCCACGTGAAGAGCGCCAGCCACGTCAGCCACGCGAAGACCGCCGCGGCAACCGTGAAGAACGCGTGCGCGAACTGCGCGAGCCTCTGGATGCCACCCCTGTCGCCCGCGAAGAGCGTCAACCACGTGAAGAACGCGCCCCGCGCGAAGAGCGTGTAGCCCGCGAAGAACGCGTACCACGTGAAGAGCGCCAGCCACGCGAAGAGCGTCAGCCTCGTGAAGAACGTGCACCTCGTGAAGAACGCGCCCCACGCGAAGAGCGTGCTCCGCGTGAAGAACGCGCCCCACGTGAAGAACGTGCCGAGCGTGAAGAGCGTCAGCCTCGTCCACCTCGCGAAGAGCGCCAGCCTCGCCCTGCTGCCGAAGTTGCCGAGGCTGCCGAGGAACAACTGCCAAACGAAGAGCTGCTGCAGGATGAGCAACAGGACGGCGCCGATGGCGAACGCCCACGTCGCCGTTCCCGTGGCCAGCGTCGTCGTAGCAACCGTCGCGAGCGTCAACGCAATGCCGATGGCGAGCTGATCGAAGGCAGCGAAGACGAAGCCGCAAGCGATGAGCAACCGGCACAGCACCAGGCGACCGAGCTGGGTGCAGAGCTGGCCGCCGGCCTTGCCGTCACTGCCGCCGTCGCCTCCAGCAACATCAGTGCCGAAGCCGAAGCCCAGGCCAACCAACAGGCCGAACAGGCCACCACCGTGGTTGCCGAAGCCCAGGAAGTGACCCAGCCTGCCGAGCAGTTCGTCGAGCAGACCGTCCAGGCCGAAGAAGTCGCCATCGCGCCTGCGGTCGAGCAGCCGATCAGTGAACCTGTCGCAGTGGTAGAGCCGAGTGCCGAACCTGTGGTCGAAGTGGCCCCACAACCCGTCGTCGAAGCCCCTGCCGCCGAAGCGGTCGTCGAAGCGGCGGTCGTGGAATCCGGTGAAGTCGAGCAAGCCCCTGCCATCGAACAGGCTGCTGCGCCAGCACCGGTTGCCGAACAGGCTGTCGAGGTTGTCGAGGCCAAGCCAGAAGTGGCAGAGCCTGCTCCGGTAGCCGCCGAAACCGAAGCACAAGGGCAAGCAACGGCTCCGGTCGAGCCTGCCACTGTCATGCTGCCGAACGGCCGCGCACCGAATGACCCACGTGAAGTGCGTCGCCGCAAGCGTGAAGCCGAGGCCGCTGCCAAGGCTGCCGCCGAGTCACAGGCTATCGAAGCGCTGGAAACCACCGAAGAGCAGAAGCCTAACCACGGTTGATGCCATCGGTTGAATGAAAAAGCCCCGCCAGTGCGAACTGGCGGGGCTTTTTCATATCTGGAACAGTCATCGCGTGGCTGCGCAGCAGCCCGCAAGGATCAGTACAGGTTCGGCTCCATCTCCAACTCGACGCCAAAGCGTTCGAAGATATCTGCCTGGATCCTGCGCGCCAGGTCATGCAACTGCGCCCCGCTCGCCTGGCCATAATTCACCAGGACCAGCGACTGTAGGCGATGCACACCAGCATCCCCGTCCCGGTACCCCTTCCATCCCGCCTGCTCGATCAGCCAGCCCGCGGCCAGCTTCACGCTCCCATCGACTTGTGGATAAGCCACGACACTCGGGAAACGCTCACGGATTTGTTCGGCCAGTGCGGTCGGTACAACCGGGTTCTTGAAGAAGCTCCCGGCATTGCCCAACTCGGCCGGGTCAGGCAGCTTCTCTCTACGAATACTGCAGATGGCCTCGCTGATAGCCATGGCGGTCGGCGTCTGCACGCCCTGCTCCAACAGGCGTTGGCGAACCGGCCCGTAATCCAGGTGCGCATGCAGGGTACGACTGAGGGCGAAACGCACCCGCAGGATCAGCCAACGCCCAGGGTTGCGCTTGAATAGGCTGTCCCGGTAGGCGAAGGCGCATTCCTCCAGGGTAAAATCCCGCAATTCGCCGGTTTCCCGGTCCAGAGCGGTGAGGCCTGCGAATACGTCCTTGATCTCCACGCCATAGGCGCCGACATTCTGCATGGGCGCGGCGCCAACAGTGCCCGGGATCAGACTGAGGTTCTCCAGGCCACAAAAGCCCTGCGCCAGGCTCCATTGCACGAAGGGATGCCAAGGCTCACCGGCCTCGGCCTCGACCACGACATGATCACCATCGTCTTGCAGCACGCGCTTCCCATGGCTCGCCATGTGCAGCACCAGGGCGTCGACATCGCGGGTCAACAGCAGGTTGCTTCCCCCACCGATCACCAGCACCGGCACTTGTCGCTCGTCCGCGTCGGCCAGGGCCTGGCGAACCTGCGCATCGTCATGGACCTGGGTGAAGTAGCGCGCCTTCACGTCGATGCCAAAGGTGTTGTAGGGCTTGAGCGAGATCCATTCCTGCCAGCTCGTCATAACCGCCCCTTGATTTCCACGACCAGCTCCCGGCACGCCGCCTCGATCAGGTCCAGGACCTGTTCGAAACCTTCGGCACCACCGTAATAAGGGTCCGGCACCTCATCCAGGGCTGCACCGTAGCGGCGCAGGAACAGGTCGAGTTCACCGCCGGCAACGTGGGGACGCATGGCTTGGAGATGACCCAGATTACTCTTGTCCATCGCCAGGATCAGGTCGTACTCGGCAAAATGTTCTGCCTTGACCTGCTGGGCGCGCTGTCGGGACAAGTCATAGCCCCGCGCCAAGGCCGCGCGGCAGGTACGGCTGTCGGGCGCCTTGCCCACGTGCCAGTCACCGGTACCGGCCGAGGCCACTTGCACCTGCTCGGCAAGCCCCGCGGCCTGCAGTTGGTGACGCAATACGCCTTCGGCAGTCGGCGAACGACAGATATTGCCCAGGCAGACGAACAGAACGCGCATCAGGCCTCCAGCAAGCGCCGTACGCGCTCCAGGTCTTCAGGGGTATCCACGCCCACCGCCGGGGCCTCGATAGCGTCAGCGACGTGGATGCGCACGCCATGCCACAGCGCCCGCAATTGCTCCAGCGCCTCGGTCTGCTCCAGCCAGCAAGGGCCCCAGCTGACGAAGTCCTGGAGAAAGCCCACGCGGTAGGCGTACATACCGATATGACGGCGGTACGGGACACCTGCGGGGACGCTGTCGCGGCTCTTGGCAAACGCATCCCGGGCCCAAGGCAGCGGCGCCCGGCTGAAAGTCAGGGCCAGGCCATGCTTGTCGCTGACCACCTTGACCGCGTTGGGGTTGAACACGGTTTCGGGCTCGTTGATCGGCTCGGCCAGTGTGGCGATGCCCGCTTCCGGATGAGCCGCAAGATTGGCAGCCACCTGGTCGATGATCACCGGCGGAATCAGGGGCTCGTCACCCTGCACATTGACCACGATGGCATCGGCCGGCAGGCCCAGGCGCGCGGCCACCTCGGCGAGCCGGTCAGTGCCCGACTCGTGATCGGCGCGGGTCAGCAGGACCTCGGCACCGAAGGCCTGGCAAGCCTCGACGATAGTGACATCGTCGGTGGCAATGACCACGCGGCTGGCACCACTCTTGCGCGCCTGCTCCCAGACATGCTGAACCATTGGCTTGCCTGCAATCGGCAGCAGCGGCTTGCCCGGCAGGCGCGTGGAGCGCAGGCGGGCAGGAATCACCACAGTGAAGTTCAAGCTCATTTGTCCAGGCGCTCGTCGTCGGTCAGAGTGCGCGCTTCGCTTTCCAACATCACCGGGATGCCATCACGAATCGGATAGGCCAGGCCCGCGCCCTTGCTGATCAGCTCGGTCTTGTCGGCGCTGAGTTTGAGCGGGCCTTTGGTGATGGGGCAGGCCAGGATATCGAGCAGTTTGGTGTCCATGGAGACTTCCTTGAGGCCAGAGGCCGGAAAAAAGAAAAAGGCTCAGGGCTGGAGACGTTCGGGCAACAGGCGTTGCAATTGCCCGTCGAACCAGCGAGCGAAGGCCTGGGAGGGTACGGCGTCGACCGCCAGGTACCACCAGTCGTCGGCCGCGAAGGCCCGGCACTTCACTGCATCCTTCTCGGTCATCACCAGCGGCAGCGCCGGGCTGAACGCTAGGTTCTCGACGCTGAACTGCGCATGATCGGCAAAGGGATGCGGTATCGGCTGCCAGTTTAGCCCTTGCAATGTATTGAAGAAACGCTGTGGATTGCCGATGCCAGCCACGGCGTGCAATGCCTGGCCAGCAGGAAAGTGATCGAGCGGGCGGCGCTCGCCGCTGCGCAGGTTGACCAGGGCCGAGGGCCGTAGGCCGAAGGCGAAGTCGCCGTCCTGGTCCGCCTTGGCGCCGTTGTACAGCACCGCATCGGCCTCGGCCAGACGCTCGACCGGCTCACGCAACGGCCCCGCCGGCAAGCAGCGCCCATTACCCAGGCCACGGGCTGCATCGATCAGCACCAGTTCCAGATCACGCGCCAGACGGTAGTGCTGCATGCCATCGTCGCACAGGATCAGATCCACCGGCTCGCTGGCCAGCAACGCCTGCACGGCACGGGAGCGATCGGGGTCGATCATCAGGGGCACGCCTGTGCGCTGAACGATCAACAGCGGCTCATCACCGGCGTGCTGCGCGCTCTGGTCTGCCCGGACACGCCAGGGCAGGCTTGGCGGCGTTGCGCCATAGCCCCGGCTAACCACACCGACGCTGAGCCCGCGAAGGCGGCAATGTTCGATCAGCCAGAGGATCATCGGCGTTTTGCCGGTCCCGCCGACGGTGATATTACCCACCACGATCACCGGCACCGGTGCCCGGTAGCTGGCGCTATCACCACTGAGAAAACGCGCGCGTTTGCGCGTGACCACGCGCCGGTACAGGGACTCGAGCGGACGCAACAGTGCAAGCGCCGGGTGCCCGTCATACCAGGCCGCGAGCAGACGGTCACCGAAGGCCATCAGGGGGTACCCTGCGCAGCCTCGACGGTGGTCATGCGCAACTTGCTGAAGCCGAGCTTGCCGGCCGCATCCATTGCGGTGACCACAGCCTGGTGCGGCGTCTTGCCGTCCGCGCTGATCGCCAACGGCAGGGTGATATCCCCGCCCGACTCGCGCTCGATCGCCTCGGTGAGCGTGGCCAGATCGCTCTTGGGCAGTAGGTGATTGTTGACCGAATAGACGCCGTCCGCACTGATGGTGATTTCCACGAGCTTGCCCTCCTGCGCCGGCGCCTGGCTGGCACTGACGGCCTCGGGCAGCTCCACACGCAGTTGGGTCTCGCGAGTAAAGGTGGTGGTAACCACGAAGAACAGCAACAGGACGAACACCACATCGATCAGCGACGCCAGGTTGATGTCCACGCTTTCCCGTTGGCGGTTGCGCCGGAACTTCACGCCTTGCCTCCGGCCACTTCCACTTCGCGATCGCCCTGCAGCACCTCGACCAGCTTGATCGCCTCCTGCTCCATGCCGACCACCAGCTCATCGATGCGTCGCTGCAGGAAGCGATGGAAGAAGACCGCCGGGATCCCCACCATCAGACCGGCGGCGGTGGTGACCAGAGCCTTGGAAATACCGCCTGCGAGCACGGCCGGGTTGGCGGTCATCTGCGAGCCCATGAAGGCGCTGAAGATATCGATCATGCCCAACACCGTGCCCAGAAGGCCCAGCAAGGGGGCCATCGCAGCGATGGTGCCCAAGGTACCGACATAACGCTCCAGCTCGTGGATGACCCGGGATGCGGCCTCCTCGATGCACTCCTTCATGATCTCGCGACCATGGCGGGAGTTGGCCAGGCCCGCGGCGAGGATCTCGCCCAACGGTGAATCGGCGCGCAGGGCTTTGAGCTTGTCACTGGTCAGTTGCTTGTCCTTGATCCACATCCACACCTGGCCAAGCAGGTGTGGCGGGGTCACGCGACTGGCGCGCAGCGTCCACAGGCGCTCGGCGACGATAGCCATGGCGGCGATGGAGCTCAGAATGATCGGCAGCATCATCCAACCACCGGACTTGACCAATTCCCACACAGTAAGCATCCCCTTGAAAAAGGCCGCCACTCTACCATAGGACCGTGGGGGGCTCATCTGCCGAAGGTCAGGGAGTCGCCCGCTCATGCCATGAGAAACGATCGGGCAGATCATTGCACCAGCCGCCAGAATCGCCGCTGCGCCCGGACCCCCTCGACCTCGCCATGGCTGCCCAGGCGCAAGCGCAGCGCTCCCTCCAGCGCCGTGTCATGAACGCTCACTCCGTACCGTCGGTAACGCGCCACTACCTGGGGATGCGGATGGCCGAAGCCGTTGTAGCGCCCACGCGAAATCAACACCCCACGGGGCGCCATGGCGCGGATGAACGGCTCTGTGGATGAACTGCGGCTGCCATGGTGCGGCGCCTGCAACCAGTCGATGCGCGGCGCGTCGCTCGCGGCCAGCCAGGCCCGCTCGGCGCCGGCCTCCATGTCCCCAGCCAGCAACAGCCGCTCGCCGTGGGCCTGTACCAGCAGCACACAGGACCGCTCGTTGCCGGCCGGCCCCTGGGCCCACTGCCAGAGCATGAAGTCCACCCCGTCCCACTGCCAGCGTTCACCGCTGACGCAAGGTTGCGCCTGCAATGCCTGCGGCAACTGCCCAGGCTCACCCGCAAGCACCCTGCCCAGCGGCAGACCACGACCAATGGCCCCGGCGCCACCGGCATGATCGGCGTGACCATGGCTGATCAGCATCAGGTCCAGCTGCTTGACGCCCAGCTTGCGCAAAGTCGGCAACACCACACGTTCGCCCAGGTCCACCTCACCCTTGGCGGGGCCGGCATCGTACAGCAGGCTATGCGTGCGGGTTCGCAACAGCACCGCCAGGCCCTGCCCCACATCCAGTTGCAGGACATCGACCTGCCCCTGCGGCACCGGCTCCCGAGGCGCCCACAACGCCATCAGCATCACGCCCCCCAGGCCGCGCAGCGGCACGCCCCGGGGCAGCAACAGCAACAGCGCCCCCAGGCCAACCAGCAACCCTGCCAACGGCGTCAATGCCTGGGGCTCCCATGCCGGACGCCACTGTGCCAACAGCGCCAATTGCTGAAACAACACCTCCAACAATCCACCTGCCAACCACAGCAACAGCTCCCCGGGCTGACCCAATGGCAGCAACGCACTGCCCAGCAGCGCCAGCGGCAACACGGCAAAACTGACCCAGGGCACCGCCAGCAGGTTGGCCACCGGCGCCGTCAGACTGATCGGCAAGCCCAGCGCCAGCAACGCCGGCAACAGCCCCACTGCAACCCCCCATTGCGCCCGGCTCCAGGCCTGCCAAGGCCGCCAGCCGCCGAGGCGCCCGGCAAAGCAGAAAACCAGCACCGCCACGGCGGCGAATGACAGCCAGAACCCCGGCAGCAGGCTCGCCAACGGCTCGATCAGCAGTACGCCACACAGGGCCGCCAACAACGGCATGAGCGCCCCAAGCTGGCGAAAGCGCAGACGCCAGAGCAAAACCATCGCCAACATCAGGCAGGCGCGCTGCACAGGAACACCGAACCCGGCGAGCCCGCCATAACCCAGCGCCGAGACCAAGCTCAGCGCGCATGCCCAGGGCAACCACGGCAGTCGCAAGGGCCACAGGCCCAGGCGCGCCAGCCACGCCACCAAGCCATAGACCAGCCCAGCCACCAACCCAATGTGCTGGCCGGAGATCACCATCAGGTGCACCGTGCCGGTGGCCTGCAACGCCTGCCAGTCAGCGCGTGCAAGCCCTGAGCCATCCCCCAGCACCAATGCCGCCAGGGCGGCTTCACGCCCCTGCGCATCGACAGCCAGCAGGCGCTGGCGTAGAGCGCCGCGCCAGTTACTCGTGGCAGGCTCTAGCAACTGACCGGCCTTGACCGTGCCGACCGCACCGATCCGACGCGCCAGCAAAAGCGCTTCCCGATCGGGAGCATGAGGGTTGAGAAGCCCATGAGGACGCTTGAGCGTGACAGCCAGGCGCCAATGTTCGCCGGGCCTCGGTTGTTGTCCTTCGAACCAATTCAACTGGAGCCGCTGCGGCAGGACAGCACGGCGTGAAACAGCCTCTTCGAGTTCGAAGCCGACAGACCGACCCCGCTGCACCGGCAAGCCCACCACGCGGCCCTCCAGCCACAGCGTACGCCCATCCAGCGCAGCCTCCAGACGGTCATCCAGCGCTTGCTGCGCCGACCAACAGGCCCAGCTCAATCCGAGTAGAAAGCAGCCAACAGGCCTGGCCCTGCCAAAGAGGCAGAACATACCAAGCACCAGCATCGTCAGCAGCGCGCCGACCGATGGCAAAGCAGGTAGAAAACGCAGGCCCAACAGCCCGAGCGCGAGCGCGAACATCCCTGTGCGCATGAGATAGAGCTCCAGAAGCGAAACGGCCTTCTGAGGCTTAGCTGAAAAGTCGACCGACCTTGCTCAATAATTGTCACAAACTCTGAACAAGGTCGTCAGGCAAAAAAGGCATACTGGCCCTCTTCACCCCGCCGGGAGCGTACATGCCGCGCCGTCTATTCAAACGCTACATGCCGGATCCAACCAGCATTCGGGAACACAAGTCCTTACGCTTTTTCGGTAAGTTGCTGCACGATCCGAACCTCTGGCACCTGAACCGCCATTCGGTGGCGCGGGCCATGGGGGTGGGTCTGTTCGCGGCACTGATCCCCATGCCGATGCAGATGCTGCTGGCAGCCAGCCTGGCCATCCCACTGCGGGGCAACTTGCCAATCGCGGTCAGCCTGGTCTGGTTGACCAATCCACTGACCATGCCACCGGTCTTCTTCGTCACCTACATGACCGGCGCCTGGCTGATGCAGGTACCGCCGCGCAACCTGCCGGACGAAATCACCGTCCAGTGGGTCACGGACCAACTTTCGACGATCTGGCAGCCCTTCCTGCTGGGCTCGGTGGTGTGCGGGCTGGTGCTGGGCGTCTTCGCTTACTTCGCCACCATGCTGTACTGGCGCTGGTGGGTTGGCCGGCAGTGGCGCCGGCGCAAGGCCCAGGTGTCAGGCAAGCACGCCTCAGGCGCGCATGCCGCGGCCACTCACCAGCAGACGAACGCACAACAGATACAGCACGGCAGTGGCCACCAGCATGAAGGTGATCGCAGTGCCAATACGGATATCCGACACCCCTAGAATGCCGTAGCGGAACGAGTTGACCATGTGCAGTACCGGGTTCGCCAACGACACGGTCTGCCAGAACGGTGGCAGCAGGCTGATCGAATAGAACACCCCGCCGAGGTAGGTCAGCGGCGTCAGCACGAACGTTGGGATGATCGAGATATCGTCGAAGTTGCGCGCGAACACCGCGTTGACGAAGCCCAACAGCGAGAAAATGGTCGCGGTCAGCAACACCACCACCACGGTCACCCCCAGGTGATGGACCTGCAGGTGGGTGAAGAACATCGACAGGATGGTCACGATCACGCCGACGGCCAGGCCACGCAACACGCCCCCGAGCACATAGCCGACGAGAATGGTGTGCGGCGATACCGGCGAGACCATCAGCTCTTCGATCGAGCGCTGGAACTTGCTGCCAAAGAAACTCGAGACCACGTTGCCGTAGGAGTTGGTGATCACCGACATCATGATCAGCCCCGGCACGATGTACTCCATGTACGTGAAGCCGCCCATGTCGCCGATCTGCCGGCCGATGAGATTCCCGAAGATCACGAAGTACAGGACCATGGTGATCGCCGGCGGCAACAGGGTTTGCGGCCAGATGCGCAAGAAGCGCCGGACTTCACGGTAGACGATGGTGTTGAGGGCGACCCAGTTGGTGCGCAGGTCCAGGCTCATACCGCCACCTTCGACAGGTTTTTTTCCACCAGGGACACGAACAGCTCCTCGAGTCGGTTGGTCTTGTTGCGCAGGCTCTGCACTTCGATCTGCTGCAGTGCCAGTTGGCCGAACAGCGCGGTGATACCCATGGCTTTGTCCACCTGCACTTCCAGGGTGTGCGGCGTGATCAGTCGGCACGGGTAGCCCTGCAGCACCGGCGCCTGGGCAAGGTCCTGCTTGAGGTCGAGGACGAATGTTTCCACGTGCAGCTTGCCCAGCAGCTTACGCATGCTGGTGTTCTCGACGATGGTGCCGTGATCGATGATGCCGATGTTGCGGCACAGTTGCTCAGCTTCCTCCAGGTAATGGGTCGTCAGGATGATGGTGATGCCTTTCTGGTTAAGCTCGGTGAGAAAACTCCACATCGAACGGCGCAACTCGATATCCACACCCGCAGTTGGCTCATCGAGAATCAACAGGCGTGGTTCATGAATCAGCGCTCGGGCGATCATCAAGCGGCGCTTCATGCCGCCGGAGAGCGAGCGCGACTGCACGTCCCGCTTGTCCCACAGGCCCAATTGGGTCAGGTACTGTTCGGCGCGCTCCTTGGCAAGCTTGGGCGGGATGCCGTAGTACCCCGCCTGGGTGACCACGATGTCGAAGGTTTTCTCGAACTGGTTGAAGTTGAATTCCTGGGGCACCACGCCCAGGCAACGCTTGAGCGCGGCGGGGTCACGGTCCAGGTCATGCCCGAAGACATTCACCGTGCCGCTGGTCTTGTTGACGAGGGTCGAAAGGATCCCGATGGTGGTGGACTTGCCAGCGCCGTTGGGGCCGAGCAAGGCGAAGAAGTCGCCCTCGGCGACATCCAGGTCGATGCCCTTGAGGGCCTGGAAGCCGTTGCCGTAGGTCTTGGTCAGCTGTCGAATGGACAGGGCGGAACTCATAGCGGGTCAGGTACCGAGAAAAAGGGTTCAGGACACGCCAGGGCTGATCACTGGCGCAGTGAGTGCGACCAATGGTGCAAGCCTTGGCCACGCAAGTACAGTCATGTGTATCGATAATGACTATCGAACTGGCCGAGGTGTTCAGGTCAATGCCGTCATCACCGCAGCCTGGTACGCCGGGCGCTGGCGCAGACGCTCGTACCAGGCCCGCAAGTGGTGCATATCGGGTCGTTCGATCGGCATCTCGAACCAGGCGTAGATGAAACTGCCCAAGGGAATATCGCCCATGCCGATCTGCTGGCCGGACAGGTAAGGCTGGTGCGCCAGGGCCTGGTCGGCGATCGACAACAACTGCGCGCATTGCTTGTGGGCGGCATTGATCGCCACCCAGTCGCGCTGGTGCTCTGGCGTGCGCAGCAGGCCCCAGAACAACGGCCGGAAGGGCGTGGCGAAAGACGAGGTGGTCCAATCCATCCATTTGTCCGCCAGGGCGCGCTGGCGCGGGTCGTCCAGATACCAGCCCTGCTCGCGACCATACTGGGCGCACAGGTAGCGCACGATGGTATTGGATTCCCAAAGCACCAGCTCGCCATCTTCGAGCATAGGCACCAGGCCATTGGGATTGCGCGCCCGATAATACGGCTCGTCCACCACCCCGAAGGCGCCGCCAGCGTCTATCGCTTCGAAGTCCAGGCCCAGTTCATGGGCAATCCACAACGCCTTGCGCACATTGCTTGAATTCTTCCGGCCCCAGATCTTCAGCATGACAGCATCCTTTGGTATGCAGAGGGGCGATAGTCTACTCCAATCCACCCGCTGGTTTGGTGAAACACCCGACTGGGCTGAACGCTTGCTGCCATACCCTGTCACTGTTCAGGCCGAGCCGTCCCGCCAGGCAGGTCTAAGCTCTGTGGGATAGCTCGAACCCAATGTTCCATGGAGGAAGGACTATGTTGCTGCTGTGGTTAGTGGTGTTGGTGCTCGGTGCGGCTTACCTCACGCATCGGCGCCTGGCCCCTCTGAAGATCCTGGGGGCCGTCGCGGTGTACGTGTTGCTGATGGGCATCTGGGGGCATGCCCCGGGCTGGCTGTTGGCATTGATCTGGCTGGTGCTGGCCTTCAAGACCGCATTCCTGGTGTTGCCGCAATGGCGGCGCAAGCTGTTCACCGCCCCGGTGTTCCAGTGGTTCCGGCGCACATTGCCGCCCATGTCGCGGACCGAACGCGAAGCCATCGACGCCGGCACGGTCTGGTGGGATGGCCAACTCTTCAGCGGCCGCCCCGACTGGAATGTCTTGCTCGACTACCCGGCGGCCAAGCTGACCGACGAAGAGCAGGCCTTCATCGATGGCCCCACCGAGGCCCTCTGCGCCCTGGTCAGCGACTGGCAGGTCAGCCAGGATCTGGATCTGCCACCGCAGGCATGGGCACATATCAAGGCCCACGGTTTCTTCGCCCTGATCATCCCCAAGGCCTACGGCGGCAAGGGTTTCTCAGCCTATGCCCACTCCCAGATCGTGATGAAACTGGCTACCCGCAGCGCTGACCTGGCCTCGACGGTGATGGTGCCCAACTCTCTGGGCCCGGCCGAGCTGCTGTTGCACTACGGCACCGAAGAACAGCGCGATCATTACCTGCCACGCCTGGCCCGTGGCGAAGAAATCCCCTGCTTCGCCCTCACCGGTCCGCTGGCCGGCTCTGACGCCAGCGCCATGCCCGACACCGGCGTGATCTGCAAAGGCCAATGGCAAGGTGAAGAGGTGATCGGCCTGCGCCTGAACTGGGAAAAACGCTACATCACACTCGGCCCGATCGCGACGCTACTGGGCCTGGCGTTCAAGGCCTATGACCCGGATCACCTGCTGGGCGACACGGAGGATCTGGGCATCAGCCTGGCACTGGTGCCCACCGACACACCGGGTGTTGAAATCGGCAGGCGCCACTACCCGCTGGGCGCGGCCTTCATGAACGGCCCCAACAGCGGCAAGGATGTCTTCATACCGCTCGATTACCTCATCGGCGGCAAGGACATGCTCGGCAAAGGCTGGATGATGCTGATGAACTGCCTGTCCGTGGGGCGCTCCATTTCCCTGCCCGCGGGGGGCACGGGCGCGGCCAAGTACAGCAGCCTGGTGACCGGCCAGTACGCGCGCATTCGGGAGCAATTCAATGTACCGCTCGCGGCCTTCGAAGGCATCCAAGCCTCCCTGGCCCGCATTGGCGGCAATGCCTGGCTGGCCGACAGCGCCCGGATACTCACCGCCAAGGCCGTCGATCTGGGCGAAAAGCCCTCGGTGCTGTCGGCCATTCTCAAGTACCACCTCACCGAGCGTGGCCGCGAATGCATCCAGCACGCCATGGATGTGCACGGCGGCAAAGGCATCATCCTGGGCCCGAACAACTACCTGGCGCGCAACTGGATGGGCGCGCCGATCTCCATTACCGTCGAAGGGGCCAACATTCTTTCGCGCAACCTGATGATCTTCGGTCAGGGTGCGATCCGCTGCCATCCGTTCGTGCTCGATGAAATGGCCGTGGCTGGGCGCGAAGATGCTACCCAGGCCTTGTATGAGTTCGATGAGCTGCTGCTCAAGCACACCCTGTTCGCCGCTGGCAACGCCGCCAGCAGCCTGGTGCTGGGGTTGGGCCTGGGGCGCTTCGAACAGGTGCCGGGCGATGCCCTCAGCCAAGGCTATTTCCGCGCCCTGAACCGCCAGGCTGCGGCTTTCGCTCTGCTGGCAGACCTGTCGATGATGATGCTTGGCGGTGCGCTCAAGCGCCGCGAACGCCTCAGTGCCCGGCTGGGCGATGTACTGAGCTACCTGTATCTGGCTTCCGCGTCGCTAAAGCGCTACCACGACCTGGGTTCGCCTGAGCACCTGCAGCCCCTGCTTCGCTGGGCCCTGGAGGAAAGCTTGGGCCAGGCAGAGGCCGCGCTGGATCGGCTGCTCGACAATTTCCCCAACCGCTTCGTTGGCTGCGCCTTGCGCGTACTGGTCTTCCCTCTAGGCCGTCGCCACACCGGGCCAAGCGACGAACTGGACGCGGAAGTGGCAGAGCTGATCGGTCGACGCAAGGGCGACCCGGCGCTCGAAGAGTTGCTGAACGGGTGCTTCCGCCCACAGGCCGACGCCGACCCCGTGGCAGCCTTGCAACGGGCCAGCGACCTGCTGGAGGAGTGCGCGCCGCTTCACAAAGCGCTGCACGAGGCGATCAAGCACAGCAAGGTCCACCCCGCTCCCGGCCAGTCAGCGATAGACGCGGCCGTGGAAGCTGGCGTATTGCAGGCATCCGAGGGGCAGCGCCTGCGCGAGGCAGAGGCTGCGCGGCGACGAGTGATCGATGTGGATGCATTCGACAAGGAGGCGCTACGCCCTATGCAAGGCACGGTACGCTGACCTCATGACGCACGGGCCATGTTGACCGACTTGCTCAGCACGGCCCGCGCAACCGGCGTATACTCCGCCCCCGTTTCAGCCATACCGAGGACCCTTTCCATGGCCAACCCGCATCTGGAATATCACCTGCAACTGCTTCAGCACCTGCGCACCATTCTGGTCGCCCTGGGTGAAGCCGAGCAGGTGCCGGAAGAGAGCCACGCCCTGTTCCTCGAACGCTTCGATGAACTGCTCACCCTGCTGCCGCAGGACCCACTGGAAAGCCAGTACCTGGGCCAGGATCTGATTTGCCAGGTCATTCAGCGCTACCCACAGATCGCTCACCTGGTACCACGAGATCTTCTGTGGTTCTTCGGCGGCGATTGCCTGCACTTCATGCCCGATGAAGAGCTGGACATGTACCAGCAACTCGAAGACCTGCGCTACGAAGCTGAACAAAACGGCGAGGCTTTCGACTGGAACCAGCAAAAACAACTGCTGAGTCTGCCGGAACAAACGCCGAAGCACTGACGACATCCATTAGGGCAAGCACACGCTTGCCCTGCCCCCTCAAACGGGAACGCAGGGGCTAATCCAGAAAAATGGGCAAAAAAAACGCCCTCTCGTCTGAGAGGGCGTTTTCGATTTGGAGCGGGAAACGAGACTCGAACTCGCGACCCCGACCTTGGCAAGGTCGTGCTCTACCAACTGAGCTATTCCCGCAATTTTGTAGCAAACCGCTGTTTGGCATGAAGCGCCGTTTTGGCCTTCACCACCGCTGCATCGCTAACGACACAGTTTGAAGATTGGAGCGGGAAACGAGACTCGAACTCGCGACCCCGACCTTGGCAAGGTCGTGCTCTACCAACTGAGCTATTCCCGCAAATGGCGTCCCCTAGGGGACTCGAACCCCTGTTACCGCCGTGAAAGGGCGGTGTCCTAGGCCACTAGACGAAGGGGACATACCCGACGCTTTTCAGCGTACCAGCACATTGCCTTTCGACAGCGACTGGATTTTTAGAGCTCTGCCAAAGGCAAAACTCAAGAAAACTGGAGCGGGAAACGAGACTCGAACTCGCGACCCCGACCTTGGCAAGGTCGTGCTCTACCAACTGAGCTATTCCCGCATTGGCGTCCCCTAGGGGACTCGAACCCCTGTTACCGCCGTGAAAGGGCGGTGTCCTAGGCCACTAGACGAAGGGGACACACTACAACTTTTCACTCCCTGCTGCGCTTTGCTGTGAGCTTTACGCTGCAAGTGGCGCGCATTCTATGGATGCCTTGAAGGGTCGTCAACCCCTTTATGGAAATTTATTTAAATCAATGACTTCCAGCGACAGGAAGGCAACGGGCATCATGCGCCCAACGACTGGCGTTGATTTTTTGACAGCAGGTCGGCAAGCTCGTGGCAAAGTGCTAGCAGAACAATTCGCAATCCCGTCGGATGGGTCTACCCGGCCACAGGCGAACTCTCCTACACTCAAGTCGGAAAACATCTATTTGACGAGGCGTTAACGGTGACACCACTCCTGATCACCTTGCTCATCGTGGCAGGTATCGCGCTACTGATCGTGATCGGCTATCTCAACAATGTCGTGGAAAACGCCAAGCTTGAGCGCGCTCGCCTGAAGATAGAACTGGCCGAACGCCTGCGCCGCTGTGGCGAAATCAGCGAAACCTTCCCCCGGCAGCTGATGACGCCGGCCCTCAAGACACTGCTGACCCGCCTGGAGCTCAACCTCTATCAGCGTCAATTGGCGCTGGACAAGCACAACACCGAAATCAAAGAGCGCATCAGCGAGCTGGAAAGCTTGGTTGCCCAAGGCGACGGCATTGCGATCAACAACCCGCCCAGCCCGATCCAGACCGAGGCCAAGGCCAAGGAAGTCCGTTTTCTCCTGGAGTCGCTGCACAACCAGATCGTGCGCGCCACCCAGGAAGGTTTCCTGCAGACGAACGAAGGCAAGTATTGGGTCAAAGAGATTCGCCACCTACTGGTCCTGCTGCACATCGAGTTCTTCAACAACCTAGGCCAGCAAGCCCTGCAGCAGAACCAGCCTGGCCAGGCGCGGCTGGCTTTCGACCGGGGCGTGCAATACCTGCGCAAACAGCAGGACCCCAAGCAGTACGATGAACAACGCATCTACCTGGAAAAACTTCTGGCCCGCGCCGACGCCCTGGTGAAGGATCAGATGGAGCCTGCCGAAAACGACGAAAATGCGCTGACCCAAGGCTTGAAGACCGACGAAAGCGAAAACTGGAAAAAGAAAGCCCTTTACGATTGAGTGCGTGATCACTCCGACCGCTTCGTCAACCCTGCTCGTCGCGCCAAGCAAGTAACGCGTTCGATGTTCACGCGCTTGCAAAGATCACCACCAACCCTGTGGGGTTTACCCGCGAAGAAGTCTCCATGGGGCCAGACAGTTGCCCCCACAAAAAGCACCAAAGACAAGGGGCCTTCACAGGCCCCTTGTCGTTTTCAGCAGTCCGTCAACTCAAGGAAGATCGCCGCCAGGCGCTCCAGCCCGGTCTGGTCCGCCTCGCTGAACCGCGCCAGCTTCGGGCTGTCCAGGTCCAGCACGCCAATCAACCTGCCCGCCTTCACCAGCGGAATCACCAGTTCGCTGTTGGAAGCGCTGTCACAGGCGATATGCCCCGGGAAGGCATGCACATCTTCGACCCGCTGGGTCTGACGCGATGCCGCGGCCGCGCCGCACACACCCTTGCCGAACGGAATACGCACGCAGGCCACCTGCCCCTGGAACGGGCCAAGCACCAATTGCTCGTCGCGGTTGAGATAGAAACCAGCCCAGTTCAGGTCCTCCACCTGGTGGTAGAGAAACGCAGAAAACTGCGCGGCATTGGCGATGAAGTCGCGCTCATCGGCGAACAGCGCCTGCACTTGCGCGGCCAGCAGGTCATAGCCATCGAGGCCGGAGCCGCTGGCGTTGAGGTCGATCATTGTTTCTGCTCCAACAATTGCCGCCCGACCCAATAGCGGGCGTACTGATAGGCACAACGGCCATTACGGTCGCCGCGGCCGGACGACCGGCGCACGACGAATTTGTCCAGGGCTTCGCACGACGCCAGCCCACGATTCAGGTGCAGTTGAACGCTCCCGTCATTGGCGATATGGCGCTGTCCAACAGCGTCCGATGAAGGGGTGATGAACCTGAAACCAAACGCAGCGCCGCGAGTTGCCGGGCTGTATCGGCTATGCTTGCGCAGCGCAAGGGACGTAAACCGGCTCGGACTCCATGGATATCAAGTTCACCAATCGCCTGTCATACAAGCAAGCCCGGTTGACAGTCCTGGTCGGCTTCATCCTGGGGGCGCTGCTCAGCCTCGTGCAGATCGGCATCGATTATGCCAGCGAAGACGCGTCCATCAACCGCGAAGTGCAGGCGCTGCTGCAAATCAGCCACGATCCGCTGTCGCGCATCACCTATAACATCGACGCTGAGCTTGCCGAAGAGTTGATCGGCGGGCTGCTGCAATCGCCTGCGGTGATCCGCGCCCGCCTGGTCGACAACAACGACACGGTATTGGCCGATGCCAGCCGCCCCCGCCTGGAAGACCGTTACCGACCGCTGAGCGATTTCCTGTTCGGCGAACAACGCCAGTTCCAAGAACGCCTGTTCCTGTCCAACCTCCCTCACGAATACCTCGGCACCCTGTACCTGGACGTCGACACCTATGCCTTTGGCGGCCGCTTCCTGGACCGCGCGGGCGTCACCCTGGTCAATGGTTTCGCCCGCAGCCTGGTACTGGCTGGCATTCTTCTGGCGCTGTTCTACATGATGCTGACCAAGCCTCTGGTGACAGTGATCGCCGCCCTCAGCGGCAGCGACCCGCGCCACCCTCACCAAGGGCGCCTGACGTGCCCCCATGGCCATGAGCAGGATGAGATCGGCGTCCTGGTCAAGGTCGCCAATCAGCAGTTCGTCAGCATGTCCACCGAAATCCAGCAGCGTCGCAATGCCGAAAACCGCCTGACCGAGTACCTCAACGAGCTGGAGGACATCGTTTCGGCCCGCACCGACGAGCTCAAGGCCAGCAACAACCGCCTGAGCCAGTCCAACCAGGAGCTGGAACACGCGCGTCAGCAGGCGCTGGACATGGCCCAGGCCAGAGCTGCGTTCCTGGCCAACATGAGCCATGAGATCCGCACGCCGCTCAATGGCATGCTCGGCATGATTTCCCTGGCCCTGGACAGCCCCCTGGCCGCAGAACAACGCCAACAGCTGTCCATCGCCCACGACTCGGGCAAGGTGTTGGTGGAGCTGCTCAACGATATCCTCGACCTGTCCAAGTTCGATGCTGGGCAGTTGGAACTCGAACGCATCCCTTTCGACATGGGCGCGATGGTCGAAGACACTGCCAATCTGCTGTCACAGAACGCGGCGGCCAATGTCGAACTGACCTGTCTGATCAGCCCCCATTTTCCCAGCACGGTGTTAGGCGATCCGACCCGGGTGCGGCAGATCGTCAGCAATCTGTTGTCCAACGCCCTCAAGTTCACCCGTTTCGGCCGGGTCGATGTACGCCTGGCGCCGATTGTCGGAGGCGTGCGCCTGGAGGTGTGTGACACCGGCATCGGCATCCCCGAACAGGCCCAAGCGCGCATTTTCCAGCCCTTCACCCAGGCCGGCGCCGGCATCACCCGCCAGTACGGCGGCACAGGGCTAGGCCTGGCGCTGACCCACAACCTGTGCAAGGCCATGCAAGGCCACCTGCACATCGACTCCGAGACGGGCTTTGGCAGCCGCTTCACGGCTGAACTGCCGCTGCTTCCACATACCGAGGCCATCCCGCCTGCCCCCTTGCACGGGCGCATCGCCGTGCTGAGCAACGCCGCCAGCGGCCTGACCGAACTGCTGCACAAGCTGCTGCCCGGCTGGGGGCTGTCGTACCACGGCTTCGATGATGCTGTGCAGGCCGCCGGTGCTGCCCCCGACCTCGTGATCACCGACGATGTGGAACACCTGGACGCCCTGCGCCCCACCCTGAAGGCACCGATCCTGCTGGTGACCGCGTACGGCAACTTCCTCACCCAGGAACACGCCACTCAACTGGCACCGCTGCTACAACTGGCGCGCCCCCTGGCACGCAACACCCTGTACCAGACACTGCGCCGCGCACTTGAGGGTACCGAAGTCGACGCTCCCCTGCCCCACCAGCAGGTTCAGTCCCAGCAACGACGGGCACGCGTCCTGTTGGTGGAGGACAACCCGGTCAACCAACTGGTGGCCAAAGGCATGCTGGTCAAGCTCGGTTGCCAGGTTCTGCTCGCCACCCAGGGCGTCGAGGCCCTGGAGCGACTGGAACAGGAGGCGGTGGACATGGTGCTGATGGACTGCAACATGCCAGTGATGGACGGCTACGAGGCCAGCCGGCGCATCCGCCAGGACGGACGCTGGTCAGAGCTGCCGATCGTTGCCCTGACCGCCAACGCAATGCCCGAGGAGCGCGAGCGTTGCCGCGCCGCCGGCATGAACGATTACCTGGCCAAGCCGTTTCGCCGCGAGGAACTGCTGGCGTTGATCGACCACTGGGTGCCGCTCAGCGACTGAGCAAGGCCTCGATCGATGCCTTGAGCGCCTCGGGCTTGGTGTTGGGAGCGTAGCGTGTGACCTTGCCGCTGGCCGGGTCCACGAGGAATTTGGTGAAATTCCACTTGATCCGCTGCGTACCCAGGATGCCCGGGGCGCGCTTTTTCAGTTCGACGAACAACGGATGAGCATCCGGGCCGTTGACCTCGATCTTGCGAAACAACGGAAAGCTCACGCCGAAATTGCGCTCGCAGAACTGCGCGATATCCAGCGCGTCTCCGGGCTCCTGCTTGCCGAATTGGTTGCAGGGGAACCCCAGAATCATCAGCCCGCGCTCGCGGTATTGCTTCCACAACTGCTCCAGGCCCTTGTACTGGGGCGTGAAACCGCACTGGCTGGCGGTGTTGACCACCAGCAGCGCCTTGCCCGGGAAATCGCCCAGCACCTTCTGCTCGCCATTCAAGGTGACGCAGCGGATGTTCTTCAGCGTATCGGCCATCGCAGGTCTCCGGTCAGTCACGCGGCTTGAGGTCCAGACAGACCGAGTTGATGCAGTAGCGCAGGCCGGTCGGTGGCGGGCCATCGGGGAACACATGCCCCAGGTGCGCATCGCAGCGCGCACAGGTGACTTCGGTGCGGATCATGCCGTGGGAGGTGTCGCGTATCTCGATCATGGCGCGCTGTTCGATCGGCTCGTAGAAACTGGGCCAACCGCAGCCGGAATCGAACTTGGCACGCGAGTCGAACAATGGCAGGTCACAGCAGATGCAGTGGTAGATGCCATCGCGGCGCTCGCTGTTGTACTTGCCGCTGAAGGGTCGCTCGGTGCCCTTCAAACGGCACACCTGATACTGGGCCGGATCCAGCATCTGGCGCCACTCATCCAGGGTTTTGTCGATCTTTTGCATGGGGGGACCTCGGCAGGCTGAATTTCACCTCGCGCCGTCTTTCTTTATGGCGGGGGTGACACGTATATTAGTTGGCTTCTTTTGCCAGCCAGTCTGGCACGCACTCCGCCCTTTTCAAACCTTTTGACGGCGGCGCGCCGCGACTTCTCAATCGGGATCACATCATGCAGTTCAGCAAATCGAACAAGCTCGCCAATGTCTGCTATGACATTCGCGGCCCAGTGCTCAAGCACGCCAAACGCCTGGAAGAGGAAGGCCACCGCATCCTCAAGCTGAACATCGGCAACCCGGCGCCGTTTGGCTTCGAGGCGCCGGACGAAATCCTCCAGGATGTCATCCGCAATCTGCCCACCGCCCAAGGCTACAGCGACTCCAAAGGCCTGTTCAGCGCGCGCAAGGCGGTCATGCAGTACTGCCAGCAAAAGCAGATCGAGGGTGTGGGCATCGAGGACATCTACCTCGGCAACGGCGTGTCCGAGCTGATCGTGATGTCCATGCAGGCACTGCTCAACAACGGCGATGAAGTGCTGATCCCCGCCCCGGACTACCCCCTGTGGACCGCCGCCGTCAGCCTGGCGGGCGGCAAGCCTGTGCACTACTTGTGCGACGAGCAGGCCGACTGGTTCCCGGACCTGGACGACATCAAGGCCAAGATCACCCCAAACACCAAGGCCCTGGTGATCATCAACCCGAACAACCCTACCGGTGCGGTGTACTCCAAGGAACTGCTGCTGGGCATGCTGGAGCTGGCCCGCCAGCACAACCTGGTGGTGTTCTCCGACGAGATCTACGACAAGATTCTCTATGACGAAGCCGTGCACATCAGCACCGCGTCGCTGGCCCCAGACCTGCTGTGCCTGACCTTCAACGGCCTGTCCAAGTCGTACCGGGTGGCGGGCTTCCGCTCCGGCTGGCTGATCATTTCCGGGCCCAAGCAGCACGCCCAGAGCTACATCGAAGGCATCGACATGCTGGCCAACATGCGCCTGTGCGCCAACGTCCCGGCCCAGCATGCAATCCAGACCGCCCTGGGTGGCTACCAGAGCATCAATGACCTGGTGCTACCGCCCGGCCGCCTGCTCGAGCAGCGCAACCGCACCTACGAGCTGCTAAACGACATTCCCGGCGTGAGCTGCGTCAAACCTATGGGCGCGCTGTATGCCTTCCCCAAGATCGACCCGAAAGTCTGCCCGATCCACAACGACGAGAAGTTCGTCCTCGATCTGCTGCTGTCGGAGAAACTGCTGATCGTCCAGGGTACGGCCTTCAACTGGCCTTGGCCGGACCACTTCCGCGTCGTGACCTTGCCGCGGGTGGATGACCTGGAACAGGCCATCGGGCGGATCGGAAACTTCCTGCGTACCTACCAGCAGTAATTGCGCCCCGTCGCGGGTTATCGCCGCCGCCTGGCGATGACCCGCGATGCGCTGCACAACCGTTTCCATGCGTTTTTTCGCAGGAGAGTTCTTACATCCTGCAACGCTCTATCCCACAGTCCTCGCCCTATCCTCTGCCATACTCCGCCGTACACAGTTTGAAATAGTCGGCCGGTTGAATCCGTATGACCCGCCCCTTATATAGCCCGCAGTACGCGACATTTTCATCCGTCAGGAGAACGTAACAACCATGATGCGCATTCTGTTGTTTGTAGCCACCAACCTCGCGGTGGTGCTGGTTGCAAGCATTACCCTGAGCCTGTTCGGCTTCAACGGGTTCATGGCGGCCAACGGCGTTGACCTCAATCTCAGCCAATTGCTGGTCTTCTGCGCCGTGTTCGGTTTCGCCGGCTCGCTGGTCTCGCTGTTCATCTCCAAGTGGATGGCGAAGATGACCACCGGCACCCAGATCATCAGCCAGCCCCGCACCCGCCACGAACAGTGGCTGCTGCAGACGGTCGAGGAGCTGTCCCGCGAGGCCGGTATCAAGATGCCCGAAGTGGGTATCTTCCCAGCCTATGAGGCCAACGCCTTCGCCACCGGCTGGAACCGCAACGATGCCCTGGTGGCCGTCTCCCAGGGCCTGCTCGAACGCTTCTCGCCTGATGAAGTACGCGCCGTGCTGGCCCATGAGATCGGCCACGTGGCCAACGGCGACATGGTCACCCTGGCACTGGTGCAAGGCGTAGTGAACACCTTCGTGATGTTCTTCGCCCGCATCATCGGCAACTTCGTCGACAAGGTCATCTTCAAGAACGAAGAAGGCCAGGGCATTGCCTACTACGTGGCGACCATCATCGCCGAGCTGATCCTGGGCATCCTGGCCAGCATCATCGTCATGTGGTTCTCGCGCCGCCGCGAGTACCGCGCCGACGAAGCCGGCGCCCAGTTGGCCGGTACCGGCGCGATGATCGGTGCCCTGCAGCGCCTGCGCGTGGAGCAAGGCATGCCCGTGCACATGCCCGACACCCTGAAGGCGTTCGGCATCAACGGCGGCCTCAAGCACGGCCTGGCGGGCCTGCTGATGAGCCACCCGCCACTGGAAGACCGCATCGAAGCGCTGCGCCGCCGCGGTTGATCCAAACGCAAACAAAAGGGCGACTTAGGTCGCCCTTTTTCGTTTGGCTGTCGTAAATCCCCACCTCAACGCATCAGCCGATACACCCGCTCGATCAGGCTCGTCATCCCGGCCTGTTCGAATTTCAGGCTCTCCTGGATGATCTGCCGCTCCTCGAGCGTATCCACCTGCCAGCTGGAAAACCCTGTCCGGACCTCGTCGTCCGCCACCGAGAAAGGCGGCCCGTCGAGCCGTGACTGATCATAGTCGAGCGTCACCAGCAGCCCCTTGCAGGCTTGCGGTAACAGTGTCGACAGCAACGCCAGATAACGTTCACGCATGGCAGGCGGCAGGGCAATCACCGCCGCACGGTCATACAGGCCCACGCAATCACCCACATCCTGCGCCTGCAAAGCAAAGAAATCCCCGCACCACAGCTCCACGTCACCATTGCGCCAGACTTCGAAGGCACCCTGCCGGGTTACCTGGGGCGTCAGACCGTGCTCGCTGAAAAAGTCTTCCACAGCCCGTCGAGACAGCTCTACGCCCAGGACCCGATGCCCCTGCCCCGCGAGCCAGGCCAGGTCCAGGCTCTTGCCACACAACGGCACCAGCACGCGACTGCCCTGTGCCAGGCCCAACGTAGGCCAGTAGGTTTGCAGGTAAGGATTGACGCGGGCCTGATGAAAGCCGATCTGATTGTCCGCCCACCGCTTGTGCCAGAACGCCGGCTCCATGCTTCCTCCCGGTTTTTCGATGAAATGCGCTGAAAACTTATATTGGATCTCGATCGGTAACTGATCGAAGATGAACGCATCTTAAACCGCCAGGACCTCGCCATGCTGCCCAGCCTGTTCATTTCCCATGGTTCGCCCATGCTCGCCTTGCAACCTGGTGCCAGCGGGCCGGCTCTGTCCAAGTTAGCCAATGCCTTGGCACTTCCCAAGGCGATCATCGTGGTGTCGCCACACTGGGAGAGCCGCGAACTGCTGGTGACAGGCAACCCACATCCGCAAACCTGGCATGACTTTCATGGCTTCCCTGCCGCGCTGTATGCCGTGCAATACCCTGCGGCGGGTGAGCCGGAACTGGCCCAGCAGGTGAGTGCCCGCCTGACAGCGGCCGGCCTACCCGCTCGGCTGGATACCCACCGCCCCTTCGACCATGGGGCCTGGGTACCGCTGTCGCTGATGTATCCGGATGCCAGCATTCCCGTCATCCAGGTATCACTGCCCAGCCAACTTGGCCCTGCCCTACAACTCAAGGTCGGCGAAGCACTGGCCGGATTGCGCGCCGAAGGCGTGCTGTTGATCGGTTCTGGCAGCATTACCCACAACTTAGGCGAACTGGACTGGCATGCCGGGCCAGATGTGATCGAACCCTGGGCACTGGCGTTTCGGGATTGGGTGGTGGAGAAGCTGACACAGAACGACCGGCAGGCTCTGCTCGACTACCGTCAGCAGGCCCCGTTTGCCGTGCGTAATCACCCAAGCGACGAACATCTGCTGCCATTGTTTTTCGCCCTTGGGGCTGGCGAGCGGTTGGGTATCGTCCACCAAGGATTCACCTTGGGGGCGCTGGGAATGGATATCTATCGGTTCGACTGAAAGGCCGACACACGCAATACCCAATGCAGCGGCAAAAAAAATCCCCAGCCTAGGCCGGGGATTTTTCATTGCACCAGGATCAGTCCTCGCGGTAGCGGCGCAGCTTCAGCTGCTTGCCAGCTACACGGGTGTCCTTGAGCTTGGACAGCAGACGCTCCAGACCGTCTTCGGGCAGCTCGATCAGGCTGAAGCTGTCACGGACCTGGATACGGCCGATGGCGTCACGCGCCAGGCCGCCTTCGTTGAGGATCGCACCGAGCAGGTTCTTGGCGGCGATACCGTCACGGGCACCCAGGGCGGTACGGCAACGCACGCGGCCTTCAGCCAGCGGCATCGGCGCACGACGCTCGCGATCACCACGCTCGCTGCGCTCACCGCGATCGGAACGCTCACCACGCTCACGCGGGGCGAAGGTAGGCACCAGCGGCTGCTCACGCTCGACCGAGGTCAGGTCCAGGGCTTGGCCGTTGGTGGCCTTGCGCAGCAGGGCCGACGCCAGAGCACGTGGGCTGCAACCCAGGTCCGCGGTCAGGCGATCGAACAATTCGCCATGGCTGGCTTCTGCCTCGGCAACCATCGGCGCCAGGCTTGCGGTCAGCTTCTTGATACGCGCATCGAGCACGGCTTGCGGGTTCGGCAGACGGGCTTCAGCGACCTTCTGCCCGGTCACGCGCTCGATGACCTGCAGCATGCGACGCTCACGCGGGGTGACCAGCAGCAGCGCACGCCCCTCGCGACCGGCACGGCCGGTACGGCCGATACGGTGCACGTAGGACTCAGGATCGTACGGCATGTCGACGTTGAACACGTGAGTGATGCGCGGTACGTCCAGGCCTCGGGCAGCGACGTCGGTGGCGACGACGATGTCCAGGCGGCCATCCTTGAGCGAGTCGATGACGCGCTCACGCTGGTTCTGGGCGATGTCACCGTTCAGCGCGGCAGCCTTGTAGCCCTTGGCTTCCAGCGCGGCGGCCAGGTCCAGGGTGGCTTGCTTGGTACGCACGAAAGCGATCAGCGCGTCGAACTCTTCCACTTCCAGCAGTCGCAGCACAGCCGGGATCTTCTGGTCGGCATGGACCATCAGGTGGGCCTGGTCGATCGCGGTGACGGTCTGGGTCTTGCTCTGGATCTTGACGTGCTTCGGCTCGCGCAGGTGGCGCTCGGCGATGGAACGGATCGAAGATGGCAGGGTGGCGGAGAATAGCACGGTCTGGCGCGATTCAGGGATGGCCTTGAAGATTACTTCCAGGTCGTCCATGAAGCCGAGCTTGAGCATTTCGTCCGCCTCGTCGAGTACCAGGTACTGGACGGTGGACAGGACTTTTTCGTCGCGGCGCAGGTGGTCGCACAGGCGGCCAGGGGTGGCGACGACGATCTGTGCGCCGTTACGAATGGCGCGCAGTTGTGGGCCCATCGGGGCACCACCGTACACAGCTACCACGTTCACGCCTGGCATCTGCTTGGCGTAGGTTTCGAAGGCGGTGGCTACTTGCAGCGCCAACTCACGGGTTGGCGCCAGGATCAGGGCTTGCGGTTCGCGCTTGCTCACATCGATCTTGTTGAGGATCGGCAGGGCGAAGGCAGCGGTCTTGCCGGTGCCAGTCTGCGCCTGGCCGATCATGTCGTGACCGGCGAGGATGATCGGGATCGATTGTTGCTGGATGGCCGATGGCTCTTCATAGCCTGTAGCCAGCACGGCGGCAACGATGTTCGGGTGAAGATCGAGAGCGGCGAATCCGCCGGTTTCCTGGGTCATGGGTCTGCCTCTATGTGCATCCGCAAAGACCCATGCTCCAAAGCTGCACATGCCTTGAAAGACCAAAAGGTCACCCAGGCAGCTTTGGCGGCGGGGATTTGCGAAAACGATTGAAAAAGGAACGTCTTGGGAAGGTCCGCCTAGCGGACGTGCAGCCGAAGCTGGACTCGGAGGGTTTGCACCACCTGATTTTTGAGGTCCGCTAAAAGACCGGCGCGTACTATACCCGAATTGATGCTGGACCGTGAGATTTTTTTCAGTTGTGAAGGCCAGTATGCAGCGGTCACCTTCATGCGGCTGAATCGTTTCCACCTGCGTGATGGTAAGGGGCCGCTTCGCGCCCCAATCGCAGGCTATCGCCAACGCCTACAAGATGCCCCTGCCCTTCAGGTCGCCGGCCGGACTGCCTTGATCAGGTACTCCAGCGAATACCCCAGCTGCGGCGCCAGGGCCTCGGCGCGCTCGCGCAAACCATTCAGGTCCAACGTTTGGTCCAGGTCTGCCGGCACCAGCAGGATGACGTTCCCCTCCTTCACCGGAAGCTCCCAGTAATGGCGGTGGTACAACCCACGCAACAGAGCCGCGCCCAGCGGCCGGCCATCATCGCCAGCCCACTGGTTGATCACCAGCCAGCCGCCGGGGTTGAGCTGCTTCTGGCAGTTTTCCAGAAAGCCCCAGGCCAGGTGGCCGACGCCCGGCCCATGGTCGGTGTAGAGGTCGACGAACAGCAGGTCGGCTTTTTCGGCAGTGGGCAGCAGCTCCAAGGCATCGCCGACCCGCACATACAGCCGCGGATCATCATCAAGGCCCATGTACTCCATGGCCAGGCGCGGCACATCCGGCCGCAGTTCGATGGCTTCGACATCATCCAAAGGCAGGAACTTCAAGCACGCCTGGGTCAAGGTCCCGGCGCCCAACCCCAGGAACAACGCGCTCTCGGGCTGTTCATGGCACAGTGCGCCCACCAGCATGGCGCGGGTGTAGTCATACTCCAGCCAGCTGGGGTCGGCGGTAAACGTGCAGCTTTGCTCGATGGCATCGCCAAACTCAAGGAAGCGGTAGTCCTCCACCTCATAGACGCTGATGACCCCGAAGGCATCCTCGACCCGGGCCAACAACCGCTCTTCCCGCTCCGTCCCCATGACCGACACCTGCCTGCGCAAAAGCCGACATTCTCCGCCAATGCCCCCGGTGCAACAAGCGCGCCGCCAACTGTTACCATGGCGATCATGCCTATAGCCGAAAACACCGAGCCTGTGATGAACCGACCCTGGAGTCCCGATAGCTGGCGCGCCCTGCCGATCCAGCAGCAACCGACCTACCCCGACGCCGCGCACCTGCTCAAGGTCGAGCAGACCCTGGCCAGCTACCCGCCCCTGGTGTTCGCTGGCGAGGCCCGGGAGCTGCGCCGGCAGTTCGCCGAGGTCACGCAAGGCCGGGCGTTCCTGCTTCAGGGCGGCGACTGCGCCGAAAGCTTCGCCGAGTTCTCTGCCGCCAAGATCCGTGACACGTTCAAGGTGTTGCTGCAGATGGCGATCGTGATGACCTTCGCCGCCGGCTGCCCGGTGGTGAAAGTCGGACGCATGGCTGGGCAGTTCGCCAAACCGCGCTCCGCAGGCGACGAGACCATTGGCCAGGTGACACTGCCGGCCTATCGGGGCGACATCGTCAACGGCATTGGTTTCGACGAGCAAAGCCGCGTCCCGGACCCCGAGCGCCTGCTGCAGGCCTACCACCAGGCCACCGCCAGCCTGAACCTGCTGCGTGCTTTCGCCCAAGGCGGCTTTGCCGACCTGCATCAAGTGCACAAGTGGAACCTGGACTTCATCGCCAATTCGGCGCTGTCGGAGAAGTACCACCAACTGGCCGGACGGATCGACGAAACCCTGGCCTTCATGCGCGCGTGCGGTCTGGACAGCGCGCCACAACTGCGCGAAACCAGCTTCTTCACGGCACACGAAGCCTTGCTGCTCAACTACGAGGAAGCCTTCGTGCGCAGCGACAGCCTGACCGGCGACTACTACGACTGCTCGGCGCACATGCTGTGGATCGGCGACCGCACCCGGCAACTGGATGGCGCGCACGTGGAGTTCCTGCGCGGGGTGCACAACCCCATCGGCGTCAAGGTCGGCCCAAGCATGAACCCCGAGGAACTGATCCGCCTGATCGACACCCTCAACCCGACCAACGACCCGGGACGCCTGAACCTGATCGTGCGCATGGGTGCCGGCAAGGTGGGCGATCACCTGCCCGGGTTGATTCGCACCGTCGAGCGCGAAGGCCGCAAGGTGCTGTGGAGCTCAGACCCGATGCACGGCAACACCATCAAGGCCAGCAGCGGCTACAAGACGCGGGATTTCGCACAGATTCTCGATGAGGTGCGTCAGTTCTTCCAAGTGCACCAGGCCGAAGGCTCGTATGCCGGCGGCATCCATATCGAGATGACGGGGCAGAACGTCACGGAATGCATTGGCGGCGCACGGCCGATCACCGAGGACGGATTGTCGGATCGCTACCACACCCACTGCGACCCACGGCTCAATGCCGACCAATCGCTGGAACTGGCATTCCTGATCGCTGAGACGCTCAAGCAAGTGCGCCGCTAAGGCCTCAATCGCGTCGACTGTTTCGCGGCTAACCCGCTCCTACACGATCAGCGGTGATCCTTGTGGAAGCGGGTTTACCGCGAAACAACCACCACAACACCCAATCATTTACGCAGTGGGTCATCCCAGAAGGGCCGTTCGGCCTCCTGCTGGATGTCGGCCCGGCTCAGCCCCAGGTCATGCAAGGTCGCATCGCTCAGGCTGAGCAGCTCCCGACGCTGACGGTACAACTGGTACCAGCGAAGAATCTGCGCCAGTGCGGCCTCTCCCAGGTGGGTGAACGAAAAGGCAGGTTTGACGTACAGGGAAGTGATCTGACCTTTCATCTTGAAGCCCTCCGTGAAGATGGCTTCAGTCTCGCGCCCGGCCTAAGATCAATCCAACGAATGTTTCTGATGCCATGCATCTCGGAGATTGATGCAATGTCCCAGTACCAGAATCTGGATTCGGATGTTCTGCGCACCTTCGTTGCGATCGCCGAGCAAGGCGGTTTCACCCGCGCCGGAGAGGTAGTCAACCGCACCCAGTCGGCGGTGAGCATGCAGATGAAACGCCTGGAAGAAGACATCCTCCAGCGCCAACTGTTCGAGCGCGACGGTCGCCAGGTACGCCTGACCGCCGAAGGCCAGGTCCTGCTCGGCTATGCCCGGCGCATCCTCAAGCTGCAGGGCGAGGTATTCAACACCCTGCGCATGCCGCACATGGTCGGCGTCGTGCGCATCGGCACGCCAGACGACTATGCCATGCGCTTTCTGCCCACCATTCTTTCAAGCTTCGCCCAGGCGTATCCGTTGATTCAGGTCGAGGTGCACTGCGACTCGTCAAAGCAACTGATGCTGCGCCAGGATCTGGACCTCACCATCGTTACTCGCGAGCCCGGCAACGAGATCGGCCAGCTACTGCGCCAGGAGCGTCTGGTCTGGGCGGCCGCCCAAGGCTTTTGCCCCCAGGAGCAACGACCCATGCCCCTGGCCTTGTTCAACACCGATTGCTTCTGCCGCGCCTGGACGTGCAATGCCCTGGAGAGCCAGGGCATCGATTACCGCATTGCCTACACAAGCCCGAGCCTTGCGGCGATCTTCGCCATCGTCACCGCAGGCCTGGCGGTGACGGCCCAACTGCAGAGCCTGATCAGCGGCAACCTGCGCACCCTCGGCGAGCAGGAAGGCCTGCCACAACTACCCCTGGCCAACGTGATGCTGCTGCGCAACACGCAGCATCAGTCGCCCATCACCGACTGCATGGCCGATTACATCGTGGAAGGGTTCAAGTAGGGAGCGGAACTACCGCTGTCTAAAGCTCGAAGGCCAGCATCACCGCACAGACCACCAAGAAGACACAGAACAACGTACGCAGTACTTTTTCCGGCAGTGCGTGGGCAAGCTTCACCCCCCAGCTGATGCTGAGCAGACCACCGATGGCCAGCGGAATGCCGGCGTACCAGTCGACGCTACCGTGCACGCCATAGGTGACCAAAGTCACCAGGGTGCTGGGTGCGGCCAAGGCCAGGGACAACCCTTGCGCCACCACCTGAGTGGTGCCGAACACGCTGGTCAGAATCGGCGTGGCCACCACCGCCCCGCCCACACCGAACAACCCGCCCATGGCACCGGCAAAGCTGCCCAGCACGCCCAGCCATGGCCAGGGATAGCGCAGCTCGGTGCTTGGCGGTGCGACTGGTAGGAACATCCGCGCCACATTCCATACCGCCAGCGCCACCAGAAAGCCCACAAAGCCCAGGCGCATGGAATGGGCATCGATGCCCACCGCCCAGATCGACCCGAGCCAGGCGAACAGAAAGCTGCACACCGCCAACGGCAGCGCATGGCGCAGCTCGATGCGATTGCGCTGGTGATAGCGCCACAGCGCCAGCAACACGTTCGGCACCACCATCACCAACGCCGTGCCTTGGGCCAATTGCTGGTCAAGGCCGAACAGCACCCCAAGGGCCGGGATGGCGATCAGGCCGCCACCGATGCCGAACAGACCTCCCAGGGTGCCCAGGGCTGCGCCCAGCGCTATGTACATCAACCACTCGATCATCAGGGCCTCACCTATGTTCAACGATGCCTGCATGCTAGCGATGGATACCTGGCGGGGAAACGCACAGCAGCGCACAATGGCTTTGCGTATTTCGCACAAGCAGAGTCGACATGAGCCCCGATATCCTCACCGAACAATTGAGTCTGTTCCTCGATGTGCTGGAAACCGGCAGTTTTTCCGCCGCTGCCCGGCGCCATCCGCTGACGCCTTCGGCCGTGGCCCGGCGCATCGACAATCTCGAGCAGGCGGTGGGTAGCCGCTTGTTCGACCGCAGCACCCACGCCGTACGCGCCACGCCCGCCGGCAAGGCCTTCTCCGAACGGGCCCGACGCATCATCGAGGAGTTGCGTCTGGCGCGGGCCGAAGCAGTGTCGTTGAGCAGCGCGCCGGAGGGCCTGATCCGCATCGATGCCCCCGCTGCGTTCGGGCGCCGCCACCTGGCCCCGGCCATTGCTGATTTCCTGGTGGCCTACCCCGGCCTGGACGTGCAGTTGCGCTTGATCGACAGTTTCGTCGACCTGCACGGCAGCCATCTGGGAGAAGTCGATCTGGTACTGCGCGCAGGCCCTCTGGCCGATACCCGCCTGGTGGCGACACCCCTGGCGTACATGGTGCGCATCGCCTGCGCCAGCCCCGCCTACCTGGCCAGCCGCGGCGTACCCGCCAGCCCCAGCGAGCTGCCGGAGCACCATGGCCTGGACTGGGACGGCCTGGCGCCCCCCTTCGCCTGGCGTTTCACAGTGGATGGCCAGGCACGTCTGTATCGCCCTGCACGCATGCGCATGGCTGCCAACAACGCCGAAACCTTGCTGTTCGGCGCCTTGGCCGGGCTCGGCATCGCGCATCTGCCCACTTGGCTGATCAGCGACTACCTGTTGCGGGGCGAACTGGTGCCCTTGTTCTGCGACAACGGCCTGCCTCCGGCAGAAAGCAGCGGCATCTATGCAATGCGCCTTGCACATGAAACGAACTCTCGCAGTCGCTTGCTGCTCGAATTCCTCAAGAGCCGCTTCAGCCCGATCCCTCCTTGGGATCTGGCCCTGCGCAGCGAACTGCGCGGGTAGTGAGCGCGCTAACCATCAGCGTGCTAGATTTTTACCTGAACTCATTGAAGGACCTGCATGAACGCCACCACCAACGCCCCTTGCGACGAGCTGCTGCTGGACAACCAGGTCTGCTTCGCCCTGCACTCCACCTCGTTGCTGATGACCAAAGTCTACAAGCCGCTGCTGCAAGCCTTGGGCCTGACCTATCCGCAGTACCTGGCCATGCTCGTGCTTTGGGAGCAGGACGGCCTGACCGTGGGCGAGATCAGCCAACGCCTGCTCACCGATCCGGGCTCGCTCACGCCCTTGCTCAAGCGCCTGGAAAGCGAAGGCCTGCTCAAGCGCACCCGCAGCCGCGAGGATGAACGGGTGGTACTGGTCGAACTGACCGACAAAGGCCGCGCCCTGCAAGACGAGGCCAAACGCGTGCCGCCTTGCATTCTGCAAGCGAGCGGGCGCAGCATCGAACGCCTGCAACAACTGCAAGCGGACCTGCTGGAGCTACGCGCCAGCCTGCAAAAAAACCTCTGAGGACTATGCTGGGAAGGCCGTTCCGATGAGCGGCGGCAAATTTATCTTGCGCGCAAAATAATTGAACGCTAATTTAAATCCCGTACTCACCCAGCGCCATGGCGCACAGCACACAAGCGAGGCTCAAGATGCAAAAGGTCACTCCTCTGTACATCGCCGAAGCAACCTCCACTGGCGGGCGCGATGGCAAATCCCGCTCCAGCGACGGCAAGCTCGAGGTCAAGCTGAGCACCCCCAAGGAACTGGGCGGCGCAGGCGGTGAAGGTACCAACCCGGAGCAGATGTTCGCCGCTGGTTATTCGGCTTGCTTCATCGGCGCTCTGAAGTTCGTCGCTGGCCAGGCAAAGAAGCAATTGCCGGCAGACAGCTCTATCACGGCCAAGGTCGGTATTGGCCAGATCCCCGGTGGGTTCGGCCTGAACATCGACCTGCACATCAACCTGCCGGGCCTGACCCAAGCTGAAGCCGAAGAATTGGTCGAAAAGGCGCACCACGTTTGCCCTTACTCCAACGCCACCCGCAACAACGTAGATGTAAGGCTGCATGTGACCGTCTGAACCTTTTCGCGGGTAACCCTGCTTCCACCGGGCTCGTGGTGATCTTGGGGGAGCGGATTTGCCCGCGAAGAAGGCACTACGGCGCATGACATGAACACGTTGCAGTGACATAAAAAAACCCGGCCGAGGCCGGGTTTTTTGCGATCGCAAGAAGGATTACTTCTTGGAGCGGCCCTTGAAGCTGCCGTCGCGAGTGTCGATGTCGATCATCTCGTCGATCTCGATGAAGTCGGCAACCTGTACTTCGGTACCGTTGGCCAGTTTGGCCGGCTTCATGACCTTGCCCGAGGTATCGCCACGCGCGGCGTTCTCGGTGTAGACAACCTGACGGCTGATGGTGGTCGGCAGTTCGACCGATACGACTTTCTCTTCGTACATGGTCAGGGCGCAGACGTCCTGCATGCCTTCTTCGATGTACGGCAGAACGGCGTCGATGTCTTCGGCGTTCAGTTCGTACATGGTGTAGTCGGTGGTGTCCATGAAGGTGTAGGCATCACCGCTGATGAAGGACAGGGTGACTTCCTTGCGATCCAGGATCACGTCGTCCAGCTTGTCATCGGCGAAGTAGACGGTTTCAGTCTTGTAGCCGGTCAGCAGGTTCTTCAGCTTGGTCTTCATGATCGCGCTGTTGCGACCGGACTTGGTGAATTCGGCTTTCTGTACCAGCCACGGGTCGTTGTCGATCCGCAGTACGGTACCGGGTTTCAGTTCTTTACCAGTTTTCATTACGAAGTATCCGAATCTGGATGGATTTATAAAAATCGAGGCCGCATATCATAGCCAATTTCGGTAAAACTGTACCAGCGTCGTGGCAAGGTCCGGCCGAGCGGCCTGAGCGGCGCTCCATTGGCGGGCATGGGCGACGAGTTCCGGCCAATGCTCACGTACCCCGCGCCAGGCGGCTCCCATGTCCTGATCCATGTTCCAGGCACGCCAGAGAGCGACCAGCGCATCCCCTGTTTTTTCTGATAGGCCTTGGCGATAAAGCGTGAGAAAGGCCTCGAGCTTTTCCCAATGTGCGTTCTCTTCCTGAACATAGATGTGCCACAGTAGCGGCCGGCCGGCCCACTGGGCGCGCACGAACGAATCCTCGCCGCGCACGGCATTGAAGTCGCAGGCCCAGAGCAACCGGTCATAGTCCTCTTGGCTGACGAAAGGCAGGATCTGCACCGTCAACGCGCCCCGGCGCTGTACATCACCAACGCCCAAGGTCGGCGCCTCCAGCCAACGACGTACATCGGCCAGGATACGCCCCTCTGGCACCAACAGATGGCTGGGCTGGGCATCCTCGGCCAGGGCATCGAGCCAGTTGCCCAATTGCGGGTTTTCGTAGGCGAACAGCGAAATCAACCGCGCGCCCTCCTGCGCCTGCACACCCAACCGCTGGAGAAACGCCTGACGCGCCAGCGAATCCGCCTCGAAGGCCTCCCGCTGGGCCAGCAGCGAGCCCTCGCGCAGCAAACCGCCGGTCCTGTCGGTGAATCCAGGGAAGAAGAAGATCGTACGCAGGCCATTGGCCTGTGGCGAAGGCAGGCCGTGGCAGCCCTCCACCCAGTCTTCGGCACTGAGGTATTCAAGGTTCAGCCACAACCCAGGGGGGGTACGCAGGCGCAGGGCCTCGATGTATTCCGCAGGCAGCCGACAGCCGAAGGCGCCGATCACCACCTCAGCGGGTTCCACCGCTTGCCACTGGGTCGGCCAGTGCCGCACATCAACGCCCGCCTGCCATTGCTGCGAGGCGCCGGCATCGGCTTGCGGGCACAGGCGCACGAACGCGGCCAGGTCATCCACCCACAGGCGCACGGCCAGGCCCTGCTCAGCCACCAGTTGCCGGGCCAAACGCCAGGTCACGCCGATATCGCCGTAGTTGTCCACGACCGTGCAGAAGATGTCCCAGGTGGCTTTCATTGCCCACTCCCCTCTCCGCGCGGAAAAACCGCCGATTTTGCGGATAAATTGTCGCAGACGAAAGCGCGAGGCTGAAAATATTGACCGCCACCATGCGACAATGCTGGCCAAGAACCGCTTGCCAGGAGGCCATCATGCCCCGTCACCGCGAACTGAAGATTACCCTCAAGCCTGTGCAGTTGATCCTCTGCGTGGCCTTGGGCCTGTGGCTCGGCGCCGTGGCCATCGCCCTGAGCCTGTGGCTGGCCTGGCAGTGGTGGCCGCAGCAGGTGCAACCGGTGGCCCAGGCCATTGCGCCGAGCTCCTATGCCCCTGCGCCAGCACCTGCCCAGCCCGCTGATGCCCAGACCGAGATGTTCGAACGCTACAAGGTCATCCTGCAGGAACAGGAGGCCCGCCAGGCCGCCGATGCCGCCCAAGGCAACCCGCGCAACCTGAACAACCCCAAGTGTCAGTTCTGGCTGCAACAGAACCGCACCGCCCCCACCGACAAGAGCCAGGCCAATGTGCTGGAATTCTGCTACTGACCATGAACAAGCCCACCCTGCTCACCCGGATCGTCGAGACCCTCGCACGCGATGAAGAGGTGCTCCGGCGCGCCGCCCAGGCCGCCTACGAAGCCGCTACCGCCGAAGAGAACATCGCCGAGAACAAGTACGACACCCTGAGCCTGGAAGCCTCGTACCTGGCCACCGGCCAGGCCCGCCGCACAGCCGAGATCCGCCAGTCGCTGCTGGCGTACCAACAATTGCTGCTGCGCGACTATGATCCTGCTCGCGGCATCCAGATCAGCAACCTTGTCACCCTGGAAGACGAAAACGGCGATCAGCGCCTGCTGTTCCTGGGTCCGGAGGCCGCTGGGCTGAAGATCGGCGCAGGGGATGAGCAGGTGACGGTCATCACCCCGCGCTCACCCTTGGGGCAGCAGTTGCTGGGCAAGAAGGTCGATGACGAGGTGAGCCTGATGGTGTCCGGGGTGGCGCAGATTCAGGTGGTGATCGAGGTGGTCTGAGCGGCCCCCTTTCGCTGGCTTCCCGCAGACGGATCACCGCAAAACTACAACGTTTCCAGGGCATTGAAGCGCCTCGGCAACCCCTGTTCGGCAAAGCGCTGCACCACAAAATCGATGAACGCCCGGGTCTTGCCTGGCAGCAGCTTGTGCTCGGCGTAGTACAAGCTGATATGCCCATCGTCGACATACCAGTCCGGCAGCACTCTGCGCAGCCGCCCGGCCACCAGATAGGGCACCGCGAACGGCAGGCTGACCAAGGCAATGCCCAACCCCTGCTCGGCCACTGCGCAGGCAGCGTCCGAATCGCTCATGGTCATTGCCTGGTGCAGTTGCAAGGGCCGCTGTTCCTGCCAACGGCTGGTCAGCGGCCAGGAACGCACGCGGCCGGTCTGAGGCGAACGAATCAGGATGCCGGCATGCCGCGGCAAGACCTCGGGCGCGTCGATCGGCCCGTGCCGTTGCAAATAGTCAGGTGCTGCCACCAACACCCGGTGCGCAGGTGTCAACTTGCGCGCCACCACGCCCGGTGGCAGCTCGAAGCCGCCGCCGATCGCGGCATCGAAGCCCTGGCCAATGAGGTCGACCTGGCGATTGTCGAAATGCCAATCGGGGATGATCGCCGGATAGCGCTGCAAGAACTCCCCTAGCATCGGCAATACGTACAGTCGCCCGAACACCGTGCCCATGCTCACCCGCAACGCCCCGGCCGGCTGGCCTTCAGCGCTGGCCAGGTTGGCCATGGCGTACTGGATGGTGCGAAAGCTGTCGCTCACCTCGCCCAGAAACCGCTGCCCCGCTTCGGTCAGGGTCAGCTTGCGGGTGCTGCGCTGGAACAACCGCACACCCAAACGTGCTTCCAACTGGGCAACGTTCTTACCGACGGCCGCCGGGGTCAGGGATAGCCGCCGGGCCGCCTCGGCGAAACTGCCTACCTCGGCGCTGCGAATGAAGCACTCCAGCGTGCTGAACGATTCCATGGCCATGATTATCAACCCAAGGTTTACTCTGCCAATAGCGATTGCCATCTTATCAGCAGGTAATCCACGGTCGATACTGGCGTCCATCCAAGGCATCCGGCCTTGCTTCGAAGCAGGAGATCAGCATGTCCAACGCATTCAACCTCAATGGCAAGGTGGCCCTGGTCCAGGGCGGTTCCCGCGGCATCGGCGCGGCCATCGTCCGCCGCCTGGCCAAGGAAGGCGCCCAGGTCGCCTTCACCTATGTCAGCGCCACCGACACCGCCGCCGCACTGGCTGCCGACATCAACGCCAACGGCGGTCAGGCCCTGGCCCTGCGCGCCGATAGCGCCGATGCCGTCGCCGTGCAGCAGGCCGTGCAGGCCACCGTCGAAGCCTTCGGCCGACTCGACATCCTGGTGAACAACGCCGGCGTGCTCGCCGTGGCCCCGGTGACCGAGTTCGACCTCGCCGAGTTCGACCGCATGCTGGCCATCAATGTACGCAGCGTGTTCGTTGCCAGCCAGGCCGCGGCGCGTCACATGGGCCAGGGCGGACGCATCATCAACATCGGCAGCACCAACGCCGAGCGCATGCCGTTCGCAGGCGGCGCACCCTATGCCATGAGCAAGTCGGCGCTGGTCGGCCTGACCCGTGGCATGGCCCGCGACTTGGGTCCGCAGGGCATCACCGTGAACAATGTGCAGCCTGGGCCGGTGGACACCGACATGAACCCGGCCTCGGGCGAGTTCGCCGACAGCCTGATCCCGCTGATGGCCATCGGGCGCTACGGGCAGGCCGACGAGATCGCCAGCTTCGTGGCTTACCTGGCCGGGCCTGAAGCCGGCTATATCACCGGCGCCAGCCTGACCGCCGATGGGGGCTTTGCCGCCTGAGTATCGCCCTGCTCATAGGTCAACCCGCTCCCACCAGGATCACCGCGATCCGACAGGAGCGGGTTACCCCGCGAACACAATGGCGAGACCTCAAAGTGGTTGCAGATGCGCCTGAAGCAACTCGAGAAACGCCCGCGCCGCAGGCGTCGGGCTGCTCGACCACACCGTATACAGATGACGCACCGGCGCATCGTCCAGGTGTGCCATAGCCACGCCTTGGAAGCCCTGAGCGATACGCTCGGGGACCAAGCCCACGGCCATGCCGCGCTGGACGAACTTTTCCACCAGGCGGATATGACCGATCTCGAACTGCACCCGACGCTGCACACCTGCCGCCAAAAATGCTTCATCGGTCTGCCGGCGCGCACCGGTACCCTCGGGAAAGTCCACCAACACCTGGTCCGAAAGCTCCGCCAGGGCCAGTTGTCCACGATTTGCCAGAGGATGGCCCGGATGCAACACCGCCACCAACGCCTCACGCGCCAGCAAACGATGCTCCACGCCCTGCAGCGTCTCGCCTTGCCACAAGCCAATGAACCCGACGTCCAGGCGACGCTCGCAGACATCGGCCACCAGCCATTCGCTCTTGGCGGTCAACCAGCGGATGTCCACATCCGGGTAGCGTTGGTGGAACACCGCCAGCAGGTCGACCAGATCGAGCGCCGTGAGCGAACTGATTTCACCGATCGCCAACCGTCCTCGCACCTGGCCGCAGGCTGCGGCGACGTCCTCCGGGATGCGCAACGCCGCCTCCACCGCAGGGCGAGCGCTGAGCACGAAGGCTTCCCCGGCCGGCGTCAGTCGTACCCGCCGCGAACTGCGCTCGAAGAGGCTCACCCCCAACTGCGCCTCCAGCCGCGCCACCTGATGGCTGAGCGCCGACTGCACTACATGGCAACGTTCGGCGGCGCGGGTGAAACTGCCGGTGTCGGCCACGGCCAAGGCATATTCGAGCTGCTTGAGGTTCATGGATTGATCTGTTTTAGAGATAGATAAGTTGAAAACTATACATTGGCGTCATGCCGCGCACTTCCCGATACTTGCCTTCACTTCCGATTGCCCGCAACGAGAGCAGCCATGACCACCCCCTCCCTGAGCCGCGCCTTGATCCTGCTGATGGCCACCGCCACAGGCCTCGCCGTGGCCAGCAACTACTACGCCCAACCCCTGCTACACAGCATCGCTGAACAGTTCGGCCTGGACACCGCCAGCGCCGGAACCATCGTCATCGCCGCCCAGCTCAGCTACGGGGCTGGCCTGTTGCTGCTGGCACCGCTGGGCGATTTGTTCGAACAGCGCCGGCTGATCGTCTGCATGGTCGCCATCGCCACCCTGGGCCTGGTGATCAGCGCCTGCGCGCCGAGCCTGCCCTGGCTGTTGCTGGGCACAGCGCTGACCGGCCTGTTCTCGGTCGTGGCCCAGGTGCTGGTGCCCATGGCCGCCACCCTCAGCGCCCCGGAGCAACGCGGCCGCGCGGTGGGCACGCTGATGAGCGGCCTGCTGCTGGGCATTCTCTTGGCGCGTACTGCCGCAGGGTTCATGGCAGAAATCGGCGGGTGGCGCAGCATCTATGTGCTGGCTGCGGTATTGATGGCGGTGACCGCCATCGCCCTGTATCGCAGCCTGCCGCAGCATCATTCCCATGCCGGGCTCAAGTACCCGGCCCTGATCGGCTCGGTGTTCCGCCTGTTCGTCGAGGAGCCGGTGCTGCGCCTGCGCTCGCTGCTGGGTCTGCTGGCGTTCAGCCTGTTCGCCTTGTTCTGGACACCCCTGGCTTTCCTTCTGGCCCGTGAGCCTTACCAGTATTCCGACGCCGTGATCGGCCTGTTCGGCCTGGCGGGTGCGGCGGGTGCATTGTCGGCCAACTGGGCTGGACGCCTGGCCGACCGTGGCCAGGGCTCGCTGGGCACTACCGTCGGGCTGGTCGCTTTGCTGCTGTCGTGGGTGCCGCTGGGCTTTGCCCAGAGTTCGCTGGTGGCCTTGCTGATCGGGGTGCTGGTGCTGGATCTTGCGGTGCAGTTGATACACGTCAGCAACCAGAACGCAGTGATCGCCCTGCGCCCCGAGGCCCGTACACGGCTCAATGCCGGGTACATCACCTGCTACTTCATCGGCGGTGCGCTGGGTTCGCTGCTGAGTACGCAGCTGTTCCAACGCCAGGGCTGGATGGGGATCGTCGTGGCTGGACTGATCATCGGCACGCTGGCCCTGGTGGTATGGGCGCTGGCCGAGCGCAAGCGCAAGCTGACTGTGCAGACGGCATGACTGTCTGACCTTTCGCGCCCCCACCGGATCTGCGCTGCTCTTGTGGGGGTTATCGAGGCGTCAAACCGCCAGGAAGCAGACTCCGCGGTGGATGGCACCGCCGAACCTGTGGGAGCGGGTTCACCCGCGAAAGGGCCGGAGCAGAGGATCATCGTTGCTCCTGCCCGTGGGATAACCCGCAGAAACCGCTCCATCCTGCGGCAATGCGCCATCCACCCTCCGTCACCTGCCCGTTGACTTGCTAAGCGCCACAGCGCTCAGTAGGCGCTGGTCAAAGCCCTTTCCCGGACAGGACGACACAATGACAAGACTCACGGTGCAATCCGGCGATTTCTTGCAAGGTGAAGGCGAGTATCGCAATGGATCGCTCACACTCAAGACCCCGCGCAGCCCATCGCCAGGCGAGCGGATTTCCCTCACTCGCATCCAGGACCTCAGGCTCGCGAGCCTCGAGCCCAGTCGCAGCCTGGGCAGTGCCATCGGCTGGGGCGTGGCAGGTGCCTTGGTGGCCGGGCCCGTCGGTCTGCTTGCCGGGCTCTGGCTCGGCGGCAAGGACGAAGAGGCGACATTCCTGGCGACCTTCAAGGACGGTCGCAAATTGATGGCCATCACCGATGGCAAGACCTGGTCGAAGATCGACGACAACTGGCGCAAACAGCAGCGCGCCCCCGCTCGCTAACCATTTTCTCCACCTAATCGTTTCAGTCGCCAGGCACCTGCGAAATGCAGGCGCCTGACGCGTTCGTGCCTGCTACCATGGCGCCCTTTTTGCCCGCCCGACGCAACGTCGGCGGCGCCACCCTGCCTGACACCCCGGCATCCGCCCGACCAGCGCCCAGCCTTCAAGGAGCCCTGCATGACCCCGCTTCGCCCTCGCCTGCCCCTTCGCCTGCTTGGTCTTGGACTTGCCCTGCAGAGCGTCCAAGGGCTGGCCGATGACAGCGTCACCCTGGCGCCGCTGCGCGTATCGGAGGTTTACGGCGAGGAAGGTTATCAAGTCCGCGAAGCTCAGGTGGGCGGTCTGCAGCCAGGTCCGCTACTCGACACGCCAGCCTCGGTCAGCGTGTTCGGTCGCCAGCTGCTGGACGATCGCCAGGTCCGCACGCTCAGCGAAGTACTGCAAAGCGACGCGTCGGTTGGCGAAAGCTACGCGCCGGTCGGCTATTACGAGAACTTCAGTGTGCGTGGCTTCGAGCTCAATGCCGCGAGTAGTTACCGCATCAACGGCCAGACTATCGCCGGCGAGCAGAACGTGGCCCTGGAAAACAAGCAGCAGGTGGAACTGCTCAAGGGGTTGTCGGGTTTGCAGAGCGGCGTGTCGGCGCCTGGTGGCCTGATCAACTACGTGACCAAGCGTCCCGAGGACGTGCGCAGCGTCAGTGTATCGACCAACGAACAAGGCGAGCGCTACCTGGCCACGGATCTCGGGGGCTGGTTCGGCAGCGAGCGCCAGTTCGGCCTGCGCGCCAACCTGGCCCATGAGGACATCCGCTCCTACGTCGACCATGCCGATGGCAAACGCGACTTCGCCTCCCTGGCATTCGACTGGCAGATCAATCCCGATGCCACACTGCAGCTCGATGCCGAATACCAACACCGCGAGCAATTGTCGGTCCCCGGGTATCAATTGCTTGGCGGCACCGAGGTGCCCCATGGCGTCGACCCTGACGACCACCTGGCCTACCAGCGCTGGGCCAAGCCCGTGCAGAACGACTCGCTGAACCTGGGTGGGCGGTTCGATTACCGCTTCAGCGATGCCTGGAGCGGCACGCTGAGCGCCTCGCGCAGCAAGGTGGTGATCGATGATTACAGTGCGTTTGCCTGGGGCTCGGGAAACGATGCCTTCTTCGGCAATAACGGGAACTATGAGATGTATGATTTCCGCAGCCCTGATGACACTCGACGCATCGATGAAGCCCAAGCCATGCTCAACGGTCATTTCGGCGCATTAGGCGTGATGCATGAATTGACTGTCGGTTCTAGCGCCCAGCGCCGCACGCTCGATCAGCGCCCGAGCTACATGGAATGGATCGGCACCGGCAATATCTATACCGGCGCGCCAGCGAAAGACCCTTCCGACAAGCCCATCGGCTCCAGCGAACGTCGCCTGGACAGCCGTCAATACGGCCTGTTCATCAGCGACAAGATCACCTTCAACGAACAATGGCAAACCATTATCGGTGCCCGCGAAGTGCGCCTGGACGAAAAAACCTGGAATGAGAACGGCGATGCCGGCCGCCATACCCAGCAATACCAGTTGCTGCCCAACGCCGCGCTCATCTACAAGCCACAACCCGACACCACGCTCTACGCGAGCTACTCCAAAGGGCTGTCAGCCGGTGGAACCGCGCCCTGGTTCGCCAGCAATGCCACGGAAATCCTCGCCCCCACCCTGTCGCACCAGATGGAGCTGGGCATCAAGCATGACTGGCAGGGCATGAGCTTCAGCGCCGCGCTGTTCCAGATTCGCCAGGCCTATCAATACGCACGCCCGGACAGCAGCGGCTTCACCTATGTGCAGCAAGGCCAGCAGAAGAACACCGGCCTGGAAGTGGGCGCCAGTGGCTGGGTGACCTCGCGCCTGCAAATCCAGGCCAGCGCCGCGGCCATTCACGCCCGGGTGCAAAATAGCGGTACCGACGCCTACGAAGGCCACCAGGCGATCAACGTCCCTCGCCTGCGCGCCGCGCTGCAGGCCGACTACAGCCTGCCGGTCCCGGGCTTGGCCCTGCTCGGTGGCGCCCGCTACAGCGCCAGCAAGTACGCAAGCCAGGCGGGTAATGTCGAGGTGGGTGGCTATACGGTGTTCGATCTCGGCAGCCGCTATCGCACCCGCATCGGCGGCTATGACACCGTGCTGCGCCTGACGGTGGACAACGTCTTCGACAAACGCTACTGGCGGGATGTGGGGAACTACCTGGGCGACAACTACCTGTTCCAGGGCGCACCACGCACGGCACGGTTGTCGGCCTCGGTCAGCTTCTGAGGTCTGGAGCCCATCGCGGAACAAGCTCGCGCCTACAAGGCCGTCGCACCCCTTGCAGGCGCGAGCTTGTCCCGCAGTGGGACGCACGGCACTTTTGGACAGGAAACAAAAAGCCCCCGGGCATTTCTGCGCGGGGGCTTCTTGTGGAATGTGGCGGTGAAGAAGGGATTTGAACCCTTGATACGATTTCTCGTATACACACTTTCCAGGCGTGCTCCTTCGACCACTCGGACACTTCACCGGATCTCTTCAAGCAGTTCAGCCTGTCGAGGCGCGCTAATTTAGTAGAAGCCTTTTCCTTTGGCAAGCATTTTTTTCAGAATTTTCATGCGCTTAAGCCAATTGGCCAAAACACCGGGCCCGCCAGGGCGATGCTGCCAATCTCGCCAGTGCTTTTACAACCCGCCTTGACCCTACCCCGCCGCGACAAGGGGTGCAGCCCAGACACTGACTGACCGGTCAGCCTTATTGCTTTACCTGGTCGACGCCGCTGGGTACCGTCGTCGCCACGTTACCCAAAGGACTCTGTCATGAGCGAGCTGATTACCTACCATGCCGAAGACGGCATCGTCACCCTGACCCTGAACAACGGAAAGGTCAACGCCATCTCGCCGGACCTCATCGCCGCCTTCAATGCCGCCCTGGACCGCGCCGTGCAAGAGCGCGCGGTGGTGATCATCACCGGTCAGCCGGGCATTCTCTCCGGCGGCTATGACCTCAAAGTGATGACCTCCGGCCCCAAGGAGGCCGTCGGTCTGGTCACCGCAGGTTCCACCCTGGCCCGTCGCCTGCTCAGCCACCCCTTCCCAGTGGTGGTCGCCTGCCCGGGTAACGCCGTGGCCAAGGGAGCGTTCCTGCTGCTGTCGGCCGACTACCGCATCGGTGTCGAAGGCCCCTACAAGATCTGCCTGAACGAAGTGCAGATCGGCATGACCATGCACCACGCCGGCATCGAACTGGCCCGTGATCGCCTACGCCGCTCGGCCTTCCATCGTGCGGTGATCAATGCCGAGGTGTTCGACCCGCAGGCCGCCGTGGACGCCGGCTTCCTCGACAAGGTGGTGCCGGCCGAACAACTGCAGGAAGCCGCCCTGGCTGCCGCTCGCGAACTGAAGAAAATCAACATGCTGGCGCATAAGAACACCAAGCTGAAAGTACGCAAAGCCCTGCTCGAGACCCTGGACAACGCCATCGTGCTGGACCAGCAACAAATAGGCTAGTCGAGAGCGCCGATCGCTGAGCAAGCCCGCGCCTACACAAAGGATCGCTGCCTGTAGGGCAGGCTTGCCCCGCCCGCCACACCCAAAGGTTTGCCCCGGGCAGTGCACACCCGTACACTGCGCCGCGACTGTCTGGTGTGTGAGTCGTACCATGCTCTATATGCTCCGCATGCTCCTTCTGGCGCTGCATTTTCTGGTCGTCGGCGTGGCAGGCCTGGCCATCGGCCTGTGCCGGCCATTCAACCCCGATAACAGCCGCATCTTCGCCCGCCTCTACAGCCTGCCTGCCGCCTGGTTGATGCGCATCCGGGTCAAGGCCGAGGTCGGCCCGTTGTGGGACCAGCCGCCCGGCTGCGTCATCGTCGCCAACCACCAATCCAACTTCGACCTGTTCATCCTCGGCCAGGTCGTGCCGCAACGCACCGTGGCCATCGGCAAGAAGAGCCTGGGTTGGATCCCGCTGTTCGGCCAGCTGTTCTGGCTGGGCGGCAATGTGCTGGTGGATCGCAAGAATGCCTATCAGGCGCGCAAGGCCATGCAGATGACCACCCGTATCCTGCGCAACGACACCTCGATCTGGATCTTCCCCGAAGGCACCCGCAACCCCGGCGAACACTTGCTGACCTTCAAGAAAGGCGCCTTCCACATGGCCGTCGAGGCCGGTGTACCCATCGTGCCGGTGTGCGTCAGCCGCTACTCCAAGCGCCTGGGCCTGAACAGCTGGCGCCAGCGCACGGTGATCGTGCGTTCGCTGCCGCCGATTGTCACTGCAGGCCTCAGCCAACAGGACCTGCCGGAATTGATCGAGCAATGCCGCACGCAGATGCAGCAGTGCATCGACCGCATGGAAGGCGAGCTGGCGCAGCACTGATTCCCACGGTATGCGTGTCGCCCGCCAGCGGCTTTGGCGGGCAGACGATGGTTGCTCTATGACGTGACAGAGCCCAAGCTGTATCGGGTGTTCAACCAAAGAAGCGGACAACCATGGGGCGAGTCGTGGCATCGGCGGTGTACAGCGCCGGCAGAAAGGTCACCAACATCAGTATCGATGAAGGCAGCGAGTGGGCACGCAAGCCCGGGCACTTCGTCTGGATCGGCCTGGAGGAGCCCAACGCCGAAGAGCTGGCCAACCTGCAGCGTCAGTTCGGCCTGCATGAACTGGCCATCGAAGACGCGCTGGAAAAGCACAGCCGCCCCAAGCTCGAGACCTTTGGCGACGCCCTGTTCATCGTCACCTATTCACCGGTACGCCATGAAGGCAAGCTGGAATTCATCGAGACCCACATCTTCGCCGGCAACGGCTACATCATCACTTGCCGCAACGGCCATTCCAAATCCTATGCCCTGGTGCGCCAACGCTGCGAGGCGCGCCCGTTGCTGCTCGAGCATGGCGAAGACTTCGTGCTGTACGCCCTGCTCGACTTCGTCACCGAGAACTACCAGCCGGTCAGCGAGGCCATCCACGGCGAGATCGAGGAGCTGGAGCGAAGCGTGCTGAGCAACTCGCTCCAGGAAGAAGACATCCAGCGCCTGCACAGCCTGCGTCGGGACATCCTGCGCCTGCGTCGCTACGTGGCGCCGATGGTCGAGGTCAGCGAGGAATTGCAGCGCCTGAACTTCCCCTTCATCGACAAGAACATGCGCCCGTACTTTCGTGATGTGCAGATCCACGTCACTCGGCAGATGGAGGACCTGGCCAGTATCCGCGACATCGCCAGCCAGACCATCGAGATCGGCATGCTGCTGGAGTCGTCACGCCAGAGCATCGTGCAGCGCAAGTTCGCAGCCTGGGCGGCGATCCTGGCGTTTCCCACGGCGATTGCCGGTATCTATGGGATGAACTTCCAGAACATGCCGGAGCTGGGCTGGCATTACGGTTACTTTGGGGTCTTGGGCGTGATAGGCGTGGGATGTAGCGCATTGTTCGCCAGCTTCAAGCGCTCCGGCTGGCTATAGCGGCGCCTCGCGGGCGAACCCGCTCCCACAGGGCCTGCGTAAACCAGGTGGGAGCGGGTTTACCCGCGAAAAGGACGCCACAGACTCTTCGGTACAACGCAGCTCTAAAACACCGCCTAATCCCTGCAGGAGAGGCCTTGGCTGGGTCTAGGCCGCGTTTTCCTTGGCCTTGTCCGAGTGACCGATGAACCGCAGCATCCATTCGCCCACCAGATCGCCCTGGTGGTCTTCCTCGAGGCTGGCGATCGCCCGCTGGTAGACTTCTTCGCCCAACACCTCCTGGCGCGCGTCGAGCAAGGCGCGGGAGTAATCATGGACGAACTCTGGATGCCCCTGGAAGCACAGCACCTGATCGCGGATATGGTAGGCCGCGTTGGGGCAGAAATCGCTGGAGGCGATGACCGTGGCACCCTCAGGCAATTCGGTCACCTGGTCCTGGTGGCTGATCAGCAGGGTCAGCTCGGACACCTCGGGATCCATCCACGGGGCGTGGGCGGCCAAGGAATAACGGTGGATCCCCAGGCCCCAGCCCTGATCGGCCCGCGCGGTCTTGCCGCCAAGCACCAGCGCCAGTACCTGGTGGCCGAAACACACGCCCAGCAGCTTCTCGCCACGTTCGTAGAGCTTGAGCAGGTAGGCCTTCAGCGTCGTGATCCAGGGATCGGTGCCGAACGAATCCGCCTTGCTGCCGGTCACCAGGTACGCATCGAAGGTTTCGCCTTCGGGAGGGTACTCGCCGTTCATCACGTTATAGACGCGAAACTGCGCTGCGATCGGCTGACGCGAGAACAGCTGCTCGAACATCCTTCCGTAGCCCTGATACTGCGCGGTCAACTCCGGTCGCAGGACATCGGTTTCCAGGATGCAGATGCGTAACGACATAGGGATAGTCCTGAACGACGTGTGTGGGATTTTTGCTGTAGAGACTGACGCGAAACCTACATACAAGCAAGTAGGATGCGCTGACGAACGGTCACTTATTTCAGCGGGTAGGGCATTGGGGGCGCAGCTGTCTAGCCAGAGCATGCCAGCGTGATAGCGCTTGGCCTCATAAGCGAAAGAAATCAACGAACCAACCAATAGAACAAAGGGTTCTCAAACATGGATAACGCACACCCTACTGTTGGTTGTATATCCAGACACAAGAGGCATGCGGGACCGGCGTCACCTAGCGCCGTCGCGATCGACCCGAAGCGAGACAAGGAAGCCAAGGGCTATTCAGGAATAACAACAAGAAGGCGGTCCGCCATGTTCAGACAATCGAAAGTACGCCAAGCCGGGCTCATTCTCTTCGCCACGACCTTGCTGCTCATTCTGCCGAACCTGACACGTTTGTTCGGATAAACGCAGCCGTGGCCTTTACAGGCATCGCGCAGGTAATCTTCCGACCCAAAATGGTTGGAGATTATCCATGCGCCGTTGCCTCGCCCTACTGACCCTGCTGTTCTGCCTGCCGCTGTCGGCGACGCAATTGCACCTGGAACTGGGCAATACCACACGCCAGTGGCAAAGCGAGGCCTTGCTGGCTCATCCACAGGCCCAGAACATCAGCATCGAGCAGGATGTCTCCTACAAACGTCCCATGCACTATCGCGCGGTGCCCTTGAGCGCGCTGCTCGAAGGCGTGGGGGCCGACGATCACCTGCAAGCCGTCGCGCTGGATGGCTTCGCCGCCGAAATGCCTGCAGCGCCCTTGCTCCAAGCCGGCCCTGCGCGGGCATGGCTGGCGGTGGAAGACCCCGCCAAACCGTGGCCCACCCTGGGCAATGGCAAGCCGAGCGCCGGGCCGTTCTATCTGGTTTGGACCAACCCTAAGGCCAGTGGCATCCGCCCGGAGCAATGGCCGTTCCAGATCACCACGATTCGCCGCCTGCCGCCGGTGCAAGCGCGCTTCCCTGCCCTGCTGCCTGACCCCAAGCTCTCAGCGAATGACCCGGTGCGCCGAGGCTTTGCCCTGTTCCAGCAGAACTGCCTGGCGTGCCACCGCCTCAATGGTGCAGGCGATGCTCAGTTCGGCCCGGACCTGAACGTACCCCACAACCCCACCGAGTACTTCCAGCCGGGCTTTTTGCGCCGCTACATCCGCGACCCGCAAAGCCTGCGGCAATGGCCTCAGGCAAAGATGCCAGGGTTTGCCGAAAACGTGCTGAGCGAACAGGAGCTCGACGAACTGATCGCCTACCTGGCGCACATGGCCAAGCGCAAGCCTTGAGGGGCACCTAAAGCACTGTGGAAGCTGGCGCAGCCTGCGATGGCCGCGCAGCGGCCCCGGGCCCTGGGTACTCAGGCGACTGGCCGCTCCTGCTTCACGCCCCAGCCCTCGACCTCGCCGCCAAACGGCGAGACGACCTGCTCGAAGGCTTCCTCGAAGGCGCCGATCCCTCGGTAGGTGGCATACATGATTTTGCTCAATTCCAGGTGCCACGCGCCATCGTCCAGCTCGCGTACCTGGGCATTGAGGGATTCACCGCGAAACTGCCCGGCCGCACGTCGCGCACCGGCCTCGTCGGGGAACACCGCATAGAACTCGATAGGATGGATTCGGGTGAAGTCGAAACCGCCAGCTTTCATCTGGCGAAGGACATTGCTGCTGATATCGTCGTTCTGGCTGCTCATGAAACGTCCTCCTACAAACGCAATGGATAGACTTTCCGTGCACAACGCACCTGCTTTGCACCATCGAGTGCCTTGCAGATCGAGCTAATGAGAGACGCGAATAGAGCCGACGCGGATCCGCAGAAAGATCCGGGCCTCGTCTGAGCGTAGTGCCTGCCGGCTCACAGCGCCAGCGCAGCGCGCTCAGGGCCGTTCATCGATGCCGGTGATGGAAACGCCGTTCTGCTCCTTGAGCCAGCGCACCGTGGGGGAAGGACTGCGGTCCTGGAAGTCATTGAGGTCCAGTTCATCGATGACGGGGAACAAATGCGAACGGATCAGCCGGGCGGCTTGCTCATCGCTTGGGCGTTGATCACCGTTGTACAGCAGTGAACTCTGTACGCCATTCTGGTCGACGAAGGTGACTTCCCACTCTTTCATTGAATTGCCCTCTCAATCAAAGAATACCGGGTGTGTGCTGCCAGTATCCTTGACCGTCGGCGAGGGCGTTTGTTCAGTTAAGCCGCTTTGGTGGGGCGAGCCCGCCCCCACAGATGCAGGCTTGCGCATCATCTGTGGGGGCGAACGCGCGCGGCGTCAGTCCTTGGGTGTGCCGTGGACGACACCGGCGGTGTTGTCCATCAGGCTCTTGGTCGCCGTCTGGATGTAGGACTCGAGGCTCTTCAACAGCTCAGGCTGGTCGGGGCTCTCGATCAGCTCGGCCTTGAACTCGCGACCCAGCTGGTAGCGGTACAGGCGCGGGCTCATGTCCTTGGACTCGATGAGAATGCGATCCCCCTTGACCAGGCCGACGATCTGCTCGCTGCCCGACGGCTTGATGATGCCCACGCCCGGGTCGCCCTCAGGCAGGTTGAGCAGGTCGCGGCCCCAGCACTGGTGACGGGTCTGGCCACCCAGGCGGCCCATGATGGTCGGCACGATGTCGACCTGGGTACCCACAGTGTGGTTGACCGCGCCGAACTTCTCCTGGATGCCCGGGGCGATCAGCAACAGCGGCACGTTGAAACGGCCCAGGTCCAGCTCGGTGACCTGCTGCTGGTTGCCGAAGCCATGGTCGCCGACGATGACGAACAGGGTGTCCTTGAAGTAAGGCTCCTTACGTGCCTTCTCGAAGAACTGGCCCAGGGCCCAGTCGGAGTAGCGCATGGCCGTGAGGTGCTCATCCAGACGGCCAAGGCCTGTGACCTTCTCGACCGGCAGGTCCTTGGGCAGTGCATATGGCGTGTGGTTGGAGAGCGTCTGCAGCAGCGCGTAGATCGGCTTCTTGCCGTCGTGCTTGGCCAGCTCTTCATTGCCACGGTCGAACATATCCTGGTCGGACACGCCCCAGGTCGGGTCGGAGAACACAGGATTGACGAAGTCGTTACGGCCGATGAAGGTGGTCATGCCCTGGTTGCCGAAGAAACCGGACTGGTTGTCCCAGGCGAAGTCACCGTTGTAGACGTAGACGTCGTCGTATTTACGCGCGCTGAGCAATGCCGGCAGGCCAGACAGTTTGTGACCACCCTCCGGGGTCTGCATCAGGTACTCGAAGCCCGGCAGGTTCGGGAAGCAGGCCATGGTGGCGAACATGCCCTGGTGGGTGTGAGTGCCATTGGAGAAGAAGCGGTCGAACAGCAGACCCTCCTTGGCCAATTTGTCGAAGTACGGCGTGATGTTGTTAGGGCTGCCCAGAGCGCCCACCGAGTGACCGGCGAAGCTCTCCATGAGGATCACCACGACGTTCTTGACGGCCAGGGTGCGGTCGGCTGGCGGCACGAAGTCGCGACGCACGGCAGCTTCATCGGCATCGACCAAGGTGTCGTTGGGGGTCAGCAGCAGGTCACGCACAGCCTGGGTGGCCGCGTCCTGCTCGACGGTGGGCTTCCAGATATTGGCACGGTCCTCGCCGAAGCGGCTATGGGCCGCGTCGATCAGGGTCAGGGTGCCGTTCAGGCCAAGCTGGTTGACGAAGTTCGAGTCGGTGGTGAAGGCATCACCCCAACGCATCGGAGGGCCCTGGCGCAGGGTGCCACGGGCAGCGGCCACCGCCACCAGCAGGACCACCATGAACACCGCCAGGCGGTGGTACCAAGGGGCGACACGACGTGGCGCCGAGCCTTGGGAGACACCGTCACCTCGGGTCAGGCGGTCGATACCCTTGAACAGCAGGCTCAGCAGCCAGGTGCCGAACAGCCAGGCCAGCAGGTAGCGCACGACCGGGAAGCCGTACCACAGCATGCTCAGGACGGTCTTGGGGTCTTCCTTGATGTACTGGAACACCAGGCCGTTCAGACGCTGGTGGAACTCGCGGTAGAAGTCCATTTCCATCAGGCCAAGGAACATCACCACGCTGGAAGCCAGGGTCAGCCACAGGCGGAAGAGCCCGCGACGGGCCATCGCCCAGGGACTGAGCAGCGCCAGCAGCAGCGGAATGCTCAGGTACACCACCACCCGCAGGTCGAAGCGCAGGCCGTTGAGGAAACCTTCGGCCACAGTGGAGGACGGCGTATCGCCGATCATGTCGCTGTTGTAGATCAGCAACGCCAGGCGAACCAGGCTCAGCATCAGCATGATCACCAGGCCGCTGAGCAGCGTGTAGGCCAGGTGCGATTTGAGGGTCGGCGCGAACGAAGCCGGCACGGCCCGTTGCTTCAAGGCATCCGTGTTAGCCATGAATGGGGGGATCCTAGGATTGCGGGTTTGCGGAAAGGCGAAATCGCCCTGCTACCTGAAGGGCCCGGCCATCAAAGCACGGCTATTGGGCCTACGCAGCATTGTGCGGCGCGGATTTTCGATAATCCAGTGTGAAAATTTCGTCACGGGCTGACATTGGCGAGGTCTACGCGGCCCCATTCGCGGCTAACCTCCCCCCCCAGAGGTTCAGCGCAGGTTTTGAGTGGGCGCCGTACCTGCGGGTACGGGTTCACCCGCGAATAAGCCTGCGAGGATCACCGGGCAATTTGTAAGAGGGTATTTTGCACTGGACCCTCGCTCACAACTTAAGGTCACCCCTGGGGCCGGCAATGGCCCAGATGATCAGCCCGAGCACCGGCAACAGGACGATCAACAAGATCCAGAGCACCTTGATGCCCACCTCGGCACCGCTCTTGAGCACATGAAGAATCGCCCAGATGTCCAGGGCGAGGATGATCAGCCCAACCAGGCTGTTGAAGGTGGAACCCATGCGACCGCTCCTGCCAAAAGGTTTGCCGCCAAGCATAGCCGGCTATTGCGTCGATAGAATGGAATGCTTGGCCGCAGCGGCAGGTCAATGGCTAGACTGCGTTCATACATTGTCACGAGGTCCGCATGCCCCCTGCCCACGCCACTGAAAGCCCTGCTCCCGTCTCGCTGCTCAACGCTTGGCGACAACAGGCCGCGACCACTCCCTGGCTCAGCGCCGGCCTGGCCCTCAGCCTACTGGTGGTGCTCAGCCTGCTCGCGGCCAGCCTGTGGAACGCGATTAATGGCGACCATGCCGACAACCTGCACCTGGCACTGCTCGGTGGTCTATCGGGGTTCGGCACCACGGCTCTGGGCGCCGTGCTGGCGGTGGTGCTGCGCGATGTCAGCACGCGCAGTCAGGACGTGATGCTCGGCTTTGCCGCCGGCATGATGCTCGCAGCGAGCTCCTTCTCGTTGATTCTGCCAGGCCTGGACGCTGCCCGGGAGATCACCGGCAATGGCCCGGCTGCAGCCTTCACCGTGGTATTAGGGATGGGATTGGGTGTGCTGTTGATGCTCGGCCTCGATCGCTTCACCCCGCACGAGCACGAAAGCACCGGGCCTTGTGGCCCAGAGGCAGAGCGCATCAACCGGGTGTGGCTGTTCGTACTGGCGATCACCCTGCACAACCTGCCCGAAGGCATGGCCATCGGTGTGAGCTTCGCCAACGGCGACATGAACATCGGCCTGCCGCTGACCAGCGCGATCGCCATCCAGGACATCCCCGAAGGCCTGGCGGTGGCACTGGCCCTGCGTGCGACAGGGCTGTCGAACCTGAAGGCGGCGCTGGTGGCGATCGGCTCCGGCCTGATGGAGCCGCTGGGTGCGGTGATCGGCCTGGGCATCTCCACCGGCTTCGCCCTGGCCTACCCGGTGAGCATGGGGTTGGCGGCAGGTGCCATGATCTTCGTGGTGTCCCACGAAGTGATTCCCGAAACCCACCGCAATGGGCACCAGACCTCGGCAACCCTGGGCCTGATGGGTGGGTTCGCGGTGATGATGTTCCTCGATACCGCGTTGGGCTGACCTGTACCAACCTCTCCAAGCAAACCCGCTTCCATCAGGTCAGCGTTGGGACCTGTCGGAGCGGGTTTACCCGCGAAGCAGCAACGGCTGAGCTGATGTCAGACGTGAACCGCGACCTTCAGAGCCTCCAGCGCCGGCTCGACCTTGATCCCCAACTCCGCCCCCAGTTCCAGCACCCGGGCCAGATCGTTCTGCCCCACCATCACCACTTGCAGCTCGTCATCGAGCAACTGGCTGAAGTTGACCAGCACATAGCCGCCGGCCTCCTTGTTCAGGGCGCCCATCTGGACCTGGATACGATTGAGCGCGGTCAGCGGCTCGGTGCGCGCCAGCTGTTTAGGTTTGAGGTTGAACGGCACGCTCTTGTCGAACGACTCGGTGATGCGCTCGAACAGCTCCTGATAGCTGTCGGCCTGGAACAGCACGGTGTCCGGCAGGCTGCCGACCACTACCCATTCACCCAGCGGGATAGGGAAGCTGTCGTCGTAGTTGATGTCAGGATTGGCGGTCAGGAACGCGGCGGGATCGGCGTAGGCCTGGGCGGCCTCATCGGCGATGCGCTCGATGTCTTGCTCACGCATGCAGCCGGCGCCGATGAGGCTGATGAGTTCGAACAACTGGTTTTTCATGGGGGGCCCCTGCGCTGGCGAAAAAGTCGCCAAGGATAGCCGCAAATGCCCCCTAGGGGTTAGCCGGCCAGCGCCTGCAGACGCGCAGCGGTGTCCGCCGCGCCCATGGTCTGGGCGGCGGCCAAGGCGGTGGCGCCCCGGGCATCCTTCCGCGCAGGGTCGGCGCCTTGGGCCAGCAGGAATTCGAGGATCTCGCTACGGTTGAACATCGCCGCCAGCATCAATGCGGTACGACCGTCCTCGGCGGCAGCATCCACCGGTACGCCGTGTTCGATTAGCAGGCGGATCATCGCCAGGTCTCCCTTGAACGCCGCGCCTGCGATAGGCAGTTGCCCGTTGTCGTTGGCGATTAGCGGGTCGGCACCCTGAGCCAGCAGCACCCGCACCGCCTCAAGGTGGCCATGGTAGCTGGCCAACATCAGCAAGGTGTCGCCCTTGTGGTTGCGCAGGTTGGCCGGCAGGCCGCTCTGCAGCAGACGCTCAAGCATGGGCGCATCCCCCCGCCGGGCACGCTCGAAGACTTCTTCGGCAAACGCTGCGGTCTCTTCATCGGTCATGGCGGTGGGCTGTTGGTCGGACATCTGGAACCTCCTGGCAGGAATAGAGCCCAAGTCTTTGTCAGGCAGTGCCAGGCGGTCAAAGGTTCAGATTCTATCGACCCGAGAGTCAAACCTTATGAACCTTGCAAATTGCACTGTGCAAAATGCACGACCATGCGAAATGCACGGTCGATGAAACCCAGCCAACATCCAACTAATTGAATTAAAAGGATATTTTTAATTCGCCTAGACTGGCACGGTCACTGCAACGCTCAACTCACGTCTGCCCACCCAACAGTCAGGAGTTGAGATATGGACCTCATCCAGGAAAAGTTCGCCTCGGTATTCTGCGCCTATCAAGTCCAAACCCAGCCCCGCCCCGACGGCGGTATCCAGCTGACCCTGCGGGCAGCCGATGGCAAGGTGACTCGCCGTGCCTTGACCTACGCACAGTTGCACAGCGCCGAGCAATTGTCCTGGGCGATCAGCGCCATCCGCCGTGATCTGGCCGAGCAGGCCAGCGAACTGCCGGTGATCTCCATGTTGCAAAGCCAGCAGCGTTTCGCCCTGCCGACCTATCGCTGAATGCGCCGTGGACTTCGCGGGTACATCGGCGCGCCGGTTTACCCGCGAAGTCACGTGCATCAGAGCTCGTCCATCCCCGCAAACTGCCGAGCCGAAGCATCGCCAGTAAACTGCGGCTGTATCCCCGCCTCGCTGCCAAACAGACGCAATGCCAGGCAGAACGGGTTGTCACCAAGATCCACCCAACGGCGCAGGCCTGCCGGCACCACCAGCACATCGCCCTTCTCGCACAACACTGCATGCACGTAGTCGCCCAGACGCAAGCTGACCTGTGCACGTCCGCTGATCACGGCAAACACCTCGGCCGCCTCGTGCACATGCTCCTCGCGAAGATCGGCCTGGCTCGGGTCGAGGCCGTCGCGGTTGAGCAGGCCGAACGCCACGCTGCCATGGGCGGTCATCAACTGATCCAACAGCCCTTGGCATTCGGCCAGCACCTGCTCCTGGGCCGTGCCCGGTCGGGTGCGCAGCTCGTCGGTGCGGTGCTCCAGGTGCACGCCCTGCTCGGCCAGGGTGGCGGCGATATCGTCGTGGTGGGTCAGCACCTTGTACGGCAGCTCGGGGCTGGAGAGATGAAAAACGCTGAGAATGCTCATCAGGGGCTGGTCCTGGTCTGTTTCGAACAAAAGGCAATGATAACGGCTGCGGCCAGTGCCGCGATGCTGGCCATACCAAAGGTGAAGGCCGGGCCCAGCAGTTTCCAGCTGTAGCCCGAATACAACGCGCCCAGGGCGCCGCCGGTGCCAGACAGCGCCGCGTACAGGGCTTGGCCCTGCCCCTGCTGGCGGGCGCCGAAGCTGGCCTGGACGAAGGCGATGGCCGCGGCATGGAAGCAGCCAAACGTCGCCGCGTGCAGCACCTGGGCGAATACCAGCACAGCCGGAATATCCGCCAGATTACCCAACAGCAGCCAACGCAGCGCCGCCAGCAGGAAGCTCGCCAGCAGCACATGGCGCACCGATACCTTGGCGAAGATCCGGCTCATGGCCATGAACACCAGCACTTCGGCCACCACCCCCAGCGCCCACAGCAAGCCGATGGCGCCACGGGTGTAGCCCAAGCGCTCCAAATGCAGGGTGAGGAAGGTGTAGTAAGGGCCGTGGCTGAGCTGCATCAGCGCCACGCACGCGTAGAACGCCAGCACGCCTGGCGCCCTCAACTGCCTCAGGAAGCCCCCTGCCCCCTTGCGCTCGGCATGCTCGGCCGGCTGGGCGTTGGGCACCCACAGGCTGGCGACGAAAATACCCGCCATGATGGTCACCAACGCCAGCGGATAGATATCCAGGCTCAGCCATTCGAACAGCCGGCCCAGGCCCACCACGGTGAGGATGAAACCGATCGAGCCCCACAGGCGCACCTGGCTGTAGCGTGAGGTTTGCCCGTGCAGGTGCGCCAGGGTGATCACTTCGAACTGCGGCAGTACGGCATGCCAGAAGAACGCGTGCAAGGCCATCACCAGCGCCAGCCAGGCATAGCTTTTGTCGACGAAGATCAACGAGAAAGTGGCCAGGGTCGACAAGGCGCCCAGGCGAACGATCAGCAACCGCTGGCCGCTGCGGTCCCCCAGCCAGCCCCACAGGTTCGGGGCGATGCAGCGCATCAGCATGGGGATGGCCACCAGTTCGCCGATACGCGCCGGTGAGAAGCCTAGATGGTCGAAGTACAGCGCCAGAAACGGAGCGGTGGATCCGAGCAGGGCGAAATAGAAGAGATAGAAGCTGGACAGGCGCCAGTAAGGGATCGGGGGCATGGGTCGGGCCTTTTGTTGCCTGTGCCGGCCCCTTCGCGGGGAAACCCGCTCCGACAGGAACTGCGGTGATCCTGTAGGAGCGGGTTTACCCGCGAAGTGACCAGTGCGGACGAATCAGCGCTGGCCCAGCACCGGGGTATTCACCTTCACGTCGGCGTTCTGCGCACGATGGCGCAGCAGGTGGTCCATCAGCACGATAGCCATCATCGCCTCGGCGATCGGCGTGGCACGGATGCCCACGCAGGGGTCATGACGGCCTTTGGTGATGACCTCGACCGGGTTGCCGTCGACATCGATGGAGCGGCCCGGGGTGGTGATGCTTGAGGTCGGCTTGAGCGCCAGGTGGGCGATGATCGGCTGGCCGGAGGAGATCCCGCCGAGAATGCCGCCTGCGTTGTTGCTCAGGAAGCCCTCAGGGGTCAGTTCATCGCGATGCTCGGTGCCACGCTGGGCGACACTGGCGAACCCGGCGCCGATTTCCACGCCCTTGACGGCGTTGATGCTCATCAGGGCATGGGCAAGTTCGGCGTCCAGGCGGTCGAAGATCGGCTCGCCCAGGCCAGGCATCACGCCCTCGGCGACCACGGTGATCTTCGCGCCGACCGAGTCCTGGTCACGGCGCAATTGGTCCATGTAGGCCTCCAGCTCCGGGACTTTGTCCGGGTCGGGGCTGAAGAAGGCGTTGTCCTCGACCGAGTCCCAGGTCTTGAACGGGATCTCGATCGGGCCCAGCTGGCTCATGTAGCCACGCACGCGGATGCCTTGGGTGGCCAGGTATTTCTTGGCGATGGCACCGGCGGCCACGCGCATGGCGGTCTCGCGGGCCGAGCTGCGGCCACCACCGCGGTAGTCGCGGATGCCGTACTTGTGGTGGTAGGTGTAGTCGGCGTGGGCCGGGCGGAACAGGTCCTTGATCGCCGAGTAGTCCTTGGACTTCTGGTCGGTGTTGCGGATCAACAAACCGATGGAGCAGCCGGTGGTACGGCCTTCGAACACACCCGAGAGAATTTCGACCTCATCCGGCTCCTGGCGCTGGGTGGTGTGCCGGCTGGTGCCCGGTTTGCGGCGGTCGAGGTCGTGCTGCAGGTCGGCCAGGGAAATTTCCAAGCCCGGTGGGCACCCATCGACAATGGCGACCAACGCCGGGCCGTGGCTTTCGCCTGCGGTGGTGACAGTGAACAGCTTGCCGTAGGTATTGCCGGACATGGACGCTCCGCGAATCAGCCTGAATGTGAAGGAGGCAGGCAGTATACGGAAATTCCCCTTATTCGGGTGGTCGGTTCGGCCTCCTTCGTGGGCAAACCCGCGCCACAGTGTTGCACTGAAACCTGTCGCACCCGGTTTACCCACGAAGGGGCATGGTAGAACCTTCGATCAACCGCCCGGTCCAACCGACATCCCACCACGTAGTAGCCCTATGATGTTGCGCCTCGCCGCCCTGCTCCTGCTGCTGTGCACAGGCCTCGCCCAGGCCGCCGCCCCGACCGTCCTGCAACGCCCCATCGACCTGGACACCGGCCAGGGCGTGCTCCATGGCAGCCTGCTGCTGCCCCAACAGGCCACACCACCGCCGGTGGTGCTGATCATCGCCGGCTCCGGCCCCACCGACCGCGACGGCAACAACCCCGCCAGCGGTCGCCTGGACAACCTCAAGCGCCTGGCCTTGCTGCTGGCCGGCGAGCACATCGCCAGCGTGCGCTTCGACAAACGTGGCGTGGCCGCCAGCCAGCCGGCCACGCCCGATGAGCGGGACCTGAGCGTCGAACGCTATGTGGCCGATGCGGTGGCCTGGGGCCGCAAGCTCAGGGCCGACCCACGCTTCGGTCCATTGATCCTGCTCGGCCATAGCGAAGGCGCGCTGATCGCGACCCTGGCCGCTGAACAGGCCGGCGCCAGCGCGGTGATCACCGTGGCCGGCAGTGGTCGCCCCGTGGCCGACGTGCTACGCGAACAATTGGCCCAGCGCCTGCCGCCGGCGGAACTGGCGCGCGGCAACACGGTGATCGACCGCCTGCAGGCCGGGCAGACCACACTCGATGTACCCGCGCCGCTACGCGATGTGTTTCGCCCGAGCGTACAGCCCTACCTGATTTCGCTGCTGCGCCAGGACCCGGCGGCAGCGTTCGCTCGTCTGCAGATGCCCGCTTTGATCATCCAGGGCCGCAACGATGTGCAGGTGGAGGTCGCCGATGCCGAGCGCCTCAAGGCCGCCAAGCCCGACGCGCAACTGGCGCTGATCGATGGCATGAATCACATGCTGCGCATCAGCCCACGGGACATGAGCCAGCAACGCGACAGCTACCGCAACCCGGGCCTGCCATTGGCCCGTGAGCTGGGGGCGCGGATCGTGGCGTTCATCCGTCAGTTGCCGCAGGCGTAGATTCGGCTCAGGAAGTGTTGGTCGCTGCCGATAACGGAATCATTGAGGCGGTGGGTTTGGGGTCGACATGCGGCTCTTTCGCGGCACAAGGCCGCTCCTACAGGCGGTGCGTAACGCTTGTAGGAGCGGCCTTGTGCCGCGAGAAGGCTGCAAGGCAGCCCCGATCGAATCACCGCCACCGTGCATTCGAGGACACCCCTGATGACCGACGCCCCCGCTGCCGTTGAGGCGGACGAAGAACCCCAAGCCCCGGAACGCGCCCCATTGCCCTGGGAAGACTTGGCCTGCGAACACTTCCAGTTGCTGCGCCTGGCGGCCTTGCCCACCGACCGCAACAGCGGCGCCCGCCCGCTGCGCTTCGTCGAGTTCGGCCATGCCGAGCGGCACAGCAAGACGCACAGCCTGCTGCGCTTGGAAATCCGCCTGCCCGGGCAGAAGGTTCGCAAGGAGCAGAACCAGCTGGATATCCGCGTCGATCACGAGCAGCGTCAGGTGCGCATTGGCGACGACAACGGTTTGCAGCTGGAACCCCTGAACCGCGGCCTGGGGCGATTCCTGTTGGGCCAGGCAGTGCAATGGCTGCAACAGCGCTGGTCGAACTATCAGGTCGAGGGCATGGCGCTGCCCAACAAGGATGCCCTCAACGAAGACACCCGACTGCGCCGCGATCATGTGCTCAGCAGTGTCGGCCTGACGGTGGAGTACGAGGGGGGGCAACTGCTCAAGGGGCGTACCGTGGACACCCCGGTGGGCCAGCTCAAGGGCGGCTGGAACAACGAGAAAGTCCAGCGCGTCGAGATCCTCGAAGCCGCCGGAATGCTGCAACAGGCCGAGCAGCAGTTACTGGAGAAGCAGGCGCAGTTGCGCGAGCGCGATGAACGGGTCGCCAAGTACCGCCGCGAAGACAGCGGTTTGCGGTTCACCATCACCTGCCTGGTGGCGTTTGCCGTGTTCCAGGCCGGGTTGCTGATCTGGATCGCCACCCGCTAGAGACGCGGCGTCATCTTCGCGGGTAAACCCGCTCCCACAGGTCCCGCGTCGAACCTTATGGGAGCGGGTTTACCCGCGAAGGCGTCAGCCCGGCCAATGCAGCGGCTGCGCCTTGCCCTTCCAGTAATTTTCCCACCCACTGCTGCGTCGCAGTTCGGCTGCTACAGGTCAGCGTCGAACCTTATGGGAGCGGGTTTACCCGCGAATGGGCTGCGCCGCAGCCCTTTGCCTTGATCAGACGCGGGAGCGGAACAGCTCCTGATGCTGGCGGCACTGCTCGGCGGTCAGCATGAACACGCCATGCCCGCCCCGCTCGAACTCCAGCCAAGCGAAGTCCACCTCTGGGTACAACGCCTGGACATGCACCTGGCTGTTACCCACCTCGACGATCAGTAGCCCTTTCTCGTTCAGGTGGTCAGCCGCCTCGGCGAGCATGCGTCGCACCAGATCCAGGCCATCGTTGCCACAGGCCAGGCCCAGCTCGGGTTCGTGGTGGTATTCAGCCGGCATGTCGGCGAAGTCTTCGGCATCGACATACGGCGGGTTGGACAGGATCAGGTCGAAGCGCTGCCCCGGCAGACCGGCGAAGCCATCACCCTGAACGGTGTATACACGCTCCTCCAGGCCGTGGCGCTCGATGTTGTGGTTGGCCACTTCCAGCGCATCGAAGGACAGGTCGGCCAGCACCACTTCGGCCTCGGGGAACACGTCAGCGGCGACGATGCCGATGCAACCGGAGCCGGTGCACAGGTCCAGGATGCGCGCAGGCGCCGCGGCCAGCCACGGTTCGAAGCGCTTTTCGATCAACTCGCCGATGGGCGAGCGCGGCACCAGCACACGCTCGTCGACCACGAACGACATGCCGCAGAACCACGCCTCGCCCAGCAGATAGGCGGTGGGTACCCGCTCTTCGATTCGGCGCTTGAGCAGGTGCTGCAGGCGCACGCGTTCGTCATCTTCCAGCTGGCAGTCCAGGTAGCTGTCGGCCACTTCCCACGGCAAGTGCACGGCGCCCAGCACCAGCAGGCGGGCTTCGTCCCAGGCGTTGTCGGCACCGTGGCCGAAGAACAGGTCGTGCTCATGGAAGCGGCTGACCGCCCAGCGGATATGGTCGCGCAGGGTGCGCAGGCGGGATGTGATCACGGATGACTCCTTTTAAGACAGGACAAAAGTCTAACAGCCCACCGACACAAATGTTCCCTTCGATTGCCCAGCCGGTAGCCAGACGCCAGTAACCATGCTGTCTGCAATGTCAACCATTCACATTGGCGCCGAGGCAAGGGAGAATAGGTATACAAAAGCCCTACCCAAGGAGCCCTTGATGTCCGTTCCAACCACGATGTTCCGCCTCAGCGGCCGCGACTATCCGCCGGCCAAGCTGGGCCAAGCCAGCCTGATTGTCATCGATGCGCAAAAGGAGTACCTCAGCGGTCCCCTGGCGCTGTCGGGCATGGACGAGGCCGTGGCCAACATCGCCCGGTTGCTCGACGCCGCGCGCAAGGCCGGCCGTCCGATCATCCATGTTCGCCACCTGGGCACCGTCGGTGGCCTGTTCGACCCGCAGGGCAGCCGCGGCGAGTTCATCCCGGGGCTGGAGCCTCGCGAAGGTGAGATCATCATCGAAAAGCGCATGCCCAACGCCTTCAAGAACACCAAGCTGCACGAGACGCTGCAGGAGCTGGGTCACCTGGACCTGATCGTTTGCGGCTTCATGAGCCATTCGAGCGTGAGCACCACCGTGCGCCGCGCCAAGGACTATGGTTATCGTTGCACCCTGGTCGCGGATGCCTCCACCACCCGCGACCTCGCGTTCAAGGACACGGTGATTCCGGCCGCGCAGATCCATCAGTGTGAAATGGCCGTGATGGCCGACAACTTCGCCTGTGTCGCCCCGACCGCCAGCCTGATCTGAGCCACGACCGCCCGGCAGACGGGCGGAACCCCAGGGCCGACCCCAGGTCGAATTCCGGATACCTACAGAGGAAATCGGAATGAAGCTCAAAGGCAGTTTCGACGCCAAACGCCTGCGCCAGCGCGAACCGCGCAACTGGGGTGCGCGCCTGGCTGCCGGCCTGTCCGCCCTGGTGGCCACCCTGGGCGTGCTGCTGGCCATGGCCGGCATCGCAGGCCTTCTGGGCAACTACAGCGCCCTGGCCGAACTCAATGCCAACCGCCCGCTGTCAGTGATCCTGACGGGGGTTGGCTTGCTGCTGCTCTACATGGGCGTGCGCTTCTGGCGGCGCAGCCGGATCCGCCTGCGTCGCGGGCACGGGCTGAACCTGTCGCCGCACTTGATGAAAAAGCACGACTGAGCCTTGCGCGAAGACTCCCCTTTACAGCGCCTGGGGCCGCTACGCGGCGCCACGCCTACACAACCAGGCCTGGCTGGTACTGACGTCAAAAGGCTGATCACGTAAACTACGCCCCCTACGTGGAGGCACCATGCAAGACGACGATTTTTCCCTCTTCAGCGCCCAGATGCACGGCGTGAAGCCGATCAAGCACGACCGCGCCGATGTCGGCAAACCCAAGGCCGACCGCAAGAAGCTGGCCGGCCTGCGCATCGCAGCGACCGTGCACAGCGACCAGCCCCTGGTGGTCGATGGCATGTCCGACCAGTTCGTCATCGACGTCGGTGCCGAGGACGAGCTGATGTGGCGCCGTGATGGCGTGCAGGAAAGCCAGATCCGCAAACTCAAGCTTGGCCAGATCGCCTTCGAGGGCAGCCTCGATTTGCACGGCATGACCGTGGAAAAAGCCCGCGAGACCCTCTGGGACTTCATCGCCGAGGCCACAAAGCTCGAAGTGCGCTGCGTGCGCGTCACCCACGGCAAGGCGGCGCGCCTGGACGGCAAGCGGCCAATGATCAAGAGCCACGTCAACACCTGGCTGCGCCAGCACCCGCAAGTGCTCGGTTTCACCTCCTGCCAGGCCCGCCATGGCGGCACCGGCGCGGTCTATGTGATGCTCAAGCGCACCATGCTCGAAGGCCGCGACGAGTGACGCCAGGCTTGCAGCCTCGCCTTCGCCGCCGTACCCTTCGTCTTTGCGATTAATCCCCCACAGGTAGATCCATGTCCCTGGAACAGAACTACACCGCGATCCTCAGCCAACTCGGCGAGGACGTCTCCCGCGAGGGGCTGCGCGACACGCCCAAGCGGGCCGCGAAGGCCATGAAGTACCTTTGCCGCGGTTATGAACAAACCCTGGAAGAAGTCACCAACGACGCGTTGTTCACCTCCGACAACAGCGAGATGGTGCTGGTCCGGGACATCGAGCTCTACTCGATGTGCGAACACCACATGCTGCCCTTCATCGGCAAGGCCCACGTGGCCTACCTGCCCAAGGGCAAGGTCCTGGGCCTGTCGAAGGTCGCGCGCATCGTCGACATGTTCGCCCGCCGCCTGCAGATCCAGGAAAACCTCAGCCGCCAGATCGCCGAGGCCGTGGAGCAGGTGACCGGTGCCGCCGGCGTGGCCGTGGTCATCGAGGCCAAGCACATGTGCATGATGATGCGCGGCGTCGAGAAGCAGAACTCCACCATGATCACTTCGGTGATGCTCGGCGAGTTCCGCTCCAATGCCGCCACCCGCAGCGAGTTCCTCAGCCTGATCAAGTGATCGGCGTGTGACTGCGAGCCGACCCTTCGGGGTCGGCTTTTTCTTTTGTTCAGGAGTTGTCCATGATCGTCAAAGCCCTGCGGGTCGGCCTCGGCCAGCTTATCGTGTTCGGTGACTGGATCAGCCGCCCGGCCAAGCGCAAGCGTGATGCCGCAGCCCAGGCGCAGGTCACCAAAGACGCCCAGAATCTGGCTCTGTACCAGTTCCACGCCTGCCCGTTCTGCGTCAAGACCCGCCGCACCTTGCACCGCCTCAACGTGCCGGTGGCCCTGCGCGACGCCAAGAACGACCCGACCCACCGCCAGGCCCTGCTCGAGGGCGGCGGCCGAGTGAAGGTGCCGTGCCTGCGTATCGAGGAAGCTGGCGAGGTGACCTGGATGTACGAGTCCAAGGACATCATTGCCTACCTGGACAAACGCTTCGCGGCAGTCTGAAACACAGGCTGTGGAGGCCTTTTCGCGGGTAAACCCGCTCCCACAGGTACGAACAACCCTGTAAGAGCGGGTGTACCCGCGATAGGGCCGGAACCGCTAGCAAAAAGCCTGGATCAGTCCACCATCGGCACATGCCGCGGATGGCTCGCCACCCGCGCCAACCACGCCCGCACGCCCGGATAATCCGTCAAGTCGAACCCGCCCTGATGCGCCACATGGGTGTAGGCATACAACGCCACGTCGGCGATCGAATACTGGTCGCCAACCAGATAAGGCGTCATCTGCAGTTGCCTCTCCATGACCTTGAGCGCCTTGTAGCCGCCTTTGTGCAACTTGCGGTATTCCTCCACGCGCTCGTCAGGCAGCCCCAGGTAAAACTGGATGAACCGCGCTACGGCAATGTAGGGCTCGTGGCTGTACTGCTCGAAGAACTGCCATTGCAGCACCTGGGTGCGCAGGCGTGGCTCGGTGGGCAAAAAATCACTGCCATCGGCCAGGAAGTTCAGGATGGCGTTGGACTCCCACAGGCAGGTGCCATCCTCGAGCTGCAACACCGGGACCTTGCCGTTGGGGTTCATCGCCAGAAACTCGGGCGTCTCGGTTTCGCCCTTCAAGATATCCACCGGATGCCACGTGTAGGGGCGATCCAGCAAATGCAGCATCAACTTGATCTTGTAGCAGTTGCCCGACTGGTAATCCCCGTAAACCTTGTACATCACTCCTCCCCTCCCGCGCAGTTACGCAATCGTGCCCAATAGTTGGCGACTGTACGGCTAAATGCAATGGTCGCTGTATCGCAAGGATTGCGCCCGGTCACGGTAGTCTGAAAAAACTGCTTACACCTTTACAAGGACTTTTCAATGACCGATGCCACCTCCGCGCGCCTGCGCCCTCTGGCAGACAGTTCCCCGTCGGCGATTGTCGCCGGTTTCATCGCCATGCTCACGGGGTACACCAGCTCATTGGTGCTGATGTTCCAGGCAGGCCAGGCCGCTGGGCTGACCAGTGCGCAGATTTCCTCGTGGATCTGGGCCCTGTCGATCGGCATGGCGGTGTGCAGCATCGGCCTGTCGCTTCGTTATCGCACGCCCATCACCATCGCCTGGTCGACCCCCGGCGCTGCATTGCTGATCACAAGCCTCGGCGGGGTCAGCTATGGCGAGGCCATCGGCGCCTATATCACCTGCGCGGTGCTGGTGCTGATTTGCGGGTTGACCGGCAGCTTCGAGCGTCTGGTGCGTCGCATCCCGGCATCCCTGGCCTCGGCGTTGCTGGCAGGCATCTTGTTCAAGATCGGCAGCGAGATTTTCGTCGCGGCCCAACACCGCACCGTGCTGGTGCTGGGCATGTTCTTCAGCTACCTGCTGGTCAAGCGCCTGTCGCCGCGCTATTGCGTGCTGGCCGCGTTGCTGGTGGGCACTGCGTTGTCCGGCGCCCTGGGTCTGCTGGACTTCAGCGGCTTCAACCTGGAGGTGGCCAAGCCGGTGTGGACCACGCCGAGCTTCTCGCTGGCGGCGACCATCAGCATCGGCATCCCGCTGTTCGTGGTGGCGATGACCTCGCAGAACATGCCGGGCATCGCCGTACTACGGGCCGATGGCTACCTGGTGCCGGCCTCGCCGCTGATCTCGGCCACCGGCTTTGCCTCGCTGCTGCTGGCGCCGTTCGGCTCCCACGGCGTGAACCTGGCGGCGATCAGCGCAGCGATCTGCACCGGCCCCCACGCCCATGAGGACCCGAGCAAGCGCTACACCGCGGCGGTATGGTGCGGGATTTTCTACGGCATCGCCGGGGTGTTCGGTGCCACACTGGCAGCCCTGTTTGCGGCGCTGCCCAAAGAGCTGGTGCTGTCGATTGCGGCGTTGGCGTTGTTTGGCTCGATCATGAACGGCCTGAGCGTGGCCATGGGCGAACCCCGCGAGCGTGAGGCGGCGCTGATCACCTTCATGGTGACGGCCTCGGGGTTCACCTTGTTCTCGATCGGCTCGGCGTTCTGGGGGATTGTGGCGGGAGTGTTGACCTTGCTGATCCTGAGCCCACGCAAAGGCTGACGATGCCTTGTTGTCAGTGCCGGCCTGTTCGCGGGTTAACCCGCGAAGGGCCGACACACTCGATCACAATCTGAAGTGGCCAACCATGCCCTTGAGGTCAGTGCCCAACTGCGCCAACTCGACGCTCGAGCGGGCGTTGTCCTGCATGGCCAGGGCGGCCTGATCGGCGCTGCCGCGGATCTGCGTGACGCTGCGGGTGATTTCCTCGGCCACCGAGCTTTGCTGCTCCGCCGCCGCGGCGATCTGCTGGTTCATCTGCTGGATCAACGACACCGCAGCCGCGATGCTGCCCAGCGCACTTTCGGTATGCAGCGCATCGGCCACCGCCAGACGCACCAGCTCGGTACTGCCGCGAATCTGCGATACCGACTGCTGGGCGTTGCCGCGCAGGCTGGCGACCAGGCGCTCGATCTCTTCGGTGGATTGCCGGGTGCGCCGCGCCAGAGCCCGGACCTCGTCCGCCACCACGGCAAAGCCGCGCCCCTGCTCACCGGCCCGAGCGGCTTCGATCGCTGCGTTGAGCGCCAGCAGGTTGGTCTGCTCGGCGACGCTCTTGATCACTTCCAGCACGTCACCAATGGTATGGATTTCGGCGCTCAAACTGTCGATGCCGGCGCTGGCGGTCTCCGCCGCGGCAGCCAACTGTTCGATGCGCTGCATGCTCTGGCGCACCACCTGCTGGCCGGACTCGACCTTGTCGTCGGCGCTCTGCGCCGCCTGAGCGGCCTCCTCGGCGTTGCGCGCCACGTCGTGCACGGTGGCCGTCATCTGCTGCATGGCGGTGGCCACTTGCTCGGTTTCTTCCTTCTGGCTGCCCACCTCACGGTTGGTCTGCTCGGTGACCGCCGACAGCGCCTGGGCGTTGCCGGCCAATTGTTCGATGCCCTGTTGCAGACCACTGACGATACCGGAGAGCCCGGCGGCCATCTGCTGCATGGCCAAGGTCAGCTGGCCGACCTCGTCACGCCGCGTAGTTTCAGTCTCCACTGCCAGATCGCCCGCGGCGATACGCTGGGCTCGGGCGATCACACGCTTGAGCGGGCCGACCACGGCACGGGTGATCAACCAGGCGGCGAGCACGCCCACCAGCAAGGCCAGCGCGGTGGCCAAGGCGATGGCGACCGTGCTGCGGGCAAGTTCGCCCTGCATGGCTTGCTCCTGGCTCGCATAGGCCTGGTTGACCCGGCTGGTGACCAGCTCGGCCCGGGCCTGCAATTGAGCCTTGATGCCTTGTTCCTTGGCCAGCAGGTCGGTGTATTCGTTGAGCTTGTCGGAGAAGCTGGCGATATGCCCGGCCACCTCGCCCAAGACGCTCTGGTAACCGGTGTCGCTCACCGACGCCTTGAGCTGGTCGACCAGGCTCGCTGCCTCGACGGTCTGGGCGATGCGCCCCTCGTTGACCGCCTCCTCACCCTTACGCCCCTGCTCCAGGCGCACCCGCGCCTCGTCCATGGCCTGCAGCATCAGGCGCGACACCTGAGCCACCTGGCCGGCCTGCTCGAGGAATTCGCTGCCCTGCTGGCCTTGGGACTGTTTGAGGGTATAGGTGCCATCGTCGGCAAGGCCAGACTGCAGCACATCGAGGTTGTTGGCGACACTGGAGACCGACCAGCTGGCCATGTCCAGGGCCAGCTCCTTGGCCTGCACGGCTTCGACGAAGACATCGAAGGCCTGGCCGTAGGCGGCCAGGTCGCTTTCGGTGGCGGCCAGGGCCGGGAGGTTGCGGGCGCGCTCGGTCAGGCTTTGCAGGTCCTTGCGCAGGGTTTCGGCTTCCTTGATGTCCGAGCGCAGGGCAAAACCCTGCTCGTGCTGGCGCAGCTTGAGCAAGTCGGTATTGAACTGGCTCATCTGGCGCAGGCCATCGAAGCGCTGGCCCAGGCCCTGCAAGGCGAAGACGCCGATGGCCGCCACCGCCAGGGTCAGCAACAACACCAGGGCAAAGCCCAGCCCGAGTTTGCGGGCCATGCCCAGGTTGGCCAGAACACCGTGCTTGGTTGCCCGCATCGCCCATTCCCCCAGTCCATCGCTGTTTTTTGGGGCCGCTGTACGCCCATCGCGGGGCAAGCCCGCTCCTACAGGCTAGTGGTGGTCCCTGTAGGAGCGGGCTTGCCCCGCGATGGGCTGCACAGCAGCCCTTTTCAGCCAAGAGTGGCAACAGCAGCGCCCCACCCACAAGGCCCACCGGTCACAATGGTGTCAAATAGCTATGAGCGTGTCGCTTTCAGCGTGCTGAAGGTCGCCCTGCGTGTCGAAAGAAGGCCTGTGCCCGCTGGTCCTGCCCGTAGGCGACATTGATACGCAACCAGTCGCTCGGCGCGCCCTGATGGTCGAACGCACTGCCCGGCGTCAGCAGCACCGCGTTGTCCAAGGCAATGCGCTCCAGGCTGGCAACGTCGCGCCCAGGCGAGCGCACCCAGACAAACATGCCGCCATAGGGCTCGCAGAACACCTCCCAGCCATAGGCCTCAAGTTGCCCCAGCAGCTTGGCCATGTGCTGCCCCAGGCGCACACGCAGGCGTTGCACGCTCTTGCGGTAGCTGCCGTTGGCGAGCATCTGCCCCACCACCTGCTCGGCAAAGCGCGACGTGCCGATGCCAGTGACCATCTTGAGCTCGGCCAAGCGAGCAATCAGCGCGGCATCGGCCACCAGGTAGCCCACCCGCAGCGAACTGCTCAGGGTCTTGGAGAAACTGGCCATGTAGATCACCCGCTGCTCGCTGTCGAGGGTCGCCAGGCGCGTGGCCGGGCCGTCCTGAAAATCTGCGTAGATATCGTCCTCGACGATGCGCAGGTCATGCTCGCGGGCCAATTCCAGCAGGCGATAGGCCACCTTTGGCGTCAGGCTGGTGCCGGTGGGGTTGTGATACAGGCTGTTGATGAACAGGCAGCGCGGGCGGTGCTCGGCCAGCAGGCGTTCCAGGGCGTCCAGGTCCGGCCCGCTGGCGGTACGCGGTACCGGCAGCATACGTACCTGGTGCTGGCGCAACAGGTTGAACAGGTTGTAGTAGCCAGGGCTTTCCACCAGCACCGCATCGCCTGGGCGCAACAGCGTACGCACCAGCAAGTCGAGGGCATGGCTGGCGCCCTGGGTGGTGAGGATGCGCTCGGGGCCGGCGGCGATGTCGATGCGCGCCAGGCGCTTGTGCAATTGCTGACGCAGGCTGGCCAGGCCCAAGGGCGGGCAATAGTCGAACAGATCCTCCACATTGCCACGGCTGACCAGACGCACGGCCTGGGCCACTTCAGTGTTGGCCCGCCAGGCGCAAGGCAGCCAGCCGCAGCCGAGCTTGAGCAACTCGTCGTGGCCTTCGCGAAACTGCCGCCAACTGCCATCCACCGCTTCGCCCCACGCCAGTTCCTCTTCCTGGGGCAGGCCCGGCTTACGCTCGGCGACGAAGAAGCCCGTGCCGTGACGCGCCTCCAGCCAGCCGCTGGCCACCAGGCGGTCGTAGGCTTCGATCACGCAGGCGGGGCTGACGGCCAGGTTGCGGGCCTGTGTGCGGATCGAAGGCAGCCGCGCGCCGGGGCGCAGACGTTGCTGTTCGATCCAGGCTTGCAACTGTTCGGTCAGTTGCTGGACCAGCGGGGTGGCGCAGTCACGATCCAAAAGGATAGGCATGGGAAGTGTTCGCTGATTTTTACCGAACAGTTAATCACAAATGCGCCGGGAGTGTGCCTTGTTGGTGCAAGGGTTGGAGATCACTGTTGGCCTACCGGCCAGCCGCGCCCACAAGGATCACCGCGAGGCTTGTGGAAGCGGGTTCACCCGCGAAGCGCCACTACAGACAACCCAAGGATGCCCAGATGACCACCCGCTCAGCCCCGGCCCGCCTGGCCTTCGCCCTGTGCCTGATCACCCTCGCGGTGAACCTGCAGGCGCCCCTGTACATCGCCTACGCCGACCTCTCCGGCCAAGGCGCGGCCGCCACTGCGGTGGCGTTCTCCGGTTACGTACTGGGCGTATTGCCCGTGCTGCTGGCCTTGGGCGGCCTGGCGGACCGGGTCGGGCGACGGCCGCTGATCCTCACGGCTCTGGCCCTGTCGATGATCGCCACGGTGCTGATGCTGTTCGCCCCCAACCTGCAGACCTTGGGCCTGGCGCGCCTGTTCCTGGGCCTGGGCACGGGCCTGGCCTCGGCGACCGCCACCGCCTATATGGGCGAGCTGATGGCCGGCAATGACAGCGGCCGCGCCGCCAACTGGGTGACCGCCAGCACGTCCCTGGGCTTTGGCCTGGGCGCCGCGCTGACAAGCCTCTTCTTGGTGCGCGGCCCCACCCTGACGCCGGGCAGCTTCCACCTGCAACTGCTGCTCGCCGCCGTCGCGCTGGTGTTGGTCTGGCGCCTGCCCGATCCGCGTCCTGCGCAGCGCGGCGCCATGCTGCGCCTGCCCTTCTACCCCAGGGGCAGCCTGGCCTATGGCCTGGCCATCTTGCTTGCCTGGGCTTGCGTAGGCCTGGTGATTGCCCTGTTGCCGGGCGTCTTGCGTCAACACGGGCTGAGCGCCTGGTCCGGCTTCTCGACCTTCTGCGTGATCAGCTGTGGTTTGTTGTTCCAGCCGATGGCCCGTCGCATGGCCAGCGCGCGGGCGACCTTGCTGGGCCTGGCGATCCTACCCTGCAGCTACGCCCTGCTGGCCTGGGGCGCCGACAGCGGGCAGTTGGCTGCCGTGCTGCTGGGCGCGGTCGCTGCCAGCAGCGCGTGCTACGGGTTCATTTATTTGGGTGGGCTGGCGGCGGTGAACCAGTTGGCAGGGCCTGAGAAGACCCGGGCCAGCGCGGGTTTCTTTCTGCTGGCGTACCTGGGGTTCAGCTTGCCGGTGATCTTCACGGGGCTGCTCAGTGACCGCCTTGGCTCGCGAACCGCGTTGGTGGTGTTTGGCACCGCGTTACTCGCGGGGTGTGGAGTGGTTGCCTTGACACTATGGTTGTCAGCACGGGCTCATTCGCGGGTAAACCCGCTCCCACAAGGCTTGCGGTGACTCTTGGGCTGCCTAGACTTTTCAGCCATGCAAATACCAGCCCTGGCGCCGTTTCCCACAGGCACAGCGGTGTTGTTGAGAACAGCGGAGAACCTGTAGGAGCGGGTTTACCCGCGAAAAGGCCGACGCAGTTTCAATGGGCCTCAAATTGCCGTGGCCCCGCCATCGACAGCCAGGCTATGGCCGGTAGTAAAGGCCGCGCCATCGCTACACAGGTAAAGTACCGCGCTGGCGATCTCCTCGACTTTGCCCACGCGCCCCACCGGGTGCATCGCGGCCGCGAACTCCGCCTTGCGCGGGTCAGCCTCGTAGGCTCGGCGGAACATGTCGGTATCGATCACCGCTGGGCACACTGCATTCACCCGAATGCCCTTCTTGGCGTACTCGATGGCCGCCGACTTGGTCAGGCCAATCACTGCATGCTTGGAAGCGCTGTAGATACTCATCTTCGGCGCCGCCCCCAACCCCGCGACCGACGCGGTATTGACGATCGCCCCACCGCCCGCGGCGAGCATCAGCGACAGTTGGTACTTCATGCACAGCCACACACCCTTGACGTTCACGCCCATGATGGCGTCGAACTGCGCCTCGCTGCCCTCTGCCAGACGGCCTTGCTCGATCTCGATGCCGGCATTGTTGAAGGCGTAGTCCAGACGACCGTAGGCTTCGATGATGCGCTCGTGCAAATGGCGCACCTCGGCATCCTTGGTCACATCGCAGGCCACGAACAGCCCCTCCCCACCGGCCTGGCGAATCAGCGCGACCGTCGCCTCGCCGCCCTCCACATCCCGATCAGCCACCACCACCTTCAAACCCTCGACAGCGAATGCCTGTGCCGTCGCCCGGCCAATCCCCGCCCCACCACCGGTGACCAGGGCTACCTGGCCGGAAAAGGTCATGCTCATTGCTCACTCCTTAGGGTCTTCAGGATTGGGCACGGCTCTGTGTAGGAGCGGCCTTGTGCCGCGAAAGGGCGGCGCAGCGGCCCCCGGGGCCACTCAAGATCGCGCCTACAGAAATGCCGTGCACCATCGCCAGCAGTCTAGCCAGCCCACCGCCTGGCTGGGCAGCATCATCACACCAACGGTTGGTCTACCATGCCTATCAGTGATTTTGCGGACCAACGTCCATCAGCAGGTTAAATTGCCCGTTCTGCCCCTTTGCCACCCAGGACCCGCCATGACCCAGACCAACCGCCGCTTCCTGCTCACCCAACGCCCGGTCGGTGCCGTGCGCCGCGACAACTTCACCTACGAGCAGGTCCCCGTCACCGAGCCCGTCGAAGGCCAGGTGCTGGTGAAAAACCTCTACCTCTCCCTGGACCCCGCCATGCGCGGCTGGATGAATGAAGGCAAGTCCTACATCGCCCCCGTTGCCCTCGGCCAGGTGATGCGCGCCCTGGGCGTCGGCGAAGTGATCGCCTCAAAGCACCCAGACTTCAAGCCCGGCGACCACGTCAACGGCCCGCTCGGCGTGCAGGACTACTTCACCGGCGAACCCCAGGGCCTGTACAAGATCGACCCACGCCTAGCCCCCCTGCCCCGCTACCTCTCGGCCCTGGGCATGACCGGCATGACCGCCTACTTCGCCCTGCTCGACGTCGGCCAACCGAAAGCCGGCGAAACCGTCGTTCTCTCCGGCGCCGCCGGTGCCGTCGGTAGCATCGCCGGGCAGATCGCCAAGCTCAAAGGCTGCCGCGTCGTCGGCATCGCCGGTGGCCAGGAGAAATGCCAATACCTCAAGGACGAGCTCGGCTTTGACGGCGTCATCGACTACAAAGCCGAAGACGTCCTGGCCGGCCTCAAACGCGAATGTCCGAAAGGCGTGGATGTGTACTTCGACAACGTCGGCGGCGACATCCTCGACGCCGTGCTCAGCCGCCTGAACTTCAAGGCCCGCGTGGTCATCTGCGGCGCCATCAGCCAGTACAACAACAAAGACGCCGTCAAAGGCCCGGCCAACTACCTGTCGCTGCTGGTCAACCGCGCGCGGATGGAAGGGTTCGTGGTGATGGATTACGCCAAGGAATACGGCAAGGCCGCGCAGGAGATCGCCGGGTGGCTGGCCAGTGGCAAGGTGAAGAGCAAGGAGGATGTGGTGGAGGGGTTGGAGACCTTCCCGGAGGCGCTGCTCAAGCTGTTCAGCGGAGAAAACTTCGGGAAATTGGTGTTGAAAGTGTGAGCCCAGGCCGTTGTGGGGGCGGCTGTCTTTGCAGCCATCCCTCGCGGTGGCGCTGTGGGACTGAACATAGTCCAGGCCAGGGAGGCGCAACTGCCTTGTGTTATTTGCACTGGCCTATTGTCGGGTAACCACTCCTACAGATTCTCCGGTGCTCTCAATGTCACCGCCGCATCTGTGGGAGCGGGTTTACCCGCGAAGGGCCGCAAAGCGGCCCCTGCGATCGAACGTCAGGCGCGGATCTCAGCCACAACCGCCGCCAGTGCCTGCGCCGGGTCCGCCGCCTGGCTGATCGGACGCCCGATCACCAGGTAATCCGAACCCGCGTCCAGTGCTTGGCGTGGAGTAAGGATCCGGCGCTGGTCATCCTGGGCACTGCCAGCAGGACGAATCCCCGGGGTCACCAACTGCAGCGACGGATGTGCAGCCTTCAGCGCCGGCGCCTCGAGCGCCGAGCACACCAGCCCGTCCATCCCCGCCTTCTCCGCCAATGCCGCCAGACGCAGCACCTGCTCCTGCGGATCCACATCCAGGCCGATCCCTGCCAAATCCTCACGCTCCATGCTGGTCAGCACCGTCACGCCAATCAACAACGGCTGTGGACCACTACGCTTGGCCAGCACCTCACGGCACGCCGACATCATGCGCAGGCCACCGGAGCAATGCACGTTGACCATCCACACCCCCATCTCGGCCGCGGCCTTCACTGCCATCGCCGTGGTGTTGGGGATATCGTGGAACTTGAGGTCCAGGAACACCTCGAAGCCCTTCTCGCACAGGGTCTCGACGATCCCAGAAGCGCTGCTGGTGAACAGCTCCTTGCCGACCTTCACCCGGCACAGCGCAGGGTCAAGCTGGTCAGCCAGCTTCAAGGCGGCGTCACGGGTAGGGAAATCCAGGGCGACGATCAGGGGCGTCTGGCAGGCGGACATGGGCAGAGTCTCTTGGCAAGTCGAAATCGGCGCGCATTGTAAACGATGTGGCCCAGGCTTTGGGGCCACGGATCACGAGAATTGGCCCGGCACCCGGTCACTCCTATAATTGAACCAACGGATGCGGCAACCGCTCGAAACTAAGCAAGCGTTTGCCATCCATGGTCTACAAGGAGAACGTCATGCCCTGGTATGCCTGGTTGATACTGATCATAGCCCTTGGCTCGATCGTCGGCGGGTTGCTGCTGCTGCGCGACACGGCAAAGAAACTGCCATTGACCGAAGAGCAGTTGAAGAAGATCCACGAGCGCAATGCCGAGGCGGATGCCAAGGATGCGCAGGATCGTTGATGCTTGATGGCCGACCCTGGCGGATCGGCCACTCCCCTACTGGTTACTCTGTCACGACCAGCTTGTCGCGGTTGCGCTCCAGCAGTGCGTTACCGATGCCCTTGATTTCCAGCAGTTCATCCACCGATGCGAACGGGCCATTGGCCTCGCGATAGGCCACGATCGCCTCAGCCTTGGCCCGGCCGATGCCGTTGAGTTCCTTTTGCAGGGTTAGGGCATCGGCGGTGTTGAGGTCGAGCTTGGCGGGTTGGCTGGCGGTGACGCTCGTGGTCACCTTGGTTGCGGCCTGCTCGGTGGCTGGGGGGATGCTGGGGTTGGGGGCGGCGCTTAGGGAGAAGGAAAGGCCGGTGAACAGGGGGAGGAGGAGGTAGGAAAGGATGGTGTTACGCATGAATGTCACTCCTTGAGGTTAGGTTCAAGCAACTCTCCTTGGTTGCGAAATCAACAGTAGCCCCCGCATGAAATGTGCGCAAACTCGTTGTTCCCAGAATTTTGTTCCAGAAGTTTCAAGGAGTTGACCAACGCACACAAATACGAAACGCCCGACAAATCGTCAGGCGTTTTCGTATTCAAGGTTCCAGTCGATGCTGCAGGTAAATCCAGTCTACGATTTCGCCATCTGGTGTATAGCCACTCACCGTATCCCGCAATAACTGCCGTGCTAGTCCGTAGTCATCAGTCGATACCGCCGCCACTAACTGATCGAGTCGCTCCTTGAGCACGTCCCATGGCAAAAAATCTTCATGGGCGCTCATGATCATTGGGTGTGGGGTCGACTCAACGTTATCGCCGATCAACAATTCTTCATAAAGCTTTTCGCCCGGTCGCAGCCCAGTGAACTCGATAGCGATATCACCTGATGGATTGGCCTCGGTGCGAATACTCAACCCAGACAGGTGGATCATCTTTTCGGCCAGTTCGACGATCTTCACTGGTTCGCCCATATCCAGCACGAAGACATCTCCCCCCTGTCCCATAGAACCTGCCTGGATCACCAACTGAGCAGCCTCAGGAATGGTCATAAAATAGCGGGTAATTTTCGGGTGCGTCACCGTCAACGGGCCACCCGCCTTGATCTGCTGGCGGAACAAGGGAATGACCGAGCCAGAAGAACCGAGGACATTGCCAAAACGCACCATGGTGAAACGGGTGGAGTTGATGAGCGAAACGTTCTTGTTGGCATCCAGCAGCGGTAGGGAACTTTCTCGGCTCAATGCCTGCAACACCATTTCGGCTAAACGCTTGCTGCTGCCCATTACATTGGTGGGCCGTACCGCCTTGTCGGTGGATATCAACACGAAATTGGCAACGCCTGCCTGCAGCGCAGACTGCGCCGCATTGAGCGTACCAATTACATTGTTAAGCACCCCCTCGGCGATATTGTGCTCGACCATGGGTACATGCTTGTATGCGGCCGCATGGTAAACGGTCTCGACATGCCAGGTTTTCATGACATGCAACAACTTGCCATGGTCACGCACCGAGCCGAGGATCGGTAGCAAGCGCAAGCTCAACGACTCTCGTTGGCAACATTGCTCCAACTCGCTAAGAATGTTGTAAAGGTTGAACTCGCTATGCTCGAACAACAGCAGCACAGTTGGTTTTAGCTTCGCGATCTGCCTGCAGAGTTCCGAGCCTATTGAGCCACCAGCGCCCGTTACCATCACAACCTTACCGGTGATACAACGCTGCAACAGGCCGGCCTCAGGTGGCACCGCGTCGCGGCCGAGCAGGTCGGCAATGTCAACTTCCTGGATATCATCCACCTTGACCCTGCCACTGGCTAGGTCCATCAGGCCTGGCACACTGCGTACATGCAGCGGGAAACCTTCCAAATAATGAAGAATTTCCCGCTTGCGCGCCCGACTGGCGGAAGGGATAGCCATAAGTATTTCTTGGGCGCTGGTATCCTCGATCATACGCTGGATGTCGTGGGACTTGTAGATTCGCAAACCAGCAATGACTCGATCGACAATGCCTGGATCATCATCGATGAATGCGACAGGGCGCATCAAGCGCCCCATACGCAGGGCTGATACAAGTTGATTGCCGGCAGCTCCAGCGCCATAAATGGCTACGCGAATCAGTCCTTCATCGCGGTCCGAAAAAGATACTCGCGGTGCAGAGAGCAAATTCCCCATGAAGTACTGCCGCATCAACAGACGCAACCCGCCAACCATTACCAAGGTCAACCACCAGTAATTGAAAATAATGGAGCGCGGCACTATGAGGGCATGATTACTGTACCAATAAACGAACAGCGCCAACACCAATGACGACAGTCCAACCGCCTTAAAAATAGCCACTAAAGCTTCATTGCCGAAGTAGCGCATTACTGCTCGGTACAGACCGAACTTTATAAAAATAGGAACACCCACTATCGGTGCAACGACAAACAACCATGGATGGTCGAGCACGGGACTGCCCGCATAATCAAATCCAAGGCGCACAACGAAAGACAACCACAAAGCGAACCATATCAAGAACAGATCGACAACCACCTGCAACGCACGCTTATATCGGCGCGACAGGCCCAACAGTCGCGATTTAAGTTTATCCCTCATTATAATTCATCCCACCCGCGTATCTCGCAGACTGACCTCAAAGCATTAATGCAACTCGAGGAAGCACTCCCCATATGCAGTTTAACTTTCCCGCAAGCCAGCACGATAATATCTAGCAAGAAAAAATAATGGAACATAGGCAACTATCAGCCCTAGCAAACCATCTTCCCCCGACCAAACAACATAGCAAGCGATTGGCAATAGCCAAAACAAATTTATTACCAACACTCCTAAGGTAACGAACAAGTGCCCCCCGTGCTGTCGCGAGGCAAATTGATAAGCATGGCTACGATGTGCTTCATACACTTTTTCACCCCTTAGCAGCCGACGCCCAAGTGTAAAGCTGGCATCTACTACAAAAACGCCTAGCAAAATCAACCAAGCCCAGAGCAGCTGCGAAGATTGCCATGCAGCTAACAGCGAGAGCACGCCCAACACCATGCCAAGAAACCCACTACCAGCATCCCCCATGAAAATCCGAGCTGGCGGGAGGTTCCAGTATAGGAAGCCCACAACGGCCATCGCTAGTAACAGGGGCGCCCAAATCAAACTGGTCATGCCAGCCAGCCAGTAAAGCAAGCAGCATCCCAAGCAAACGGTGATCGCTTCGACGCCGGCTATACCATCGATGCCATCCATGAAGTTGTAGAGGTTTAGCATCCAGACCAGGTAAAACGCCGCCAACACGTGCCCGAGCCACCCCAGTGATAGTGACGTACCGAATACTTGCACTGGAGGCATACCGCCCAACCACGCAAGCGCCCACGCAGCTGCGCAGAAATGCCCCAACAGGCGCCAGCCTGCAGCAATATGCCCATGATCATCTATAAAACCAATGATCGCGACCAGAAGCCCCGAGCCGAACACTGAGGCCAGGGCAGCCCCCTCAAGTAGCCCCTCCCTTGCTAGCATCAATTGCGCCAGCAGGAACGCAGCGACAATCGCTACCCCACCGCCGCGTGGTGTCGGCAAAGTATGGGAACTTCGCGCATTGGGGATATCAATAATGCTCCTAGCCAACGCGTAACGACGCAATAGGGCGGTTAAAACCAATGAAAGAACGCCAACAAGAGGAAGCAGCCAAATCATTTACGAAGAAATTCCCGATAATGCCCAGTAGCGCCTGAGCTTCTGTTTCTGCTGATATCCACAGCAATAGAGCCGGCTGGGAGAAAGGCACCCGACGCTACAAGCAGGCCAGTGGGCGCAACCAAACCGACCTGCTTAAAGCGCCCACCATACGCTCCCACAACTGGATTTAACTGGCTCTGATCAGCATCGGCCAGAAATGCGAAGTAGTCGCAACCATGGGACAGCTCACCACATCTTACAGGGTATCCAGCGATCAGATCACGCTGAACGCAAATGCCATACAATCGACAACTTGGCACCTGTGCGTCACTGATGGAAAAGTAGTCACATTGCCCCTCTGTAGAGCAGCAATGGACGGATAAACCTCGATCAAGGCCCAGCCTACTAAGCCTTGTCCTAGGCTCTGTGTGAAAAGTCTTGGGGCTGTTTTCAACGCAGCATCACCGAGTCAAGGCTTTTCATACAGAGCCTAGGCTAGCCGCCCGGAGGTGTCCCCCCGTGACCGTCATTACTTTTCCATTGCGGAAATGTGCTTCCAGTCCGTCCGAATCAAGCGCACATAGGCTTTCCATCAATGCAGCCTGCACCGCATCTCTGCCTTCTGTCTGGCACAGTCCAATGCTGCGCCGCGGTCAACGACGTGCCTCCGGCATATGACCTCCAGTTCGCAATGAGGGAGGACATACTCCACCAGGCAAGCTTCCGATGCGACATAGAGCCCAATGTACATCTCTTGGACTTCACCCTTATCGAACGCCAGCAGGACGGTCGCCTTATCGGCTTGCGTACAGGGAAGCTCCTCTTCGATAGCTCGAGGATGCTCACTCACAAACTGAAAATACAAAGGGCTTCTTTCCATTAGCTTGTCCTCCGGAACGTCAACTCGTACAACGAATAGACACGAGAAGGCCTTCGTAGTTTAGCCCAGTCCTGCCAGTGATCCCTCAGCACCCAGCGGTAAGGGAGCGGACCTCCGTCCGCAAAACGCCTCGTCAGGAGCAACTGGCAACGCTCAGGAGCAGTTTTTCCATCGCATCGCGATTATGCAATGCATTGAAGTGCTCCTGTACATAGCCCATCCCTCTCTGTCCCATTAACTGACGACCAGCCTCGTCCTGGCTCAATTGCGCCACTAACTCAGCCAAGCGCAACGCATCATTAGGAGGAAATGTCAGCCCTGCTCCCGCCAGCTCGACTATTGCCGCTGCCTCCCCTGCGACACCACACAATACAGGCCGCGCGCAGGCCATATAATCGAGCAGTTTGGTCGGTATGGCTCCTTGGAACAGCGGAATATCCATAAGGGTAACGACGCAGATATCCGCAGCATTAATGAAGCCGCGCACCTGATTCTTCGGGACGGGCGGCAAAATCCGCACATTCGTCAAGCCCAGCTCTGCGATACGAGCTTCGAGATAGGCTCTGCGCATTCCATCTCCGACCAGCAGGTAACGCAATTTCTCATTCCGGCTATTGTGCGCAGCCTCCAGTAAGACATCCAGGTTGTTCGCCTCTCCCATTGCACCCAGATAGAGAACGATCTGACAGTCTTCCCAGCCCAGTTGTCGCCTCGTTTTTTCTCCAGCAGCAGGGTCAGAGAAAAGGATCTCGGTATCAATACCGCATGTGATTACTTCGAGCTTTTTTGCCGGCCAGCCACGCGCCTGGATGTCATCACGAATACCTGCCGTGAGCGTCACGATACGTTTGGCATGCCGATAAAGCAGCGCCTCCATCCATGACATAACGGAAATCAGTACCCGGCTGCGTAAAATCCCCATCTGCACCGCAGACTCCGGCCACAGATCACGGACTTCGAAAACCATGGGTATGCGGCGTAGCTTGCACACCAGCCAAACGCTAAACATCGGGAATATAGGTGGTGATGAAGCCAACACTACGTCAGGCCGTTTGGCGAACAACAAACCAATAGGCGCGCTCACAGAAAAGGAGAAAAAGCTGAGCAATCTCCCCAAATAACTGCGATGCAACTGTGTATAGGTGAAAGTGCGGATAACATTGACCAGACCGTCTTTTTCATAACGCAATAGACGCCGATACCACGGCAGAGCAGGTTGATCCGTTCGCATGTAGCCCGTCTCACCGGAGATGACTGTCACTTCATGTCCGCGCTGCGCCAGATGCTGGGTAAGCTCATAGACCAGCGAATGCCCAGGAGCCGAGCGGCCTTGATAGTACTGGTACACCACTGCGACATTCATCTGAACTCCTCATAGATCTGCTTGAGTTTTTCACCCTCATGTTGCCAACTCATTTCCTGCCGCACCGTTTTCAAAGTACCTCGCCATGTCTGCAACCGGATATCGTCAGAAAAGAACTCACTGATTGCCTGGGTCAGTCGGGAAACAGTGCTCAAGTCTGCCACCGACCCGATCTGCTGTTCATGAACTAAACGGCGTAATTCAGGTAGATCACTGGCGAGGATGGGCAAGCCGGCCGAGACGAACTCAAACAGCTTGTTGGGGGTGCAGTAGTAGTTATTCAGGCAGATGGCCTGATATGGAATGACACCTGCATCGGCTGAACACGTGATCGACAGCAATTGCGTCTGCGGAACAGCCGGGTGAAAGTGCACATGCCTATTAAGCCCCTGCCGATCAACTATACGCTTGAGCTCGTGCGCCATCTGTCCGTCGCCGAGTATGACCAGATGGATATTGGATGCAACCAGTCCGGCCATAGCCTGTACCAACTCCGTCAGATTGCGTCCGGCTGACAAACCGCCTTGGAACAGTAAAATCCGCTGATCGGATGCAATACCAAAATGCTCACGCAGATAATGCGAACGTTCGGGCAATGGTCCTACCCGCTCGGCATTATGAATGACACATACTTGGTCCAACCCATAGCGCTTTTCCAACTCACGGGCAATTGAAGGGTTGACTGTAATGACTTGGTCACAGGCGTGGATGTGTCGCTGTTCAATTGCAGCCCACGTTTTTTGCTGCCAACGAGCGAACTCCTGCTCGCAATACAATTCATGACTGTCGTATACCAGCCGAGCTTTGAACTCAGTAGCCAATGCACGGCCGACCGCCAGCATTGGCAAATCATGTGCGACAACTACGGTCGCCGGATGACGACGACCTTCATTCAAGAACAGATTTAGATAGAACCGTTCCTGATCTACTACAAATCGCCAGGCAGCGGACTTCAGCAAACGCATGAAATATCCGTTCATTGGCACGTATCTACGTACAAGACGATAAACTGCTAATACACGGTTCTCGCGCTGAGCAATCGCTTCAGCTTGAGTGCCGATACGTATGACACGCGGGTCGTCACCCAGTACCGCCTCATCGCGCGGCATGGCCAAGATGGTGACATCCCAACCTGCCTCCTGCAGGCTGTCAGCCTGCAGGAGGATTCGGCGATCGATTTGTCGATCATTGCAGAGCATCAATATCCGACGATCGGATTTTTCGGATTCAGATACCACTTGGTTGCATATCCCCATCGATAAAGATGCGATGCCACAGTTCAAGGCAGAGCAACCCCCATACCACGCGTCCGAATTCACGTTCATTGCTCAATGTCTTCTCGACAGCGGACACATTGTACAAACCACGCTGCCGTGCGCGATCAGACAGTAGCGTGTCACGAACAAAGTCACGCGCCACACCTTTAGTCCATTGCGTCAATGGCGTCGGGAAACCCATCTTGTCCTTGCGCTCGAAAATACTCTGCGGAACGCTATTGCGCACCGCTTCCTTGAACAAATGTTTCATGCGCCCGTTTGCAAACTTGATGTTCGGCGGAATGGTGGCCATGAACTCGACGATTCGATGATCCAGCAGCGGTACCCGCGACTCAATGGACGCTGCCATGCTGGTGCGATCTTCTACATGAAGTAGCGCTGGTAACGATCCTTTAAGATCGAAGTAGGTCATCTGATTGACTAACGAATGCAACTCGTCGCGATTGAAAATACGCTGGAATGATTCGAACGATGAATAGCCACTATTACCCATCAACGCATCTTGGTTGAAGAGTTGAGTCATCCCCTCGCTACGATCCACCAGACTGAAATAGCGCTGATCATGAGGCCCGAATAAGCCGTTTTTCCAAAGCCCCTGCAGCATCGGCTGGTAGGTGGCCAGCAGCGGCATGTTTGGCACGATGGATTCGAGCGACACAGCATAGCGATTTTGGTTGGCCGTCTGGTAGATCGCGCCCGAGAGGCATTTTTCCAAGTAAGCCGCCATGTATCGAGCATAGCCGATAAATAGTTCATCGCCCCCTTGGCCGCCCATGACCACTTTCACATGCTGGCTGGCCAACCGTGAAACATAATACTGAGGAATTACGCCAGGCCCTGCCAGAGGTTCATCCATGTAATGCATCAGACGTGGCAGGATATCCGCCAGTTCCTGTCCGGCCGGGATGTAAATTTCGTTATAAGTAGTTCCAGCAAACGCTGCTACATCCTTGGCATAGTGCGTTTCGTCAAACTGCGGCCCCTCATTGAAAGCCCCGGTGAATGTATGCATCGGCTCTCCGCCTAACATACGGGACGCGAGACAGACAACCGCGCTGGAATCCAGGCCACCTGACAAATGAGCGCCCAAAGGCACATCCGATCGCATGTGCAGGCGTATAGAGTCGTCAATCAGACCTGCCAGCGTATCGATGAAGTAACTTTCGTCGTGCTCATCGTCGATGTTGTACTGAAGGTCCCAATACTGACGGGTACTGATCTTGAGAGTACTTCCCTCGTAACGAGCTGATAGGCAGTGGCCAGGTTCCAGCTTCTCGACGCCTTTGAACAAGGTTTTTTGATCAAGGCAGAACTGGAAGGTAAGGTAGTCCTGCAAACCTTCCGGGTTGGCTTGGGCGCGCACGGAGGGATCAGCCAGAATAGCCTTGATTTCGGAAGCAAACAGTAGGCGTTTACCATCAAAATGGTAATAAAAGGGTTTGATCCCAACCCGGTCCCTAGCGCAGAACAACCGATGCTCATGACGGTCCCAGATCGCAAAGGCAAACATCCCCTGCAAGCGGTCCACAAAAGATTCGCCCCATTCTCGATAGGCATACAGCAGTACTTCGGTGTCGGAATAGCTATGAATCGGATGCCCCTTGCCAATCAACTCGCGGCGCAATTCCAGATAGTTATAGATCGCTCCGTTAAACACCACGATAAATCGACCATCTTCGGTCACCATTGGCTGTTTGCCGTGCTCAGGGTCGATAATCGCCAAGCGTACATGGCCCAGACCCATTGGCCGACGAGTATCCAGCCAAACGCCGTCTCCGTCTGGGCCGCGATGGCGGATTGCACCCATCATTTTCCTGAGCGATTGCTCGATTTCACCGCTACTGGCCGAACTGGCCAGGAAACCCGTTATTCCGCACATAGACATTGTATCCAGTAATTAGCCGGCTTTTTGCAAACTGTAGCTCTGCATATTAATGTAACGATATTCAGGGCCAACATAATTATGCAATAGCCGTATTTTCATTACATCTGCATGGGCTTCAAATGGAATATCCCAGTGCTGGGCCTGGGAATCTTTGAAGTCGAAAGTTTTTTCCAAGATTTTTTTCGTGACCACCATTGGAGTCGAATATCACAGCCCGCAAAGTAAACGTCTTATCTTCAGACCTGACATCCCCACCAATGCTCTTTGCGACAACTTTAAAAATATATTTCTCTTTAGCATCCAAGGCTGTCAGCGTCCATTCCTGCTGTTGGTTCAAAGTAGCAGCACCTAAATAACCAGCCCCCTGCCACATCGCTCCAAACTTCGTCTCATCCACCGAGCTTTGTCCGACAAACGAAAGTTTCAGAGGAAAATAGAAGGGACGATCAGGACCAATCACACCTGATGGGCTAGCCTGCGTAAAAATATTCTTTCCCGTATAACCTTCAATCCCAGACCGCATAAGAGAGTGGTGAACCTGAATATTCATCCCTTTTGCATATCCAGCTTTTATTTCATCAAATGACAAAGGAGCATTACTACCAACCAAAGTATAAAAAGCACCAAAGGTAGGATCATAAAGAGCCCACTTACCTTGGACTTTAATTTCGGCCACGGCATGACCATCATTCTTAGGATAATTCAAAAGACTTATTACTCGCCCTTCAATACCCTGCGCCGCAGAAAGAGCCAACAATGTGTTGGTAAAGGAACCGCAAGCTCCCACGCGCTCGTCAATAGCTGCCTCAGGAGTCATGGAGCTGGCAACACCAACTTTGAAACCATTTATGAACTTCATAAAGCTCAAAATTTTCTCATGATCGCCCTCTACTCCCTTAACCAGCTCATCGGAAATAGACTTCACCTTTGTAGTCACCGGAAGCCTAAAAATCCGTAACGGGTTACGCTCATCCTGAGCGTCCAGATAATCCTCACCCGGCTCAAGTTTAACGGTAAGCTGGTCTGACGGTGCACCTTCAGACACAGTGGCGTTAAATTCTATCAGACGCATGAGCAAGCGCGATTGCCCAACAAACTGAGAGAACTCAATACGTAATGAATCAAAAGGCTCGACTGCACTAAGCTTGATTTTCGCTTCCTTGCCATTTATTAAATTTACGTCGGCCAATATTTTTTTAACACGTCCACTACCATTAAGAGCCACAACCTTGACATTACCTGGATAGTTAAGCGCACTGTCCCAACCAAGTGTGAGCACCCCATTTGATGCCGGTCTTTCCAGACGCAAGCTTACATAACCAGGATTAACGCCCTCCAAACTGGCGACATAATTATCTTCTGCACTTCCATCGAGGGCATTCGCAAACCCAAATCCTTCATATGTGGGCGAAGAATCAATAAGCGAAAGCTGCACCTTCCCAAAGGGAGAATCCGCCTCAGGCTCGACAATAACCGAGCTTCCATTCTTCTTCGCATTCAAGAAATAGTGCTGACGCTCGGCGTACTGCTCAAAAAACCAGTCTCCGGTCAACTTAGCAATATTTCTTAACTGGGCCACTTCGAATGCCTGATAATCCTCCCCCTTATACCAACCCATATCCTGTGGACGGACGCTTATCACTGCCACCTTCCACTTCTGGTCACCTATAGTAGTAATTAATGAGTTATGCAATGGGACAAATTTCAACCTATTGCCCTCACTGATCGACTGTACCTTTACGACGAATTTGCCAACTGCAACATCCTTATAACGAATGACGAGGCGATGAGGCTGAATATCAAAATAGTCAGAAAAATCAGTAACTGGCAATTGCATTAGAGCATAGACATTCTGCCGAGTCCCGCCCTGCACAGGCTCTGCGCGAATCTTATAACCATTGTTAAATGAGCGAACCTTACGTCCATCAATTTCTTTTTCACTTGACCAATCCAACCCTGAAATCCTAGAGTCGCCTTTGAATGCCATTGCATTACCAACATCTAAACGAACAGCTTTGGAGAACTCAGGAGCTTCTAACCGAATACTTTCGATCAGTGGTGATGTGTCACCTTTCAGCCAGTCAAGCTGGAATAGTAACTCTTTCTTAGGATTAAGATCATAACGCAGCCAATAACCAGTATCGAAACGGGAAACATACTCAGTCAGAGACGTTAACCCTTTCTTCCACAATATTTGGCCCAAGGACGCGTCTACTTTCTTCGCGACGTCATGGATAACCGGAAGAGCCGAGAGCTGAGCATTAAGCACATGGGTGCGATTTGGCACTTCTTCGAAGAACAGTCCACCCTGACGATCCTTATGAGCCAAACCACCTTGTGCGATCTCAACGCCGTAGGCCTTAAGTGCGCCCCGAAGAGTCTTTTGGACAAGTGCATTATCGGCAATGTCTTCCTGCAATGTCTGGTGTAAGGCTTTCAGGATATAAGTTTGCCCAAAGGAAGACTGCCAAGGCGCAGGGGTAACTACATCATTGTAGACATTTTGGAAGTTAAATTTATATAAAACAGAACCACCAGCAGAAACCTGATTCTTTGCGTCAAGTATCCAGTTTATTGCCGGCTTTCGTTTGACACTATCCTTAGCAATATTAAACTCTTTCAGCAAAGTGCTTAAATTTGCCATGCGCCGACCATCAATAGCTTGACTAGCCACAATATAAGGCGAGTAGACTGCCTTCCCAGTCCTCTTCAAATGGTCAGATGTCCCTACATGCATGAGCAATACGCCGTTCTTGTCTTGAGAATAGAATGGCAAGACAGGCGTCTGCGCTGTGACTGCTCTTTTGACCGGCTCGACATCGACCATGTCCATTTCGGATTGGCTATTAGAGTAACCACGAGCCAAATCACGCCAAGAGTTAAAGCGCTGGTCCCTCGCAGCAAGTTTCGTCAAATATTCGGCATGCTTGAAACCATAGGTCGTACCGACCCAATTACCCAGATCTCGGGGTTTAACGGGAACTTTCCACTGCCGCCACTTCTCGCTCCCAGACAATAGGAGTTCGCCATCTGCAAGACTATGGAATGTTGCACTACCAGGGGCTATTGAGCGCATTTGAACTTCAAGGTTACCTGGTCGCTCGTCGAGATACTCGATCATCAACTCAAAACGTTGCGTGCGAAGATTATCCTTCCACTCATCTGGCAAGTTCAGATAGAAATAGGTATAAGGGGCTACCCATTGCCCTTCGCTATCTGGCGTCTCACGTTCTCCCGTCACTGGCTTAAGCCGACGCACAGTGCGTCCATCAACTCGCTCAATTTGTCCCCAGTCGTTACCGGCAATCCGCGCTGTACCGTTGGCATCTTTCTCGCCACCGACGTCAAGGACAGACTCTTTACCGGAAACTGGATCGCGTAAGACAATCCGATCAATGGCTAATTCAGGATTTGCAAACCCGTAGGGGTTGGCCAGGCGGAACAGTAATTCCTGCTTGCGTGGATTTAGGTCGTAGCGCAGCCAGTAGCCGGCGTCGTAAAGAGGCAACCAGCGCAGCAATGTATCACTGCCTTTTGCGAACCATTCGCCGTAACGGGCGTCACCAGTAGCATCCTTCAACTCCCCCAACGCCATCAGAGCGCGCATATGCCCATTTAAGATGTGCGAGGGGTTCCGGACTGATGAAGAAATCTCTTCAAACCAGATGTCCTTCCCTGAAGCAAACAGAAACCCTCCTTTTTCGAGCGGCACGAACAGCGCTTCTGCCGCCTTGATAGCTTGCTCCAGACTGGATTTGTCCTTATTCACTCTCCAATCGGCCAACAGCGCTTGAATACCTACGGCCTGACCAAAGGCGCTACTCCACGGTGCCTTGATTGAGACATCGTTGTAGGTGCTATCAAAGGAATAGGGCCAAACCCAATAGCCGTTCTTATCCTTGGATAGATGATTTTTCAGCCAAGCAATACTGGTTGCGAAACGCTTGGCATCAGGCTTGATGCCCAATTTAGGATCATAATTTTCCACTCCTGCATAAGCCAGGGCATACAACGCCGTCCAAGCAGGATGATCTACACTTCCTATACCGTCAATAAAGAGATGCGGAACTCCTGCAGAGTCTACTTTGTGCACGGCTTGATCGACATTGGTTTGTGGAATAACACTGTCGGCGTTAACAGCAACAGAAACGAATAACGCTGCTGTAAAACAAAATGCTTTTAATGCATGCTGCCTAAAACTGATCATCCAATGACTCCAGCCGAAGAGCTCCGATCAACCGCATCCACATGGAGGAACCGGTTCATTGCATTTACATAGATAAGGTCCTGGCTACTCCAGGCAAGGCCACGACGCTTCTGTTTGAGGTTATCACGCCATACCGGGAAGCGATCGGAACTGAAGGCAGCGTCAATCGCACGCGCAATGTCTTTCGCAGTATTCATTTTAACGGAATAACCAAACTCATTATCCCGCACAAAACGATTCAGCTCTGGAGAGTCATTGGCCAAGATAGGCAACCCTGCCTGAATGAACTCGAACAGTTTGTTGGGTGTGCAGTAGTACGAGTTAAGGTCGACATGAGGATAAGGAATAATACCCAAGTCGGCTGAAGCACTGTGCTGCAGCAGCTCACTTTGCGGCACGGCATTCAGGAAGTGAACTCGTGTACCCAACAAATTCAGACGTTTTGCCTTAGTTTTGAGCACCTCACCAAACGGGCCAAAGCCCATCATGACTAAGTCCACCTCTGCACGGGTAACATGTGCCATGGCCTGAACGAGGATTTCCAGGCTGCGATTAGGTGCAAATCCGCCTTGGAACAGCAAAATTCGCCGCTCTGTGCTCAGCCCGAGCTCTTGACGTAAAAGATCGTAATGCCGCGTCGGATCGAATTCCGCTGGAGGATCGATTGCATTGAGCAAAGTCACCGGTTTTTCGATCTGGTAACGGTGCGCCATCTCATCGCCAATCGACTCGTTAACCGCGAACACGAGATCGGCCTTCTTGATATGTTCCGCCTCTGCTTGTGAACAGATAAGCCGCTGGGGCTCAGAGAAGGACTTCTGCTCCGGATAGAGCTCATGCGCATCGTAGACCAGCGGTACACCCCAGCTTGCCGCGAGTTCGCTACCGGCTTCCAGTGCAGGTAAATCGTGAACCTGAACGATATCACAGGGCAGGTCTAGGCCGTGGCGCACAAAGGCCTGCCGGAATGGCAAAGGATCGTGCAAAAGACGATTCTTGTAGCGCTTCAACAATAGGGCTTTGTACAGCATCCAGTTCACACGACTCCCCACACGCTGAATCAGTCCAGGGAGGACCGAGTAACGGCCGCACAGCGAGCCTGCCACTCGATTCAATTTGTCTTGACGAGCCAGGTACCCCTTGTAGGTCGGGTTTTCAGGAATGATGTCATTCAACCCTATACGAGTAAGGAAAATGCCTTCTGGCGTCTGCTCATGGTGTGTTGCGCTATCGAACGACAACGCCAGCAAGTGAACACGATGTCCACGCGAAATTAAAGACACCGCCTGAGCTACTACACGGCGATCCAGATGCTGATCATGGCACAACATTAAAACATCTGATCCGCCATTGGCAGTGGCTCGCCGTCTCAGATGTTCTTTCAATCTGTCTGACTGAACGTCATCAATCACAGTCTTTTGCTTTTGAGCCGATGCTCTTGCCAAGCAGTCATGAGCACCAGCCAATATCTGCTCGGGAGAGGGCGCTATAACCTCAGCCTTACCATTCAAAGCCTGAGGATCGAACCAATGCGGATAGGCAACCTGCACAAAAATTGCACTGGTCTCACCAGCCAGTCTTAGATAACGGCAACGTCCATCACTCGCGCTGTCATTCCAGATGACTGAGGGAGAATTCCCCAGTTGCAAAGATGCAAAAGGTTCATCCTTAGGGCATGAAGCCAGCACACCGTAGTATCCCGCCACTGGTTTACGCGGTAATGTGTAGGCGTAACTCTCCTCACCATCTTTCAGCACACAACCATTGACTAGTATTCCTTGTCCATCTTCCAACAACAAATGCAAATCGCCCTGGCTGGCCGGTACGCGCTTGACGTGCAAAATCGGATTTTCTTCATATAGGGGAAATTGCAGACGCCACTGCTCATTTGCACCAGAAACATACTGAGCGACCTGGCAAAAAGAAGCTAAATCTGAAACTGCAGGCTGCCCCGCGAAATCAACCATGGATGCCGCTTGGGGACGGGAGACAACCAGCCGTGGTGAGGGCAACTCGGCATTGGATTCGTCACGTTGAAAGATCACCAAGATCTCACTATGACTGCGACAGTAACGCTGTTCACCGAGCACAGGATACAGTTTTGCTGCCAGCCCTTGGGCGAGTACTGGTGACAGAGGCTGTGCCGCGGCGACAGCCTCACCGGCACTTGCGCAGGCTGGGCAAATTGCAAGATCCCACCCTGACCATTCATCAAGCACCTGACGACGGAAATGTGTCTCGGGCGGCAACGTGGCGCTCCAAGGTTCCCCCGACAATACGGTAGCGGCTATGCGCCATCCTGAAGGACAGTGACGATGCAGTTCAGCGATGTCATAGCTGCGTTGATGCCAGTTGACATGGTAATGGTTGCCACATTCCTTGCAACGCGCCGTGGCATCCAACAACTCCTCACGGAAGGGAACAGCAACCATGACCACTTTGCTTGCAACCCGGAACAACTCCCGCCAAGCTGCAGCTTCAATTTCATCGGGTATGTGCTCTAGGACATCGGTTGTCATGACTAGGTCAAAGGCTCCCGCATCAAAGGGCAACTCTTGTGCATCCCCGATGACACTAGAAAATGGCAGCCGCGACAAGGCCTCTGAACTGCTATCCAGGCCCACGAGGGTAGACATGCCAAGCCTCTGAAGAGCGGACGTGAGCTTGCCATCCCCACAACCCACATCAAGTACCGACTCAATGCCCGAAGGCCAAAAGTCAGTAATGGCTTGCAGCAAGTTCCGCTGCCCTTCCTGTAATGGTTGATCCCAAACCTCGGGAGAGCCATACAAGTGGATATCCTGAATCATCACAGAAGCTCCCAGTCTGCCGGTTGATAAACGGTCCCGATTTGCACATGAATACCGGGTGGTGAAAGGACCTTCAATGCATAACAGCGGTCGTGCAAATCATAGGATGAAGGCTCAATCGCAGTGGCAACGCTCAACTCTCGGAACAATGCAACAGAAACGAGGTAATCACCAGGCCCAAGCAGCAGGGGTGAAAAACTGACCCTAATGCCGCCCTTACCTTCAATCTGAGAAAAATTCGCTCCGCTCAGACGCGAAATCACCTGCATGACACAGGTGCCATCAGGACGATAAATAGCTACCACCGGAACGGGGTCTATAATGGTCTGGCTCGCCTCGAAGGCAATTACAGCGCACGCTGGTTCTCCAGTGATCAGTGTATGACGACGTGTACCTTCGCTATCAAAGAATCCGAAGCCTGTGATATGCACTTCACCACTGCCATAACGATCATCGCTGCTCAGATCTTGCAGGTCGTTGAGCAGCTTTTCCTGATCGTCCTGTTCATCGTCGGCCTCAATATTGATGGGCAAACGCAGGGTCTGCCACTGGTCACCACTCACAACAGCAATTTCGGCCAAGGGAAGGTATGTATTTTGCTGATGATCAAATTGCTCGACACATACAGGATGGCTGGAACTGGCACGAAGCTCGAGTTGCACCCAAGCTCCCACAGGAATTGCCGCTGGCCATGATATCTGCATAGGCGCATGTTTGTAGCGCCCGCCAAAATCACCAAATGCCCAACTTGCACTATCCGTTGCCGACTCAACCGGACGCCAGTTCATGAATTGGGGATCATTCAACAAACAGGACCCTTCCGACTGCTTGCTGGTGAGGTCAATGCTACCCAGTACGCCATGGTAGTCACCGTATTCGACCGAACGCAGCAAAACAGGCTCTGAAGGTGGAGAACCATCGCGTCCCACCAGACGTAAAAGGCTCGTCTGATCGCGGCCACTAAGTAGTTGCGCCACCTGGTTACGCGTCAAGGACATGCTCTTGGCCCTGATCCGCCGCTCTTCTTCTTCCCTTACACTTGCTAGATAAGCTTTGCTTACCGGCAGAAGAGAGCCGTCCTGACGTATCTTTCCACTTTGAAGCCAGATCCCGCGATCACACAACATTTGCACAGAGCTGATGTCATGGGAAACGAACAGAATAGTCGCACCCTGATTGGTCAGAGCCTTCATTCGCTGAATGCACTTGCCCAGGAAATAAGCATCACCGGCACCCAGGATTTCATCGATAATCAAGATGTCTGGTGTAATGGTGGTAGCAACAGCAAACGCAAGGCGAGCATACATGCCTGCAGAGTACTCTTTGACCGGTCGATGGAGAAAGTTATCCAGCTCGGTAAATTCAGTGATTTCTTCGATGTACTCACCCATCCGCGAAGGCGAAATTCCCTGATAGGAGAGCGCAGAGCGGATATTTTCGAGGCCAGTGAAGTCCGGATGAAATCCAGTACCAAGAGTCATCAATGCCTGGACTTGACCATTGACCTGTATATCTCCACTGTCAGCACGCATCTGTCCGGAAATCAGGCGTAACAACGTGCTCTTGCCCGCCCCGTTCCGACCGATCAGAGCCACTTTCTCGCCACGAGAAATTTTCAGATCAATCCCGGCCAGCGCTTGAAACACGTCATAACGCTTTTTGGAAATTGGCAGCCCCAGTGCATCCAGCGCTCTCCAACCAGGATGCTGAAAGCGGCGAAAAGACTTATTGACACCTGAGAGCGAAATAGAGAAATCAGACATAGTCAGCGAACAATGGCTTGAGTCGAAGAATGAGTGCGCCGCCCAATGCAAATAGCGCGCACGAAAATAGTGCGAAGAAGCCCAGTTTTTCTAAGGGAATGACACCCTGCATCAGGCAAGAGCGATACAACTCCATCAGCCAAGCCAGAGGGTTAAATAGCAATACTCCCTGGACACCGGCTGGCACCATGTCGGCGGTATAACCAATGGGCGAGACCATCATGAGAAACAGTACCAAAATCGGTATAGCCTGTTGTAAATCGCGAAAAAATACCGTCAGCGTTGCACTGATCCAAACAAGACCTAGCACCATCATGATTTGTAATAGATAGATTACAGGGACCATCAGGTGTGCCCAGTTAAGGCCATGATAAAACAGAACTGTTCCCCATAGGAGCAACATCCCCACACCCATTGTGGTATGGCCAATGAACACTTCTCGGGCGACCACTAACTCGATAGGGAACAGTGTGTTCATCAAAAGATCACGGTTTGCGACGATACTGACAGTACCAACACCAAAGGCCTCTGAAAAGGCTAGAAAAGGCACCAGTCCGGAAAACACCACCAAGATATACTCAGCAGTACCCAACCCGGGGACGCGAACCTGAAGAATCTGGACGAATACCAGACTGTACATGCCGAGGAAAATCAAAGGATAGAGCAACAGCCACAACGCACCCAATACATTGCCACTGGTCCGCTTTCTAAGCCCCTGCAAGACAGTGGAAAATAGTATCTGTCGATGCTTGATCAGGCTCAATAATGCGCTCATCTTTGATACTCACTCATCAGCTTTTCAACGATCTTGCGGCTGGCAAAACCATCACCGTAAGGCGCTATTTGGCTGTGAGCGACAATATTTGGGATATGTTCAAAGGCTTCTACTATCCGTGAGCACGAAGCACCGACCAGCTGATTCCAGCCGAGTTGAACCGTTTCAACCCACTCCGTTTCATCGCGCATGGTGATACATGGGACCTGATAGAAAAACGCTTCTTTTTGCACCCCACCGGAGTCAGTGATGATGGCCTTAGCCGCTTGCTCGAGAGCTACCATATCCAGGAAGGCAAGCGGCTGGACTACACACAGCGGCTCCAGCCATTGCTCCAGGCCATAGTCTTCGATCAATTTACGTGTACGAGGATGTATCGGCAGCACAACAGGCACACTTTGGGCGATTTTAGCCAATCCACGAAGTATTTCCGACAATCGCTCTTGTGAGTCAGTATTTTCAGCACGATGACACGTGGCCAATACAAAAGCGCTTTCACTAAGTCTCAAAGTACCCAGAATCTGGCTATTGCTACGAGCGATGTCACGATAGTGCAATGCAACATCGAACATAACATCACCGACATTGGCGACGCCTTTAGTGATGCCTTCACGCTGAAGGTTATCTATCGCCGACTCCGTAGGGCACAGCAGTAGTGTCGATACTCGATCCGATAGAATCCGGTTGACTTCTTCTGGCATACGCATATTGAATGAGCGCAGACCCGCTTCGACGTGAGCAACCGGAATATGCAGCTTGGCTGCCGCCAACGCACCGGCCAGCGTGGAATTGGTGTCGCCGTAAATCAAAACCCAGTCTGGCTTCTCGACCAGAAGAATCTTCTCAATGCCCTCCAGCATTCTGGCAGTCATCACACCGTGGGTACCACCTGACACTTCCAGATTGTACTTGGGCGTCGGAATTTTGAGTTCGTCAAAAAATACCTGGGACATGTTCGAATCATAGTGTTGACCTGTGTGCACCATGACTTCTTCAATTTTTCCCGGATGCTTGAGTATTTCTCTCGATACCGCTGCCGCCTTGATAAATTGCGGGCGCGCACCGACGATAGTGACGACTTTACAGGTCATTGGGAAATGCTCTCTTTCAAGGCCTTTACAACAATTTTTTGGACCGACTCGTCCAGATAGGGGTGCATCGGCAAACTCATGACCTCATTGGCCACCTGATCACCGACTGGCAGAATCGCCAAACTGTCCGCGACCGCTGGTTGACGGTTAAGCGGTATTGGGTAATGAACGGCGGTAGGGATACCGGCCTCCCTCAGCTTCTGCTGGACATTGTCACGATTTGCCACGCGGACTGTGTACTGAGCCCATGCGCTGGTATTGTCGGCTTGGACAAACGGCGTGGTCTCGATGCCTTGCGCTTGCAGCATGTCGCTGTAGCGGTTGGCTATCACTTGCCGCCACTCCAACTCTTCAAGGAAGATTTCCAGCTTGGGCAACAGAATCGCCGCCTGCAGTGTATCGAGCCGGCTATTTACTCCAACTCGAATGTGGTGATATCGGCGGTCCTGCCCGTGACGGGCAATTTGCCGGAGCACCAAAGCCAAGTCATCATCATTGGTGAACAACGCGCCTCCGTCGCCATAGCAACCCAATGGTTTGCTCGGGAAGAAGCTGGTGCAGGCAATCCGTGTCAGGCTGCAGGAGCGGCGTCCTTTATACGTCGCACCAAAACTCTGTGCCGCATCTTCGATCACCGTAATGCCATGTTTTTCGGCAATGGTATTGATGCAATCAAAATCCGCACATTGTCCATAAAGTGATACAGGAATAATAGCCTTGGTACGTGGAGTAATTGCTGCCTCGAGCAGTGCCGGGTCAAGGTTATAAGTGCGCGAATCGATATCCACATAAACCGGCTTGGCTCCAAGGAGTGCGACAGTCTCTGCGGTGGCGATATAAGTAAAACCGGGCGTGATCACTTCATCGCCCGGCCCCACTCCAAGCGCCATCAAGGCGATCTGCAGGGCATCGGTTCCATTGGCCACGCTGATGCAGTGGGCAACACCAACAAACGCTGCCAATTTCTGCTCTAACTCGTCAACCTCTGGCCCGAGGATGTACTGGCCGTGATCCAAAACACGCTGAATACCTGCGTCAATGCGTTCTTTGAGGCGCACTTGCTGGGTTTTAAGGTCGATGAACTCAATCATGCTGCTGATTCCTTGCTCAGTGTCCTGCCTTGCAAGCGGTAACGTGCGCCAGTGTGTTCACAGCAGACTTCACCATCACCCTCAAGCGGTAACTTTAATTGTTCGCCGAACTCACTCATCCAGCCAATCTGCCGACCTGGAACGCCAACAATCAACGCATATGCCGGAACATCTTTGTTCACTACGGCGCCGGCGCCAATAAAGGCGTATTCGCCAATGGTCACTCCGCACACAATGGTGCAGTTAGCGCCCAAAGTCGCCCCTTTACCTACTGCGGTGCTGCGGTACTCAGCCTTGCGTTCGATCAATGAGCGAGGGTTATAGACATTAGTGAATACCATGCTGGGACCGCAGAACACGCCATCCCCCAACGTGACATTGTCATAGACCGAGACGTTGTTCTGGATTTTCACGTCATTGCCGATAATAACTTTGTTGCCGACAAAAACATTCTGGCCCAGCGAGCATCGCTCGCCGACTACAGCACCAGAACATACATGTACAAAATGCCAGACGCGGCTATCTTTTCCGATCTGAGCACCATCATCAACGATGGCACTGGGATGAACCTGATAGGTCATGACTACCTCAACGCAGCAGGTTGACCAAAAACGGATGCCCCTCGCTATCACGGGCTGTGACTGGCGCAACGGAGCGAATCACATCAACAGTCTCGACACAGTGACGGGCGTCTTCAATACCGAAGCCCTTACCATCGAGAATGGCCTGATAGCTGACGGTATGCAGGTCTGTAAAGCCTTCGGAGAACTCGATTTCCTGGCTGTCGACGGTGATCGAACGATAAGTAGGCTTCTTGCCTTTTACAGACTCGGGAAGATCGTTAGCATCAATTGACAGGAACCAGCGCACTCGTGCGTTCTCATATTCGAGATAGCCTGCCGCCTTGTGTTCCGAGGTAAAATGCACGACGTTACGCTGCAGCCTGCCGAAGATGAAGTGCAACATGTCGTAGAAATGCACACCAATGTTCGTCGCCACACCGAACGACTTGCGTGGATCGCCCTTCCAGCTTTGCAGGTACCACTTGCCGCGGGAGGTGATGTACGTCAGATCAACTTCGTATTTGTGCGGGTTGTTTTCACGGGCAACCTTGTCCTTCAGGGCAATGATCGCTTGGTGATGGCGAAGCTGCAGGATGTTGAACAGGCGCTTGCCAGTTTCCTGCTCGACCAAGGCCAGTTCATCCAACTGCTGGGGGGTTGGAACCAGCGGTTTTTCGCAGATCACGTCGCAGCCCAGACGCAAGCCTGCCGCGATGTGGGGGTGGTGCAGGTAGTTCGGCGAGCAGATCGCCACGTAATCCAGAGCCGTGGCTGGGTCACGCTTGAGACCATGGGCATGGTCGAGGAAAAACTCGAACTCGGTGAAGAATTCGCTCTGCGGCGAAATACTGTCGATGACGCCTACCGAGTCATTGATGTCATACGCAGAAACCAGGCGGTTGCCGGTATCCTTGATGGCGCGCATATGACGAGGGGCGATGTAGCCTGCAGCACCGATGAGAGCAAAATTTTTCATGAAGCTTCCTTTGAAAAACGAATGAATCCGCCTGGCCGGAGGGCACAGGCGGATCAATTTGCTAGTACGCCAATCAGGCCTTGATGATATGCGCAGCAGGCGTGCGGTATTTACCGCGGCTATCGACGATCAACTTGGCATTGGATTTGATGAGGGCATAGTCGAAATCGTCGTGATCAGTGGCAAGCACCACGGCATCGAAACCAGCCAGGTTCGAAGCGGTAAGCGGTTCGCTGCTCAGCTCGAAGTGGTGTTCACGCATCTTCGGGAACACCGGTACATGCGGGTCGCTGTAGGCAACCATACCGCCTTTGGCTTCAATGAGTTCCATGATTTCCACGGAGGGCGACTCACGCATGTCGTCGACGTTCTTCTTATAGGCGATACCGAGGACCAGCACCCGGCTTCCCTTGAGCGCTTTCCCCGATTCGTTCAGGCCGTCCATAAGCTTGCCCAGCACGTATTCGGGCATCGCTTGGTTGACCTCTCCAGACAATTCGATGAACCGAGTATGGAGACCGTACTCACGTGCCTTCCAGGTGAGGTAGAAGGGGTCGATTGGAATGCAGTGACCGCCCAGACCAGGACCTGGGTAATAAGGCGTGAAGCCGAACGGCTTGGTGGCGGCGGCATCAACCACTTCGAAGATGTCAATGCCCATGCGATCTGCGACGATCTTCATCTCGTTGACGAGGCCAATGTTGACCGCCCGGTGGATGTTCTCCAGCAGCTTGGTCATCTCGGCAGCCTTGGTGGAGCTTACCGGAACAACCTGGTCGATGGCCTGCTCGTAAAGTGCGATACCCACATCGAGGCATTTCGGTGTATGTCCGCCGATCACTTTCGGGATGGTGCGGGTTTCAAAGTTCGGATTACCCGGATCTTCACGCTCCGGCGAGTAAACGAGGAAGATATTCTCGCCGACAACCAAACCGCCTTCCTGCACGCGAGGCAGCAGCTCTTCTTCGGTAGTACCTGGGTAAGTGGTGCTTTCGAGGGAAACCACTTGGCCAGCACGCAAATAAGGTTTGAGCGCATCGGTGGTGTTGATCACGAAGCTCAGGTCCGGCTCGCGATACTTATTCAGCGGCGTAGGCACGCACAGAATCAGCGCGTCGCACTCACTGGCACGCTCAAAATCAATGGTTGCCTCGAAGCCCGACTGACGAGCCTTGGCGATATTGGCAGCCGGGATATGCTCGATATAGCTTTGGCCAGCGTTAAGTTTATCGACCTTGGATTGATCAATATCAATACCTAAAACATTAAAGCCAATCGCATTATAACGCAGCATCAGTGGTAACCCGACATATCCGAGCCCTACGATACCAATCAAGGCCTGCCGGCTTTTATACTTTTCTACCACCGTGTTTATATCTGTCATGCTTTCCAACTCACCTTGATGTACATGCCCGTTCCATGACGGCGCAACGGGTTATTGATCCTTCACGATTCATTCGCCAACGAGTGAATCCATTGATAACAACGTGGAAGCTCCCACTCTGTCGAAAAGCGCTCACCCACCCCACCAGGAGAGCAGCCAGCTGCCGATGTGGAAAGGCCGACCAATCATAGGCGGTTAAGCCTCACGGATCCATCAAAGTTTTCAACCCGAGAGATACACCCGAGATGCTCTGCGCTCATTCAACGCACCGCCCCAAGAGCCATGCAAACCCTCACCAAAAGCTCTGCCGCTGACACCAACACCAAGCCCTGAAGACGGCTAAAAATATCAATTTTTCCTCTCTAGGTACTGACTCCCGACGAGTGAGCTATCAAAAATCGCTCATTCAACTATCGGTAACGATACGACTTGGAACATCGCCCGATAGACAGACGGGAGCGCCAAACAACCGACAGAAATTTGTTCGCACGGAACGATGCATCCGCACTGACCTCAATTTTTTGGCATTTGCTAGCAAGCAGAAGCGAGCCACGGGGAAATTCGGAGCCCTGACGATAGCCCAGAAAAGCCTCGGTGGGAGATGAAAAACCCATGTTGTTACCTAGGCGACGGGCATACATTGTTACACCTAACCTAACTGACAACAACGCCCAGCCATCCCCGCCCATCAGCCAGGGTGCCAGGCGGACCTGGCAACCTCGACTAACGCGCTCACGGCGCGCACCGATTACCCCGCAACCTCCACCTCAGCATCATAATCAGCTTGCTTGAAAAGACTGGCCAAAACTTGAGCCAACACCTGCTTCGAGCGCCTCTCCCCATGCACCAACACTACCCTCCGCGCCTTGCACCCCAACGCAAACCTCATCAACCCCACCTGATCCGCATGAGCCGAATAACCCTCCAAACTCATCACTTTAGCCCGCACGTCGTACATCTTGCCGTCCAGGTCAATTTGCACAAAACCTTCCGCACCCTGGCTCGCCTGGATGACTGCGCCAGGAGTACCTTTTGCTTGGTAACCGACAAACATCACTTCATGCCTAGGATCGCCCAACATCGCCTTGAGATAATTGACGATACGCCCGGCGGAGCACATGCCATTACCGGCAATCACGATAGCGGGACGCCCCGTACTTTTGAGGTAATTGACCACTTGTTGGTGTTTGGCATGAGTATCGACGCATACCAGTTGCTCGAAACTCAGGGGATTACGACCTTCATTTAAACGTTGGCGGGCTTCGGCATTCCAGAAACGGTGCAGGTCCTGGTACGCGCGGGTAATACGCTGGGCCAGGGGCGAGTCGAGAATGATGGGGAGTTGCGACCAGTCGAGGGGGTCATCGCTGGTCTTTTCGCGACGAGGTGCGAGCAAGGCTTTGCGGTGCAGAATGTCTTCGAGCTCGTAGAGCAACTCTTGGGTACGGCCGAGGCTGAAGGCGGGGATCATGATCGTGCCACGGTCGGCCAGGGCGCGATCGATGGCCGCCTCCAGTCGTTGCTGGCGTTCGCTGCGGTCCGCATGCAGGCGATCGCCGTAGGTGCTTTCGAGCACCAACACGTCCGCTTTCTCCGGCGGTTGCACGGGCCTGAGCAATGGATTATGCGCAGCGCCCAGGTCTCCGGAAAATACGACACGTGTGCTGTCGGGCGTATTCGCTTGACGCACATCGCACTCGACATAGGCGGAACCTAGCAGATGTCCGGCGCGCTGCAGCCGGATACGGCATTCGAGCCCTTGTCGATCCACGACGGTATGCCACTGATCGAAGGGCACGGGGGTTATGAGTTTCTCGAGAAATTCCAGGTATCGCTCCACCTGGGCGGGCTCGGCAGTGACACCGAGTTTGTACGCATCCTCAAGCACCAGGGGTAACAAGCGCGCGGAGGGCTCACTGCAAATGATCGGGCCGCGGTAGCCGGCGGCGAGTAAGGCGGGGATGCGGCCGACATGATCCAGATGCACATGGGTAACGATCAGCGCCTGGATGCCATCAATGGCGAATCCGAGCGAGGCGGCCTCATCTTTGAGAGCGGCATCTCTGCCCTGTTCGAGGCCGCAGTCGATCAATAGGCTGGTCGCGCTGTCGAGGTGAAGTTGATGGCATGAACCGGTCACACCACGGGTAGCACCATGGTGCGAGAGCGTAGGGGATTGCATGCTGCTGAAACCTCCGAAGGGTTGAAATGAAGCGGCCTATTACTTCATTCATTCAGCAGCAGGAAAAAGTGCAGGATTCGTCGGGCCCAGCAGGAAAAATCCTCAGTTGCCGGACAGGGCCGCCTGACGGGCAGAAGCGCGGATCTTGCGCTTGCTGCGCAGCACGCCATACGCACCGAGCAGCGGGCCGACAGCCAGGCCGACGACCAGTGCGGCGATCACCAGGACCGCCACGGGAACTGCCGGTGCAGTCCAGCCGAACAGGACCAAGGAAACGGCTTGCTGATTCTCCAGAACGAAGAACAGGACCACCGCTGCCAGCAGCAGCACGAAGAGGGCCGCCAAGGCACGCTTGAGGTTACGCATCAGACTGCTCCTTGAACCACTCAGGTGTGTTCGTGCTCTTCTTCATTGACCCGGTCACGCAACTCCTTACCAGGCTTGAAGTGCGGCACATACTTGCCTTCGAGGCTCACCGATTGGCCGGTCTTGGGGTTACGCCCTACCCGCGGTGAGCGGTAGTGCAAGGAAAAGCTGCCAAAACCACGGATCTCGATGCGATCACCGGTGGCCAGGCATTGTGACATCTGCTCAAGCATGGTCTTGATGGCCAATTCCACGTCCTTGGACGAGAGCAGCCCTTGATGGGTGACAATACGTTCGATCAGCTCCGACTTCGTCATATTTTTCCCTTCGTTATCAAGCAGCTAGATCATTGCTTAACCAGTTTGTAGCACGCTCCGACGGATTTGAACAGGGTGGATCTTGACTTAATAAAAAAATTCAAGATTGCGCGAGACTGGGAAGCGGGATGAGCAGAAGGGAATAGCCGAATAACCCAGGCGAGGTGCGGTGAATTGATTCAGGGGTGCTTGATCGGAGTTGGGGGTTGCTTTGCAGCCCATTGCGGGCTTCGCCAGCGCCTACAGAAGTGGCACGCGACGCGAGGCCGGTATCTGCTTGTTTTCAGACAGGCACAAAAAAGGGCGACCGAAGTCGCCCTTTTTTACCGATCAAACAGAACTTAGTTCTGCTTGGCCATAGCTTCGCGCAGCAGCGCAGCCATGGTGGTGTCGGCAGCAGCTTCCGGAGCAGCGTTTTTCAGGCTCTGGATAGCTTCGCGCTCTTCAGCGTCGTCCTTCGACTTGATGGACAGGCTGATAACGCGGGACTTGCGATCGACGCTGATGATCTTGGCTTCGATCTCTTCGCCTTCCTTCAGGACGTTACGCGCGTCTTCAACGCGGTCACGGCTGATTTCGGAAGCTTTCAGAGTAGCTTCGATGTCGTCGGCCAGGGTAACGATGGCGCCCTTGGCGTCAACTTCCTTGACGATACCTTTGACGATTGCACCCTTGTCGTTCAGAGCAACGAAGTTGGAGAACGGATCGTCTTCCAGTTGCTTGATACCCAGGGAGATGCGCTCGCGCTCTGGATCAACCGACAGGATGACGGTTTCCAGCTCGTCGCCCTTCTTGAAGCGACGTACGGCTTCTTCGCCGGACTCGTTCCAGGAGATGTCGGACAGGTGAACCAGACCGTCGATGCCGCCGTCCAGGCCAATGAAGATACCGAAGTCGGTGATCGACTTGATGGTACCGGTGATCTTGTCACCTTTGTTGAACTGGCTGGAGAAGTCTTCCCATGGGTTGGACTTGCACTGCTTGATGCCCAGGGAGATACGACGACGCTCTTCGTCGATGTCCAGAACCATGACTTCCACTTCGTCGCCAACCTGAACGACTTTCGACGGGTGGATGTTCTTGTTGGTCCAGTCCATTTCGGAAACGTGTACCAGACCTTCAACGCCTTCTTCCAGCTCAGCGAAGCAGCCGTAGTCGGTCAGGTTGGTAACGCGAGCCTGTACGCGAGTACCTTCTGGGTAGCGCGAGGTGATGGCAACCCACGGATCTTCGCCCATTTGCTTCAGACCCAGGGAAACGCGGTTGCGCTCACGGTCGAACTTCAGGACGCGAACGTCGACTTCGTCACCAACGTTGACGATTTCCGACGGGTGCTTGATGCGCTTCCAAGCCATGTCGGTGATGTGCAGCAGGCCGTCGATACCGCCCAGGTCCACGAAGGCGCCGTAGTCGGTGAGGTTCTTGACGATACCCTTGACCTGTTGGCCTTCCTGCAGGGTTTCCAGCAGGGCTTCGCGCTCGGCGCTGTTCTCGGCTTCCAGCACGCTGCGACGGGAAACGACAACGTTGTTGCGCTTCTGGTCCAGCTTGATGACCTTGAATTCCAGCTCTTTGCCTTCCAGATGGGTGGTGTCGCGCACTGGGCGGACATCAACCAGGGAGCCCGGCAGGAACGCACGGATGCCGTTAACGTCGACAGTGAAGCCGCCCTTAACCTTACCGTTGATAACGCCCTTGACCACTTCTTCGGCGGCGAAAGCTGCTTCCAGAACAATCCAGCACTCGGCGCGCTTGGCTTTTTCACGGGACAGCTTGGTTTCGCCAAAGCCGTCTTCGACCGCGTCCAGCGCAACGTGAACTTCGTCACCGACCTTGATGGTCAGCTCGCCAGCTTCGTTGATGAACTGCTCGAGCGGGATGACGCCCTCGGACTTCAGACCAGCGTGAACGGTAACCCAGTCGCCGTCGATGTCGACAACGATACCGGTGATGATCGCGCCCGGCTGCAGATTGAGGGTTTTCAGGCTTTCTTCAAAGAGTTCTGCAAAGCTTTCGCTCATTTTAATTCCTGTAGATTCGGGCGAAACAGACGCCCATAGCCACATTCCAGACAATGTGGGTTTCGTTCATATAAAGGAAAACCGACAGGACGTTGACTGGTGCCCCTGCCTGTTCTCCTGGCTATCAGAGCAGATCGCGCTGGGCGAGCTCGCTCCTGATACGTTGCAACACCTGCTCGATGGACAACTCGGTGGAGTCCAGTTGGATGGCATCGGCCGCTGGTTTCAGCGGGGCCACCGCACGCTGGGTGTCACGCTCATCGCGCGCACGAATCTCATCTAGCAGACTCGCCAGGCTAACATCATCGCCCTTGCCCTTCAACTGCAAATAGCGACGTCGTGCACGTTCCTCCGCGCTGGCGGTGAGGAACACTTTCAAGGGCGCGTCCGGGAAGACCACGGTGCCCATGTCGCGACCGTCTGCAATCAGGCCAGGCGCTTCGCGGAACGCGCGCTGACGCTGCAGCAACGCTTCGCGCACCGCAGGCAGCGAAGCGACCATGGAGGCGCCGGCGCCGACGGTTTCAGTGCGGATCACGTTGCTGACATCCTCGCCCTCGAGGATGATCTGTTGCAGCTTACCCGGTTCCGCAGCGACGAATTGCACATCCAGATGGGCGGCCAAGGCCTTGAGCAGCTCTTCGTTGGTCAGGTCGACGCCATGGTTGACGGCATTGAACGCCAGCAGGCGGTACAGGGCGCCGGAGTCCAGCAGTTTCCAGCCCAGCTCGCGGGCCAGGATGCCCGCGACCGTGCCCTTGCCCGAGCCACTAGGCCCGTCGATGGTGATGACTGGCGCTTGCGAACTCACGACTTGCCCTCTTCTGCGACCCGAATGCCAACCTCGGCGCACAGCGCCAGGAAGTTCGGGAAGGACGTGGCGACGTTGGCGCAGTCATGGATGCGGATCGGCGCACTGGCACGCAGCGAGGCGACGCTGAAGGCCATGGCGATGCGGTGGTCACCGTGACCGTGCACTTCGCCGCCACCGATCGGGCCGCCGTCGATGATGATGCCATCGGGGGTCGGCTCGCACTTCACGCCCAGGGTCAGCAGGCCGTCGGCCATGACCTGGATGCGGTCGGATTCCTTGACGCGCAGCTCTTCGGCGCCGCGCAGCACGGTACGCCCCTCGGCGCAGGCAGCAGCCACGAACAAAACGGGGAATTCGTCGATGGCCAGCGGCACCAGGTGCTCCGGAATCTCGATACCCTTGAGCTTGGCGCCGCGCACGCGCAGGTCCGCGACCGGCTCGCCGCCGACTTCACGCTGGTTTTCCAGGGTAATGTCGCCGCCCATCAGGCGCAGGATGTCGATGACGCCGGTACGGGTCGGGTTGATGCCAACGTGCTCGAGCACCAGCTCCGAGCCTTCGGCGATGGACGCCGCGACCAGGAAGAACGCCGCCGAAGAGATATCCGCCGGAACTTCAATGCGGGTTGCACTGAGCTTGCCGCCCGCCTTGAGCGAAGCGACCGGGCCATTGGTCTCGACGGCATAGCCAAAGCCGCGCAGCATGCGCTCGGTGTGGTCGCGGGTCGGTGCAGGCTCGGTGACGGTGGTGGTGCCTTCGGCGTACAGGCCGGCCAGCAACAGGCAGGATTTGACCTGGGCACTGGCCATCGGCAGGGTGTAGTCGAGCGCCTTGAGCTTGTGGCCGCCACGGATGGTCAGCGGCGGACGGCCTTCAGGGCCGGTCTCGACCACCGCACCCATCTCACGCAGCGGGTTGGCCACACGGTTCATCGGGCGCTTGGACAGCGAGGCATCGCCGGTCATGGTCACATCGAATGGCTGGCCGGCCAGCAGGCCCGACAGCAGGCGCATCGAGGTACCGGAGTTACCCAGGTAGATCGGGCCGGGCGGCGGCTTGAGGCCGTGCAGGCCGACGCCGTGGATGGTCACACGACCATGGTGCGGGCCCTCGATGACCACCCCCATGTCGCGGAAGGCCTGCAAGGTCGCCAGGGCGTCCTCGCCTTCGAGGAAACCTTCGACCTCGGTGGTGCCTTCGGCCAGCGAGCCAAGCATGATCGAGCGATGGGAAATCGATTTGTCGCCCGGAACGCGGATCCGTCCGGACAGGCGGCCACCAGGTTGGGCCAGGAAAATCAGATCGTTGGCGTTCATAGCGTCCACATAGGCCCGGCGGGCCAGGATTTTACTGAAATGCTCGCGGGCAGCCCGGGCGCGGGTGAACACACCCAGCAGTTGGTGCCCGTCCCCTGCATCGACCGCGTCGCGCAAGGCGTCGAGATCGCTGCGAAATGTATCCAGGGTGCGCAGGACAGCCTCGCGGTTGGCGAGGAAGATGTCGTGCCACATGATCGGGTCGCTGCCGGCGATTCTCGTGAAATCGCGGAAGCCTCCCGCAGCGTACCGGAAGATCTCCAGGTTTTCATTGCGCTTGGCCAGCGAATCGACCAGGCCGAACGCCAGCAGGTGCGGCAGATGGCTGGTGGCAGCCAGGACTTCGTCATGGCGCTCGACCGGCATGTGCTCCACATCGGCATCCAGCGCCCGCCACAAACGATCGATCAGGGCCGCAGCGGCCGGATCGGTTTCCGGCAGCGGCGTGAGGATAACCTTGTGGCGGCGGAACAGCGCGGCATTGGAGGCTTCCACCCCGCTCTGCTCGGAACCGGCGATCGGGTGGCCCGGGACGAAGCGCGACAAGCGCCCGGCAAAGGCCTCACGTGCGGCACGTACCACGTTACCCTTGGCGCTACCCACATCAGTGATGACCGCGTCGCCCAGGTCCAGGCGCGCGAGATGGGCCAGGACCTTTTCCATCGCCAGGATGGGCACGGCCAGCTGGATCACATCGGCGCCAACACAGGCGGCGGCGAGGTCTTGCTCGCAACGATCGACCACGCCGAGCGAAACGGCCAGCTTGCGCGACTGGGCATCCAGGTCGACGCCGACCACTTCCCGGCACAGGCCGCTCTCACGCAGGCCCTTGGCGAACGAACCGCCGATCAGGCCCAGGCCTACGACGACCAAGCGACCGATGATGGGGCTGGATTTGCTTGCTATTGCATCAACCACTAGCGCGAATCCTGTTCAAAAAAACGGCAATGCTTGCCGGGTAAATCCTGTCTGGTAATCAGACCGCAGGGGCCACTTTGCGGCTCTTTCGCGGCACAAGGCCGCTCCTACAGGGATCACGCGAAACCAGTAGGAGCGGCCTTGTGTCGCGAAAGGGCTGCTGCGCAGCCCCAACGACCTCAAGACCTGCCTCAACCTCAAAGCACCGCCTTCGGATAGGACCCCAGCACCTTGAGCGCCACGGCCTCTTGACTGATCTTCTCCAGCACCGCTTTGATCAGCGGGTCGCGGTGATGGCCTACGAAGTCGATGAAGAACACGTAGGTCCACTTGCCGCTACGCGACGGACGGGTCTCGATACGGGTCAGGTCGATGCCGTTCTCGTGGAAAGGCACCAGCAGCTCGTGCAGGGCACCTGGCTTGTTGCTCATCGAGACAATGATCGAAGTCTTGTCGTCGCCGGTCGGCGGTACTTCCTGGCTGCCGATCATGAGGAAGCGCGTGGAGTTGTCCGGGCGATCCTCGATCTTCTCGGCCAGGCGGGTCAGGCCGTACAGGTTGGCCGCCATGTCGCCGGCGATGGCCGCGGAATTCCACTCACCCTTGACCCGCTTGGCAGCCTCGGCGTTGCTGGACACCGCCACGCGCTCGACATTCGGGTAGTGCGCGTCCAGCCACTTGCGGCACTGGGCCAGGGACTGGGCATGGGAATAGATGCGCGTGATGCTGTCGGTCTTGGTGTTCTCACCCACCAGCAGGTGGTGATGGATACGCAGCTCGACTTCGCCACAGATCACCATGTCGTGCTCGAGGAAGCTGTCCAGGGTGTGGCTGACCGCACCTTCGGTGGAGTTTTCCACCGGCACCACGCCAAAGTTTACGGCGCCCGCCGCCACTTCGCGGAACACTTCGTCGATGGCCGCCATCGGGCGGCTGACCACGGCGTGACCGAAGTGCTTCATGGCCGCAGCCTGGGTGAAGGTGCCCTCAGGGCCGAGGTAGGCGACCTTGAGCGGCTCTTCCAGGGCCAGGCAGGACGACATGATTTCGCGGAACAACCGCGCCATCTCTTCGTTATCCAGTGGGCCCTTGTTGCGCTCCATGACGCGCTTGAGCACGGCGGCCTCACGCTCGGGCCGGTAGAACACCGGCTTCTCGCCTTCGGCCAGGGAGGCGGTCTTGACCTTGGCCACCTCTTGGGCGCAACGGGCGCGCTCGCTGATCAGCTCGAGGATCTTCTCGTCGAGACTGTCGATGCGAACGCGCAGCGCCTTGAGTTCCTGATCGGACATCAAGCGTGCTCCTTCTCGAATTCAGCCATGTAGGCCACCAGGGCTTCGACCGCCTCCAGACCCAGGGCGTTGTAGATCGAGGCGCGCATGCCGCCGACCGAACGATGGCCCTTGAGGTTGAGCAGGCCACGGGCGTCGGCGCCAGCCAGGAAGGCTTTGTCCAGACGCTCGTCGGCCAGGCGGAACGGCACGTTCATCCACGACCGGGCATTGTGGCTGATCGGGTTGGTGTAGAACTCGCTGGTGTCGATGAAACCGTACAGGCGGTCTTTCTTGGCGCGGTTGCGCTGCTCCATGGCCTCGACGCCGCCCTGCTCCTTGAGCCACTCGAACACCAGGCCCGACAGGTACCAGGAATAGGTAGCCGGCGTGTTGTACATCGAGCCGTTGTCGGCGGCGACCTTGTAGTCGAGCATGGTCGGGCAATGGCTACGGGCGCGGCCGAGCAGGTCTTCGCGAACGATCACCACCACCAGGCCGCTCGGGCCGATGTTCTTCTGCGCACCGGCATAGATCAGGCCGTACTGGGAGACGTCGATCGGGCGCGACAGGATGTCGGACGACATGTCGACCACCAAAGGAACGTCACCGGTCTCCGGGACCCAGTCGAACTGCAGGCCGCCAATGGTCTCGTTGGACGCATAGTGGACATAGGCAGCGTTCTTGGTCAGGTTCCACTCGTTCTGGCCCGGGATGGCCAGGTAGTCGTAGGGCTTGGCGCTGGCGGCGACGTTGACGTGACCGAAGCGACGAGCCTCTTCGATGGCCTTCTTCGACCAGATGCCGGTCTCGATGTAGTCGGCCGTGGCATTTTCAGGCAGCAGGTTCAACGGAATCTCGGCGAACTGCTGGCTGGCACCGCCCTGCAGGAACAGGACTTTGTAGTTGGAGGGGACGGACAGCAGGTCGCGCAGGTCCTGCTCGGCCTTTTCGGCGATAGCCACGTAGTCATCGCTGCGATGGCTCATCTCCATCACGGACAAGCCCTTGCCACGCCAGTCCAGCATTTCGGCCTGGGCACGCTGCAGGACAGCGTCAGGAAGCGCGGCAGGGCCTGCGCAGAAGTTAAAGGCTCGTTTGCTCACATCCACTCTCGCTCTGCCAAATAGAACAAATCTACAATCTTCGATGCTGCCGGGAACCCTGTGGGAGCGGGTTTACCCGCGATGCACCGCGGCGCCTTCTTCGCGGGTAAACCCGCTCCCACAGGGTGTTGCACCGTCCTTGAGGACGCTGCCTGCTGTAATCAGTCAAACGGGGCGACCATGGTCGCCCCGTTTGGGTTGTTGCGCTGGGTTACTCCTGCGGGGCCTCTTCGGCACCAGCAGCTTCATCATCCGGCGCATCGGCCTCGACGCCTTCCTCATCCATCTCGATGTCATCATCGAGCTCGTCCTCGGACGGCTCCTGGATACGCTCCAGCCCCACCAACGTCTCGTCGGTCGCCAGCTTGATGAGCGTCACACCCTGGGTGTTACGGCCCAGGCTGGAGACTTCACCAACGCGGGTACGGACCAAGGTGCCCTGGTCGGAGATCAGCATGATCTCTTCGCCTTCCTGCACCTGGATCGCGCCGATCAACAAACCGTTGCGGCCCTTGGTGCCCATGGCGATGACGCCCTGGCCGCCACGGCCGCGGCGCGGGAACTTGGACAGCGGGGTACGCTTGCCGAAGCCACGCTCGGAGGCAGTGAGGATCTGCGCGCCGGACTCAGGAATCAGCATGGAGATCACCCGCTGCCCTTTGCCCAGCTTCATGCCGCGAACGCCACGGGCAGTACGGCCCATTTCACGCACCACGCTCTCGGCGAAGCGGATCACCTTGCCGGCGTCGGAGAACATCATGACTTCCTTGGCACCGTCGGTGATGGCCGCGGCGATCAGGGTGTCACCTTCCTTGAGTTTCAGGGCGATCAGGCCGCTGGAACGCGGACGGGCGAACTGGGCCAGCGGGGTCTTCTTCACGGTACCGGAAGCGGTGGCCATGAAGATGTAGGCACCGGTCGGCTCAGCAACCCATTCCGGGGTGTCGCCGTCTTCTTCGTCGACTTCCTCGGCCTCGATCACTTCCCCTTCGAGCACGGTGTCGTCGGCGTCCTCCAGCTCTTCGTCGCCATCGGCGCCCTGCTGCAGGGCTTCGAGGTCGATCTGCAGCATGGCGGTGATGCGCTCACCTTCTTCCAGTGGCAGCAGGTTGACCAGCGGACGGCCACGGGCGGCGCGGGACGCCTCGGGAATCTCGTAGGTCTTGAGCCAGTACACCTTGCCCTTGCTGGAGAACAGCAACAGGGTGGCGTGACTGTTGGCGACCAGCAGGTGCTCGATGTAGTCCTCGTCCTTCACGCCAGTGGCCGACTTGCCCTTGCCGCCACGGCGCTGGGCCTGGTAGGCGGACAGCGGCTGGGTCTTGGCATAGCCGCCGTGGGAGATGGTCACCACGCGCTCTTCTTCCGGGATCATGTCGCCGTAGCTGAGGTCGTGGGTGGCGTTGAGGATCTCGGTGCGACGGGCATCGCCGTACTCGGCGCGGATCGCTTCGAGCTCTTCGCGGATCACTTCCATCAGGCGTTCGGCGCTGCTGAGGATGCGGATCAGCTCGCCGATCTGCTCGAGGATCTCCTGGTACTCGGCCAGCAGCTTCTCGTGCTCCAGGCCAGTCAGGCGGTGCAGGCGCAGGTCCAGGATGGCCTGAGCCTGTTCCGGCGACAGGTAATACTTGCCATCACGCAGACCGTACTGCTCCGGAAGGTCTTCCGGACGGCAGGAGTCGGCACCGGCGCGCTCGACCATGACCTGCACGGCGCTGGATTCCCAAGCGGTGCTGATCAGGGCTTCCTTCGCCTCGGACGGGGTCGGCGAGGCCTTGATCAGGGCGATCACCGGGTCGATGTTGGACAGCGCGACCGCCTGGCCTTCCAGGATGTGGCCACGCTCGCGTGCCTTGCGCAGCTCGAACACGGTGCGGCGGGTCACGACCTCACGGCGGTGACGGACGAATGCCTCGAGCAGGTCTTTGAGGTTGAGCAGACGTGGGCGGCCGTCGATCAGCGCGACCATATTGATACCGAACACGCTCTGCAGCTGGGTCTGCGAATAGAGGTTGTTGAGCACCACCTCCGGCACCTCGCCGCGACGCAGCTCGATGACGATACGCATGCCGTCCTTGTCGGACTCATCGCGCAGTTCGGTGATGCCTTCGATCTTCTTCTCTTTGACCAGCTCGGCGATCTTCTCGATCAGCCGCGCCTTGTTCAGCTGGTACGGCAGCTCGGTGACGACGATCTGCTGGCGACCGCCGGCCTTGTCCTTGTCGATGTCCTCGATCTCGGAGCGAGCGCGCATGTAGATGCGGCCACGGCCGGTGCGGTAGGCCTCGATGATGCCCTGGCGGCCGTTGATCAAACCTGCAGTGGGGAAATCGGGACCAGGGATGAACTGCATCAGCTCATCGACCGACACCTCGGGGTTGTCGATCAGCGCCAGGCAGCCGTCGATGACCTCGCCAAGGTTGTGCGGCGGGATGTTGGTCGCCATGCCCACGGCAATACCGCTGGAACCATTGACCAGCAGGTTGGGGATCTTGGTGGGCATGACCGCCGGGATCTGCTCGGTGCCGTCATAGTTAGGCACCCAGTCGACGGTTTCCTTGTGCAGGTCGGCCAGCAGCTCGTGGGCCAGCTTTGCCATGCGCACTTCGGTGTATCGCATGGCCGCGGCGTTGTCGCCGTCGACCGAACCGAAGTTGCCCTGGCCGTCGACCAGCAGGTAACGCAGCGAGAAAGGCTGGGCCATACGCACGATGGTGTCGTAGACCGCAATGTCGCCGTGGGGGTGGTACTTACCGATGACGTCACCGACCACACGCGCGGACTTCTTGTACGGCTTGTTCCAGTCGTTGCCCAGTTCGCTCATCGCGTAGAGAACGCGGCGATGCACGGGCTTCAAGCCGTCACGCGCATCGGGCAGCGCACGCCCGACAATCACGCTCATCGCGTAGTCGAGGTAAGACTGTCTCAGTTCGTCTTCGATATTGACCGGGAGGATTTCTTTGGCCAGTTCGCCCATGAGAAGCCTGATTCCTTTTTCTGGTGAAACTTCGTCGTTTCCCTCGTAGGACGAACGAAGCTCGCCGCCGCAACGCAAAGGGGTGCGACGACTTACGACAAATCAATGAGTTGTGCCATGGATCTGCGCAATGAAGGCCGCTGCAACGAGCGGCCCTGGAAACTGCCGGATGGTATCACAAAGGCGTGGGGCGTGGGAGATATGGCAGGTTGCCGCTGAGCCCCTGAACACGTGTCTTTTTTGCCGGGTTTGATGGGGTATTTGCTGAGCGTGCCGATCTTGGGGCCGTTACGCGGACCTTTCGCGACACGAGTCCGCTCCCACCGGGTCCGCGAGAGGGGCTCAATGCAAACGCTTGCGACAAATCAGCTGGGCGATCTTGGCGGTATCGGGCCGTTCGACCACTCCGCGCTCGGTCACGATCACATCGACCAGGTCTGCTGGCGTCACATCGAACACCGGATTGAACACTTCGACCTGCGCCGCCACCCGATTCCCCGCCACATCCAGCAGTTCGTCGGCCTCGCGCTCTTCAAGAGGAATGTCCTCGCCCGTGGCCAGATTCAGGTCAATGGTGGTACTCGACGCCACCACCATGAAGCGCACGCCATGGTGCATGGCCGCAACCGCCAACTGATAGGTGCCGATCTTGCCAGCCACATCGCCATTGGCGGCGATGCAGTCAGCGCCCACCACCACCCAGGTGATGCCCTTGGTCTTCATCAGGTGCGCCATGGCCGAGTCCGCGCACAGGGTCGCGGGGATGCCCTCGTGGGCCAGCTCCCAGGCGGTGATGCGCGAGCCGTGCAGCCAGGGCCGGGTTTCGCCGGCATAGACCCGCTCCACCATGCCCTCCAGGTACGCCGCGCGAATCACGCCCAGGGCGGTGCCGAATCCGCCGCTGGCCAGGGCGCCGGCATTGCCATAGGTAAGGATGGTCTGCGCGTTGCCCTGCTGGCGACGAATCAGCTCCAGGCCGTGCTGGGCCATGGTCAGGTTGGCTTCGCGGTCGCTTTCATGGATGGCCAGCGCCTCTGCCTCCATGACCGCCAGCACGTCTTCGTCGGCGCGCAGACGCTGCAGACGCTCGCGCATGCGATTAAGCGACCAGAACAGGTTGGCCGCGGTAGGCCGGGCTTCAGCCAGGGCGAGGAAGTCCTCTTCCAGTGCATACTCCCAGTCATCCCCTTCGGCCAGGCGTTGGCGCAGGGCAAGCACCAGGCCATAGGCGGCACTGATACCGATGGCCGCCGCACCACGCACCGCCATCTGGCGGATCGCGTCGACCACCGCGGTCACGTCCGTGCAGGCCAACCAATGCTCGCGAACAGGCAGCAGGCGCTGGTCGAGCAGATGCAAGGTGCCATTACGCCACTGGATGCCGGTCACCTTCTCCGCCGCCAAAAGTCGCTCGCGCATCGCCTCTCCCCGTCGTTCGCTGATCAAAAGCGGCCGATTATAGCGAGCCTCAGCCACGGACGCTCGGGTATACTGCGCGTTCCCTTCAGCCGAACCAGGTGCCCCACGCATGCCCACAGCCCCCTCCCCCCTCGACCTGCTGCTCGTGCCGAGCTGGCTGGTCCCCGTGGAGCCGGCCGGTGTGGTACTCAAGGAGCACGCCCTGGGTATCCGTGACGGGCTGATCGCCTGGCTCGGCCCACGTGACCGAGCACCCGCCGCGCGGGAAGTGCGCGAGTTGCCCGATTGCCTGCTGTGCCCCGGCCTGATCAACGCCCATGGCCACGCCGCCATGACGCTGCTGCGCGGCCTGGCCGACGATCTGCCGCTGATGACCTGGCTCAAGGAGCACATCTGGCCGGCCGAAGGCCGCTGGGTCGACGAAGCCTTCGTGCGCGATGGCACGGACCTGGCCATCGCCGAGCAGCTCAAGGGCGGCATCACCTGCTTCGCCGACATGTATTTCTTCCCGCGGGAGGCCTGCGACCGGGTGCACCGCAGTGGTATCCGCGCCCAGATCGCCGTGCCGCTGCTGGATTTCCCCATCCCTGGCGCCCGTACACCCGACGAAGGCCTGCACCTTGCCATCGAGCTGTTCGGTGACCTGCGCCACCACCCGCGCATCAGTGTCGCCCTGGGGCCGCACGCGCCTTATACGGTCAGCGATCAGAGCCTGGAGAAGATCCGCGTCATCGCCGACCAGCTCGACGCCCCGCTGCACATGCATATCCACGAGACCGCCGGCGAAGTCGAACAGGCCCTTGCCGAAAACGGCGAACGCCCGCTCGCGCGCCTGGCCCGCCTCGGCCTGCTGGGCCCGAGGCTGCAAGCGGTGCACATGACCCAGGTCAGCGACGACGACCTCGCCCTGCTGGTAGAAAGCGACACCAGCGTGGTCCACTGCCCCGAATCCAACCTCAAGCTGGCCAGCGGCTTCTGCCCAGTGGAGCGCCTGTGGCAGGCCGGGGTCAACGTGGCGGTGGGCACTGACGGCGCGGCCAGCAACAACGACCTGGACCTGCTCGGCGAAACCCGCACTGCGGCCCTGCTGGCCAAGGCAGTAGCCGGTTCGGCCACGGCCCTGGACGCCCACCGCGCCCTGCGCATGGCTACCCTCAACGGTGCCCGCGCCCTGGGCCTGGAGGCGATCACCGGCTCCCTGGAGCTGGGCAAGGCCGCCGACCTGGTGGCTTTCGATCTCTCGGGGCTGGCCCAGCAGCCGGTGCACGACCCGGTTTCGCAACTGCTCTACGCCACAAGCCGCGACTGCGCGCGGCACGTCTGGGTCGCCGGCCACCCGTTGCTCGACGACCGCCGCCTGACGCAGATGGACGAACAGGCCCTGACGGCCACGGCCCGCGCCTGGGGCGCGCGCATCGCAGGCCACGAATGACGGCCGCAAGCCTTGGGCTCGCGCCTGTAACACTTTTATCGAAGATTCAGAGGATTGTTCCATGAGCAACGTCGACCACGCCGAAATCGCCAAGTTCGAAGCCCTGGCTCACCGCTGGTGGGACCGCGAGAGCGAGTTCAAGCCGCTGCACGACATCAACCCGCTGCGAGTCAACTGGATCGATGAGCGCGTGGGCCTGGCCGGCAAGAAGGTGCTGGATGTCGGCTGCGGCGGCGGCATCCTCAGCGAGGCCATGGCCCTGCGTGGCGCGAGCGTCACCGGCATCGACATGGGCGAAGCACCACTGGCAGTGGCCCAGCTACACCAACTGGAATCCGGCGTCGAGGTCGAGTACCGCCGCATCACCGCCGAAGACATGGCCGAGGAAATGGCCGGCCAGTTCGACGTGGTCACCTGCCTTGAAATGCTCGAGCACGTGCCTGACCCGTCCTCGGTGATCCGCGCCTGCCATCGTCTGGTCAAACCGGGCGGCCAGGTGTTCTTCTCGACCATCAACCGCAACCCAAAGGCCTACCTGCTGGCGATCATCGGTGCCGAATACGTGCTCAAGATGCTGCCGCGCGGCACCCATGACTTCAAGAAGTTCATCCGACCGTCGGAGCTGGGCGCCTGGAGCCGCGTCGCGGGCCTCGAGGTGAAAGACATCATCGGCCTGACCTACAACCCGCTGACCAAGCACTACAAGCTCAGCAGCGACGTTGACGTCAACTACATGATCCAGACCCTGCGCGAGGAATGAGCATGCGTTTGCGAGCAGTACTCTTCGACATGGACGGCACCCTGCTGGACACGGCGCCGGACTTCATCGCCATCTGCCAGGCCATGCTGGCCGACCGTGGCCTGCCGGCCATCGATGACCAGCGCATTCGCGACGTGATTTCCGGGGGTGCCCGGGCCATGGTCGCCGCTACGTTCGCCATGGATCCGGACGCCGAAGGCTTCGAGGCCCTGCGTCTTGAGTTCCTGGAACGTTACCAGCGCGACTGTGCAGTCCACAGCAAGCTGTTCGACGGCATGGCCGAGCTGCTCGAAGACATCGAAAAAGGCAACCTGCAGTGGGGTGTGGTCACCAACAAGCCGGTGCGCTTCGCCGAGCCGATCATGCAGCGTCTGGGCCTGGCCGAGCGCTCGGCCCTGCTGATCTGCCCGGACCACGTGAAGAACAGCAAGCCCGACCCAGAGCCGCTGATCCTCGCCTGCAAGACCCTGGACCTGGACCCGGCCAGCGTCCTGTTCGTAGGCGATGACCTACGCGACATCGAGTCCGGCCGTGATGCCGGCACCCGCACGGCGGCGGTGCGTTATGGCTATATTCATCCTCAGGACAACCCCAACAACTGGGGAGCAGACGTGGTGGTGGACCACCCGCTGGAACTGCGCAAGGTGATCGACAGCGCGCTGTGCGGCTGCTGACCCCTGATGCTGCCCCTAGCGGAGCCCACTCCCACAGGGGGCCGTGCAAGATTGACAAGCAAGGACACCTGACATGTACGACTACACCGCCCGCCCCGACCTGCTCAAAGGCCGGATCATTCTGGTCACCGGCGCTGGACGTGGTATCGGGGCCGCCGCCGCCAAGGCCTATGCCGCCCTGGGCGCGACCGTGCTATTGCTGGGCAAGACCGAGGCCAACCTCAACGAGGTCTACGACCAGATCGAGGCGGCCGGCCATCCGCAACCGGTGGTGATCCCGTTCAACCTCGAAACCGCCCTGCCCCACCAGTACAACGAACTGGCAGTGATGATCGAGGAGCAGTTCGGCCGGCTCGATGGCTTGCTCAACAACGCCTCGATCATCGGACCGCGCACACCGCTGGAGCAGCTCTCGGGTGAGAACTTCATGCGCGTGATGCACATCAACGTCAACGCCACCTTCATGCTGACCAGCACGCTGTTGCCGCTGCTCAAACTGTCCGAGGACGCATCGGTGGTGTTCACCTCCAGCAGCGTCGGACGCAAGGGCCGGGCGTACTGGGGCGCCTATGGTGTCTCGAAGTTCGCCACCGAAGGGCTGATGCAGACCCTGGCCGATGAGCTGGACGGCGTGGCGCCGGTGCGCGCCAACAGCATCAACCCTGGGGCCACCCGCACGGCCATGCGCGCCCAGGCCTACCCGAGCGAGAACCCACAGAACAATCCGATGCCCGAAGAGATCATGCCGCTGTACCTGTATCTGATGGGGCCGGACAGCGCTGGTGTGAACGGACAGGCATTCGATGCCCAGTGACAGGGTTGCCTGACCTGACATGATCGCGGGGCAAGCCCGCTTCTACAGGTACGGCACTCCCCCTGTAGGAGCGGGCGAAGCCTGCGATGGGGGCGCAAACCGCCCCTTCCAGGCCTTACCCTATGGCCAAGGCCGGCCGCAGACGCCCTTGCTGACGCCGCTCCAACTGCATGCACCGCTCCAGGAACAGATACATGCAGTCATAGCTCTTGCAGATCGTCCGACGCAGCTCGGCCCGCAAGCCTAGTGTCGGATGTTCGCCAGCCAGCGTACAGATGATCTCCAGCGCCTCCCACGGGTGCGCATCATCGTACTGGGCATGCATCTTCAGCCACTTCATGGCGCGTTTGCGGGTCTCCTCAGGGAAGCCCTGGGCATAGGTGTCGGTGGAGCACACCAGCGCCGCCCATTCCCCTGTCGCCCCTTCGATCGCATAGTTGGTCGCCGCCATCGACAACGCCAGCGACTCGGTGGCACATACCCGCCAGCACCAGTCATTGAGGCCGTTGAGCTCCGGCGGCACTTCCTGAGCCTGCAGCTCCGCCAGGGTGATGCCGTGGGCCTGGCACCAGTGCAGCCAGTAATCGGCATGGTTGAGCTCGACCCGAATGTTGCGCATCAGCCAACGCCGCGCCATGTCTTCACCGGGGTGGCGAGCGAAGCGTGTCTTGGTCAGGTTATGGGCCATATACAGGGAGAACTGCTCGACCACCGGCCAGCCACCGATCAGGTACTGGCGAATGGTGGCCTGCCTGAGCTGGCCGTCGCGCAAGCGCTGGTAGAACTCATGCTCCACCACCCGCCGCTTGCTTTCGCGGCACTCTTCGATCAGTTGCTGGGCCCAATCGGGGTAACTGGCGGCATCCATCAATGGGCCGATTCGTACGAAGGTATCAATCACTTTCAGCTCCTTGAATCCATGTGATTTCCGGACGACACCTTCTTCAACGAAAGGTCCCAGGCGCCCGGTGCAACAGGGGCCTTGCGGCTATTCGTTGGCGTTGCAGGCTGTCGCAGGTGAACACCTGCGGCCGCTCGATGAGGTAACCCTGGGCATAGTCCACGCCGATCTCCTGCAACGCCTGCTCAATCAACGGCGTTTCGACGAATTCGGCAATGGTCCGTTTGCCCATCACATGGCCGATATGATTGATCACCTCGACCATGGCGCGGTTGATCGGATCGTCGAGCATGTCTTTTACGAAACTTCCGTCGATCTTCAGGAAGTCTACAGGCAGATGTTTCAAATACGCGAATGACGACATACCGGCGCAGAAGTCATCCAAAGAGAACTTGCAGCCCAGCCCCTTCAACTCATTGATAAAGCGAATCGCGCTGCCCAAATTGGCGATGGCGCTGGTTTCGGTGATCTCGAAGCAGACCAGCCGCGGCGGGATCGAATACTCGCCAAACAGCCAGCGCAGGTACTCGAGAAACTTGTCATCGCCAATGCTCGAGCCGGACAAGTTGATCGCGCACATGGCCAGCGGCCCTTGCCTGCCTTCGTCCAGGCATTGGCGAATGACCTGGAATACGTTGCGCACCACCCAGCGGTCCAGGGCGGTCATCAAGCCATAGCGTTCGGCGGCAGGGATGAAGGTGCTGGGCAGGATGGTGCGCCCGCTTTCATCATGCAGGCGCAGCAGGATCTCCAGGTGGCCTGGCCCCTCCATGGAGGTAAGCGGCGCAATTTCCTGGGCATAGAGGCAGAAGCGGTTTTCCTCCAGGGCCACGTGCAGGCGCTGGATCCAGGCCATCTCGCCAAAGCGCAGGGACAGCTCGCTGTCGTCGGCGTGGTACACCTGTACCCGGTTGCGGCCTTTCTCCTTGGCCATGTAGCAAGCCATGTCGGCCGCCCGCAGCGAGGCCTCCAAGGTGCCGGGCGGCTGGGCGATATGCACAAGCCCCACACTCACGGTGGTGACGAACGGCCGGCCCTTCCACACAAAGTGCAGACTCTGCACCGCCTGGCGCAGTTGTTCGGCGATGCGCTCGGCCTGCTCGGGCGGGCAGTTTTCCAACAGCACGCCGAACTCGTCGCCGCCCAGCCGCGCCAGGGTGTCTCCCTCACGCAGGCCGGCCTGCAACACCGCGCAGATGTGGCGCAGCAACTCGTCGCCTGCGGCATGGCCACTGGTGTCGTTGACCAACTTGAACTGGTCCAGGTCCAGGAACATCAGCGAATGCCGACCGGCCTGGCGCGCCAGGCTGTTGAGAGCCTGCTCGAGGCGGTACTCGAACTCGCGGCGGTTGGCCAGGCCTGTCAAGGCGTCGTGAGTCGCCTGCCAGGAGAGACTGGCGATGTACTGGCGCTCCTGGGTCATGTCGTGCAACGCCAGCACCAGGCCAGTGACCTGGCCATCACTGACGATCGGCGAACCGACCAGGTTGATCGACACCGTGCTGCCGTCAAGGCGCTGGATCAACCGGGCATGCTCAGAACCGCCCTTGAGACCGCCGCTGAGCACCTGCTCGACCAGGGTGCGGTTGTCATGCTCGGCGTGCTCGTCCACCAGGCTGAACAACGCCGCCAGTGGCATGCCCTGGGCCTGGCTGGCCTGCCAATGGGTCAGCAGCTCGGCGGCGGGGTTCATATAGACGATGCAGCCCTCGACATCGGTGGTGATCACCGCATCGCCGATGGACTGCAAGGTGATCTGCGCCCGCTCCCGCTCGGCCTGCAGGGCCTGGGCGAACGCCTGGCGCTGGGCCAGCAGCTTGCTCGAACGGCGCCAGGCGATGCTGATGAGAAACAGCGCCGTCGCAAGGTTTGTGATCATCAGCATCCTGAGCAACATCCGCGACCCTTCGCCCAGTGCATCGCTGAAGGCCTTGGCCGCCGGCGTCACGCCCTCATTGATCGAAACGATCCGCGCACGCCAGGTGGCCACATCGCCGGCGCTGACCTGTCCATTGACAAAGCCCGCACGCATCGCTTGGGCCACGTCATCGAGCTGGCGCAGGTAGTCGTCGCCGATTTCCCAGTAGGCGATGGCGGTTTCCATGTAGCTGACGTGGCGAAAGTTGCGGTAGAACCAGATGATCCGGGACGCGTCATCCGGGTGGTTGCCCCCTTGCAGGACGCCTTTGCGTGCCGCTTCGATGTCAGGATCGGGCCGGTCCAGCGCCAGGCGCAGCTGGTAATCGCCCCTGGGCACGTCGATTGCCTGCAGGTAACGCTGGTAGGTGCGTTCATCACGGGTATCGGCGTACAGGCTCAGGTAGTAGATGGCGTCTTTCTGAGCTTTGGACCATAGGCTTTCGCCCGCCACGTAGGCGCGAACAGCAGACAATGTGTAAAGACTCATGCTGCCCAGCAGCATCTGGAAAATCACAACGGCGATGAAGGGCCAGATGATGCCCAGCAGCCTTGGCGCTTCGAGAGTCCGATTTCCCTTCATGTAATCCCTGTCACTGAGCAGAAAGGCGCATGTCGACCCAGACAAGCACAGCGTAGGTCATTTGCCTGCAAGGCGGCGGGGTTTTTAACGGAATTGAAGCGGGGTTACAGCATTGCCTTTAGCGCCCCTTTCGCGGGTGAACCCGCCCCTACAGGCTCGATGTCTTACTTCAGGCCTCAGCTCTGCTGCAAATGTCCATACAGCTTGGCGTACAACCCGCCTTCGGCAATCAGCTGCTGGTGGCCGCCATCCTCGGCCACATGCCCACCATCGAACACCAGTACCCGGTCCGCCTGTTTCACCGCCGACAACCGGTGGGCAATGATCAACGTGGTACGGCCATTGAGAAAACGCGCCATGGCCTGGTGCAGGCTGTACTCGGTGGCGGCGTCCAGGGCCGAGGTGGCTTCGTCGAGGATCACCACCTTGGGCTCGGCAAGGATCATGCGGGCAATCGCCAGGCGCTGACGCTGGCCGCCGGACAGGCGAACGCCAGAACGCCCCACCACGCTGTCCAGGCCCTGTGGTAACGCGGCGATGGTGGCGTCGAGCTGGGCGATGCGCAGGGCCTGCCAGCAAGCCTCGTCGGTGCATTCGCGGCCCAGGGAAAGGTTGGCGCGCACGCTGTCATTGAACAGCGACGGGTGCTGCAGCACCACCGCGACATTCTCGCGCAGCGCCTCCAGGCCGATCTCCTGAAGGCTCGCGCCACCGAAGCGGATGGTGCCGGCCTGGGCGCTGTACAGGCCCAGCAGCAGTTGCACCAAGGTGCTCTTGCCGCCACCGCTGGCCCCGACGATGGCCACTTTCTCGCCTGGTGCGATGGAAAGATCCAGGTGGTCGAGCACCGGCTCCTCGGCATAGGCAAAGCGCAGATCACGCACCTCGATGCCGACCGTGTCCCGCCCGGCGAACGGGTCGACCGCTGCCGGATACTGCGGCTCGTCGGCCCGCGCCAACAGTTCGTTGAGCCGGCTCAAGGCGCCGCCAGCGGCATAGTAGGCGTATTGCAGGTTGAGCAGTTGCTCCACTGGCCCGATCATGAACCACAGGTAGCTGAACACCGCCAGCATCTGGCCAATGGACAAGTCGGAGAACAGCACCGTGAGCATGGCCGCGGCGCGGAAGATATCGATACCGAACTGGAACAACAGCCCGCTGGCACGTCCACTGGCATCGCTCTTCCACTGGGACGCCACGGCATAGTCGCGCACTTCCCGGGCGCGCAGCCCGAGACGCCCAAGGAAGTAGCCCTGGCGGTTGCCGGCGCGGATCTCCTGGATGGCATCGAGGGTCTCGGCCAGGGCCTGGGTGAAGCGCGCAGTACTGTCGTTCTCCAGCTTTTTCAGGTGTTTGACGCGCTTGCCCAACTGCACGGTGAAGTAGATCACCAGCGGGTTGAACAGCAGGATCAACAGGGCCAGCTGCCAGTGCATCCAGATAAGAATGGCGGCGGTGCCGGTCAAGGTCAGCACGGCCACCAGGAAGCGGCTCAAGGTCTCGCCGACGAACTTGTCCAGGGTGTCCAGATCGGTCACCAGATGCGTGGTCACGGTGCCGCTGCCCAGGCTTTCGTACTCCTTGAGGGAAATACGCTTGAGCCGTTCGATCAGGCGAATGCGCAGGCGGTAGACGATGTCCTTGGCAAGGCCGGCGAACAGCTTGGCCTGCATCACGTTGAAGGCCAATGCGGCCAGGCGCAGGCCAAGGGTCGCAACCAGCATCAGGCCGATGTAGCCGGCGGCCACCTGCCAGTTGCCAGGCAGGAAGTGGTTCATCCATTTGAGCGCCGCATCGCCATGGCCAAGCAGCACTTCGTCCACTAGCAATGGCAGCAACAAAGGAATGGGCACGCTGCACAGGGCCGCGAGCACGGCCACAAGGTTGGCGGACCACAGGGCCTTTCTGTGATGCAAGGCCAGGCGGCGGATCTGCGCCCAGCTCAATCGATCGGCCACGGCGGCGGGCTTCCCCGGCACAGGGTCGGATGAGCCTGGCAGGTCAAGCACAGGCGGCCTGCTGCAGCCAGCGGCCGAGCAAGGGCTGCAGTCGGTCCAAAGGCTGGTAGCCGTTGGTCAGCAAGGCCAGTTGACCGTTGCGCTCGGCCAGCAGGGTTGGAAACCCCGCGATGCCGAGGTCTTGCACCCAACTGAAATCGGCCGCGGTGGCGGCACGGGTATCGGCCCGGGAAAACGCATCGGCGAATTGGCTTCGGTCAAAGCCTGCCTGCTCGGCCAGTTCCACCAATTGCGGAGCACGGGTGACGTCCACCGCTTGCTCGTAGAACGCCCGCTGGATCCCCCCCAGTAGCGACCAGACCCGCTCGGCATCCAGCTCGCGCGCCGCCACAAGCGCGCGGCAGGCAGGCTCGGTGTCGTAGACGAAACCGTCCGGCATGGCGCCTTCGAAGCGAAACGCCTGGCCAGTGGCTTCGGCCACCGCCTGCCAATGCTCAAGGATGTAGCGACGGGTCGAGGCATCCAGCGCGCTGCTGCCCGAACGCAAGCCGCCCACCACCAGACGCGTCGGCACGCCAGCCTCACGCGCCTGGGCGATCAACGCCTCGGCCACCGGGGCGAAGCCCCAGCACCAGGAGCACATCGGGTCCATCACATACAGCAAGCGTGCGGACATGCATCAGGCCTCGGCTTTGTAGTTGAAACCGATCGGGTGGGGCTGGTTGCGCGCCTTGGCCAGCTCGATCTGCTTCTGGCGGTCGATGGCGCTGCGCCGGGTCTTCTCGCTCAGACTGTCCCAGCAGTGCGGGCAGCTCACACCTGGCGAATAGTGCTCGGACGCGCGGTCCTCCACGCTGATCGGGTGGCGGCAGGCATGGCACTGGTCGTATTCCCCCTCGGTCAGGTCATGGCGCACCGTGACACGGTTGTCGAAGACGAAGCAGTCGCCATCCCACAGGCTCTGCTCCTGAGGCACCTCCTCGAAGTACTTCAGGATCCCACCCTTAAGATGATAGACCTCCTCGAAGCCTTCACCGAGCATGTAGCTGGAGGCTTTTTCGCAGCGGATGCCGCCGGTGCAGAACATCGCAACCTTTTTGTGCTTGCTCGGGTCGAAGTTGGCCTTGATGTAGTCGGGAAACTCGCGGAAGGTCTCGGTCTTAGGGTCGATGGCGCCCTTGAAGGTGCCGATGGCCACTTCGTAGTCGTTGCGGGTGTCGATCAACAAGACTTCCGGATCGCTGATCAGGGCGTTCCAGTCCTTGGGCTCGACGTAGGTGCCGACCTTGTGGTTCGGATCCACACCCGGCACGCCCAGGGTGACGATCTCTTTCTTGAGCTTGACCTTGGTGCGGTAGAACGGCTGCTCGTCGCAGTAGGACTCTTTGTGGTCGATGTCGACCAGGCGCGGGTCGTTGCGCAACCAGGTGAGCAGCCCATCGATGCCTTCGCGGGTACCCGAGACGGTACCGTTGATGCCTTCAAGGGCGAGCAGCAAGGTGCCTTTGACGCCGTTGTCGACCATGGTCTGGAGCAGCGGCTCGCGCAGCTCGATGTAGTCTTCCAGGGTGACGAACTTGTACAGCGCCGCCACGACGATAGCTTGGGACATGAATCAACTCTCCAGGTGGTCACCCTCGTAAGGGGCGGACCGGATTTGACAAAAAGCAGGGGGCCGCTTTTGCGGCCCCCTGATGTTGCGGATTGTACCAGAACGACAGAAGGGATTCAGTGCCCCCCGCCGGCACAGACCGGCGACGCTGGCGCCGCACCGACCTTGGCCCACTCTTCGGACGTGTAGGTATGAATCGCCAGGGCGTGGATCTGGTCCATCAGCTGCGCCATGGTGGCGTAGACCTTCTGGTGCCGCTTGACGCTGTTGAGCCCGGCGAACTGCTCGCTGACGATCACCGCCTTGTAGTGGGTCTCCTGGCCACGGCTGTGCATGTGGCTCTCGTTGAGCACCTCAAGGTGCGCCGGGGCCAAGGCGGCCAACTGCTGTTCGATGCGTTGCTGCATGTTCATCGGGCGTCACTCACTTCTTGGCAGGGGCCTTGCCGGCGTTCGGGTCCAGTTCCTTGGTCATGTCGTCGAGCAGCTTGTTGACCACAGGTACCGCCGGCTCCAGGCTCTGCTGGGTCAGCTGGGCCGACTGCTGGGTGACACGCGGCATCTCGCGCAGGACCTTCTTGCCCAGCGGCGACTCGTAGAACTTGACCAGGTCCTTGAGCTCCTGCTCGGTGAAGGTCTGGGTGTACATGTCGACCATCTTCGGCTTGATCTTCTTCCAGCCGATGGCGTTGTCCAGGGCGGCATTGGCCTTGGCCTGGTAGCTGTCGAGCACGTTTTTCTTGGACTCGGGCGCCTTGGTCTGGGCGAAACGCTGGGCAAACATCTGCTGGACTTGCATGTACACCGGGGTGCCCAGCTTGTCGGCATTGACCAGTGTCAGGAATTTCTCGGCGGCAGCGTTGTGGCTGGCGGTGGCGGCAAGTACCTGGCCACTGGCGCAAGCCAGGACGACGGCGGCACAGAGGACGCGAAGACGAGTCATTGCATTTCCTTCATGAAAGAAAGGGAGGCGGGTACCTCGGGGAGAGCATTCTGCGCCGTGGCGCCCTACTGCTCAAGTGGCACGACGAGCGATGGAACCGCTCGATCGAATCAGGGCCTAAACTGCGGTTTCGGACAGACAAAGGAGTGAACGCAGCATGAGCCGTATCGAGACAGACAGCCTGGGCCCGGTCGAAGTTCCAGAGGACGCCTACTGGGGTGCGCAGACCCAGCGTTCGCTGATCAACTTCGCCATCGGCAAGGAGCGCATGCCCCTGGCTGTACTGCACGCCCTGGCGCTGATCAAAAAAGCGGCGGCACGGGTCAACGACCGCAATGGCGACCTGCCGGCCGACATTGCCCGTCTCATCGAACAGGCCGCCGACGAAGTGCTCCAGGGCGAACATGACGACCAGTTCCCGCTCGTCGTCTGGCAGACCGGCAGCGGCACCCAGAGCAACATGAACGTCAACGAAGTGATCGCCGGGCGCGCCAACGAGCTGGCCGGCAAGGGCCGAGGCGGCAAGGCGCCGGTACACCCCAACGACCACGTCAACCGTTCGCAGAGTTCCAACGACTGCTTCCCCACCGCCATGCACATCGCGGCTGCCCAGGCGGTACATGACAAACTGCTGCCGGCGATCGCCGAACTCTCGGCGGGCCTGGCCGAGCTGTCGGCGCGTCACCAGCACCTGGTCAAGACCGGCCGCACCCACATGATGGACGCCACGCCCATCACCTTCGGCCAGGAAGTCTCGGCGTTCGTCGCCCAACTCGACTATGCCCAGCGTGCCATTCGCGCCAGCCTACCGGCGGTGTGCGAGCTGGCCCAGGGCGGGACCGCGGTGGGCACCGGGCTCAATGCCCCGCACGGCTTCGCCGAGGCCATCGCCGCGGAGCTTGCGGCGCTCTCGGGCCTGCCCTTCGTCACCGCGCCGAACAAATTCGCCGCCTTGGCTGGTCATGAGCCACTGACCACCTTGGCCGGATCACTCAAGACCCTGGCCGTGGCCTTGATGAAGATCGCCAATGATCTGCGCCTGCTCGGCTCCGGCCCGCGTGCGGGGCTGGCCGAGGTGCGTCTGCCGGCCAACGAGCCGGGCAGCTCGATCATGCCCGGCAAGGTCAATCCGACTCAGTGCGAGGCCCTGTCGATGCTGGCGTGCCAGGTACTGGGCAATGACGCGGCGATCGGTTTCGCTGCAAGCCAGGGGCATCTGCAACTGAACGTGTTCAAGCCGGTGATCATCCACAACCTGCTGCAATCGATCGAGCTGCTGGCCGATGGCTGCCGCAACTTCCAGCAGCACTGCGTGGCCGGCATCGAGCCGGATGCCGAACAGATGGCCGCGCACCTGGAGCGCGGGCTGATGCTAGTGACCGCGCTCAATCCGCACATCGGTTACGACAAGGCCGCCGAGATTGCCAAGAAGGCCTACAGCGAAGGCAAGACGCTGCGAGAGGCGGCATTGGAGCTCAAATACCTGACCAACGAGCAGTTCGACCAGTGGGTCCGGCCAGAGAACATGCTGGCGCCCGGCGCAAAAGGCTGACCGGCAGGCCGGGCAAACAGGTGTGCGCCAGCCCTCGTGTGGGCGCTGGCGCAGCCTGCGATGGGCGGCACAGCCGCCCGAGTTCACTGAACCTGTGCCAACCGCGCCCGCCGCGCGCGCCAGCTGGCCACCAGAGAAGGCCCCAGCGCCACCAGGGCCGATCCCACCACCACCGTCACCGCCCCGAAGTATCCCAGGGCGTTGATTTCCTCAGCCTGCACGTAATCCGGCCACAGCACGGCCGCCGCCGCCACGGCAACGAACGTCACCAAGGGTGTCAGGGCCAGGGTCGCGCTCACCCGCGAGGCCTCCCAATGGGCCAGCGCCTCGGCAAACGCCCCGTACGCCACCAAAGTATTGAGGCAGCACGCCAGCAACAGCCAGCCTTGCAGCGGGCTCAGTTGCAGCGCCTCCAAGGGATGCGCCCAGGGCATCAGCAACAGCGCGCAACACAGGTACATCACCATCATCACCTGCTGGGAATGCCAGACAGTCAGCAACTGCTTCTGGCTCAGGGCATAGAACACCCAGATGCTCGTGGCCAGCAGAATGGTCAGCACGCCGGTGGTATAGACGCCCAACGAGGTCAGCAGCTCCTCGAGCCGCTGGTTGAAGAACAGCCCGAAACCGGCCAGTAACACCAGCAGCCCGACCCCTTGCCCCAGGCTGAAGCGCTCCTTGAACACGAAGACGCTGGCCACCAGCAACAGCACCGGACCGATCTGCACCACCAATTGGGCGGTGCCAGGGCTGAGCAGGTTGAGCCCGATCAGGTACAGCACGTAGTTGCCCATCAAGCCGAAAACGGCCACGGCGACCAGGCCTATGCCCTTGCGTCCAAGCGTGCTGACCACCGGCAAGCGCCGATTGGCCGCCAGCCAGGCGAACAGCAGACAGCCGGAGACCGTGAGGCGGTACCACGTGACAGTCATCGGGTCCATCACCTGCAGGACTTGCTTGAGCTTGATCGGCAGGATGCCCCAGAGAAACGCGGTCAGCAGTGCCAGGAACAGGCCGTAGCCCCAGCGTCCGGAAGAAATGTGCATAGCGTCCTCGAATCAGGCCCTGCGGGTGGGGGTGCTGGAAATTCTAAGGGCTTGGAGCACCGGACTGGGGAAAAGTCGCGGGAAAATAATTCATCGGGTCATTCCTTGGGGGCATGCCAAGGGACATTCCTCGGGTAAACCCACGACCAGGCACTGCGGCGTCATTGAGCGCACCGGAGAACCAAGTGGGCGGGTTTACCCGCGAAGAGGCGGAGCAGCCAACCAATCACTTGCTGGACTTATGGAATGCCGCCTCCAGCGCCTCGTTGATGGTCCTGAGCACCTTCACCCGCGCCCAACGCTTGTCGTTGGCCTCGACCAAGGTCCAGGGCGCGATCTCGGTGCTGGTACGGTCGACCATGTCCCCCACCGCGTCGACGTACAGGCCCCACTTGTCGCGATTGCGCCAGTCGTCCTCGGTGATCTTGTAGCGCTTGAACGGGATCTGCTCGCGCTCCTCGAAGCGCTCCAGCTGGGTCTGCTGGTCGATCGCCAGCCAGAACTTCACCACCACGATGCCGGCGTTGATCAGTTGCTCCTCGAAATCGTTGATCTCGCCATAGGCCCGCAACCAGTCCGCCGGCGTGCAGAATCCTTCCACCCGCTCCACCAATACCCGGCCATACCAGGAGCGGTCGAAGATGGTGAACTTGCCCCGCGCCGGAATGTGTCGCCAGAAGCGCCAAAGGTACGGCTGGGCGCGCTCCTCTTCGGTGGGCGCGGCGACCGGTACGATACGGTACTGGCGAGGGTCTAGCGCCGCAGCCACCCGACGGATCGCCCCGCCCTTGCCCGCCGCGTCATTGCCTTCGAACACCGCCACCAACGCATGACGACGCATCTGTTTATGACGCAATAGGCCCGCCAGGCGTGCTTGTTCGGTGACCAGTTGCTCCTGGTAATCGGATTTGTCCAGGCGACGACTCAGGTCCAGCGCTCCGAGCAGGCTCTTCTGGTCGATACTGCGCCCCAGAGGCGCGACGTTGCCCTTGTGCTTGCTGCGGGGCTCGTTGGCCAGCGCCGCCTGCAGGCTTTCGAGCAGGATGCGTCCCACCGCCAGGCTGCGATAGCACGGATCGACTCCCTCGATCACATGCCAAGGCGCATAGTCGCGACTGGTACGCCGCAACACGCGCTCGCCAAACCGCACGAAGCGGTCATAGGTCTGCGATTGCTGCCAGTCCAGCGGGCTGATACGCCAGCTGTGCAGGGGGTCGTCCTTGAGCGCCTTGAGCCGGGCCTTCATCTGTTTCTTGGACAGATGGAACCAGAACTTGATGATCAGCGCGCCCTCGTCGCAGAGCATCTGCTCCAGGCGCTCGGCGCCGGTGATGGCCTGGTCGAGCACCGCGTCCTTGAACAGGCCATGGACCCGCCCCTGGAGCATCTGGCTGTACCAGTTGCCGAAGAACACGCCCATGCGCCCTTTCGGCGGCAACGCCCGCCAGTAGCGCCAGGCCGGTGGACGGGCCAGCTCCTCGTCGGTCTGTTGGTCGAAGGTGCGTACCTCGATCAGGCGCGGGTCCATCCACTCGTTGAGCAGCTTGACCGTCTCGCCCTTGCCCGCTCCCTCGATGCCATTGATCAGCACGATCACCGGAAAGCGCGCCTGCTGCTTGAGTTCGTACTGGGCTTCGAGCAGCGCCTCGCGCAGGGCGGGTACTTCGGCCTCGAAAGCCTCCTTGTCGATGCTGTGACCAATTTCGGCGGATTCGAACATGACTTGCCTTGGCTCCTTCAATGGATAACCAAGACTAGCGGATTGTGCGCAAGGCTTCAGGCCCAATCACGATACCCACCCGCTTTCATTGGGTCGGCGCAGCGGCAAGCCGTCAAATGGCTTAAAATCGCCCTCCCGCGACATGCTGAAGCCAACCATGCCTGACACACATCTGCATCATGCCCAGATCGACTGGGACGACCAGGGCCGCCCTCACTCGCGGCAGTACGACGACGTCTATTTCTCCAAGAACGAAGGCATCGAGGAAACCCAGCATGTCTTCCTCGAGCAGACCCAGCTGCGTGATCGCTTCGCCGCCCTGGCGCCGCATGACTGCCTGGTGATCGGCGAGACCGGCTTTGGCACGGGCATGAATTTCTACTGCGCCTGGCAATTGTTCGCCGAACACGCCCCGCAGGGGGCGCGTCTGCATTTTGTCAGCGTCGAAAAGTATCCGCTCACCCGCGAAGACCTCGCCCGTGCGGTGCAACTGTGGCCGCAGCTCGAACCCTACTGGCAGCCTCTGCTGGCACAGTACGTGGCCGTGCATGGCGGTTTTCAGCAGTTCAGCTTCGACCATGGGCGGGTAACCCTGACCCTGATGGTGGGCGATGCTCTGGAGCAATTGCCCCAGCTCGACGCGCAGGTCGATGTGTGGTTCCTCGACGGCTTCGCCCCGGCGAAGAACCCCGACATGTGGACGCCGGAGCTGTTCGCGCAACTGGCCCGGCTGTCACGACCGGGCACCACCCTGGGCACCTTCACCACCACCGGCTGGGTGCGTCGCGGCCTGATCGCCGCAGGCTTTGCCATGCGCAAGGTACCGGGCATCGGCAAGAAATGGGAAGTCATGCACGGTCAGTTCCAGGGCTGGCCTGCCGAGCAACCTGCCCCTGCCGAACCCGAGCCCTGGTACGCCCGCCCTGCCCCGGTACAAGGCCCGCGGCACGCCCTGGTGATCGGTGCCGGCCTTGCCGGTAGCGCCAGCGCCGCCAGCCTCGCAGCCCGGGGTTGGCAGGTCTGCGTGCTGGAGCGCCACGACGCCCCGGCCCAAGAAGCTTCGGGCAACCCCCAGGGCGTGCTCTACCTGAAACTCTCGGCCCACGGCACGACGCTGTCGCAGATGATCCTCTCCGGCTTCGGCTACACCCGCCGTTGGCTACAGCAGCTGCAACGCGGCCAGGACTGGGACGCCTGCGGTGTGCTGCAACTGGCCTTCGACGACAAGGAAGCTCAGCGCCAGGCCAAGCTGGCCGAGGCCTTCGACAGCACCTTGCTGCACGTGCTCGATCAGGCCCAGGCTGAGTCTGTCGCAGGCGTTGCACTGCCTGCCGGTGGGCTGTTCTATCCCGAAGGCGGCTGGGTGCATCCTCCTGCGCTGTGCCAGGTGCAGTTGCAGCATCCGCGTATCGAGTTGCTGACGCATCAGGATGTGATCGAACTGCGCAAAGTCGATGGCCGTTGGCAAGCGTGGGACGACGAGCAGCTATTGGCCAGCGCACCGGTGGTAGTGCTCGCAGGCGCCGCCGAGGTCCGCCGCTTCGACGCCTGCGCCGCGCTGCCACTCAAGCGTATTCGCGGGCAGATCACCCGGCTGCCGGCCACCGAGGCCAGCCGCGCCTTGCGTACCGTGGTGTGCGCGGAAGGCTACGTTGCGCCCCCGCGTGGCGATGAACATACCCTGGGGGCAAGCTTCGACTTTCATAACGACGACCTGGCACCCACTGTCGCCGAACACCAAGGCAACCTGGCCCTGCTCGATGAAATTTCCATAGACCTGGCCCAGCGGCTGAAGACCAGCACGCTGGATCCCGCCCAACTGCAAGGCCGCGCGGCATTTCGCTGCACAAGCCCGGACTACCTGCCGATCGTTGGACCGGTGGCGGACGCGCAAGCGTTCACCGAAGCCTATGCGGTGCTGGCCAAAGACGCGCGACAGGTACCCGACACGCCCTGCCCTTGGCTGGACGGGTTGTTCGTGAACAGCGGGCATGGTTCGCGCGGGTTGATCACCGCGCCTTTGAGCGGCGAGCTGGTCGCGGCTTGGGTGTGCGGCGAACCACTGCCGCTGCCACGGGCGGTAGCGCAGGCATGTCATCCGAATCGGTTTGCGTTGCGCCGGTTGATTCGCGGGAAGTAGCTGTTTTATAGCGGCTTGGCGGCCCATTTCTGGCTTCACCATTGCGCCTGGAGGAGAGGGCGAAGCCTGCAATGGGTAGCACAGCAGCCCGGCCCATATAACAGATTGATCTAAAACTCTCGCCCCCCCCATGGGTCAGTTCCTTATGTGCCTCATTTCGGGGCGCATATTCCCCAACGGCAAAACCGGTAAGGACCTATGTGCGGATTAGCAGGAGTATTGGAAAAGGGGCTTTTAAAGGGCTGCAGGGGTGCATAGAACCCCTTTTAACCCCTGAAAAAACCTCATTTGGTACAAAAAGTGGTACGAGCACAGAGAGCCTATTCCGGCAATTCGCCGTGCTTGAGCACGCCATTTTTCCTAAAGCGGATCCTCACCTCAATTTTGTTCTTTTTGAGGTGAGGCTATCGGCAAGCATCCACCGCTGCCTCCAGCAAGCGCTCGTACCCGATCCGCTGCCGGCGCTCTGCAAGCAGCGCCCTCACCTTCGCCTCTGGCGTGTCGCTCTTCTTTAGGCTGGCCGTAGCCCATGCTGGCACCGCCACCTCCGGCGCCCGGCACGGCACCTGCACCGGCACCTCCACGCGGACGTATTGGACCTGCGGCTCGGTCTTCCCTGCGCAGCCGGCAAGACCCAGGGTCAGCACCAGACAGCCCCCACAGGCGAAGCCAAGGATTACGCGGCTTGCGGCATGGGAAAGGTCAATCCTGCTCCCACAGAAGCGCAGGTTCAGTCCCAGGCTCATAGCCCCAACTCCTTGTCGACCGATTCAATAGCGCAAGCATCTGCGGGGTGGCGCTCCTGCTGCAAACGGTTCGCCGCGGCATAGTCAGCCTTGGCGCTGGCCTGGGCATCCTGCACCGCCTGCTTCGCCATGGCCTGTCGCTCACTCGCGGCCAGGGTCAGGTCGCCTAGGGCCTTGCCCTGCTCCGCTGCCAGGCCAGATAGGTTCTCGCGCGCGGCGGCGCACACGGATGCCTGGTCCTGCACCTGATCAAGAACCGGCCGGAAGTGGCTGGTGGTGGCCCATGCACCGGCGGCCATGCCGATCAGGATCAGAAGTCCGGCACCGGCTGCGCGCGATGCCCAGCCGCTCACACCAGCGCCCCGCCGAGCTTCGCCCACTGCGCCAGCAACTTATCCAGGCGGTGCGGGTTCTGCCCGTAGGTGTTGCCCGGGAAGCTGGCCCAGATGTTCGAGCACTTGGCGATCGCGTCGGCAATGCGGCCAGCCTTGATGTCCTCCAGCGCCCGACGCTCGCGAATCTGCTGCAGCGCAATGCGGTCCTGGTTCTCCGGCGTGAAACCACCCTGCAAGCGCAGGCTCACTCGGTAGGCGTCCCAGTAGCGCGCCAGCAGCTGGTACCGGCCCGCCGCGGTGCTGGTCACCGGTTTGCCGTTGATGGGGAAAGTCAGTTTCTGGCGGGGATGATCCTGGTAACCGGTGAACAGGCCGCGCCCGTACAGGACGTTGTAGCCGTCATCGCTACCCTTGACGGTCGCGGTGCCTTCCGAGAAGGCGATCAGGTCCAGGAACCGGAGCACGTTTGCGCCGCCGGCCTGGGCCTCAGTCAGTCGAGCCATGGTTTTCTCCAGGCAAAAAAATACCGCCATCAGGCGGTTGTCTTCGTTGGCAGGCTGTCGTTCAGTTGATCAGGCCGGCGGCGCAGGCCAGGTGATTTCGTTGGGGTAGCCGGGCTGGTCCTGAATGCGATTCAGGGCGACGCGGTATTTCTTCCAAAGCACCAGCAATGCCTCCTCTTGCGAAGTAGCCTCCCCCAGATCAACCGCATCTTGCAGAGGCGCGATTCTCAACGTTGCCTCACGAAGCCGGCTGTCACGTTCGACAAGGGCGTCTGCCGCTTTGTCGTTGAGCTGTGCGACTTCATCCAGAACCCAGTCACCGCCACCCCACACATAAAATTCACCAGGCCATGGCTTTAGCGTGAGGCCTGCTGGCAAATCACCTAGCAGCCCCCACGCCTCTGCCGCACCTGTATCCGTGCGATACACAGTGCCACGGTGGTCAACCAGTTGCTGCGCTTGATCATCGATCAACGCCCATGCATGTCCCTCCGATGGCTCCGAAAGCAGTTCGGCCAACTCAACGGCATTGCTTGGCAGCTGAGTGCCAAGACCAGGGATGACAGGAAGCTCTACCGGGCCAGTAAGAGCGCCTGCGTTGTCAATCAGGTAAATGTACATGGGCACCTCAAATCAGCTTTAGTCTGGCGGGGTAGGCTATGTTGCGAGGACGAACAACGCCACCAGCGACGTTGATCGCCGCGATGCTGGTGTTATCTATTGAGACCACTTGCGAGCTACCGTAATCTGCAGTGTTAACTGGGTCCAGACCATGCTTGGCAAGAATCCCAGTGTTATCCCCGGTATGGGTCAGACCGGTGACGCTGTAGCTGCTTCTGTCTGGGTCAAATGTCTGCAGGCTGCCCTTCTGGTACGATCCGGCGACCCGCCCAGCATCAACGCCACGGCTTTCATCCAAGGCCCTAAGGAACTCACCTCGCGCCTCCGGTGTGCGGAACGTCGTGCTTCCGTCACCACTAGTCCAGCAGCCTTCAAACCCGACCCGCCCGGCCTCAGTAACCAGCATGCCGGATGCCTGCGCGTGATCCCAAAGCCAGGGCCATTCGGCTCGATTCAGTAGCGATCCGTTATGAGCCCCCCAACCGCCAGGGCTGAACGTCGTGGTGGTGGAAAACACCGGGCGACCGAGCGACGTGCCGTCGTAACGGGCAATCGGCCACCATCCACCGGCTCCATCGCTGCGTAGGTGCCAGAAATCACCGGCCCCCATCAGCACCGTGAAAGCATATCCCGCCGCATTAAGGTGGGTATGGAACTTGATTTTGTCGGTACCCGAAGCTTGCACCACCAGGCGGTTGCCGCTGTTGTCGGTGCGCCGAACAACTACATCACGGACACCCAATGCCACATTGGACTGGGGCAGCGTGATCGTTATTGCTCCAGCCGATGCGCTGGCAAGTACAACACCCAATTCCGTGGCGAGCAGCGCACGAGACTCACTCACGCTGACAAAGGGCTTTTCAGGCGCAGCCTTGTTTACGATGGCCTTGATAGCGTTGAACAGCTGGCTGTTATTCTCTTCGTCGGGGGTCAGCCCGCCGCCCGAGATCACCGCGAGAATTTCATCGGTGACAGCATTGCCCCAAGCAGAGGGAATCAACGAACCTGGAGTGCCGGCACCAGGGTTCTCATCAACAAACTTACCTCCGACCAACCCGACACTGGGCACACTCTTCGGATAATCCACGCTGTTCTCCTCACTCGTAATTAATGTGCACAACGGTGTGTGCCGGGGCTGCGCGATGAATTACGCACTCAATAGCGCTGCCAGGGTTGGCCCCGAAACGCTCGCCCCAATAGCTGACCCCGAAGCGCCGTCCGGACTTGTGCCGCCCGCCCGTGTTGAGGGTCCACATGAACTGAGCTGACCAGGTGCCGAAATGAGCTGATCCAAAGCGGGAGCGTCCAAACCTGGGGGCGCGATGTTCGGTCACTGTGGCATCTGGATAGCCCTGCCCAGCGGCAAGGCCGATGAAATAGGCGATGGACTGGCCGCCGACAGCAATCAGGCGCTGCTGCACCGCCAGGCGGCGATCCTCGAACGATGGGTTCGCACCCAGGCACTCATCCGGCAGGCCCATTACCGCCTCCCACTCCGGTACCAGCTCACTCACCCCGCCAGGGTCCATTTCGTTAAGTGCAGCGACAGCGCGTGCTTCCAGGCGGGCGAACTCCTGGGCCACACCGCTCAGGACCAGATCCACCTCGGGCACCAGCTCCGGATCCCAGGCGGGCCCCAAAGGCAGCAACATGCGCAACTGGTCCCTGTACTGAGCGGCGCTCCTTAAGCCAGCCATACGCACCCTCCAAAGGTCAGCAACTCATTCGCCCCGGCCGGGAGGTCAGCGGTAGGCCATACCAGCTCATGATCCCATTCCCCCCTGGAGCCGCTGATAGCCTCTCGAATGTGGCTGATCAGCAACCCTTCACCGAGGCCGGCCTCCCGATCATGCAGATCTGCCAGTTGCGCCTCCACAGCAGCCCGTACTGCCGATGTGTCTGGATCCAGACGGATCTGGTAGACCGTTGGCACGGGGACCGGCGCCAGCACATAGAGCTCTGCCGTCACGGGTCGCAGAGGCTCGATGTAAGCTTTGACTTCTTCAAGCTGATCCGGGGTCGGTACCGGGTCTTCGTCCTCGTCGCGCATGAAGAACACGCCCACAGTGCCAGGCCCCAAGTAGTTGCGCCGACACCACGCGCGGGTAACGCCGGCACACTCCAGCGCCCAAGTCACGTAATCGTCAGCGGAACCACCGTGAGGGATCACCCGGTAGGAACGAATCACGCGCGCACGCAGCGACTCGACGCTCTCCTGGGCGGTACCACCAACCAGGCCTGGAGCTTCGACGATAAAGGTACCGGCGATGCCCTCCACCGGCTGAACCAGGGTCAGCTCCAGGCCGACTTCCGCGTTGCCCAATGTTCCTGCGTCGACCGCCTCTACCGTGGTGGAGTTGGTACCGGCCTCGGCCGTCTTTGCGGCGGTAACCCTGTACGATCGTCCATCGGCGGCCTGGAGCACGGTGTCCTCATCCAGAACAGCACCCTCAGCCGCCTGGAAACTTACCGGACCGCTTGCGGGCTGCGCAGCTTTACGCGGCTGTCGCAGGCGCAACGACGCTATGCGCTCGAGCGTCTCCTCGTCGGCGGTATCCGGCAAGATCTGCTCAACAATCCAGTCCAGATAACCGTAGAGGCCGAAGGCGGTGCCGGCCTGCGCTCGCGCCAGCACCTGGGCGTCGGAGTGCCTCAGTGCATTGATGCCGAGGTCAGCCTGGGCCCGACTCAGCAGCACCGGCAGTGTGGGGATTTCAAACGGCATAGTTCACCTGCCACAGTTGGTCGGGTTCAATTACAAGAGGTGAGCCGTCAGGCAGGGTCAGCACCACCCGAAGATTCAGGCGGCTGCTATCTGCGCGCTCGCTGGTGATGTCCACGGCCAGCACTTGGTCGTCGTCAATCAACCATTGCAGAGCCTCAGACGCGTAATACTCCGCGTCACGCTGGGTGCGCTCGGTCAACTTGACCCGGCGCAGCAGCCACAAGCGAGAGCCGATGCGATCATCTGCCTCCCGCGGGAAGCTGTCCCCCCACCAGCCGTACCGCTCTTCGTCATCGACGGGGTCATCTGGCCCGGCCCGCCGCCAGGTGAACAGACTGATCACCACGGTCCTGACCAGGTTCTTTTCAGCGTCGTTGAGGTTCATGGGGCGCTCGCCACAGGCTTGTTGGATTGAGCATCGCCGCGGGTAATGCCGTCGTGGACGTGGTTGATCTGACTGATCCCCCCGGCCACCTGATCACCGTCGGACTCGATGCGGCCCGTGGTCTTGATCAGGGGCGTCTCGAACTGGACCGAGTCCCCCGCCTTAACTTTCAGCGTCATGGTGTCGAGTTCGACGATGCGCCCCCGCTTGAACACGAAGGTGTCGCCCTCATCGGTATACAGGGCCACCTCGCCCGGCTTCAGTTCCTTCAGGCGGAAGCGGCGATCCGCCACGCACACCACTACGCCGTGGGAGCGGTCACCGCCCAGGAACAGCGCCAGGCCTTCTGCCCCGGGCTTTGGGCAACTGGTGTAGCCGTAGGGTTCGAAGTGCTCCAAGTCGTCCTTGATCTCTCCGGCGGTGAGGCGCATTTGCAGCGTTTGCAGCATCCTACCGGCCGTGGCCAGGGCCACCGTCCCGCGAGCCATCATGCGCGTCAGGGTCGTCATTTCTTCTCCCAGTCTTCCGGTAGCAGGTATTCGAAGTTGTCGCCTTTCTTGCCCTTCTTGAGCTTGCGGCCCTTGAGCGGGTCAGCGGGCTCAGGCTCGTAGCCTTCTGGTGGGCCGACCACCAGGGTGGTGATCATTCCCGAGTCGCTGAGGGAGTACGTCACCTCGGCGATGACCATGTCGCGGTCGAAGCCGATCAGTGGGTCGACTACCCGAACCACCGTGTTATGGCGCCACAGCGCGCCACTCGATTGCCGCCAGCCTTGCACTGTGTAAGTCGTCTGGAGGGCCTTGCCCATGCGGTTGCCGCGCTCCCAGTTGGCTCGGCTCTGGGCAAGCTCGTCGGTCATCTGCCCGGTTTGGTGGATGATGTGCGTGCGGCGGCGAGTGGTTCGGGTGTCCGTGACGATCGCAGAGACCTCCGCCGCCTTCTCCCCGAAGGCCTTGTCGTTGCCGCTGCGCTGCCCCAGAACCTGGTACTCCGAAAACACCCCGGAGAAGTCCAGGCCGGCACTGCCGGTCAGCACGTTCTTGCCGACCTCGATTGCGTCGAAGGCCCGGCCCTGGCTGCCGACGCTGGCCAGGACCACCTGGCCCCGAGCGTCATCCGTGGAAAACACCCGGAACAAGGTGAGCAGGCGATCGATGGATTCGAATGCCGTCTCGCCTGGCTCGATGGTGTGGTCTGACAGTTTTGAGGTCGCCGGGATTTCGCTGCTCACCTGCAGGCCATAGGGCGCCGCCAGGTCGCGAACGATGGTCAGCACGCCCTGGTTCTTCCATTGCCCAGGTTTGTTGACCGCCGCGCAGTCCACCAAGTCAGCGGCCAGTGACCGTCCAGAGACGGACAGACTGATCTGGTTGGCGTCATGGTTGATCGGCGTCGCGAACACCCAGCCTGTCAGCACCAGGTCATTGCCAATACGCACCTCGCACTGGGCGCCCTGGCGGATCGGCCGCACCATTTCCTGGCCAGGCCAGCGCCAAGTGATACCCAAGCGGAAGTCACGCGCCTGCCGCTCAAGCCCCGCCGAAATCTCGACTTCCTTCCAGCCGCCGTACTCCAGGCCGTCCACCGATAGGGTGACGGCGTTTTGCTCGTCCATGGCTTACTCCTTGGCCAGTTTCAGCGGCAGCGGCGGGACGAACCCGGGGTGCCGGATGCGGTTGCGCTGCACCACCTCACCCTGTCGGGTCGCATCACCAAAGCGTCGGTAGGCCAGCACCAGGGCGGGCAGGGTTTGCTCGGGGGTGATATCCACCAGCCGCACGCCGGATTCGGCCACGGCGGTCAGATGCGCTACCACGGCGTGCCTGACCTCTGTCAGCGCCTGGTAATGCGAGTGTTCGGCCTTGAGCGAAGCCTCCCAGATCGCGTCGGACAGCTCGTCGCGCAGCTGGATCACATCATCTGCCACCGGTACATCTGGCCGTTCCGTCGGCTGGACAGCCTGCTGATCCAGCGAAGGTACTGAAGCCACCGGCTCAGCCTTCGGCGCGATCGGCAAGTCAGCAACCAGGGTAGTTACCTGGACCAGCAAGGCGTCCTGCACAAGGTTGGTGGCGGCCTTGGCCGCAGCCGTGGTATCCGCACCGCCGGCAGGCGCAACGGTGTTGATCGCTTTCGCCGACTCCACGTGCTGACTGACCAGGCTAAGCGATCCCCGGTAGCTGGATCGTCTGGAGCTGCCCCCTGAAGAACCGCTATCGGAGGAAAACAGACTGAATAGCCCACCACCGAAGCTGGTGAAATTGCCGAAGTAGCTGCTGAACATCGAGCGCAAGCTGTCCGGAGCGTTGACGATTGCCTGCGTAAACCGGCTCACATCACTGATAGCCGTTGTCAGCGGCGCGAAGTGTTGCTGCACCGCTGAGAAGGCCTTGGTCACGCTGTTTCGCAGGCTCATCAAGTTGACCCGGGCGGCGTTGACCTTGTCCATGGCGGCCGAGTACCGGCCAAGCGCCGAGTCAAGCAATCCACCGGAAGCCTTAAGTGCCTTCTGCTTGGTGTTGACCTTGGCGCTCGGAAATTTACGCGGCTGATCCGGGTACATCTCCAGGTCAAAACGCACCATGCCGCCCTCGCGGCGGTCGTGGCTGACCTCGCAGGCACCGGCCTTGACCAGCATGCGCCCCAGCCAGGGGTGCACCAGCTCACCAGCACCTGGCGTTTCCAGTGCCTCCAGCAGCTTGTCCCGCCGCTCGAAGCAGTCAGGGCCGACGATAAAGGCAGTCAGCTTGTGGACCTGGGCCCGCTTGCCCAACTGCTCGAAAAACGGCTCGTCACGCTGGACGAATTCGTGCAGCTGGCCACGCTGCCCTGTCGGCACCGACGTTTGCTCGATGACAAACGAGATGCCTCGGAACGAGGCCGGCAGCAGGCTTTCCCGCCATGTCGTTGTGCTCATGCCGGCGCTGCCCCCATGGTTCGATAGCCCACTCTCGATTTGACCTGAAGGCCGGGCTGGCTGGTTGTCGCCTGCTCCACCCGCGTGCCGGGTGGCGCGCCGTTGATGTTGATGTTCAGCTCGCCATCAACGCGGGCCTTGCTGTTGGCAGCGCCCGCCGTAACGAGGCTGCCCGGTGCCGGCACCTTCAGCAGCTCACCCGTGGCGGGAATGCCCAGCGAGGCCGACATTGCCTGCTGCCGGGAGCCGGCACTGGCGGCCAACATGGCACCGTCGCCGGCGCCCATACCGGCGTTGTTGCGCTGATTCTGTGCATCTGCCGCCCGTTGGATAGTCGCCGTGAGCCCATCACCACCTTCTCCCAGGCCCAGGAATTCCAGGTAAGGACGAACCTTTTCCCAAAGACCCTTGAAGAAGCCGACGATGGGTTCCCAGTTCTTGATGATCATGCCCAGCGGCGTGAATGCAGCGATGGTCTTGAAGATTTCCCAGGCTGGCTCTGCGTAGGCCTTGATCAGCTCCCACATAGCCGAGAAGAACGGGCCCACGGTTTCCCAGTTGGCGATGATCAGTCCTGCCGCGCCCGCAATCGCCACAGCGATGAGGCCAATCGGGTTGGCGGCAAGGGCAACGCTCATCAAGCGGGTGGCCACCGTCGCAGCAACAATGGCCGCACGGATGCCGGTGAATGCAACGGCAGCACCGACCAGGCCGCGCACCAGGTTAGGATTGGCCTGGATCATCGCCCCGACGTAGCTGATCAAGGGCTGAATGGAATCGATGGCCATGTTCAAACCTGGGAGCAGAGCGTCGCCCAAGGCTCGCGCAACGCCTTCGATCGTGTTGCGCAGCAACTGCATGTTGTTGGCGGTTGTGGCTGCTCGTGAGGCGTATTCCTTCTGCATCGACCCGCCGTAGATCTGCGAGTCGCCAACAGCCCTGAAATTCTCCTGCAAGATGTCGAGGCTGGTGAGCAGCTGCGAGATTGGCTTGATGGATTCACGACCGAACAGCTGAGTCATTACCGCGGCTTGTTTGCTCGGATCTACCTTACTGATCGCTTTGAGGACAGTGAGAATCGTCCCCTGTGCATCCTTCTGCATGCCCTTCGCTAATGCTGCAGAGTCAAGCCTCAGCGCCTTGAATGTCTGCTGCTGTTGCTTGGTAGCTGCCGCGCCCGCAGTCAACGTCAGCATAAAGTTCTGCAGGCCAGTACCTGCCACGTCCTGCGCGACGCCGACCTTGTCCAGCGTTGCGGCCATGGCTGCTACCTGACCGGCAGCCAAGCCTGCCACAGAACCCAGTGACCCCACGGATGTAACAATATTCGCCACTGTGCTCGCCTTGGCACCAGTGTTTCCGAGGTAGTTGATCTGGTCAGCCAGCGCCCCTACTTCGGGCTGCGTCATTTTGAACGCTGCGCGCCACTTGGCCATCATTTCACCGCTTTGATCGGCAGTTTGGTCAAAGGCCACACCCATCTTTACTGCGGCCTCAGCAAACCCAAGCAGCTCATTCTTGGCAATTCCAGACTGACCACCCGCCGCAACGATCTTGGCGATGTCGCCAGCGGCCATGGGCAGGATTTCGGACATTCGACCGATATCCTCCCCCATCTGCTTGAATTGCTCTGGCGATTCGAAGTCGACCACCTTCTTGACGTCCGCCATCTGCGACTCGAACTCGATGGCCTTGCCGATGCCGGCTACGAACGGCGCCGCAAATGCACCGCCGGCAATCAAATCCTTGAAGCCAATACTGCCCAAGCCGGTCTTCTCCAGATTTTTCTGGAAAGACGAGATGTTTTTACGAATGCCGCCCAGGACTGGAGAAAGCCGATCGACGCCCGTGATGAGCGCCTTCAACTGAAATTTGTCCGCCATTACGGTGCCTGCTGAAGTTTGCTGATGCGCTGGGCGTGCATCAGCGATTCGACAAAGAGATCCAACGGTTTGGCCAGGATCTGGTCAGGATCGACCTTCCAGAACCAGGCAAGGTCGTAGGCAAGTGCGATCAGGCTTTCGACTTCGGAGATGCCGGCTTCATGAAAAAACTCATGATTATCCAGCCGATCTGGTTCAAATCGTGCAAATCCAGCTGGTTAACCGAAGACGGCGGGATGCCCGCGCATACGGCGATGTATTTCGCCACCACTTCCGTATCGATCACCGCTTCTTCGTTCTTGTCGATACGGTATGGCAGCGACTTGATCGCGCGTGTTTCCTGAATTGTTGGTCGGCGCAGGGTCAGCTCATTTCGGGTTTCATCATGCGCCTCGATTGGAGCGCTCAACTCGTAGGTAACACTCATTGCCATACCCCCTTGCTGCCATCGAACTGCAGCTCGATGGTGCCGTCATCGCCGCTGGATACCGGCTCGTCAACCAGATAGGCGCCCGACAGCACGTACACCTTGCCGTTGTTGAACTCGCCCGTGATGGTCATGTCAGTGCCACTCACCAGTTTGTCCAGCGGGAAATCCGGGGTATGCACCGCCGTCACTTTGAGGTATGCCGCCAGTTGCTCTTCCTTGTAAAAGCCGGGCGTCACCGTCTCTCGTTTGACGTTCATCAGCGGGGCCTCAAGGCCCCCGGTGATGGTCAACTGAGCACCGTCAACCTTGATGTAGCACGTGCCCGCGACTCTTTGACCCATGGTCTTGTCTCCAGAAATGAAAAAGCCCGCTTCGGCGGGCTTGTGGTGATGCAGGCCGGGTTAGGCCGCGGCGTCGTATTGCAAACGGAACTGGTTGAGCAGCGCGAAGATGCGCAGGCCGTTGATGTAGTCAGGCGGGAACAGCACGTTGACCCGGCTCGGGTCATTGCTGTCTCGCTCAACGACCAGGTACTTGGCGAACAGGTCGGCGTTCTCGACGTGGCCATCGCTCTCCAGCTTGCCGTACAGCGCGATCAGCTCGCCGCGAATAGTGCTGGGCGTGACGATGGGCTGGCCAGCGCCGAAACGGGTGCCATCGGCGGCCAGCTTGTGGCGTCCGTACTTGCTGGTGATGACATTCTTCAGGCTACGGATGATGTACGCCGACTGGTGCATCGTCTCGCTGTCAAGATACGAATTGTCCGGCTGACCATAGGCGTTCTTCTGGTAGGTGGTGATCGAGCGCTGGATGCGCATCGAGCCGCCTTCGAAGTAGGCCGTGGCGATGCCGTAACTCAGCAGGGACTGGCGTTCGGTCAGCGTGAACCGATCGCTGGATGGTGCTGCGTCGATGCCCGGCATCGCCCCGCTCTGCGTTGGACGGCTCGCATCGGCCGAGATGAACGAGGCCGTGCGCGCCGCCAGGGATGCAGCCACCAACCAAACCGGCTGTGGCACGCCTTGCTCCAAGCCCTGGACCGTGACGTGCTGATCGTTACGCGCCTGGCCGGCGGCCACCAAGGTGCCGACAGTGCCGCGTTTAGCGCTGTAGACATGGCCGAACAACTGCTTGGCCCAGGACCAGCGGCCGGCATTGTCATCCATCGCCAGCTTCCACGCGTCCAGACTGGTGGTGTCGGTCCAAGGCATGCAGATGAACTCGAAGGGCTCATCGCCCAGAGCGGCCAGCGCATCCACCTGGTCTGGGGTTCCAGCACCGGTAGCCATGGCTGTGATGGTCGCCGTCAATCCCGCCGGCGTCGCCTCGCCATTGGTCTTGCCCAGGCGGTTCATCTGCAGCGCGATGTCATTGCCGCTCTCGCCCTTCCACTTGCAGGTCAGCATGATATCGCCATCGGTGGCCTCAGCCTTAACCGGCAGATCGACAGCGGCGTTGACTTGCACCGCCAGGGCGGCGGCAGCCTGGGCCGCCGTGGCGCCGCTCACGATGGTAGCCTGGACGCGGGCGCCACCTACATAAAGACTCAGCAGGCCGGACTCCGTCGAGGTTCCAGCGATGGTCACCTTGCCGGCAGCCGCCACGCCTGTGGTGGCCTTCAGCGGCAGGCACCACACCTCGCCAACCGGATCGGCTTTGCGCCAGATTTCGTACATGCCTGCCAGCATCGAGCCCTGGCCGCCGATGGACTTGGCCAAGGCCACGCTCGGAACCAGGACCAGCTTGCCGATTTCCTCGGCGGTGGCGTCATCGTTGACCTGAGCAACGATGAGTCGGCGCAGAACCGATTGGGCAGTGTTGGCCGCAGAGTTGTCCATTTCCGCGTAAAACAGGGGCACACGGATGTCGCCCGGGATGTTGCTGAATCCGATGGCCATTACTTGGCTACCTCTTTCTTGGTGCCCTTGGGCTCTTTGACGGTGATGTCACCGTCCGCCAGACGACGGCGCCACCAGACGCTGTCGGTGACTTCGCGGCCAGCGGCCGGAAGCAGGTCGCCCGCCTGGGGGTCGGGCACGGCGCGGCCAGCGGCCGGCACCACGGTGATGCGCTGTGTCATGGTTCGGGGTCTCCAGAAAATGTCACTTCGATGCGCCCGTCTGGGCCGGGGCTCTGCAGGTTGGGGTCAGCCGGGTCGATGCAATCCATGTTGATGGTCGCCCCGGTAAACGGCGGCAAGCCGTCGAGCTCATGCTCGTGCCAAGTTTCAGCAGGGTCCGTCGGCCGGTTGCGGCCAAGCTGGAACCCTGCCGAGAAGCTGAAGCGATAGACCACCCGTGCCCGGTTGATTAGCACCAGGCCGCCACCGTCATAGACGACCGGGTCGTACTCAGCATCCGGCTTCCAGCCAACCAGCGCCCGCCACAGCTCTTTGCGGAAGTCATGCAGCAGGTCCGAGGCCTGCTGGCCCCGCTCGTCCTTGGTGTCCATGGCCAAGACGACTTCGAAGCGATCCTCGATGTCCTGCAACACCGCGTTTTGCGCTCGGTTGTCACCCGCCTTGTCGTCTGCCGCAATGACGTAGGCCGATGGGCTCTTCAGCAGCACCGACTGGCTCACTGCCTCCAGGTCAATGCCGCCCGATACCCGATCAGCCAGGCTCGGGCAGTACTCGCGCAGGTGCGCGATGATGGGAGAAATTTTCATTGCTGAGGGTCCGGGCCTGGCGGCCCATGGTTATGGGAGAGCAGCCGCGAATGCAGCCCGGAGAATCGACTGAACCTGGTCCTTTTCGTCCTGCAGAGCATCTTCCATGTAGTTTGCGCGCGGCTCGATGCGCCAAGCGCCGTTGGCACGTTGTGCCACAGCGGCGGCACGCTCGCCCTTTTTGCGGCGCTTGCCCGATTCAAGCCCTCGAACCCGGGCTCCCTGCTTCACGCCGTAGTGCAGGTAAGCTGGGTAGTACTCAGGCATATCAGGCGTCTTGCGCGGAGCGATCTTCACCAGGAACCCAGAGCGGGATACCTTGAAGGTGATGGACTCGACGGTCCGCCCCGTCCTGTTGACCGGGTAGTTGTTCTGCCCGCGGGCCAGGGCAAGGTTGAGTTGCGCGCGGCGCGTAACCACACGGCCCGCCCTGCGCATTCCCTTGCGGATTTCCTTCTTGTCGAAGATTTCCCGCCCGAACTGGTCGAAGCCTTCGATATGCATATAGCCATCGAGCGTTGCCGAGTTAGCCATAGATCCCACCTCCTACCGATGCCTGGCCAAGTTCCTCGACCTCCAGTAGTGTGAAGCGCTTCCCTGCACCCCATGGGGCGCTGCGCTTGACGCGATAGACCACGCCACCAGTTACCACTTCGTGGGAAGTCGTCACTCCTTGAAGGAGGCGCACCCATACGCGATGGGTGATCTTGTCGTCAGTCTGCACGCTGTCGGTGTACACAGCGGTACCCACCGCACGGACTTTTGCCCAGCGGTGACGAGGCTCAGTGAACACCGACTCTAGATCAGCCGCATGCAGCGGATGATCCTCACGCAGGCGAATAGTGATGCGGCGATCGAGCTCGCCAGCAGGCGGATCAAGCTGCGCCATTAGAATCGCTTCCTGTACCAGAGCAGCCTTTCGACCGCGAGCGGCATGGCTGTGGCGACGGTTCCCACTCCGACAGCCTCGCGGTTGGCGTACCAGTGCCCGACCAGCAGAAGGACGGCCTGCTCGACGTCGCGGGTCAGCCCCATCTCGTCTGGCTCAACTGGATCGACCTCCACCAGCTTTCGGTCGCAATGCTGCTCGATGTGGGCCTTAGCCGCCTCGATGTAGCCGCCGATCAAGGCGTCTTCTTCATCGCCATCGACCCGCAGGTGCATCTTCACGTTGGCCAGGTCGATCATTTACTTGGCCTCGGCAGCGGCTTTTTCTGCGGCAGCCTTCTCCGCAGCCGCTTTCTCGGCGGCGGCTTTGTCAGCGGCCTCCTTTTCTGCTGCAGCTTGCTCGGCCGCCGCCTTCTCAGCAGCAGCCTTGTCAGCGGCGGCCTTGTCCTCTTTGGGCGCCGCAGGTTTGGTTTCCTTCGGCTTGGCCGTCCGGGGCTTGCCATTAGCATCGACTTCAACGGCCAAACCCTTGCCGATCAGGGTATAAGCGTACTCGTCGTCCGCGTCATCGAAGGTTTTGCCGGCCTTGATCTTGTTCGAATCAGCCTTGAGCAAAGCGCCATTGCCAACGAAGCCCCACAGAATCTTGATTTTCATGCTGCCTCCAGATGCAAAAGGCCGGCGACTGGCCGGCCTTCGCTATGAGTGGGTTACGCGGCGACTGGGAAGTTGCCCTTGACCAGCGCTTCTTTGCGACGGACGCCGAGGCCCAGACGCTCTTCAGCCAGCAGCGCGATCATGTTCTTGATGAACATGTCGTTGATCAGGCCCATTTTGAACAGATAGCTCATGCGGTCGAAGAGGATTGCAGCGCGGGCGAAGTTGGCGATCAGGAACTCGCCGCCAGAGTCGGCATCACCCTCGTCCATGCTGTCCGAGGTAATGACCGGACGACCCCAGAGGATCGGGGTGACCAGGCCCTGCAGGTTGGCGAACAGGTAGCGGTTTTCCCCATCCTTTTGCAGCTCGATGTTCATCCAATCGAGCTCGCTCATCACGACGCCATCGGCGGACAACTTCGACTGCTTGCGAACCTGATAGATGCCGCGGCGCACGATGTCGATCGAGGTATCGCCTGCTTTGGTCAAGTTGGCGTCGTAAATGGTGGCCTGGGTCATAAGACCGTTCAGGTTTTCGCCAATACCATCGCCTTTGAGGATCTGGTTTTCTTCTTCGAGCTTCAAGTCGTAGCGCAGCAGTTCCTGGATATACCCCTGCATTTGGGGAACGTCTGCCAGCGCTTCTTCGGTCACAGGCATCCAAACCGCGATCTTTTTGACGCGATCGGTTGCCGATTCGAAAGTCACGTCGCTGGTTGGCTTGGAGCCACCCTCTGCTACCATGCCGGCGCCGCGAGTATGCAGCTTCTCACGGAAGTAGGTGTAGTTCTGGCCAGTGACCGGGATAGCGGTGAGTAGGTCGCGGATTCTCAGCTCTTGGCGAATGCCTGGCTGGATGGTGGTGTCATACACCGGCGCGACAACACCGGCACTTGTGACCTTCACTTCCTTCATGGCGGCCAGGTCAGACTTGGTGACCTCGATCTCGGCACGGCTAGCCGAATTCGACGACAGGGCTTTGTAACTGTCATCGCCCTTGATCATGTCGATGAAGCTCTTGCCCTCGCCCGGCTGGCCACGCAGCTTGACGCCTTTCTGCTCCAGATCCACGACCTGGTCGATGACCTTCTGCAGCTCGCCCTTGGTGTCTTCGATCTGCTTCTTCAGCTCGCCGGTGACCTGGTTGCCCTTCTGGACCTCTTCCATGGCCGCGTCGTATTTCTTCTGCAGTTCGCCGAAGCCGCTCTTCAGTTGCAGCTCGATGGAATCCTTGATTTCTTTAACTTCGCTCATGGCGATACTCCAAAATATTGGGTGAACAAGTTGGGAATTTCTTTCAGCTCATCCACGATCGCCGTGGCCTCGCTCCCGCCGTCACGGCGTAGCGCGGTGTAGCCGAGCGAAGCGACTGCCGCCGCTTCCTTCTGCGAGAGGCCCATGCGTTCGCGCAGGGCCTTTTCGAAAAGCCTGATGTCCGACTTGACGCTGAGGACTTGCGCCTTGGGGTTCATGCCGAACGGGACGAAGGAGGCCTCCCACAGCTCAGCCTCCTTGATGACGCGGACCCGGCGCCCGTCACGCTCACCGGGATCCGCCTGAATGGTGTTGAAGCCAATCGACATGCTGTCGAGGATGTCCGACTTCATCAGCTCGTAGGCGTCTCGGGCATAGCTGACGTTGAGGTTAACCTGGCCTTTGAGGTACAGGCCGTGGTCGTCCTGGCGGTAATCGGCGGCGCCAACCAGGCGGGTCAGGTCGTGATACAAGGCCAGCTTCAACTTGCCGCCTCGAGTTGCCTTCACCCGGGTGAAAGCACCGGGCAAGATCACGTCGTCACCGAGGTCAACGTTGTTGAATACCGCGGCGTAGCCCTCAAAATTGCCGGCTTCGTCAACGGACTTGAGTTCGAACGGGCATTCAAGGTTCGCCATTGTTTTGCATCTCCCACCGGGTGACCCGGGCGTAGTCGCCGCCCAGCGGCGGGTAGTTTTCTTTCTCGCGGACCTCGTCGATGGAAAGCCAACCAGAGCCGCCAGAGCCGCCAAGCGCAGCCTGGAAGTAAGCGGCACGCCCGGCGCTGTCCGCGCGCAGCAGGCCCTCGACCACGAATTCCACGAATCGGGTCGTTGAGCGGAATAGCTTGTCGTTGAGTTCGTCTTCGACCGCGTCGATGTAGGGTTTCAGGCCGAAGGTGATAAACCCGGTGAGCTGTTGCTCCAGGTTCGAGCCCATGATCGAGGTCTTGCCGGCGCGGTTGGCCAGCCACAGCGGTACGCCGTAGATGCCCGCCAGGGCTTCCTCCTGGAACTGCTGCGACTCGATGAACTGTGCGTCCTTCTGGCTGATGCCAGCCGGGACGATCTTGGGGTTACCCTGCAGGATCGCCATCTTGCCGATATCGTCAGCGTCGGCCTTGCGCACATCGGGGAACTTCTCCATGACCTGAGTCTGTTGGGCTTTGGTGAGGAACTGCTCGTAGATGACGTAGCCACCCGTAAATCCGCCCTTGCGCATGAAGCGGGCTGACCACTGCTGACCAGACTTGGCCAGGCCCATGGTCTCGGCCTGGTGCTCGATGGGCGAGAGACCGACGATGCCGTCCAGGCTGAACAGCTTGAAGTGCAGCATGTGCTCCGGCGAGACCGGGAACGGATCTCCCTCCTTGGGGGTGACCAGATAAATCAGCTCGTCGTCGGTGTCGATCTTCACGGTCCGACCGTCCAGCGGCACCAGACCAATCGGCTCGTTGTGGATGTTGCGCTCGATCAGGGCGAACGCGTTGCCGCGCAACGCCATGTTCACGACCACGAACTTCAGGAAGTTCAACCGGGTCATGTAGGGGTTCGGCTTACGCAGCAGCTTGAGCATCCGGTCGCTCCCGGTGACCAGCGCCCGCCCGCCCTCCTTGTCCTCGTACAGCTTGAGCGGTAACCCGCTCAGAGACTCGGAAAGGATCTTGACGCAGGACCAGACCATGCTGATCGACAGGGCTGTCTTGACGGTGACCCGCACGCCGGCCTTGGTGCGCTTGCCACCGACCTCAAGATCAACCTCGACATAGTCGCCCGTGGTCGGGTCGGTAAAGCCGAAGAAGCCCCAGGTCATGGGGTTGTACCATTTGAATGCCATGGTCAGCCTATAAGTCCGAAGAACCCGTTATCCAGGTAGTCACCCATTCCGCCCTGGGCTTCCGGGTTGAGAGCCAGGAGCGTCACGGCGTTGAAAAGCGCCATCAGCGGGTCGATTTTTGCCGAGCCGCTGGCCTGCTTGGTGATGAGGATTGCGTTTCCGCGAGGCTCTACACGGGCGTTGCCACAGCACCAGGCCATCATGGGCTGGCCGCCATGCCACAGGCCGCCTTCGGCAAGCTTGCGTTCGGCGGTCTTGATCGCGCCGCCTAGTGTGTAGCCCTGCTTCACGCCGCCGATCTTCTCGCGAGGAATGCCGCGGGCCTCCAAGGCATCAAGGATTGCGCCGATGCCGACCGGGTCGAGGCCCACCTGATCAAGCAGGCCGGCCTCCTCCACCAGGGCAACCAGCTCAGAGATCTGGTCGACGTCATCACCGATTCGCTCTACCAGGGTCAGGTGACCGTCGTTGGCAAAGTCGCGGATGCGCGGCGCCTCGGCCTTGCGGCGCTCCAACACGGACGGGTGCGCCCAGGCATGTGTCCAGGTCAGCCAACGCCGGGTGTCCCGCTCGCGCCCGACAGCGGCGAAACCAAGCAAGTCATCCAGACCGCCGCCGTCGATACCAATGTCGATCACCTCGCAGCGCTCGAGTAAGTCATTCAGGGTTCGGCAGTCGTCAGAGGCCTGCCGCTCCCAGTAGTCGGCACCGGCCCAGCGGTCCGACAGCAGGGCTAGTCCGATCTCGACGTTAAGGTGCTTGGCCAGGAACCCACGGAAAGACTCTTCCCCATCCATCTGAGCCTGGGCATAGCCGCGCTCGATGAACGGCTCATCCACCGACAGCCCCAGGTTAGGGTTGGTTATGTAGGCGTTGGAGAAGTCCCGGTGGGCACCGGCATCGAGCATCGCCTTCGGAAACTCGTACAGCACCGGCAGGAACGACTTGTCGATGATCTCGCCGTCCCGCACCTTACGGGCGTACATCAGCTTCTGCCGGAAGACACCGGCCGGGGGCGCATCGGACTGGGTGGTTGCCCAGATGATGAAGCCCTCGGGGCGAGAGGCCAGGCCGCCAGTGGCTTCCCGTAACATCGCCTCGGCGTTGGCACGCTTGCCGAACACCCATAGCTCGTCAACGAAAACGCCAATCGCCTTCTTGCCGGACACTGTCTCGCTGTCGGCAGCCACCACCTTGAGCGTGGCATTGGTCTGCCGGTGGGTGACCGTGCGCAAATGGTCCTGAACCTTGAGCAGTGCGTCCAGCTCCTCATCCGCCCGGACCATGTCGCGGATCGGAATGTAGGAGTTGTCGGCGATCTCCTTCGTCGGCGCCAGGATGATGAACTCGCCAGATGGTCGCCAGTTGAGGATCAGAGCGGTGAGCATGATGCCCGCCGCAATGGTCGACTTACCGTTCTTCTTGCTGATCAGCAGCATGAATTCGCTGACCAGACGCCGACCCTCGTCCGGGTCATACGCGCCGAAGATGGCGGCGACGAACTGATTCACCCAGTCGCGGACGGTCTCGCACATCAGCGGACTGCCAGTGGCGTCAACCATTCGCAGGGCGCCGAACACATCGAGCGCTTCCTCGGCTTCAGCCGGGAAGAGCGGCTTGAACGGGATCAAGCTTTGGCGCGCAACGATGCGCTGCTCCCAATCGGGGCATGCAGTTGTCCACTCCATTATTTCACCGAGCGCAGTGGGCCGCGGCGGGCGCCGAATTTGCCAGTGGCGGCTTGTTCAGCTTTGGCCTGAGCCTGGTCTTTCTTGCCGCTTTCCCCTTTGCGGGGATGAATGAAGGGCATCAGAGCCTTGGCTGCATCGACCCGTAGCTTCGGTTCCGACCCAAGGTCGTTCATCACCGACAGCAAGAAGTCTTTCGGGTCGCGATGCAGTAGTGCCTGCATCAGGTCGAAGCCGGCAGGCTCCGGGGCGGCGTGATCGTCCTTTGCGGCAGCCGGTTCGGTCTCCGACTCGGCCTGCGTCGATGGCTCCGACGCATCCTTGGTTTTAACATGCGCTTTAACATCTGGCGGCATCAGACCCAGGGCACGCAGCTTGGCCAACTCGGCGGCTACGTCCTTGTCCTTCACCAGCCGAGAGCCCGCCGCAGACGCTGTCTTCTCCGAATAGCCGGCCGCCACAGCCGCATCCCGATTGGACGCACCTTCCCTCAGCGCGGCGATGAATGCGCGCTTGCGGGATGTTAAAGCCATTTAACAAAAATCCTGTGGGGGAAAAAAATCTGTACGTGCGAGGGCGAGTGGTCTAGAAGAGGACGATGTATGAGGTTTTTACCCCCCCCCTCCCCTTGCAGCACACCAATGGCGTGCATCAACTCAGGCCGGCGGCCTCCTCGGCCTGCTTGACCGAGTCGTGACAAGGCTTGCACAGCGACTGCCAGTTGGTCTGGTCCCAGAACAGGTCTTTGTCGCCTCGGTGCGGCGCGATGTGGTCAACGATGAACGCTGCAGTAGTCCGCCCTTGCCGCTCGCAATAGACGCACAGAGGGTTGTCGCGCAGGTACTGCCCCCGCGCCTTCTGCCATCGGTAGTCGTAGCCACGCTGGGAACTGGTCATGCCGCTCCGCCAGCTTCCTGGCGTAACCAACTTGACCCGAGAGCCTGCGTTCTCCTTGATCCGGGAACCGAGCGTCTTCAGCCTGGCCATGATTAGCGCTTCCGCGGGCGATTGAAGGCGCGTCGGCCACACCGAGCCAGGACCTTGTCCTGCGCCTGGTGGATGGCCATGCAGAACTCTTGCTGCTCAAGCGGGTGCTCGATCGGCAGCTTCAGGTATTCGTCCCAGGCGTCAGCCAGCAGCAGAGCTACCTTGGCCTCTTGGTCAGTCAGCTCGGTCTTCATTGGGCCTCCTTACGCATACCAATCTCGCGTGCGATATCAGAAGCCCGCTCGCGCACTTCGATCACCTGGCCGTCGAACGTATGGACGACGGCGCAGATGCCGTGCCACTGCGAGCTGGTGCCGGCCTCTTGCACGCGGGCAATGGCAGCCGGGGCCAAGTAGTGCTGGCGGCGGTTGATGTCAGTCAGCGTGATCATCGGGTCATCCTTGCGCTTTGCGAGATAAGAACAGGTCGGAGTAGCCGCGAAGCTTCTCCACGCCCATGAAGCCGACAGCACCACCGGCGAAGGTGGCCATGCCCTGCGGCAAGCCCATCCATTCCAGCAACGGCACAAGGGCCAGGGTGATGAGCCCGCAGAGCGCACCTTCCAGCAGCATCTGTCGGCGGTTGCCTCCGCCATACATAACGCGAAACACCGCGATGGCAACTGACAACCCAGCAGCTCCTAGCTGGGGCTGGTGGGCAATCACCCAGGCAATGAGGGCGGCCCAAAGGCCGGGGTCTTTCTCGGGCATATGGGCCATCTCGATTCCTCCCGTTGCGGGGAGCGCAAATGAAAAAGCCCCGGCGAAAGCCAGGGCTGTATGGATAGGTTCAATTGTGCGAAAGGCTTCCGCCCTTGGCGCGGCGCTTATAGCGCAGGAGTTTGTTGAGATGCTTCACCCGCAGCGGTCTAACCTTCGCATCTTCATGTGGCTCCATCCGGATCAAGAGATAGTGGGTCTCATCGATCAGATTCGCAAGGTACACATGGCGGCGGTAGTAGTCTCGGATGGCGTTCATTTCGAGAACTCCAGAAACGAAAAAGCCCAGCGCAAAGGCTGGGCTCGCTAGGTCGAATTAAAGCCGACCAGGGTCTGCAGTGGCATTAATCGCAACTTTAGCTACCGGGTCGAACTTGCAAGCGTATTTATGCTTTAAGAAGTTTCCGAACCCATTTTGGAACTTGACCTGATCACCGATATAGATGATCTCCCCGCGGGCCTTATCGCCCCAGGATAGTCTCGCAAAAATTGGAGCAGTTATTCCATCTGTCCATTCGAAGTCGTACTTTGCAAGACTTTCAATTGCTCGCTTGCAGGTAACAATGGCATCAAGCTCATTTTTCTGAGCCCAACATTGCAAGTCATTTCGGCAATCGCTTTCCTTCTTGGCCTCGGCCGCCTTTGCCAGTTCCGCCTTCTGTTTTTCCGCCGCCTCTGCTTCTGCCTTGTGCTTGGCATAGGCTTCAGCATCAAGGCCCAACTTAGTAGCCGCCTTATAGTCCGCGACACTCGCAAAACCTTGCTCAGAAGCAAGATCCTTGTCGCCCTTAGCCATCATAGAGGATCCGGCGAACATCACCGCAAGTGCCGCAACTACAAATGCTCCTGAGTGGATTTCGCGGCCAGATGCCTTTTTTGTGAGGCTCCAGGTCAACGGACAGAAAAGAACTGCCGAAAGCAGAGCGAGAATGGCAGCAAGGGCATTCGTTGCGAACCACCCTGCGCACGACATTAGTCCAGCGAATGCCATAAACCAGCAAATGGCCTTTCCGATTTTCTTCCCCATGAGTCACTCCTTTGCTAGAAGGCCATGGTAGATCAAAGCGCCATCACATGTGAATTGCAGACAACAAAAACCCCGACGCGTTGGCCGGGGTTCGTCTGTGTCGCGTGACGTTGCAAGCTGGACACGCTGCTATGAAAACAGGTGTTTATCCGCCCGGAAAGAACTTTTTACGCAGCTTCACGTAAATGCTCCAGGGCCGAATCAACCCAAGCGACGCCCTGCTTGATGACCTCGAAAGCTTTGCGCTCCGCCATCTTGTTGGCCTCACCAATCCGCAGTGATGTCCACTTGGCGCCGTAGTACAGCCAGACGAAGTCACCCATCTGCTGGTTGCGCTTCGTCAGCCTGGCCACGACTGAGTCAATCATCAGAGCGGTGTCATCAGTCAGCGAGTATTCAACGCCACCTCCAGTTGCCGCCGCACTGACGGATGGGGAGACGTACCTGGGCACGCCCATTCCATCCATCCGCCAGCTCCCCCACTGCTCAAGCAGCCACTCGGTATCGCCCAGTGGCTTGTTCGCGTAAGTCCGTTTCTTCATGCAGCCCTCCGGGGCGTAGGGTCGGTGTCCAGGCCGAACAGCTGGCGCAGCAGCTTGTCAGCGTGTTTGTTCTTGGCGTTGCCTTCGGTGATCCATCCCTTGGCAAATTGCTCGAAGCCCATGTTGACCCGTGAGGCGTGCCAGTCAGCGACGATATCCATCAGGGCTGCCGAACCAATCCGGCCATTGGACTGCTCCAGCAGCATGCGGTTGCCCACCTTGAGGAACTTGCACTCCACGGCGGTCAGGCTCTTGCGCGGCAGTGCCGCAGTTACGGTGCTCATTGTGCGCCACTCCATACGTGCAGGATTTCACCGGAGCGCTGGTCTGTCCGCGCCTCGATCGATACGGCCCTGGACCAGGACCGGTAAGCCTCAGCAGGCGAACCGCCAGCGCCAGCCCATGGGTGCCCTTCGCCAACGCACCACCAGGTTCCATTGCGGCAGTTGATCTTCACCTTGGGCAGGCGACCGGTGAAACCGATCCTGTGAGACTCCAGCCAGGCCTCCACGGCCGGCCAGATAACGGCTTGCTCTGACTCGGTGAACTCCGAATTGCAGCCATTGGCCCGCTCAGCCAGCCCGTGGGCTCGGTTCGCCACCCAGAGCACAAACCCGCTCGGCTTGTGCTCCAGCTCGTAACCCTTGTGACGCCAGCCCCAGTCGCCCGGATAGTCACGCAGCGAGGTGGCGATGCGCTCGGCTTCCGGGTAGCGCTTGGATGGCGCTGGTGGTGCCGGATTGGGCGCCGGTGGAACCTGGCTGCCGCTCAAAGACGCCGACTGGAATTCGGAGATTGTCTCCGGAGGATTCGTCAAACGTCTCAACAGCTCGAATGGATTCATCGAATCACCCCCAACTCTTCGTCCGCCACCCGCACACATTCGTCGAACACCTCCTTCGGCACCCGGGAGTTCAGCTGACGCAGGATGGCCTTGTCGCGGGCCTGCCACGCTGGGCAGTTGCGGCGAGCCTCGACCCGCAAGGCCTTCATGTGCTGAATCAGCCGTTGGCGGTCACGGTTGATGTGCTTGAGCGCCGCCTTGGCCCGGTGGTACCAAACTGGGTCGGCATAGCGCTTCTCAGACTTGGCCAGCCCCTCGGCAACGCCGATCTGGCATTCCAGGCGGATGGCATCGCGGCACAGTACCTCCTCCAACACCTCGCACTCGGCAAGGGTGGCGGGCAGCTCGATAGGGCCGCGCTGGCCGTTCGTGGCCGACTGGGCGGTGGACTGCTCGGCGCCAGCACGCTTGGTCACGGTCACCGACACGACCGGGGTTGCAGGTTTGCCAGCGCCAGCGCGCGGCCACAGATCAGAAAGTTTCACGGTGCATGCTCCCCTTGCGGTGCTTGGAGAAGTTCAGGACGCGGCCCATCTCAACATCGTCGTCGGAGGGCAGCCGGCCGGAGAAGTTGACGAAGCGGGCGTACTGGCCCTGGCGCTGAACGAGGCAGGAGCCTTGGGGCGCCTGGCGACCCTTGTCGAGGATCAGTTCGGTGACGCCCTGCTCGCCCGCCTCCGACTCCGGGTCGTGGTGAACAAGGATCACCGCATCGGCGTCCTGCTCGATCTGCCCGGAGTCGCGCAGGTCACTGGCCTGGGGCTTCTTGTTTGGTCGGCCTGTTGGGTTTCGGTTGAGCTGCGCCAGCACCAGCACCGGCACGCTCAGCTCCTTGGCCAGGTTCTTCAACGCGATGGATACCTTGGCCACAGCGTCAGCGCGGTTCTGACTCCGCCCTTCAGTGCCCACCAACCCCAGGTAGTCGATCATCAGGATGTCGAGCCCCTGCTCGCGCTGGAGTTTGCGAGCTTCCGAGCGGATGGCACTCATGGTCATGCCAGGGGTGTCGTTCAGGTACAGCTGGGCAGCCTCGATCTTGCTCCCCGCAGCCCCGATCCGCTGCCACTCGTCCTCATCAAGGCTCTTGACCTCATCCATGCGGCGCAGGTCGATACCACCCTGGGAGGCGATGGTGCGGACGGTCAGTTCCTTCTCGTCCATCTCCAGGCTGAAGATCAGCCCCACGCCAGCGCCTCGGATGGCGACGTGGTTGACGATCTGCAGCCCAAGCATGGTCTTGCCGCTGCCTGGGCGCCCGGCGATCACCACCATACTCTTGGGGCGCAGGAAGCCGATCAGCTTGTCCAGATCGGCCAGGCCGGTGGACAGCTTCGGTGGCGCTCGGTCATCCAGCACCTCCTGCATGCCGTCGAAGACCTTGGGCAGCACCTCGGCCATGCGCTTGTAACCCGCCTTGCCTGGGGCTTGAAGGTCACGAAGGTCAGCCATGGCCTGTTGAGCCTGCGCGATGATCTCGTCCGGAACCAGGCCGCTGGCCACCGACGCCTTCGCCGAATCACCGATGCCGATCACCTGACGGATCACCGCCCACTGCTTGACCTGCTTGGCATAGGTCATGACGTTTGCCACCGAGGGAACATCGCGGCTCAGCTCCGCAGCGTAGGCCAGCGTGCTCTTACCGCTCGGCAATACGCGCTGCACATCCCCAACGGTCACGGCGTCCACCGGCACGCCGCGTTCGCGACAGTCCCGGATCACGTCGAACAGGGCGGCATGGTCGTCGTACAGGAAGTCGCCACTGGTCATCTGGCCAACGATGTCGTCAGCCAGGGCATGGTTGCCATCCAGCGAGGCGAGCATGATGGCGCCCAGGACGCCTTGCTCGGCTTCGGGGTAGCCCATTACCAACTCCTTGCTCATGCCTCACCTCGCGCCGAGGCCCAGGTGAACCCAACAGCCTTACCACCGCCCTGCCGCAAGCGATCAAGGGCTCGGTCCCCGATGAAGGCCTTCAGCTCATCTGCTGGCAGGTTGCTGACGAGAATCGTCGGCACCACCAGCTGGTAGCGGCGGTCGATCACCTCATGCAGCAGGGATTGCTCGTACTCACTGCCCCGCTGAGCGCCAACTTCATCAATGACCAGCAGATCGACCTCTGCCAGCTCATTGATCACGTCGCGCTCGTCGTAGGCGGCACCCTTGGTCATGGCGCCTTTGGCAACACGGAAGACCTCGGCGACTGGGACGATCAAGGCTTCGGCGCCGTACCGGCGAATGACGGCCTGAACCATGGCCGAGGCCAGATGAGTTTTCCCTGTCCCAACATTGCCGGTCAGGATCATCGAACGACCATCACGGTAGTGTTCCGTGAACCTGTCGACATACGCCTGGCAGGTCGCCAGGGCTCTCGCCTTTTCCTGCTCGCCGTTGGTGCTGAAGCTCTCCAGCGTGCATTCTCGGAATCGAGGCGTGATACCTGACCCGATGAGCAAGTCGTTGATCCGCTCGGCCGACTTCGAAGCCATGGCCGCCTTGTACTCCTCGGCATCCATGGGCGACCGGTTTATCGCTTCCCACCGGCATTTGGAGCAAGGCATCCTCAAGTAGCTCCCATCGAACTGCTCGATCTCGCGAACCGGGATTTCGCCGTGCTGCCGGCAATGTTCCGTCACGTGCTGCTTCGTGATGACCTGCGGGAGCCGGCGGAAGTTAGAAGTTCGGTCGGCCATCTGGCGCCTCCTGGTACATATCGGGGGTGTGCTGAGGAAGGTTGTTGAAGTTGCTTCCGTGCCCTGCGCCAGTGGCAGGCTGCAACACGTCGTGCCAGCGCTCGCCGTTCAGCCAGGTGGATGCGTGTGGAATGTATTGGCCGCCGTCCTTGGTCCAGTCGCGGGATGCGCAGTGGTTGGCCAGGGCGACGATCATGACGGCCTGCAGGTCTGCGTCGGGGTTGAGCTTGCTCCAGGCCTTGAGGGCATCCTTGCGCCCCTTCTTCTTGGGATACAGCTTCCAGAATTGCTCGAATGCAGCGTCAACTTCTGTGCCTGATGCACGTAAGTCTTTAACCCTCTTTGTATTACTCATAGATGTATTACTCCCCTTCGTGTTTTCCGAAGGGGGTTCGCCGTCTTTTCCGAAGGGGTTCGCGGCGTTTTCCGAAGGGGTATTCGGTTTTTCGAAGGGGTTCGACAGACGAATTCGGCGCTCCACGACCCGCTTGCCTTCCCTGATCTGTTCGATGGTGATCAGGCCACGCTCTGCCAGGCCGCTGATGATTTCGGATACCCGAGAGACCGACAGGCCGAAGAACTCCGCGAAGTGCGCGTTGGTGGCGTAGCAGCCACGAATGTCATCCTCGAGACTGCCGATCTCCACCAGCATCACCTTCTCGTTTGTCGACAGCGAGTGGTCCAGCCACAACGAGGCCGGAATCCAAACGCCCTGGAACTTGCGCTGAGTAATCACAAATCAAGCTCCTCTGTGACGCGGCGCACAAAGGCGTCGTAGCTCTCGCTCATCACCAAGCCCTGGTCTTCCAGAGCTGCCCGGTATGCCTTGGCCGAGCCGTACAGCACCCAGCGCTCGCGCTCGGGAAGACCTTTGAACTGGGCATAGGTCGGCCAGGGGCCGCTGATGATCGTGGCACCAGCGCGCTGCTGGAGCGCCTGGGGGGGGGTAGACGGGTTGGTCATTACAGGGTCTCCGAGCTTGGCGCGTTGCCGACCAGATGCAGGCCGGGCTGTCCGCCGGGGTCAGCAGCGGACAAGCGCTCGGCAAGAGCTGAAAGCGCGCTCATCGCGTCAATCGAGAAGACCCGTGCATGCTCAAGGTCAAATAGCTCGGGGCTGTTGGCCTGGATATGCTCGTGGAACCTCCTGGCGTAGCTGAACCCAGCCCGGACGAGCGCCGCATTGTCCAGCTTCTTGAAGGCTTCTGGCGCATGAGGTTTCAACGCTGCCCAGGCCTTGATCGGTATCGCTGGCGAAACTACCTCTCCCGAACCGAGCAGGCTGCGCCGCTGCTGATCAAGGTGATCGGACGCGACCTCTTGGACGCCATGACCGGTTCGGCGGCGGAACATCACCGCGAGCGCCATGCACGCCTCAATGAGACCAACGTGGACCTCACCATGAGCGTCCAGCTGGGCGCCCTCCTCGATCGCCTCAGCCGCATCCGCGATGATCTCAAAACACATCAACTGCAAGGCTGCATCTTCGAACTTGGCGAAGTGCTCCTCGTTGATGACTTCCACAGGCCCGCCTGGGGCAGGGAACAAATCAGAGACCTTGCTCATTGGGCAGCCTCCAGCGCACGAACAGCGCGCTCCATGCGTGCCTGGGCATTGCGCAATACTCGACGAGCCTTGGCGCGGCGGTCATTGGCTGCGGCAGTGAAAAGGCGAACCCCTTCCCATGCATCGGTGTACGGCAGGAACTCGCCCTCGGGGCGGCCGTGAGCGCGGAAATACACCTCGTACATGGCCTTGATCTCAGCGCGAGCCACCCGGAAGTGATGCTCGGCCTCGACCACATCCATTGCCGCCTGGACGATCCGGTCACGTGCTTGCTGCTTGGTTGATTTGGTCGTCACAGGGGATTCTCCGGAGTAAATTTGTCGTAGAAGAACCGGCCGTCCCAGGTCTTCTTCATGGGCAGCTTTTCGGCCATGTACAGGTCGTGCAGGACCTTCGAACCCTCCTCAAGCAATTGGAGCTCGTAGCGAATGATCGGTGACTCAAGATCCTCGCCATCAATCTTCCTCGGCCGCTCAGTGAGCAGGTCCTTCTCGCGAGCCAAGTAGGTGGTCCGATACTTCGGCTTTTTCTTCGCGCGCCGCTCGGAATTCCAGATCCAACCGAGATCCAGAAGGTGGCCAGTGATCAGCAGGGAGTTCACCCCGTTCAAACGCTTGGCGAACTGCGCTGGCGTCTCGCCAGGCATGAAGAAGTGCTCCAGGCTCTCGATCTTCCTGGCCTGTTGCTTGTTCTCCAGCAACAGCACCCCGTTCTGCTCCTCAAGGTCGGCAGCAAGGCGCAAAGCGTCAGCGCGAGTGCGCGGGACCTCGAAAGCGTTCCGCTGGACAACTTGCTGTTCAAGCTCATGGAGTCGGCGTATGACTTTGTGGCGCAGTGGGATGCTGTAACCAGTGATGAGGGTTTCGGTCAGCTCTCGATTGAGGTGGAAGTTTTCCGTGTAGCCGCGGGCGTCAAGGTCTTCGCGGACATGGCTCAGATCTGAGCCATCTTTCTCGAGAGCTTCGAGCATCTCGCGAATGTCCCGAATGACATTTTTGTGCAGCTTCTCAGTCAGCCCGGCGATCTCTTGGCTGGTCATGGTGACGGCATCGCCGCCTTGGAATGTGATGATGCTCATGCAGTTGCTCCTTCGAGCACCATCCAGCGCTCAAGAATGATTTGCTCACGGAAGCCGCAGCCGGCCACCCAGGTCACCAGGTCCAGGACTTCACGCTTTGCCGCCAGGGAGTTGAAATCTCCTCCCAATTCATCAATCCGGATTGCGGACATGACACAGCGCCAGGCGGGATGAATGCTCAGGCCGGTGAGCGCCATCACCTGACGGTAGATCGCCAGCGAAATGTGCTCGAGGTCGATCAACTGCATCTGGTTAAGACGATGGCGGCGGGTTCGCGGCCCCTCCTCCGGCGCATCGATGATCCCGTTCACTTTCCAGTAGGCGCTAACCAGTGACGGGAGGTCGCCACCGGTGGCAGTAGGATCGGGTACATCGATATGGCGACGAACCATCGCGGCGAGGTCGAGTGAAAGCTTGGCGACAGCGGGTGAGTTCTTCATGCCGCACCTCCCGCGCCACGATTTCGAGAGGTAGGTTTTTGTGGCGCGGAGCGCGGCAGGGTCTGGAGCTTGTAGTCTGCGTTCTCTTGCTCGTCGTGAAGGCGGCCGGCGGTGTCAGCAAGATGCTGAATCAACCAGCCAGTGCTGGTTAGAGACTCGGCACTCAGCTCACCAGTAGTGCCAACCCAAGCCAAAAGCTCGCCCATGGCCGCGATACCAGAGGTCAGCAGGCCAGCAGTCTGAGAAGCTGCATCGCTGATGCGCTTGAGTTGTTCGACCTGCTCGTCGGTGAGGAATGCACCATCCTCCCAGGCCGAAGGGAACTGCTGATCAACACGCAGCAAAAGTTCGCTGAAGCAAGGTGGTGTCTTACTCATGGCCTGGCACCTCCACGCTGGAAGCACTGCCCTTCTCCACCGACCAAACGAGCGTGCTTACCGTCTCGCTCAAAAACTTGAGGGTCGCCATGGTGTCGCAATAAGCAAGCTCGCCGAAGTTGAGCGAGTCGTGCACGTGCTGACAGATTTGCCCCATGCCTGACGCAAGAACTTTGGCGGTATGCAGAGCGTCTTCCGCGTTCACGCCCCCCCCTACCTTGAGCAGATAGAGCCCGCGGTTGTCGATCGGAGTGTCGAGGAAATCGAGTTCGACAGTCTTGGTGGGTTGCGCCACTGATGGCGTGGTGGTATTTTTTGGGTGCGACATAGCGCATCCTCCTATTGCAAGGTGATGTGTAGCGAAGACCTCCTGGCAGAGGTCGGTTAAAGAACCCGCCTGGCAGCGGGTTTTTTGTTGCCCAGGGAAAAGTCAGCCGGACAGCAAAAAGAGGGGCGACGAGGCTGTCATTGGGAGGCCTCTGCAGTACTGGATGAATTCACAGCCACCACAGTGGAGTTACAATGATGGCCGCTGGCCGGTATCTTTTGTTCCAAGGTTGCCGAGCGATCCGCAAGCTCCGGCCATAGGCGATGCCAGTCATCGGGACGAAGCATCTGCCTGGTCACAGATCCGCTGGTTGCGCGCTCAATGCCAACTGCCATTCCTGCAGATGCAGTCTTTTGGCCATAGCCAATCAATCTGAGATAAGCCCTTGTCGTGCCAGTCTCCGACACGCCTTTGTCATCAGCGGTTTTGAGCCAGGCAAGCAACGGCTGGAGCTTCATTTTCATAGCCAGCCCTTCAAGTGAGTGCATAAAAGATAACCCAGAGGTTACCTAGCAGCAACACCCATAGGGAATTTACCCATAGATAACTATTAGGGACAATTGACGAATGGATATCTATGAAATACGCCGCCAGAACCTTAGAGAGCTCGTAACCGAGCGCTTCAACGGCCGCATCGCAGGGTTAGCTGAGGCAATTGAGCGAGCCCCGAGCTACCTCTCCCGCTGCCTGTCTGGAAAACCTGAGCATCGAAAAAGGGTTGGAGAAGCACTGGCCAGAGATATTGAGGACAGGCTTGATCTTCCGCGGTTCTGGCTCGACGTGGCTTGCGTTACCAATGATCACCACCGTCGAGAGGTCGCCCAGGTTGCTGAGCACCCTGAGATGACGGATCTCTCGATATGGGATGACGAATCTCCGATCGAAGATGATGAGGTGGTCGTCCCATATCTACACGAGGTTGAGCTGGCAGCTGGCTCCGGTCGATTCGCAATTGAGCAAACCGAGGGCTCGACCCTGAGATTCGGAAAGCGCAGCCTCCGAAAAAACGGAGTTCAGTTCAATTCCGCCAGGTGCGTCACGGTGCGCGGGAACAGTATGCTTCCGGTGCTAAGAGATGGAGCCACCGTAGGCGTGGACGTAGCAAAAAACTCTTTTGGCGACATAATTGATGGCGACATCTACGCTATCAATCACAATGGCCAGCTTAGGATTAAGCAGGTTTATCGCACCCCAATGGGCATCAGGCTCCGAAGCTTCAACCGTGATGAGTACCCGGACGAGGACTACACGTTCGATGATGTCCAGGCCCAAGCCCTTACCCTAATCGGTCATGTGTTCTGGTGGGGAATGTTCGCCAGGTAACCATGACTGCCTCAAGAAAGCCGCCGTTTGGCGGTTTTTTTTCGCCCGGAGAAAAATTTACCTAAAGGTGTTGACCGAAAAGGTAACCTGTAGGTAACTTTATATGCATCAAGTCATGGGTGGAGCATCAGCGATGACAACGGCAACCTCGATCACCGTAGGCAACTGGCAGGGCCTTCTAGGCCATGGCGCCGCCCCACGAGAGCTGGAGTGCTTGCTGGCAATTGCTGGTGGCGCTTCGGGTAAAGAGGCTGCTCGCGCCCTTGGTATCAGTGAGGACGGCGTGAAGAAGCGCCTGATCGCCCTGGGCACGAAGTGGGGCGTTACTCGCCGAGCTGCGCTGGTCGCAGAGGGATTCAAGCGCGGGATCATCAGCCCGGCGATCATCGCCCTGTGCGCCATCCTTGTAGGCCATTCCATCGCCAGCGCCGACGAGTTCACCCGTGTTCGCCGCTCCGGCGAGCGAAAGATCGCTGAAACCCGCATCTACCGGCGCGCCGAGTGCGCCCTGGCGGTGGCGTAACGCTCCCCGCCTGACCTGATCCATCACAGATTTTGCGAAAGCCAACAATCGCGGCGGGCCCTCGTTCGCCCTGGAGAACTGATGAACCAACAAATTTCAACCTTGAGGCTGCTGCTGGTGCTGACCTACACAGCCATGTACTTCGCTTTCTCGCTGGCGGTTCTGCGCTTTATTGCACCCGCCCTGATCAGCGGCAAATCCGACATTCTGGTGATCATCGGCCTGGCACTGATCGCCATCTGGCTGATCTGGTCGATCACCCTCGCCTATTACCTGCTCACCAAGCGCCGCGCACCTGCGGCAACCACCCAAGAGGAAGACCAATGAAGCGTTTACTCGCTGCTGCATCGCTGTGCCTGCTCGCCGTCCTCAGCGGCTGCTCGAAAGTCCCTGCCGGCAACGTCGGGGTGATCGTCAATCTGTACGGATCGGAAAAGGGCGTCGAGCTCAAGGAGGTCGGTACCGGCAAATACTGGGTTGGCATCAACGAGGAGCTGTATCTGTTCCCGACTTTCACCCAGACCGAGACCTGGACAGGCGACGAGACGATCACCTTCCAGACTGTGGAGGGCATGAAGGTCGGTGGTGACGTGGGCATCACCTACGCCGTTGCTCCAGACAAGGTCACCACCCTGTTCCAGAAGTACCGCGCCGGCATTGACGAGATCACCAACAAGTTCCTGCGGAACATGGTACGCGACGCGTTCAACGACGTGGCATCCACCCTCCCTGTCGAGAGCGTCTACGGCGCAGGCAAGGCCGACCTTCTGATAGCAGTGGAGAAGCGGGTCCGCGCTCAAGTCGAGCCGATCGGCATCAACCTTGAACGGATCTACTACGCATCCGACTTGGCTCTGCCGCCGCAGGTGACCGCCAGCCTGAACGCCAAGATCCAGGCCACCCAGATGGCAGAGCAGCGCCGCAACGAGGTTGCTCAGGCTAAGGCCGAAGCTGACAAGGAGCGCGCCCGCGCCCAAGGCGAGGCCGACGCCAAGCTGCTTATTGCGAAGGCCGACGCCCAGGCGATCGAGGTGCGCGCCCAGGCCCTGCGTGCCAACCCCGACGTGGTGACCCTCAACGCCGTGGAGAAGTGGGACGGAAAGCTGCCCACCTACACCGGCGGCCAGGCCCCGCTGCCCTTCATCGGCATCAAGTAACCAGTAGCGGGGCGACCACCGTCGCCCCGATCAAAGAGGAATTCCCCATGGAACAGCAATCCCCACTGATCGCCATCGGCGCCATCAACTTCAATCTTTCGCTCCCGACGCCTGACCTGGCCCAGGAAACGATCGCTGATTTCGCTGCTGCCTTGGCAGCCCAGCCTGCCGGGACAAAGCTCACCCCGCCAGCCATCGGCGAATACTGGCCCGGCCAGGGCGGCATCTACGGCGGCCTGCGCCTTTACCCCGAGGGCCTGTGCCACCTGATCTTCGCGGCCCAGGACGTAGGCAAGCACGCCTATGGCGAGTACGGCACCGAGGTCGAGGCCGCCAACCAGATCGACGGCCGCGCCAACACCGCCATTCTGGTCAATCGCGACGGCTCGCACCCGGCTGCAGATGCGGCATACACCTTCACCTGCGACGGCCACAACGACTTCTATCTGCCTGCCATTGGCGAGCTGCACCACAGCTATCTGTACCTGCCTGACTCGTTCGAGAAGGCCTGGTACGTGTCGAGTTCGCAGCGCTCCGCCCACAACGCCTACTTCGTGGACTTTGAGGGTGGCTGGCTCTACGACAGCCACAAGAGCAACGAGTTTCTCGTCCGCCCCGTCCGCAGAATTCTTCAGTAATTCAGTTCTTCATTTCTTCCGCTGGGCGCACGCCCGGCGGTCAGGACCAGACAATCTCGAAGGAGACACGCCATGGCTTTTGAATACGACAGCCGTACCGCCGACAAATTTGTGGTTCGCCTCCCCGACGGCATGCGCGACCAGGTGGCAGCGGCAGCCGACGCAGATGATCGCTTGATGAACTCACTCATCGTTACCGCGATCCGCAATGAACTGGATGGCCGCGCCCGTGCCAATGCCCTTCTTGATGCGCTCGCCCAGGCAGCAGAAGCCAAGGGAGTTCCACATGCAAACGCCTGAAAAGATCACCTTGGTGCTGCGCCCAGTAGATGGCGGCTCACTGGCCCCTATCCTGCCCTTCCTGAAGCTTGGCGATGAGTTCCAGGCGGAAGGGTTCACAGCAGTGATCGCCGGTGTCAGCGCGGGCGACATGCTGGCCTACCTTGAGCAGAAAGCATTCGACATGGGCATGGAGCGTGAAGAGCACGGCCACGCCATGGAGTACTGCGAACGCGCCCTGGGCATGCATCCGCTGCTGGTTGCTCACGCCCGGGAGATGTACGACCTGCTGCGCCTGATCAACGTCAAGGTCGGCGGCTTGCGCGCGGTCTGCGATCACGGCGGCGACCCAAGCGAAGAAATGTGGGAGCAGTTCGATGAGGCTCTGGATGCCATATGGCCGCTGATGGAGGCGCTGGCGCCAGCGGTGGCAGTACGGGAACAGCCTGTCGCGATGTTCAACATCGACGAGCACGTTCAGATGGCTGCCGATGCACGCCGGTACCGCTATCTGCGAGACCGCGAGCGTCTCAACGATCCTGACCACGACCTGCTGGTGGTGCGCGGAAACAAATGGTTCTGTGATGAAGAGCTGGACCGCGAGGTCGACACGGCCCTGCGTCTGGAGGCGCTGGAGCAGCAGGTGGTACAGGAGCAGCAGCCATGACACAGGCCGGCCTGCTCTTGCTGCTGTGGGATGCCCTGCAGCATCGTGAAACCACCTTTGGCCAGGTGCTCGACCTGTCTTCCGCTTGCGGCCTGGACGGGCGCCGGGTGCTGGCCGACCACTTTCGGGGGCTGCCATGAAGCCTGGACATGAACGGCCAGTAAATCGCTTGGCGGCTCGCGTGGTCGGGGCTGCTGACAGCTACGAGTTCAAGATGAGTGACGGAGCCGTCAACTCGTTCCTGCCTTTGCCAACTAGGCCGGTTTCTAAATCGGAGGCCTGCCAGCCCTGTTTCACGGACCTGACAGGCACGAAGCTCGGCAGGCTCACTGTTGTCGGGATATCCGCTGAAGTGCTCGCTCGATGGGTGGTGCGGTGCACATGCGGCACCTACGGCCTCAGAACGGCCAAGGCGATCAAGGCAGCAGCACCGGACGCCTGTTGCCACCAGTGCCATCTGCTCGCCCTAGCCAAGTGCAAGGACATCAATCGTCGAACCGGAAAGTTCGTACCAGTCGAGGACATTCTGAGATGAAGCGCCGAGCAATCAACCCGGTCGCCCTCCCCGCCATCGGACAGCCCTTGAGCGGCGGCTTCTTCGCTGGCCGGATCTTCTTCGACGGTGCCGAGCACGCCATCATCGACTCCGGTCGTGAGTTCGAAGTCCTGGCTCAGTGGTGGGAGCAACCCGGCCCGCGCGTGAACGTCCGCGACGCCCTGTCCTTCCATGACGGCATGGCAAACACCCGCGCCATGGCCGAAGCCGGCAGTGCTATTGCACGCAAGGTGCTGGCGATGACCATCCGTGGCCAGCGCGGATGGCACCTGCCGAGCATCGAGCAGCTGCAGGTCATGCGGGCGAACCTGCTCCAACTGCCTGACTGGGGCCGCTACTACAGTGCACTTCGTGCTGGCGGGCCAGCCCAGGCCTTCACGCACATGGAGTACTGGTCCAGCACGCAGAACGCCGCCGGCAGTTCCTGGTGCCTGCACATGTTGCCCTGGTGCACACCGACTACCAACTGGGCCAGCAAGACCAAGGGTATTCGCCCGGTGCGCACCCTGCTGATCAGCCAAGAGGCTTTCGTGCATGAGCCATCGACCGACACGGCCATACCCGCCGCCGATTTGCGCGGCCTGGCCAATCAGCAGGCGGTGGCCACTGTGCTCGAACGGTTCGTGAACGAAGACGCGGGCAAGTTCTATGGGCGTGCAGATGCCTTGGTGGCTGAGCTAGCAGCGCTGGCCGTTGCTGACGTGACAGATCAGCGCGACAACCAAAACCTGACACGTCAGGAGGAATAGAGATGGCAGCAGCAGAGAATCTGCCCGAAGACCATGTGCACGACAAGGTCACCGAGAAGCGCATGGCTGAGTTGGTGGGGTGTACAGCGAAGGCGCTTCAACGCAAGCGCGAGAAAGGCATCATCCCCAACTGGGTGTGGATGAAGATCAACGGCAGGATCATGTACAGCAAAAGGAGATATGACGAATGGATCGAAAGCCTGTGGACCTGCCGGCCGGAGTCGAGCTTGTCGGGCGCTCAATCCGAATTCGCTTCACCTGGAACAAGAAGCGGTGCTGCGAGACGCTCCCCCTCCCTCAGACCGCGAAAGGGATCGCAGCAGCAGCGAGTCTACGTGCTCAAGTAAAAGGCCTGGATAAGCTCGGCGCCCTGACAGCAGAGAAGTACGCCGAGCTGTTCCCCAACACCCGCAGCGTGGCGGTGCAGGACAAGGTCGCTCCGATCTTCTTCGACTACGCCCAGGACTGGCTAAACAGCTTGCAGATCGTTGACGGCACTCGCCGGAACTACAGATCGGCCCTGCAGGTGTACTGGATTCCGTACCTGGCGGAGACGCCAATCGACGCCATCACGTCGGTCAGGCTGCGCAAAATCATGAACGAAATCGAGTGGACCTCAGCCATCCGACGCAAGGGTGTGGTGAGGCTGCTGGTGTCGATTCTGCAGCAGGCCGTGGCCGACGAGCTGATCACCCGCAACCCTGCCCTGTCCATCCCCGGCGCGAAGGTGCCCAAGCGCGAGGTCGATCCTTTCCTCAAGGAGGAAGCGGACCTGATCATTGACCAGCTATACAAGACGACCAGCGGCCTGACCACGATCTATGCCGCCTATTTCGAGTTCTGCTTCTACACCGGAATGCGACCCGGAGAGGTGATGGCTCTGCGCTGGAGCGAGATCGACAAGCGCGGGAAAACCGCCAACGTGTGCAGGATTCAGATCCGCGGATTGATCCAGGACCGAACCAAGACCAAGCGCACCCGGAAAGTTTTATTGAACGATCGCGCACTCCATGCACTCGAAAAAGCCAGGCCACTCACCGAGGCGCGATCCGATTATGTGTTCGCACCGAGTGGTACAGGCGAAAGATCGGAGATGTTCATTCGCTCCGAGACGAGCCAGAAACGCTACTGGGAGGCTGCGTTGCGGAAGCTTGGGATCAGGCGCCGCAGGATGTACGACACGCGCCACACGTACGCAACCATGTGCTTGATGGCCGGCATGAACCCGGCATTCATTGCCGCGCAACTTGGGCACAGCGTGCAAGTGCTGCTTTCCACATACGCCAAGTGGATCAACTCGCCGAACGATTGGGCCGAGCTTGATAAGCTGAAAGCGCTGGAGAGTGGTACGAAAGTGGTACGAGCTGATAGCCAGTAACGCCAAGAGTGCCGAAACCCAAAAGGTTTACGTTACATGTGCGGATTAGCAGGAGAGTTACGTTTCACCCCCATCGACCAAGCCCCTCGCCCGGCGGACCTCGCCGCGGTGGAGCGCATCACCCACCACCTGGCGCCTCGCGGCCCCGACGCCTGGGGCTTTCATAGCCAAGGCCCGATCGCCCTCGGCCACCGGCGCCTGAAAATCATGGACCTGTCCGACGGCTCGGCCCAGCCCATGGTCGACAATACCCTGGGCCTGTCGATGGTGTTCAACGGTGCCATCTACAACTACCCCGAACTGCGTGAAGAGCTCAAAGCCCTGGGCTACAGCTTCTATTCCGACGGCGACACCGAAGTGCTGCTCAAGGGCTATCACGCCTGGGGCGCAGCCTTGCTTCCCAAGCTCAACGGCATGTTCGCCCTGGCCATCTGGGAACGCGACGCCCAGCGCCTGTTCCTGGCCCGCGACCGCCTGGGCGTCAAACCCTTGTACCTGTCGCGCAACGGCGAGCGCCTACGCTTCGCCTCCACACTCCCGGCGCTGCTCAAAGGCGGTGATATCGACCCGATGATCGATCCGGTGGCGCTGAACCACTACCTGAACTTCCACGCCGTGGTGCCCGCGCCTCGTACCCTGCTGGCCAACGTGCAGAAGCTCGAACCCGGTACCTGGATGCGTATCGACCGTCACGGCGAGGTGCAGCGAGAGACTTGGTGGCAACTGCACTACGGTCCTCGTCCGGATGAGCAGCACCTGGACCTGGAGGACTGGACCACACGCGTGCTCGACGCCACCCGCGATGCCGTGGCGATCCGTCAACGGGCGGCGGTGGATGTCGGCGTGCTGCTCTCCGGCGGTGTCGACTCGAGCCTGCTGGTCGGCCTGTTGCGCGAAGTGGGCGTGGACGATCTCTCGACCTTCTCCATCGGCTTCGAAGATGCCGGCGGCGAGCGGGGTGACGAGTTTCAGTATTCGGACCTGATCGCCCGTCACTACGGTACGCGCCACCATCAGTTGCGCATCGACGAGCGCGAGATCATCGAACAGCTGCCCGCGGCGTTCCGCGCCATGAGCGAGCCGATGGTCAGCCACGACTGCATCGCCTTCTACCTGCTCTCGCGGGAGGTGGCCAAGCACTGCAAAGGCGTGCAGAGCGGTCAGGGCGCCGACGAGCTGTTCGCCGGCTATCACTGGTACCCGCAGGTCGATGGCGCCGACGATGCCTATGAGGCGTATCGCGCGGCCTTCTTCGACCGCGACCATGCCGAATACCGCGATACTGTCCAGGCGCCCTGGCTCCTGGAAAGCGACGCGGCCGGCGAGTTCGTCCGCGAGCATTTCGCCCGTCCTGGGGCCAGCGAGGCGGTAGACAAAGCCCTGCGTCTGGACAGTACCGTGATGCTGGTGGACGACCCCGTCAAACGCGTCGACAACATGACCATGGCCTGGGGCCTGGAAGCGCGCACGCCGTTTCTCGATTACCGCCTGGCGGAACTGTCGGCGCGTATCCCGGCCCGCTTCAAGTTGCCCGACGGTGGCAAGCAGGTGCTCAAGGCGGCCGCACGTCGAGTGATTCCCCATGAGGTGATCGACCGCAAGAAGGGGTATTTCCCGGTGCCGGGTCTCAAGCACCTGCAAGGCGCCACCTTGGGCTGGGTCCGTGAGCTGCTCACCGACCCGAGCCAGGACCGAGGCCTGTTCAACCCGGCCATGCTCGATCGCCTGCTGAGCAACCCTCAAGGTCAACTGACGCCGCTGCGGGGTTCGAAGCTGTGGCAATTGGCTGCCCTGAACCTCTGGCTCAGCGAACAAGGAATCTGACCGATGAAAGCGCAAACAGCCTACGGCCAGCGCCTGCTTCGCGGGCAAGCACCCTCCTACGAGCGCCTGCAAGCACAGTTGGCCGGTGATGGCAGCGAACCCCACGGCCAACCCCGTGCCGTTCATTGCGGCTGGGGCCGGCTGCTGATCGGCCATACCTACCCGGGCCCGACCCTGCTCGCCGAGGCGCTGCTCGACGAGCGTCCAGGAGAACGGGACATCGCCCTCTATGTGGCAGCCCCCCAGCAAGTGCTGGCCCAGGCTCCGCAACAGCTATTTCTCGACCCTTCGGACACGCTGCGCCTGTGGTTCACCGACTACCGTCCGGCGCAACGGGTGTTCCGCGGCTTTCGCATTCGCCGGGCCCAGGCCGACGCCGACTGGCACGCCATCAACGCCCTCTACCAGGGGCGTGGCATGCTGCCGGTCAATCCCGAGCTACTTACCCCTCATCACCTGGGAGGCCCGGTGTACTGGCTGGCCGAGGATGAAGAGACCGGCACGGTGATCGGCAGCGTCATGGGCCTGAACCACAGCAAGGCCTTCGATGACCCCGAGCATGGCAGTAGCCTGTGGTGCCTGGCCGTCGACCCGCAGTGCACCCGTCCAGGCGTCGGTGAAGTGCTGGTGCGTCACCTGGTCGAGCACTTCATGAGCCGCGGCCTGGCCTACCTGGATCTGTCGGTGCTGCACGACAATCGCCAGGCCAAGCGTCTTTACAAGAAGCTGGGCTTTCGCAACCTGCCGACCTTCGCGGTCAAGCGCAAGAATGGCATCAACCAGACGCTGTTCCTCGGCCCCGGCCCAGAGGCGTCGCTCAACCCTTACGCCCGCCTGATCGTCGACGAAGCCTATCGGCGTGGCATTGACGTGCAGGTCGACGATGCCAGTGCAGACCTGTTCACCCTGAGCCTGGGCGGACGGCGGATCCGCTGCAGGGAATCGCTAAGTGACCTGACCAGCGCCGTAAGCATGACGCTGTGCCAGGACAAACGCCTCACCCAGCACGTCCTGGACGCCGCAGGTTTGAGCGTCCCCGTGCAACAGCTGGCCGGCAACACCAACGACAACCAGGCTTTTCTTGAAGAGCACGGCGCTGTGGTGGTCAAGCCGGTGGACGGTGAACAGGGCCAGGGCGTGGCGGTTAATTTGGGGAGCGTCGAGGAGATCGACCAGGCCATCGAGCAAGCCCGTCGCTTCGACAGCCGGGTCCTGCTGGAAAGCTTCCATCCAGGCCTCGACCTGCGCATCGTGGTCATCGGTTTCGAAGTGGTGGCAGCAGCGATTCGTCACCCGGCCCAGGTGATCGGCGACGGCAAACACAACATCAAGGACTTGATCGAGGCTCAGAGCCGTCGACGCCAGGCCGCGACTGGAGGCGAAAGCCGTATCCCGATAGACGAGGAAACCGAACGCACTCTGCGCGGCGCGGGGTTGAGCTACGACAGTGTGTTGCCGGCAGGGCAGCGCCTTGCCGTGCGCCGCACCGCCAACCTACACACCGGTGGCACGCTCGAGGATGTGACCGAACGCCTACACCCCGTACTGGCCGATGCGGCGGTACGTGCCGCGCGCGCGCTGGACATCCCCGTGGTGGGCCTGGACCTGATGGTGCGCGATGCCGAGCACCCGGATTACGTGATCATCGAAGCCAATGAGCGGGTCGGCCTGGCCAATCACGAACCGCAACCCACCGCCGAGCGCTTCATCGACCTGCTCTTTCCCCATAGCCGGGCACCGACCTGATATCGCAGACAGACCCTTTGGCGGATAAACCCGCTCCCACCGAGCTCAACGCGGCTCTGGAGGAGCGGGCTCACCCGCGAAGAGAACAGCGCTAGCCCCAAGGAGTACCTGATGCCTGAAGGACACCCCGAACCTGACCTCGATTACCTCAAACGCGTGCTACTGGAAATGCTCGCCATCCCCAGCCCTACCGGCTTCACCGACACCATCGTGCGCTACGTGGCCGAACGCCTGGACGAGCTGGGCATCCCCTTCGAGCTGACCCGCCGCGGCACCATCCGCGCCACGCTCAAAGGCCGCCAGAACACGCCCGATCGCGCCGTCTCGGCGCACTTGGACACCATCGGCGCCAGCGTGCGCCAGTTGCAGGACAACGGACGTCTGGCCCTGGCTCCGGTGGGCTGCTGGTCCAGCCGCTTCGCCGAAGGCAGCCGCGTCAGTGTGTTCACCGACACCGGTGTGTATCGCGGCAGCGTGCTGCCGCTGATGGCAAGCGGGCACGCTTTCAATACCGCCATCGATCAGATGCCGATCAGTTGGGAACATGTGGAAGTTCGTCTGGATGCCTACTGCGCCACACGAGCCGACTGCGAGGCTCTGGGCGTTGCCATCGGCGACTTCGTCGCTTTCGATCCACTGCCAGAGTTCACTGAAAGCGGCCACATCAGCGCCCGACATCTGGACGACAAAGCCGGCGTGGCGGCACTGCTGGCAGCGCTCAAGGCCGTGGTGCAATGCGGTCAACAACCGTTGATCGACTGCCATCCGCTGTTCACCATCACCGAAGAGACAGGCTCTGGTGCCGCTGCGGCGTTGCCGTGGGACGTGAGCGAGTTCGTCGGCATCGACATCGCTCCAGTGGCGCCCGGGCAGGCCTCCAGCGAACATGCGGTGAGCGTGGCCATGCAGGACTCCTCCGGCCCCTACGACTACCACCTCTCGCGGCACCTTCTCAAACTGGCCGGTGATCAGGACCTGCCGGTACGCCGGGACCTCTTCCGCTATTACTTCAGCGATGCTCACTCGGCCGTCACTGCGGGCCACGATATCCGCACCGCCCTGGTTGCCTTCGGCTGCGATGCCACCCACGGGTACGAGCGCACCCATATCGACAGCCTTGCAGCCCTTAGTCGCCTGTTGGCCGGCTACCTGCTCAGCCCACCCGTGTTCGCCAGCGACTCGCAACCCGCCAATGCGTCGCTCGAGCGCTTCAGCCACCAGTTGGAGCACGATGCCCAGATGGAAAGCGACACGCGAGTGCCGACGGTGGACAGCTTGGTCGGCAACAAGGCTTGAGCAACCCGGTGGGAGAGCCCCTGCGCCGTGAGCGGGCAGAGCAGGAGCCCCAGGCAAGATGCATGCGTTTGGCGTAGCATGCCTTTTCCCAGACAAGATCCTGCAACCATGTTGATTCCCTACGACCAACTCGAAGCCGAAACCCTCACCCGTCTGATCGAGGACTTCGTCACCCGCGACGGCACCGACAACGGTGACGACACACCCCTGGAAACCCGCGTCCTGCGCGTACGCCAGGCACTGGCCAAAGGTCAGGCGTTCATTCTGTTCGATCTTGAAAGCCAGCAATGCCAGTTGCTGGCCAAGCACGAAGTACCCAGGGAGCTATTCGACTGATCGCTTGCCCTGGCGCCGCGCGGCCAGGGCTTGCTTGACGCTCTCGCTGATCTCTTCACGGTTTACCGTGATATGGGCAGGTGCCTGGATGCCCAGGCGCACCTGTTCACCCCCTTGCACGGACAACACCTGAATCGTGATGTCGTCCCGGATCTTGATGGCCTGTCCAACCTGACGCCCTATCACCAGCATGTCTGACTCTCCCAACCAACGGAAAACCACAGACTGCCTCGGGCGCCTTCAAACGCACAACATTACGCCGAGAGAATAGACCCATCCCACACAAATCAGCGATTCAACCTACAGCCAATCGATTTCACCCTTGTTGCAACCGTGGGCCGAACACAATGAGGGTTGCTCCCATCACACACAGCAGAGCCCCCAACCAGTCACTGGCCATCGGTCGGGCCCGCTCTACCAAGGCCAACCAGAGTAGCGAGGAAACGATATAAATGCCGCCGTAAGCGGCATAAGCGCGGCCAGCATAAGCCGATTCAACACGCAGCCAGAGGTAAAAGGCATAGCAGCCGATGATTTCAAACAGCGCCGCAATGAAAAACCAAAAGTAATTGATCACAAGCCCCCCAGGTACCAAAAGTGTTGTCGTAGACACCGCCGCCAGCAAGCCAATGTTTCAGGGGTCTGCCGCGTTCGGTGGGAATGTGAACACCGTCCCGTAAGGGGTTGAGCATGGGAAACATCACTGGCGTGGCCACCAGAAAGGATGAAATGCAGTGGCAGGCCTCGAGTGTCGCAGCCCCTGCGACGTTTCAAAGAGTTCATACAGAGCCCAGACGACTAAATACTGCATAGCCTAACGCAACAACGTGCACGCCAGTGTATTTGTCTTGTCTGTGATCATTGCCATTGACGTACTCGCGGGCTGGAAACTCGCGCAGGTCACCCACGTAACCACGTGCACACTAGACGAAAATCACCTCAAGGTCAGGGTTAAGGCGTTGAAGTTTTATGATCAACGTCCAATCATCATACCAAGATTCGCTCGCATATAGGCTGTGCTGCGAATAGACAATGCCAGCGACCCGGACCTCCTCTGTCTGGGCAAAATGCACATTGACCCCCGGCCTACCAACGACCAGTACTTCATTAAACGGATTTCCAACATTCACCAAAGCCTCTGGCAGCGCAATCTGTTTATATCCGCCTTTAACTTTGTAGCCACACTTCCCTTCCCCCGAAAATATACGACTAGCAAGTTCATAACTTGTGGCATTGGCATGAGTAGGAAACCAAACATCTTTTCTAAAGGCGCCTAAAATATTCTGAGGGGGCACCTCCAACAAAAAACCGACGCCTCCAGCTATCTGCTTACCCCAGCCTGGCTTAACCTTTCGAGACGGCTTTCCGTTAACCGAAATCAACGAAGTGGAGAACACATCCCAATGCCTGAACGCATCCGCCGCCCTCATCCTTGAAAAATCGCCAATATTGTATTTTTCGAGGGTGACTGCGTGCACCAACCCAAGACCACGCGCTGTGATATTTTCCCAAGCGCATAGTTTTCGATTGACACCCGGTTCAAGCGAGAATTTAGGAGTCGGCACCCTCCCATTCATCCTGAATTCGCTAGTTTCTAATGACGTCGACCGTAACGCAGAACGCATGATCATACAGCTACTCCTTATAACATTGACTCGGACACAAGTCTCCCATTGGTATGACCGTTGGGCTTCGTCATCCTGCAGATGCAATGAACGCGGGATCGAGCAGAGCGCAGCTAAATGCCCCTCTCCAATCAGGCGTCATGGCGAACACCTGCCTCACACAATAATGATATCCAGCGCCGGATTCAGTTGACGGAGTCGACCCAATAAAACCAGCCGTTCAAAACTCATTCTCCTCAAGCCGCCCCCTAAGTAACGAGGTGCATAGATGACACCCACGACCTTGATCGCTTGAGTCAAGGGAAAATATATTTTGACATTCGACTTACCCACAACAAGCACCTCGTTGTGCAGTAACGTTTTCCCAACAACATCATCAGGGGGCAGAACCTTATTGTATCGCTCCACCATCTTAATCCAGCCAAACTTTGAAGTGCCATTGAAGATGGCATCGGCAAACGCAAAATCCTTAGCACGAAAATGCGTCGGAAACATGACATCCTGAGGAAAGGTACCGAGAATATTTTGCGGAGGCACTTCGAGTATGAAGCCCACCTCACCGAACAGCTGCGTGGATCGCTCCCCTCCTTTTTTTTGATCATGATGCCGCGCTTGCGCGATCCGTTTGACATCGATCAGGCTCGTGGAAAAAACATCCCAGGTGTTGAGTACCTCTTCAGCCTGACGCTTTGACAAAGGACCACGTTCAAATTTATCCAAGGTCACCCCATGCACCAGGAATCGATCTTGATCTTTCAAACGCTCCCATTGCTGCAATGTGCGCTCGACTTTTTTATCATAGGAGTACTTTGGCGCACTCGACCGCTGCGCTTTTTTTTCCGCCCTAGACTTACGCGACATCCATTCGAACATAGCCACCCCTATCACGACTATATAACTTTCACTTTAAGATCCGGATTCATGCGCTGTAGCCTGGCAATCAAAGCCCAGTCTTCTCGCTCTTGTCTCGCCCCAATAGCGTTGTAGAACGAGTAAACAATCCCAAGCACCTTGACATTGGCGGTGGGGGTAAAATGGACACTGGTTCCGGGCCGTCCCACCACCAACACCTCATTATAAGTATCCCCTGAATTCAACAAAGCGACTGGCGGGATAACCTTATTATATCCACCCTTTACCTGGTAGCCGCGTTTCCCTTCACCAGATAATATCCGCTGCGCAAACTCATAACGCGTGTCATTGGCATGCGTGGGAAACCAGACATCCCTCTTGAATGCACCCAGAATATTTTGAGGTGGCACCTCCAACAGAAGACCTACGCCTGTAGCCAATTGGGTCCCCCAACCGGGCTTGTCCGCTTCTGGGTGCCATGAAAGATCTGCCTTATCCACAGCGATCAACGAGGTGGAAAACACATCCCATTGTTTCAATGCATCCTCTGCCCGCATCTTTGATAGATCGCCCCAGTGATATTTCTGCAGATTCACAGCATGCACCAGGTAGAGGCCATGCTCGTTGATGTCCTCCCAGGTGCGCAGTGTTCTATCGATATGCGGATCAAGTGAGAATCTTGGAGACGCCCCCCTTCCTCGCATCTTGAACTCATCAAAGTTTGGCGACAGTAAACGTGAACCAGAACGCTTTGCGCTCTTAAACAAAGGAAATTTCATACACACTGATAATATTATCTCAGCCTTACGGGCGCCGCGACGACCTACGCAACTGTCGGTCGCGATTAAGAACCGTCAGTTCATACGACCGTGACACTCAGGCTTGGGTTGAGTTTACGAAGACGGTTCAAGATAGCCATTCGCGTGGCGCCCCTGTCTTTCAGACCTTCACTCACGTACGCTCGGGTACATAGGATACCAACCACCTGGACCCTCCGTGTTTCCAAGGCATTTATGTCCAGACTCGGCCTCCCCACGACCAGCACCTCATTATAATATTTGTGATTTCGGAAAATTTTATCCGGTGGTACCAGCACCCTGAATTCCTTCAGAAACTCAATCCACTCCATTCCGGGAGACTCATCACCTTTGGAAAAGTAAGTTACCGGACATGAAAACCCCCGACGGATAACACCCAGGATGTTTGGCGGGGGGACTTCCAGCATAAGCGCCACTTCGCCGAATTTCGTCTCAACCGATTCTTTACTGCTCATTTGGCAATCCTGCCACCTCGGTGATGCCCGCTTGATATCGATCAAATTGGTAGGAAAAACATCACATTCATTGAGCACATCTTCAGCCTTGCGCCTTGACAAGGGACTGCCTTCGAACTTGTCCAGATTCACTCGATATACCAAGAGCTTCTTTCGCTCCGCTGCCAGTTGCGCCCACTGGCATAGCGTATGTTCAGTCTTGCTGTTGTAGGAATATTTCGGCACCTTCGCTTTTCCACCCACCGCACTGGTGCGTTTCCCCCATTCAAACATCGCGACGCTCCTAGTGCCTGTTATATCAGTCTCATGTATCTAACATTGAAGCGGGCCCACTCCATTCCCCCTGATCGACATGCCTCCATCAGTGCCCATTGCAGCCACTGCTTTTCCATTGACATCGATAGTGCTGCTTTGAGAAAGACAACGTCAGCACACCACGCCTTCCCTGCTTATTGAGCAGTGCGCGCGCCACGTCCGGTAGCACATGCTCATCGATCAACCCATCGATTTCTCGCGCCCCAATCTCATTCACTTGGCAGGCCTGGGAAATGGCTTTTACGACGGAGGGCTGGATGACCACTCGCACATCACCACCGGATGCAGCCTCGAGGCGTTGGACGACGTTGTTCAGCTTGAGTTGGGTAATCGCCGTCAACTCATGACCACAAAGCGCTCTGTAAACCAGCAAGTTCACACGTCCCATGAAGGCCGCTTTAAACACGGCCGAGCACGCTTGGCGCACAGCCGGCAACAGGTCACTGCCCGAAGTGCTTTTAGCGTGCTGATTGCTCAGCAGGTGCGAACCCACATTGGTGGTCATGACCACCCAGGCATCATGAAAACTTACGCGCTGACCTTCCGCATCTTCCATCCAGCCTTTATCCAAGACTTGGTAGAACATCTCGCGTACGTCGGGATGGGCTTTTTCGAACTCGTCCAGCAACAGGACGCAGTGCGGTTGCTTTCTGACCGCTTCGGTCAACTTTCCGCCTTTGCCATAGCCCACGTAGCCTGCCGGTGCACCTTTGAGCGCGGAGACTGTGTGCGCCTCTTGGTACTCGGACATGTTCAGGGTGATCAGGCTTTGCGGCCCAGAGCCATAAACCTGCGCCAAGGCCAATGCCGTTTCGGTCTTACCCACTCCCGAGGGACCGGCCAGCATGAACACCCCAGCCGGCTTGTCCGGCGCCTGCAGCCCTGCGCGAATGATGAAGAGTTTGCGTGCCAGTGCCTTCAGCGCCGCTTCTTGGCCCACCACATGGCTTTGCAACTGGGCCAGCAGTGTCTCTTCACTAACCTGCGTACGCTCCCTGAGCTTGCCGAGCGGGATCCCGGTCCAACCCGACAGCACGTGCGCCACACACGTCGCATCGACGCAGGCATGGACCATCACCTCGTGCTCATGCGCCTTGGCCAGGGATTGGCTGGCGACATCGCTGACGGGCGGCCCTGCGAGCACTTCCTGTACCCAGGCTCGCTGCTGCTGCCACTGGGCGCATACATCGTGCCGCGCTCGCTGGAGCTGCCCTTGCGTGCGGCTCACCTCCTCCAGCAACCGAGCATCATGCGCCTCGCGCACCAACCACGCCCGATGGCTGTCCAGGCTGGCCAGCTGGGCATCCAGGTCTTCCAGAGCCTCTGGAACATGGGTCTGGGAGAGCGCGACGCGGGCACACGCGGTATCCAGCAATGCCAGGGACTTGTCGGGCAACTGACGGTCGATGATGTAGCGCGTCGATAACCGCACGGCCGCTTCGATCGCTTCATGGCGAATGGTGACCCCATGGTGCTGTTCCAGCAGGGGCGCGACATGACGCAGCATCGCAATGGCCACCGCCTCGCTGGGTGGCTCGACCTTGATCGACTGGAAACGGCGTGCCAGCGCTGCATCTTTCTCGAAGATGCTCTTGTACTCGGCCCAGGTGGTCGCGGCGATGACTTGGAACTGGCCTCGGGAGAGCGCCGGCTTGAGCATGTTGGCCGCATCGTTCTGCCCGGCCATGCCGCCTGCGCCCTGCAGTCGATGCGCTTCGTCAATGAACAGCACCACCGGCACAGGCGAGGCCGCCGCTTCGTCCACAATGCTCTGCAGGCGCTTCTCGAACTCGCCTTTGACGCTCGCCCCTGCCAGCAGCAGCCCCAGGTCTACGCTGTAGACTTCGCAGTTCTTCAGCATTTGGGGCACATCGCCGGCCACGATACGCTGTGCGACCCCTTCGACCAGGGCAGTCTTTCCCACGCCAGGTTCACCGACCAGCAGCGGGTTGTTCTGGCGACGACGCAGCAAGACATCGATGACTTGGCGAATTTCCTTTTCACGCCCGATGACAGGATCGAGGCGCTGCTCGCGGGCTTGCTGGGTCAGGTTGTGGCCGTACGCTTCCAGGGCGCCACCTTCCCGCTCAGATGCCTGCTGCGCCTGGCCTTGGGCCCGCAGCCATGCAGCCGCCAAGGACACATCGCAGGCAAGCCAGGCCTGCAGGGAGGCGATTTCCTGGTGCCGTGCCCGCCCCTGTTCCAACCATGAGGCCCAGCAACACGCCACGCCAATCGATGAGTGTCCCCATTGCATGAAAGCCCGCTCCCAGGCGTCCTCCAATACACCGACCACCGACTCGGAAAACACCACGCTCTGGGCATTACCGCCAGGCTGATCCTTCAATCGCCGTTTCAGTTCGGCTTGCAGCGCCTGGGTATCCAAACCGCAGTGGCGCGAAAGTCCTTCAGCCAAGTCAGGCTGCTGACGAATCAGCGCGAACAGAAAATGATCACAGGTGACCTCGAAATGCCCGGCCTCGCTAGCATGCAAGGCCGCCTCATCCAAGGCCTTGCGCGCCTCGATCGATAGCGAAGCCACCCGTGATTTCAATGTGTTCTGCATAAACCGTAGCCCTTAACGTGGACACTGGACCGCGCTGACGGGAAGCGCCGTCAAGTTGCCAGTGAAATAATTGCCGTGCTGTTGTGCCGCTTTCTGCAAAGCCGAAATCCGCCCCCTTACCGGGGTCATGGCCTGTGCCACCCGGTGCCAGGCCCGCCAGCGCTCCTGGGTGTTTTCATGCCCTTTCAAGGAAAAACGCACGAGAACCTCGTTGACGCCTTGCAGCGAGAACACCGACGGGTCGGCTGACTCGAACGCCCCCAGCGCGAAGCGCTGCTCGCCACTTGCAAATGCCTGCAAGAACCGCGGCCAGGCATCGTCCCCAAGCCACTGGCGCTTCAATTCGCCTTGCGGAAACATCACCGACAGGCTCACGCCCTGGCATTGGCCAGGGGCCCAGCGAAACACGCGCTCTTCACGCAGGTTCGCGCTTGTGAGGGTTGTGGTCAGCTTGCCGCAGGACAGGCCGAGCTTCGTACCGCTCGGCATCAGCGCCGCCCCCCCGGGGACCGTGGCTGGTTGGGTGATGACGTGGGTTTCGAGCCATTCCTCGCTCATCGTCGCTCCAACGTCCTTCAGGCTGGCCAACTCCGCTTGCAGCGCTGTCAGCTCATCCTGCCTACGTGTTTGTTCACGCAGCGGCATACGCTCCAGGTCCTGCGGCGAAGTCGCACTGTTGAGTACCTGGAGAAATTCAGCCGTGAACGGGATCGCACTGGCTTGCCAGTATTTCGGGGAAAGCCCTGATTGACCGGGTGTCAGATAACTCAGCGCCTTGTCGTTCAAGAAGCGCTGGAACAACTGCCAGGCCATGTCTTCCTGGCGACGGCCGTTGTGCTTGAATCGCGGGTCATTCAAAGGTTGCAGAACTTGGTTTTGCCATTGCGCTTCCAGTTCGCAGGCAACGACCGAAACGGCATTGGCAGTCAGCGCGTCAACCTGTGTGCGCAACAGTTCCCAGACGGTGCCACTGCCTTGCCCCTGGGCCGACAACGCCATTTGCTTCTCGAGCTGGGTAAAGGCTGCCTGCAACGCCTCCAATGGGTTGGAGCCCGATTGCCCCTCGCTTGTCGAATGAACGAACAACCCGTGCGCCGTCTTGGCCAAGTCCGCAGGCCGCAATGTCATGTTCACCGCCGCGCCAAGGCTCTCCCTCCATGCTTGCCACACCTGGCGGTCCTGCTGGCTGGCATAGGCCTGGCTACGGGCGCTGCCAAACTGACGATAGAACCAGCCGCGCGCGCCTTTCTCCCAGACGAACAACTGATCCTGCAGGGTGGCCGGCTGAGCTTGCAGGTGCGACACCCGACGCATTTCATTCAGCCAAGCCTGGCTTTCAGCGCTCGGGATGGTCGTCAGCTCCGATACGATACGCGCGATAAAGCGGCTCGCCGGATCCTGGCCGTTGAGCAATGCAACACTTTCATCGCTGGCAAGGGGGTGTTCTGCGTGCTCATGGGCCTGTGCGATCGTATCGCCGATAAACGCCAACCAAGCCTCTTGCCGACGCTGATGCCAGGTTTTCCAGAAGCCCTGAAACGGCTGCTGATCGGTGCTGCGCAAGGCACGGGAGACCAACGCGACTTCTTCTTGCACTGTCTGCTCGCCTGCCTGCAACCAGAGGCCGGACAGCTCGGTCTGCACGGGCCAACGGGGCCAGAAAGGGGCAGACCGTAATGCCGACAACTTCTCGCGCCCTTGCAAAAGCCACGTCCAGTCGGAGTCCTGCGCGACCCACGACAACAGCAGCGCGCGCTGCTCGGCCAACGGCAGACGATCAGGGTGGCGCCGCCCCCAGGCCCGGGTGATCAACAGCACTTCCTTTGGGCTGAGTGCTTTCTCGAACACCAGTGGGTAGAACGTGTTAACCCCCCCATGCAGGGGGGCGAGCTCCGACAATGGCTGTTGATCGAGCATCGCCTCCTGCAACAGCACGGCCGCGCTCAGTTGCAAGATCATTTGACGTTTTTGCGCGGCATCGGATTCTGCGAACTGCTGCTGCCATTGAGCCTGGCGCGCCGGGTAATCGCTTTCGCGCCACCCTCCCGCCTCGAGCAACTGACGCTCGAGCCGTGCCTGCCAATAGCTCATCAACGGCAGATAAGGCACATGCATCGTCGGCTGGGCGAAACCGGCGTCCAATTGCGCCAGCCGGACTACATTGACTGCCATTCCTGAAGCGGGAGGTTCGTCATACAGGCGATAGGTCTTCCAGCCGCTCCACAGCAGCGCGCCGATCGCCAAGGCGAACACTACCGTGGCCAGCGACACCCTGCGCATGCCTGGGTAGCGCATATACCGCTCCCCTGCTTGCGATTGCGCAGCCTGCAGCAGGCGTTGGCTCAACAACTCTGCAACAAAATGCCCCTGGCGCTTTTCCCCTGCCTGGGCCATGGCGGGTGCGGCCGTCAACCACACACCTTTGAGTGCGCCCGTGGCGTGGTAAGGGTCAGGTTCGCAGAGCGCGACCACAAAACGCAGCAGGCCGGGCTTGAGTGCCTGCACCCGCTCGGGAAAACCCAGGCGCTGCGCGGTGGCCGTGTCAGGTGGCGTGGCATCCAGCGTGCTCAGGCACTGAGACAGCAGCCCCTCGCACAGCGTGTCGAACAGTGGTTCGAGAAAGGGTGTGTTTCGATCAACGACCGGCGGACGCCCCCATTGGTAGCCCAAAGCGTGTTCGCGCTGCTCGTCTGTCAGGGTACGCTGCCAGGCTTCGAAGCCTGGCAAGGCATCGATCCCGGTGACGACGACATGAATCGGCAGCCCCCGGCCACAGGCTTTTATCAGCTGTTCGAGCTGCTCACGCAGGCGACGCCCATGTTCATGCAGTTGCGCAGGGGAGCGCGTCTGCAGCGCCGCGCAACTGATCGAGACGAGCACACCCGCGGGGGGACGGACCTGCTTGCTCCATTGAACCAGGCGCGTCCAACTGCGCAGTGCTGTGGCATTGCCCGTGGAGAAATGACTGCCGACATCCAGCACGCACAATGGTTTGAAGAACCACCATTTCAGTGTCCGGGTCGGGAGGATCCGTTCGCGCGTATCCAGCTGGGACAAGACAGGTAGCTGTGCACTGTCGAGCAGCGTCGTCTTTCCATCGCGCCCTCCCACGAATACAAACCAGGGCATTTCGCGACCAAAGCGGTTCAAACGCTTCAGTGTGCGCGCCCCGCTTCGCCAATGCTCACGTAGTACGTAAATCTTTCGCGAAACCTGAAAACGTGCCAGGAACTGATGCGTACGCGGATGCCCTCGGAGTTCGCCCGACGCGACCATCAACAGGCGAAACAGCAAAATAACCAACAGGACGCCGGCCCACAGAAACAAGGCAGTAAACAGCGAGCCTTCTCGCGCCAATGCAACTAACGCGCACAGCACAAAGAGCAGACCAGCCAGTAAGAGCCAGCCTGATGATGAAAGTATCTTTTTCATGTTTGACTATAAGAAAGAGAACAACAATCCAACAGAAACCATCGCCCACAAGGCTGTGAGGGCCAGAGGAAAACGATAACGCCATATGCAAAGTCGCCGACGTTGGCGGTCTTTACCTGGTCTGTCGTCGGGTGTTATTTCTGCCCCACTGCGCTCGGGCTGCCAGGCGCGCGGCAGTGCTTGGCGGGTCGCTGCGATACGGGCTTGCAGTTGTTCAGGTTCAAGATGGCGATACTGGCCTTGAAAACCGAGCAACAGGCAGGTCAGGTAAACCATGCGCACCTGGCGATTGTGTGCATCCAGGGCGTCCAGCCTGGCAAAGAAAGCCTCCCCGCCCACGACGGTTTGATAGTGTTCGGACTGCAGCAAACGGTCGCGCCATTCATGACGCAATGCCAATGCCGAACGCAGCACCCATTCATCGATCCACGACATGATGGCAAAGCGCGAGGCGTGCAGATCCTCCTTGTCGACAACCTTGGCGCTCGCCTGGGTGGCCTCGGCCAAATAGCGCTCCACCTGCTCACGAAAGGCAGCGAAGCCCCGTGTTTCATCAGGGGTTGTACTGGCAATAAACCGGATCAACGGAAGGTAACACTCAACGACCTGCATCAATTCGCCCTGCATAGACCAGCTGAACGTTCAAATCATCTGGTGCCTGCGCCCAGAAGAAACTAAGTTTCTGAACCTGTTCCGCCACTACCCAATTAGGATCACGGGTATCAATTTCCAGATAGCATGTGTCTTCACGCCTGGGCAGCTCCATAGGGGTTTTCTGGCATCTGTGTAGCGAAACACCTGACAACGCATGTTGAATCAACGATTCCATGCGTTGAGGGTCAGCAAGTTTGGCTGTATCCAGCCCTTGAACGACGGCGTCGTTGTCAATGAACGCGCGGCTTTGCAACTTCATGTACAAGCACTTGGCCTGAGTGATCATTTGCCGGTCGAGGCGGCTTTGATAGATACCGCGATCGTCTTGCTCGAAAGTGCGATAGGTGTTTTTTTCCAGCGCAATACTGTTGAGCAACCTGTACAGGACTCGCTGGATCTGATCGAAACTTTCAAACAGGCGGTCGTGGTCATACTGCAGCGCAGCCGACGCCTCCTGCTGCCACTGACCCAAATGGTTGCAGTCGTCGTTGAACGTGGAGAGTTCGCCAACCAACTGGACCAACAGCAAGTGCGCCTGCCAAGGATGGACGCCCGGCGCGCCCAGGTAGGCCTTTAATATCGGCAGCGCACGATTGAGCGAACGCATGACCAAGGTCAGCACGAAGGACTCATTGCTGACATCGCTGGTGAGTCGGCCTAGCGAATGCTTGAGTTCCGCCAAGCCCTGCGTACGCTGGGTCAGTTCGAAAAAGATCTGTTCGAGCTTCGAGCGCAAGGCCTCGGAACTGTCCAAGACAATGCCCGGTGGCGCGTAGGTTTCATCGACCACCACTTCATGATCGCGCATGCGCACACGCAGCAACGGGAAGCAATGGTCGCTCAACGCCTCCTCGCGCTCGTCATCCCAGAGTAGGCGCAGGCTGTGAAGGACACGCGGCACTTCGACTTCCGGGCCCTGGTGATAAAGATCACGCATGGTGTGCTCGGGCGTCGCCGTGACCCAGCGCGTCAATGGCTGCTCACGGTCATGCTCCAGCACGGTGACATTCTGTTGCTGCGGGTCCAACCGCCGCAGGGCACCCCAAATGGTGAAAGGCCGGTCACGCTGCTTCCAGGCCTCGCGAAAACAGCGTTTTTGCAGGTGACAATTGCCCGGGAACGCAAGGTACTCACCGACGGCTGTCACCACTTCCAATGCGTGGAATTCCAGCGTGAAGTCGAGCAGGCTGTGCGGGTTGACCTGGGCCTTGACGATCCCAGACTGCCACGGCTTGCCATGGCGCCAGTGCTGCGCATGCTGCCAGCTTTGATGAAGATCCATCGACTGGAAATGCTGCGGTTGCAGGTAGAGCCCCGAGTACCAGTAGACGGGTAGCTGTGCCTGGATCATTGCTCATCCTCCTGTCGATCCGAGGAAGCCGGGAGCAGGTTCTGCGCGCCCTCAAGCTTCACCAGCGCGCGTTCCCCCCACAGCGTCGAGAAACGCAGCGTCTCGATCGCGACCTTCCAACCGAACCAACTGCGCTTGATTTCGACCGGCACAGCCACGACGGCCGCTTGCTGGGCACCAGGCACTGGATAGTAGCCAGCGATCACCGCGACGTACCGAGCATTCTCCACACGGTTCACGTGCAGAGTGGCCTGCTGGCCAGGTAAGGCCGTGAAGCGGTCGATCGCAAGAATCTCCGGCGGCAGCGCCGCACCGCTGAACAGCGCGCGAATAGGCTGCTCTGATGCGACAAGCGTGTTCAGCGTGTGTTTGTCACGCGCTTGCAGGATCAACAGCGATACCGAGTTGGCCAACCCCTTCCATGCATTGAGTGTCGGCTCGGTCTTCACATTGACCACGATGCCAGCCTCCGCATACCAAGGCGGCGACTCCTGTAAAAGCTTCTGGCGCTGCGCCTCGTTCAACGAACACGCACTCGACAGGCAGGCTGCGCCCAGCAGCACAAGCCATCGGATTGGACGCATCATGCTTGCGGGCCCTCCAGGACAAGATTGATTTCCCTCAGGCAGTTTTCATCGCGCACCATCTCCGCCAACCACTGCTGCAGCGGCATGCTCGCCCAACGCACTGCCCGGTCCATCAGCATCGGCACAGGGCTGGAGGGCTCGTGCTGACGGAAATACCGGGCAATGTCCTGCATCTGGCGGATCGCGGCTTCACGTGACTGCGCGCTCTGCGCTGGACGTTCGCCCACGCGGTCGGGTGACGGCAGCAACACCTCTTCATCGCTGTCGCCTGGGGGTGACAACCACTCCAGCATCCGCGACAGAAAAGCCTCCCAGTCATCGAGCCCTTCCAGTGTTTTGGCCATCACGCCTGTACCGCTGCTGCCTGTGACCGCGGACAACGCATGCGCGAACGGCTGCAGCAGGCTGCGGCAGTGCCTGACCTGCTCAAGGAACGTGCGCAGTTGCGCAGAATCCAGGGCCTGCACCACCCTGAGACGGAACTGCTCCAGGCTGTATTCGTCCGTCGGGCTCCCCTCGTCGCTGCGCTTGGCGTGCTCATGACGAAGCACCTGCTGCCACCAAGCCAGCGAGCACTGCGGCGCCCCCGTCATCGCGTGGGTAAGCAGCCATTGACCGATGTCTCGATCCAGTCGACCGAACATCGCCAGGCGATAAGGCTCGCCGTCCGCCTCCAAAGCTGGAAAGCCGTCCGCCCACCACTGGCGCACCATACCTTCGAGCAGCTCCAGCCCCTGGGCCAACCCGGTCAGCCCTTGCTTTTGCATCCAAGCCTGAGACAGCCAGCAAGCGATCTGAAAATGCTTGGAGTGCTCCCTGAGCACGGCCTCCCCGAGGGATATGACTCGCTGCCAGTCAGCGACCTTGACCTCACAGGCCCACTCGTCCTCGGCCACCACGTCCTCGTGTTCGCGCGCCTGGCGAATCTGCTCATAGAGGGTGTCGTACTCGATGTCATGCCCCGCCGGGGCTTCGGTCTCGATCGGTGCCATCAGCGCCTGAATCCGCGCGCTACGTTCTTCACTCATCTGGGTCGTTATCCAATCAGAACTTTCGGGTATCCCACGGCGATGCTGCCCCCATGCGCGCACACATCCCCCATGCGCGCGGCAGGCTTGCCGCCGATCAACACTTTGGAACTGCCCTTGACGATGGTGTCCGCGGGGCCGGTGCAGGTCAGCAGGTCGCCGACGACCGCCGCCGGCATCCCGCCGATCAGCACTTTCGGGGTGCCGGGGCCGGTGATGGGCCCGCCGACATGAGGGATAGGGTCGGCGGCCGGACAAACGTGCATATCGCCCAGACGTGCCGCAGGCTGGCTCATGGTGTGCTCTCGTTATCCAATTTTGATCAGGCCGCCATCGATGACCGTCAGCGCGTCACTCTTGAGGGTGATCTGCAGGGCTTTGAGGGAGATCCCGGTAGGGCTGATGCTGATTTCGCTGCCGCCGACCTTGATGACCACTTTTTCGTTGGACTCGATCAGGCAGGCCTTGGCCGCACTGATGGTGCTACCTGCCGTGCGGCTTTTGATCCGGTGCTGGCCATCGAACTCCTGGATACAGTCGCCTGTGGCCGTGAAGCGATAGCTCCCCTGCCCCAGGTCCAGCTGGTCATCACCTTCCTTGATCTGTGTGCTTCGTCCTGTACCGACCGTGATCCGTGCGGCATTGCAGAATTCGGCCAGCAAGTCGTGGCGGGTTTTGAGCGAGAGGTCCTTTTCCGAGTGCAGCTCGATCAGTTCCGCGTCTTTTCGATCATCGAAAACCAAGCGATGGCCGTGACGGGTATCGCCGCCTGGTTCGCTGCGCGTGGTAATGCCGCTGCTGAGCTTCTGCGCAGGCAGCGGCACTGGCCAGCTATCGCGTTCGTTGTACAGCGAGCCCGTCACCACTGGGCTGTTGGGATTGCCCTGGATGAAGCTCACCAACACCTCGGTGCCCACCCGGGGCAGGCAGAACGCGCCGAATCCTGGCCCTGACCAGCCCTGGGCCACACGGATCCAGCACGACGCCGAGTCACTTTGACGCTGCGCTTCATCCCAGTGAAAACGCACTTTGATGCGGCCATGTTCATCGACATTGACCGCCTCGGACGCAGGCCCCACCACCGTTGCCATCATCACGCCAGGAATGACAGGAACCGGTGTTTTCCAGTGTGGGCGCAGCTTGAGGCTTTTCGCCTGAAGACCAAGCCTTGCCGGCTGGGCCTTACCGTTCGCAGACCAGTTGTCGATGAACATGTCCATCGACACCACGCAGTATTCGCCGTCGTGCGCAGGGTTTCTGCTCAGACTGACCCGCTCTCCCACACTCATCCAGAATGCCAGTGCGTCGGCATGCAGGATGTCCCGGGACTCGGCCTCTTCGGTGCGCACTTTTGTTTCGCTGTCCGCCCGACGCTTCCATTGCTCCCCGTTGGGGTCCAGCACTGGCAATGCCGCGCTGTCTATCCAGCCATGCACCGGCTCGACCACCCCGGGCGGTGCGGGCGACCATTGGCTGGCGACCACCGCGCGCAAACTGTTGACCTCCGCATCGCGCCAGGTTTCTTGCCAGACCAACGCAGGGCCCTTGGCGCGTTCACAGCCACCGGTATGGTCAATCAAAAGCAGGTGGTGGGCATCCTGCGTATGCCGGAAGAAATAGTGAATGCCCGCACGCTCGAGCAGACGCGATATGAAATCGAAGTCGGTTTCCTGGTACTGCAACCAGAACGGTTGCTCGGGATACTCGCCTATCAACTGTGTCGTCTGTGCGGACAACCCATACTCGGCCAGGACCACCCCCACCAAATCGACCACATTGATGTTCTGGAACACACGCAAATTGCGACGTTGTCGGGTCACCGCCAAGTGCGGAACCACACTGAGCTGCCACCGATGCTCCTCGCACTGACTGACGCTGCTGACATAGCCGTGAATGAAGCGTTCGACTCCACCGGATGCGATACGACAACTCAGCAGGGTCCCTAGCGCCTCGATGACGGGCTCATCGGGGGGCGTGCGTATTGCCATCGTGTACTCGAACAACGAGGACAGTGCTTCGCGCCCCTCGACCTGATGGATTTCCCAACGTGCATGCGCGGGTGAACTGAGGCTCAGTTTGGTGAGGATCATGTCACTAGCTCCCGGGGTAGTTTGATGCGCCGCTCGACCTGCCCTTCGCCAAGACAAGCGCACATGCCCAAGCGGCGCTTGCCCAACACGGCAGGCAACGGCATCGGTTCATGGATGATGATTTCGATATCGAAGCCGAGATCGGCGCCGACGAAGTACTGCAGACACCGATGCAACTGCGCCAATGGATCGCGCCCTGGCATGAACCACTGCGCCTGGACAGACCCCACCGGACCGATCGAGAGGGTAAAACGGCTTTGCGGCTCCCAACGCACTCGCCCCAGCATCGGCGCATGGCCCAGGGGCAAAGTCATTTCCCCCAGCGGGGACAACGTATGTTCGCTGGCTGGCTGCCAACTGCCGGTGAACGGGCGAATCATCACCGGCACGTCGAAAACCTGCTGTATCCAGCACTCGAGCACCGTGAGTGAACGAACCGGCTGCGCCAGCAGTGACGCGTAGCGGTACGACAGCAAGGCCTCGTCACGGGGGTTGTTCAATACACCGCTCAACGCTCGGCTGGCGGTGCTCAGTGGCACTTCGTCACGCAGCTCGGCGCGCGCGTAGCACCGGCTTTTCTCCCAGACAAGAAAACGCAGCACCTGCAAGCGGTGCGTGAACAAATCCAGGAATGCCTTGGCCGCACGCTCGCCACGGGTGTAATAGCGATCGATCAGCCATTGGGTGTATGCCGTCGGCAGCGCACCCATTGCCCCCACCAAGCCACGCTGCCACACGGTGATACGCCAACGGCCCTCCACGCGCTGCGCATCGCTCACTTGCGTGGGCGAGGCTTCCAGCGAGAGCGGAGAAACCATCTCAAGCGACTCTTGCAGCAGCTCGCTCTTGCCGCCTGGCCGTTCGGCGGCGATGCGCTGCAGCAGTTGGCGGACGTATTGATAGAAATGCCGATTGGCAGCCGAGAGCCTTACAGCCACGAAAGCCTCCCCGCACGAACCGGCCACTGTTGGCGGGACTGATCGACCCCCTCGATGCAGGTGGTCAGGCGTGAAAAGCCATTGACCGGGGCATACAGCCCCAGCAGACGGTCGAGAAAACAGCAGAACAGCGTGTAATAGCCAAAAGTCCGGGCCTGGGTGGCGAAGCTGACCGTTATGCACAGCCCGCGCGCCGTGGAATGGGGGTCGCTGGCGATCAGGCGCTCGTGTACCGAGGTCATCTTGAGGTCGCGCACAAGCTCGATCGCCAGGCGAAACCGCGGACAATGGCTCAGGTTGTACAGCGACAGGCTGTGCTTGAGGTACTGGCAGCCTTCTTTATCGCTGAGCAGCAGATGGTTGAGGGTCAGCTGCGAAATCAGCCGCCAGACCGAGGCCGTTCCCTGTGGCGGATACACCGGTGCCGAGGGGCGCGTCAGGGCGTTGATGGTCATTCCCGGCAGCTCGGCCGGTGCCACGAAGTCTCCCTCGGGATGCCCATTGGCCATTTCCGTGGGCAGTGCGCCGTTAGTGCAGAGGATTTCCAGCATCGCAACGCCCGAAGGCTCGGGGTGCGGCGAAGGACGACAGTCGGAGAAGGCGATGAACGTGCCAATGCCAGCGCCGTCCTTTCGCAATTGTTCGCGCTGCACGAGCTGCCAGTGCAGACCCTGCCCGGCATCGGCGTGATAGCCCTCAAGGCCCAACAGTGGCGAAAGGGTTGTCGTGACCGCTTCATCGCCTTTGACCTGGCGCAGCCTGACCGACTCCATGGCCCAGAACACCACGCTTTTCTGGTTTTTCATATCCGGGATCACCGGATGTTCGTCGACCTGCGACTGCAAGGTGATCGGCTCTGCGCGGCACGAAAACAGATTGAGCGCTGGCGCGCAGTTGATCTGGAAATTGGCCGCCCCCACCAAAGGCGCAACCGCCGCCAAGGCAGGCGCCATCCAGTTGCGTCGGAACGTGATCTCCCATTCCACAGGTTGCGGCCCGACAAAGGCCACCTCCTGCGGCAACGGCAGATCCAGGAAATGAAAGCGTTGCGCGAACTGCACGAAGTCAAGCATCAAACTATGGGTAGGCGCAGTGCGCGCCTGCTTATGCAACAACAGCTCGTCTTGCTCGAACCCCACGTGACGAAGGTTCTGCACCGGCAAATCGAAGCGTTTACCAGCATGGCGTACCGTGATGCGCTGAACCTGCGTGCACAACTGGGCCAGTAGGGTATGGACAAGCTCTTCGCTGCCCTGCAGCCAGACGCGCAGGTGTTTTTCGCAAATGACACTTCCCGGCCACGTCTGTACTGACAGACGCAATTGCCACGTATCATCCAGGTGTGATTGTGCAAGACGCGCGTCATCGACGCGGGCCGGCCAGATCTGGAGGGGGTAATGGGTCAGGAACCGACAGGCCTGCCCATCGATGGGATTACTCTGGAGTTCGAACCCTGCCGGGATGTCCCGAACCTGGGTCATGCCCCCTTTCAGGGGATCCGGTTGGAACTGCACGATGCACGACGAAGGAAAAGACCTGAGCAGTTGTGGCGCAAGATTTTGCATCACGCCGTTGGCGATCTCCGGTACGTCCTCGTCCAGCCGCTGGTGCAGTTGCGCGGTCAACAGCGCAAACGACTCCATCAGCCGCGCGGTATGCGGATCGTCGAAGTTGCCTTTCGACATACCCAATGCCTGGGCGACACCCGGAAACCGTCGGGAAAAATACTTTCCCTGTTGCGCGAGCAACTGGAGCTCCTGGCGGAAATAAGACATCAAGTTACGCATAGGGTCTCTTCGTCTTAAGGACGGATAGCCGCGCTATCGAGGGCATCGTTCCAGACGATGGAAAAAGAAATGTCTTCATCGCCGACATCGGCAACGAACAAATAGGTCATGCCCGCAGGGCATTGCTGTTGCTCGATCAGTCGCACCTGCTGCATGCGCGGCTCGAACGCCAGGATCGCCTGCAGCAAACGCCGCCCGATTTCTTCCTGCTTCTGGGCGATGGGCAAGGCATCGATATGCTCCAGCTGGATGCCATAGTGCAGGATGGTGCCTTCGCCACCTTGCCCGGCAGGTGCTGCGGCCTTTGACTGCAGCACCATTTCCAGCTCACTGAGCAACTGATGTAGCCATGCCTTTTCGTCAGACGACGCGTCGTGTTCGGTCAAACGAGACAACAAGGACACATCGGTTTCCCTCAGCGTGGACGTGCGTCAGCCCTGACGAACGCCTTTTTCCCAGGTGATGTCCTTCTTCTGCATGCCATTGGCGTATTGAGTCTGGATGGCCTGGAAATCGAGCACGAAGCCGGCGACGTATTCACCCGAGGTGTCATCGGTGTCCAGGCTCAGGTCCTGCACGATGACATTGGTAAGGGTGATCTGGGTGAGTGGCTTGGCACTCTTGTCGTTGCGGTCCGAGACAGCGGCGATGACCACTTCCTTGATGGCTTCTTTCTTGTTGATGAAATGATCATGAATATCACCGGCCATGTTGTCGGACAGTGACAGTTGGATTGGAATATCGAAGTACTCCGGCGCTTCATTCACGGTCAGCGCCTTGCCATCGGCGGTACGCTGCATGCGACGAACCATATGCAGCGAAGGGAAATTTCGAGCCGTTGCCCAGGTACTGAAATCGCCTTTGTTCATACCGCCAATCCCGTCAAGGTACACGGCGACTGTTTTACTCATCGTACTGCTCCAGTGGTTGGTTGATTAAGATGCCGAGGCAGGAAGCTCTGCCACCAGACGAAGCGAGAGCGTGAGCCCTTCCAATTGGTAATGCGGCTTCAGGTAGGCCACCGCGCGGTACACACCGGGAGCGCCTGCAACTTCCGACACCTCTACCCGTGCTTCGCGCAGCGGCCGGCGCGCCTTGAATTCTGCCGATGCCGAATCGGACGCCAGCACGTACTGGTCGATCCAGGCCTGCAGGTAGTCCTGGCATTGTTCGCGAGACATGAAACTGCCCACTTTGTCGCGCACGATGACCTTCAGGTAATGGGCAAAGCGGGACGTCGTCAGGATGTAGGGCAACTGGCTGGACAGGCGCGCATTGGCGTTGGCATGGTCCGACAGGTACTTGCGCGGCTTGTTGACCGAGGAAACTGCGAAGAACGCGGCGAAATCGGTGTTCTTGCAGTAGATCAGGGGAATGAAGCCCAGGTCGGCAAGTTCCTTCTCCCGGCGATCGGAAATGGCCACTTCCGTTGGGCATTGGAGCAAGCGTTCGCCGCTTTGCGCGGTGTAGGTATGAGCCGGCAGGGAGCGCACCAGGCCGCCCCCTTCGACGCCACGGATATTGGCGCACCAGCCATATTCCTCGAACGCCTCGACCAGTCGACCGGCCAACTCGTACGCTGCGTTGACCCACAAGTAGCTTTCATCCGGGCTGTCCTGCAGATGACGCTCTTCGAACTGGAAGGTCTCGGCCGTTACCGTTTTGCTGCCATAGGGCAAACGACCGATGACACGCGGCAGGGTCAGGCCGACATAGCGCGCATCGTCCGTCTGGCGGAAGCTGTTCCAGCGCGCGTAGTCGGTGGTGTCGAACAGCTTGCCCAAATCGCGGGGTTGAGCGATATCTCGGTAACTGTTCATCGCGAACATGCCTGGCGCCGCCGCACTGAAGAACGGCGCATGGGCCGCAGCCGCGACATGCGAGATCTGCTCGAGCAACTGGATATCTTCTGCGGTGTTGTCGAATGCGAAGTCCCCGACGAAGGCAGAGAATGGCGTTCCGCCGTAGGTGCCGTATTCGCTTTCGTAGACGGCCTTGAACAAGACGGATTGATCGAAATCCGACGCCGACTTGAAGTCCTTCAGCAGTTCGCGCTTGGTGCAGTTCAACATGCGCACCCGCACGTTTTCCGTCACGCCGGTATGAACCAGTTTGTGCAGCCCCGACCAAGCCGACTCTCGCTGCCTGAACGCGGGCGCCTGCATGATCAGACTGACCTGTTCGGAAAGCAGCTGGTCGATCTGGGCGATACGCACCTCAAGGCTTGCCAGCAGATCGCTGGACAGCATGACCGAGCCCGCCTCGAGTTCCTGGAAGAAATGCGTCAATTGCGTGCGCAATTTGCCACGATCGGACTCGCGACGAATCGCATTGGTGGAATCGATGATCTCGTCGAGCAATTGCGTGGCGACAGGCTGAGCGAGCTGTTCTTGATGGGCAACCTGCGTCATGCCGTTTCCCCATCGTCGCTTGGCTGCACTTCGGAACGCCCCCCTTGCTCCAACGCAGCGCCAAGTCGCTCTTTCAGCTGGATGTTGCTGGCGGCGCGATTGCGCAGCTCGCTCAGTTCATTGCGCATTTGCAGCAGCGCCTTGAGCTCCGGAACGTTCTGCACGACCTGGTCAGGCGTGAAGTCTTCCATGGCCGAGAACGTCAAGGCCAACGCCATCACCCCTTCTTTGCCGGGCAATACGCTATCGACGCTCACGTGCGCGGACGGCCGCAGGCTGGCCATCACTTCATTGAAGTTGTCTTTATCGATATGGAGGAAACTGCGCTCGCGAAGATCGCGGGCTTCTTCTGCAAACTCACCTACCGCACCAATCACCAGCGGCAACTCTTTGCTTTGTTCAGCGCCCCCTGTTTCCACGTCGTAGGTAATTTGCACGCGTGGCACGCGCACCTTGCCGATCTTCGATTGTGTTCCGGACATAACTACGCTTGATTCTCAACCATGAACGATACTGGTCTGCCCGCTATGTCGCCGTTCACTGTGCGGCCATTAAACAGGCAGGCGCTTCGAATGCGCTTGAGCGTGATCGCTCCAATGCATTCACCGCTGAGATCATCGTTAGATTGCCGAGCTCGAAGTAGATGGCTAATCAACAAAACTTGTAAGGAAACACTTACGCAAGAGGAAACGCGATCACTGCGCGGTGCAGTCATCGCATTGAGTGGTTTCGCGCCCCGTGCATCGAATCGACAGGGTGAAACGGTGTCAGGGCGCTAGGCGCTATAGCACCTGCGCCTCGAAGATCAGCGTCACCGTACCGTTATAAGTGCTGCCAGGATAATCAAGCATCCTGCTGACATGCCCTTCTCGCACGCTGAAGTGCAGCGTCCCTTTTTCATTGGAGACAGCCGATACCGGCACCAACCGCCGCGCACGGAACGGGTCCGCAATGATGATCAAACGTTGCACGGGTCCATTGGCGAATTGCACTTTGGAAGGAAGCGTCATCTCCACCCAGATCGGTACACTGTGCCCCTTGCCGTTATTGATCATACAGGCGGAGCTACCTGGCAAACTTTCGGAACAGGATGAGTACACCGTCAGCGGGCCGGAGGTGGTCAGGCGAAACGGCAGATCGCGTGTGATCTGCGCAGGCGTCCGCCCACCGGACCATCCCCCCCAGCCACCTGGTGGTTCCAGGACGGCACGATCCGTCCCCGGCGGGAAGTCGATCTTCAACTCGTGCCGCAAATCGATCTCGAAATCGATCGTCAAAGTGCTGTCCAGGTCCCGGACGCCCTCACCGAAATCGAAATCGGCAGTCGGACCTCCCATGGTGAACACGAGTCTGCCCCGGTACACCCCAGACACGATATTGGTAGGCACAGGAAGACTCAATTTGTAACCGACTCCGGTTCGGTCGACGAACGAGACTCTCAGGTCGCCAGACTCTCCTCGCTGACTACTGCTGTAACAATATTTGCCATCACCCCAGAATGCCCATTGAAAGGTGCCCCCCAAACCCTCCGGCTGACTCGGTGCACGCACCACGATACACGCCCCTTTCACGTCTCGTGTCGCGATAGGGCTGTTGTTGCTCACAGGGCTTTCGCCGGTCACGATCGCGTACTGGCTGATGTGCGTGACCTCGAACCTCAGGTTCAAGGTCTCGCTACCGCCGTCACGACGTACCAGCAAGCTTCTGGCCGATGGGACCTTGACGTAATACTGCTGCCGACCAAGCCTGTCCTTGAGTGTCGTTTTGCGGTAGCTGATCGGCAGGTCCACCGCATTTTCCGATGCGCTTTTGCACAGCTCTGACCAAGTACTGCAAATCCATTCATTGGACGACCCGTGGCGCACGAACTGGCTGCCCGTCTCGGTACGAAAGCGCGCGCCGATCATGACATCGGCCGCTTCGGCCCACGACGGCAACACAAGAGCGAGCAACACGACTGCCAATCCCACCCTCTTGGGCAAACACCACATCAACACACCCTCCTAGTGACCGTGCTTGGGCAATAGGCTGTTCAGTCTTTGGACGCCAGTTCCTGGCGCTGCCCTCCTTCGAGCAACTCGAAGCGATATTCGCGCCCTGGCTGCTCGGGAAACTTGCGCGTCACGCCAGGCAACAGGTGATGCTTGGTGCCTGCAACGCACTCGGTGCCGTTGCGAACGCAATGCCGGAAGTTGTCCAGCACCACTGTGCTGTTGCCCTGGTTGGCCACCACGAAGTCCGCGCCTTCCCGGCGCATCGGCGTGCGAAAGTGCGCGCCCTGCGGGCGAACGAACAGCAAGGTGCCATAGCCTGCCAGCAGTTGAACGCCGGCCTTGAGGGTGTCGCTGTATTGCTTGGCCTCGGCCTCGCTGATGGCGAAGCCATCGTTCTTCTCCGGCAGCACAGGCACGAAGCGCAGGCGGAAGTAGCGCTCCTTGTCACGCTCGCCGCGATACAACAGGCGCACCGCCTGCATGCCGCGCGCAGGCACGATCAGCCGCGCGGGGCTGGCGATCACGCCGCGCTGCTCGAGCGGCAGTTGCTCGAGGTCCACTTCCTTCGGGACACCGTCTGCCCCATAGACCAGTTCGGCGACGCTGACCTTGACGAAGGCCGTGGCATCCCCCCCGTTGTAGATACGTTTGAGCAGCGTGCTCTTGCCGTCGTCCAGGTAGTCATAGAGCCCGCCGACGTTGAGCTCTGGGCCTGCCTTGGCCACCAGGGGCGCCAACAGCAGCGCCAGGCACAGCGATTTGAACCCATGCATTTTCAACCTCCGGTTTCGTAACCACATCCTTGGCCTGCGGCCCCAAGGCCGCAGGCCGCTTCTCATGAATCACCCGCTAGCGCGTTGCCACGATCGGCCAGACTGCTGGTGCGGCACACCTGGTCGCCCGCCAGCAATACATCCCCTTCGCGCTTCAGGCTGCTCACCGGCAGGCTGAGCAGGCAACTCACCGCACCGGCCTGGCGAATCTCCAAGGTCGGTGTGGAATGACTCATCTCCACGGAGAAAAACCCATCGGCTTCGCTGACACCGCGGCTGGCATGGTTGATGACATGCGCACCACGCATGGGCTGGCCTTTCTCGTCGAGCAACCTGCCAAGCACGGTGACGGTGCGCATCACATGCAACTGGCGGTACGCCACGCCCCCACGGTTGAGGTGATAGTCGAGGCTCGACGGTTGGATGACAGCCGCTGGAGCGTCTTCCTCGTTGAAATCGAACTGCACGTGGCCTGACTTGAACGCCGTGACCGGGATGATGTTGCGACCTGGGCGCAAGGTGGCGCTGCTGCCCTGCTGGTCATCGGCGCGCAGTTTCAGGCCCTCGACATCGGAATCCACATCCACGATCAAGCCCGCTTCGTGTGTCAGGTACTGGCCGCTCATGGCCATCTTGCCGCCACCAAAGGCGGCAACGCTCTGCAGGTTCAGGCCGGCGCTGAGCTTGTTGTTGATCGTCGAGGTCTGCGCGTACGCATCCCCGTACAGGCTGTCACTCTGCAGTTGGGCATTGCCGCCGAAACCGCTGCCGTAGCGATCGACCGTGGTACTGACGCCCAGGCTCTGCAGAGGGCCGGCGTCCACATCCTGCTGATAGGACACCGACCCGTGCTGGTCGCTGCGCCCATCACGCGAGGTGCGGCTGCCCAGGCTGGCGGCGATACGCTTGCCAGGGCCGCCCAGGTTCATGCTCAGGGTCAGGTTGACGCCTCGACTGCGTGCATCGCCGCTGCTGGCGGTACCGGGCCGATCGAACACCGAAAGACGCCAGTTGGCGTCGGAGCCCAACAGCTTGCCGAAGAACGCCCAGCCCAGGTCGATACCCGTGCCGCTGGCCGAGCCAGAACTGTGAGACAGACGCAAGGTCGCATTGCTGCGCTGGGTGACCCGATGGCTGAGTGACAGACTCGACTGACTGCGTTGCTCCTGCTGCGACGCCTCGCCGCGGTGGATACGACCAGTCTCGACCCATGACTGACTGTGACTGAGCACCATCGAGCCCTGGGGGTAGGACTGGATGAGCTGCATGTCATAGCCGGTGCCACGGTTTTCGGTGTAATTGACGTTGCCATAGAGTTTCAGCCGCTCAAGGACATCCCAGTCCAGCGAGGTACCGTACTGCATGGCCTCGTCCACACGCTGTGCGGACAGGCCGAGCACTGCACGCGGATGCAGCAGGTAGTTGCTCATCACGCCGGCCCCGAAGCTGTCCTTGCGCTCATAGCCCCAGTTGTTCAGCAGGCTGGTCTGTTGCCCCAGGTAGGCGTTGTAGCGCCAGCGGCTCTCTGGGTTGCGCCAGTTGGAAGGCTTGTAGATGAAGGCTTCGGTGCGCGAGGTCTCCTGGCCGTCCTCCAGCAGGCGCACCTCCACCTCATAGATGCCACCGGGCAGTACGCGGGTGTCCAGGGTCTGCAGGCCAGGTTGTACCGGCTGGCTGTTGATCAGCACGCCGTTGCGGTAGATCTCGACGATCCCCTGGCGGTTGGGCGTGACGTAGATCGGTGTGGAACTGGGCTGGCCGTTGTCGATCAGCAGGCTGTCGCTGCTGCCGAACATCAACCCAAGCGTGGTATCAGGGGCGTCGCCCAGCAATGTGGGCTGGCGCGTCAAGCCCTGGGCGCCTGGGGTGAAGTAGCCCAGGCGGAAGAAATTCTGTTCGAGCAGACGCTCGGCATACAGCTGGTCCATGCGATAGCGGGTGCCCACCTGGCTCTGGCTGACACGGTCGGCCTGGGCGTCGGCGACCGAGGTCCAGTTGCCCAGGCTGCCCTGGCCTTGGAAGGCGACGCGGCCCGAGGTGTCCTCACCATCATGGACAAGGTTAAGTTGGTTACGCACGAGCAAGCCCGTGCTGCCGCCTTCGGGCATCGTGTGATAACGCAGTTGATGCGCGTTGCTTTCGACATTGGCCGTGACCAAGGAGAGCTGGGAGTTGGCCAGGCTGTAATGGATGGCCTGCAACCCATCGGGGCAGTTGCGGGTGCAGTCGCCGAGCAGGCGACCAGCCTGCAGCCGCTCCTGCCATTGACGCCGCACCACAGGCGATTCGCGGCTTTCCTGAGTGTCGGTGAACTCGAGCAGTTGCACGCGCTCGTCGCGGGTCAGGATGACCATCGCATCCCCCAGGTAACGCCCATCCAGTTCGACGCGTACCGCCAGCGGCACGTCGAAAAAATGCGCCTCGAACTCTCGCGGCAACCCGTCGAACTGGCGCACCACCTTAGGTGGAACCTGAGGTTCGGCCCAGGCCTGCAAAGGCATCAGGCAGGTGCTGCAAACCAGCCAACCGCGTAGATAACGGTGAAGTGCAATGAAGTGGAACATGACTCTTTCCGCAGGCAAAGCCTACCCCCTGCCGCCCGAAGGATATCGAGCAGCGGAGGGAGGCAATGAAGAGGGAGTGCGGTGTGCCGCAGAGAGGGATCAGGCGCCGCCTGGGGCTTCGCTTTCGAACATCATGTTGACCATGCCCTGGTAGGAGCCTGGCTTGTAACCACCGGTTGGCTTCACCGCGCTGACCACGAAATCCATGGTGGTGCCGGCAGCGGCCTGCTCTTTGGTCAGCAGCGGAACAGGCGTAAGGCCCAGCGCCTTGCCAGCCAGGGTGACACTGAGACCGAACTTGTCGATACCGCTGACGACCTCTGGCTGGTTGAGCAGGAAGGCCGTCACCGGACCGATGGTGCTCTTGGCCTGGAACTGACGACGGATATCGCCGAAGTCTTCACGCTGTGGGTTCCAGGTGAGCGTTTGCGGATCATCCATCCAGTTGCCGACCGGCTCGACAAAGAACTTCTCGGTCGGCACCTGGGCCACGACTTGGATCTGCTTCTCGATCGTCTCAGCGGCCGTCACCGAACCTGCGGCCAGTGCCAGAAAAGGGATAGCCAGAAAACGCGCTTTCATTCCATTCATCTCCTTGAAAAACCTGAAATGTCATCTCGGCAATTCGCCGCTGACGGAGTGAATTATCCGCAAGCGCTGTACGTGTATATGCAGGACCGCTCTGAGCGTATTGTAGAAATTTCATACGCGACGCTCAGCCTTGAAAACCGCGGGCTGGCAGCCTCGCCAATTGCTGCTCCAGCTGCACCATAACCCGACGCAGCGCCTGGACATCACGCTGCAGGCGCGCGACATCCACCGGTTGCGTGGCACAACTGCGCTCAAGCTGTTCGCACCGTTCATACAGTCGATCAGCCCGAGCAATCCTGGCGCCACCCTTGACGCGATGAGCCAGCTCCGACAGCGCGGATGCATCGTTACCCACAGCTTCCAGGCGCTGCAGATCCTCGCGATTGCTGCTGCGCAGATCGCCCAGCAAGGCCTTGAGCGCAGCTTGGTCGCGGTTGACCAGACGCTGCAGGTGGTCGAGGTCGAGCATGGGCTGCTCTGAGCCTTGCTGGCGCATGCCATCGGCCAACGCCCGTTGCAGGCTGTCCAGACCGAGCGGCTTGAACAGGCAATCATCCATGCCTACAGCCCGGCACCGTCGTCGCTCCCGCGTCATGGCGCTGGCCGTCAGGCCGATCAAGCGACAGCGCGACCGACCACTGCGACGCTCGTGTTCGCGAATGGCCCGTGCCAAGGCGTAGCCATTGAGCTGCGGCATGTTGCAGTCGCTGATCACCACGTCGAAATGCTCCTTGAGCCACAGGCGCAGCGCCTGCGAGCCATCTTCGGCGACCCGGGCATGGTGACCGAGAAAATCCAGTTGCTGAGCCAGCAGCAGGCGATTGGCCGGATAGTCATCGACCACCAGCACCCGCAAGCGCAGCTCGCTCGCCTGGGCCGGCGGCGCACTGGCGGGCAGGGCCTGCTCGCGCTCAGGTGCCAGCGCCAGGTCAAGGTTCAGTTCCACGCGTGTCCCCTGCCCCAGGACGCTGTGCAACCTAAGATCGCCCCCCATCATCTGGCAGAGGCTGCGGCTGATGCCCAGGCCCAGGCCTGCGCTGCAGCGGGCCGATTGACGCTGGTTGCTGGCCTGGCGGAAGGGCTGGCCGAGCGCGTCCAGTTCGGCAGCATCGATGCCGATGCCGGTGTCCTCGACATGCAGTTCGACCAGCAGTCTCGTCTCGTATTGCCGCGCCCGCACCCGCACCCGCACATGGCCTTGCGGGGTGAACTTGACTGCATTGCTCAACAGGTTCGCCAGCACTTGCTTGAAGCGCAGTGGATCGAGCATCACCTGTGCATCGACCAGACCGTGCGTGTCCAGAAGCAATTCCAGGCCTTTACCTTTGGCCTGCTGCTGAAAAAGCTGCACGACCCGGGCAACCTGTTCATCCAGGCGAACCCGCTCGAGCACCAACTGCAAGTGCCCGGATTCGATGCGCGTGATATCGAGTATGTCGCCGATCAGCTCCAACAGGCCGCGTGCCGCATCGCTGGCAACCTCGATGGCCAGCCGATCGAGTACCCCCTGGGCGGCTTTGCGCTGAGCCAGCTCGAGCATGCCTTGGACGGCATGCAACGGCGTGCGGATTTCATGGCTCATGGTGGCCAGAAAGTGGGTTTTGGCCTGGTTGGCCTGCTCGGCGTCCTGCTTGGCGCCCCGAAGTTGCAAGTGCAGGCGCCGCAAGTACCGGACCCACAACAATGCCATGGCCAGCAATACGACAATCACGGCAAAGCCTGCCACGACCTTGGCCCGGTAACGGGGCCAGTTGCCGTCGGCCACGATCATGGGGTTGCGCCAGCGGCGCACCAGCGCGTCGATTTCCTGTGGGGCCAGACTGAACATGGCCTTGTTGATGATGCCTTGCAGCTCTGTCGCCCCGCGAAGGCTCGCCAAGGCGAAATGCACTGGCGGCAGTGCCAGACTGGCAGCGATCTTCAAGCGCCCCGGGTACCAGCGGATGATCAGGGGGCGGGCATCGTCGAGGGTCAGCACGGCAGCGGTAGCCTTGCCTTTGGCCACGGCATGCAGGGCGTCCAAAGGCGTGGCGACGTTCAGCGGACGAACCCTTGGATAGTGTTGGCGCAGCTCATCCTGCACCGCGCTACCCTGGATCAACGCCAATCGCTGCCCCTGCAACTGGGCAAGCGCTGTCGGCGCCTGAGGCTCGTCGCGCGTCACCAATACCCGTGGCGCACTCAGGTAGGCACGACTGAAACTCAAATGCCGACGACGCCCAGGACTATCGGGCAAGCCAGCGATCAACTGCGCCTGCCCTTGGCGCAGTTGGTCGATCATGCGCTCGATGGTGCCGCCGGGCCGAACATCGAACTGCAAGCCGGTGCGGCGCTCGATCAACTGCAGGATGTCCAGGCTCATGCCACGCCAATTGCCATTGGCATCGTGATAGCTCAACGGCACCAGATGCTCGTCGGCCAGAACCGTCACGCGTGGGTTATCACGCAGCCAGAGCTGCTCGGCAACGCTCAACTGCAGGGGTTCGGGATGGTGGCTGTCGATCAGCGTGGGCCGCCAGCGCTTGCTCACTTCCAGACGCTGGGACACCGAGAGGCTGTCCAAGGCGGTATCGACCAGGTCCGCCAAGGGGCTGCCGTCCTCCGCCATGGCGAAGCCGAGCATCTGCTCAGGCAGGTTGGCACGCCCAATCTCCTCAAAACCACCCGACTGGTTGCGGCCCAACACATAACGCACAGCCAGCGCACTGCCCAAATACAGGTCGGTCTGGTCGAGCGATAACGCGGCCAAGGCACTCGCTGGCGATGGGTAAGTGTGCAGCTGGGCCTGGGGCAAGGCCTCACCCACCTGATCCGGTGCCCGATAGCCATCGACCATCGCCAGCCGCACAGGCTGCCCGGGATCCAGCGGCGCACGCAGGGTCGGTGCCAGCAAGGTGGGGGCATCGCTGACGTAGGGCTTCGACAGCCGCAGCCCCCACGCCCTGGCCTGCTCCACCGTCATCGAGCCGAGCAGGTCGATATCACCCTCGCGCAAACCCGTGACCGCGCTGTCGAGCGAGGAGAACACCTTGACCTTCACCTGCAGCCGCAACTGAGCGGCCAGCAGGCTGGCGTAATCGGCGGTTATACCTTCGAAAGACAAGCCGGTACCGAGGATTTCGAACGGCGGATTTTCACGATCGACCACTCCCAGGCGCAGGGTACGACGTTCCCACAACCAACGAAGCTGTCGATTGTCCAGGTCCGGCCGCGCACCTTCGGAAAAGGGATGCGTGTTGAGCAGTGGAGCACCATGGGCGACGGTGACGGCGATGCAATGCAGCAACGCCGCCAGTAAAAGACGTAAGGGCACGGAGGAATGTTCTAGATGAGCTGGTTGCGGCGAGCGAGGTCGGCCAGCTCGATCAGCGAGCTCACCCTGAGTTTTTCCAGCAGGCGTGTCTTGTAGGTACTGACCGTTTTGTTGCTGATCAGCATCAATTCGCCAATGGTCTTGTTGCTCATGCCACGCGCCAGGTACTGGAAAATGATCACTTCACGATCGCTGAGCGCGGCGATGCGTTGGGCTTCGGTGGTGATCATGTCCTTGTGGTTGACGGAACTGTACGACACATCTGGGAAATAGCTGTAACCGGAACGCAGGGCCAGCACGGCCTTGCTCAGCTCATCGAGATTGTCGCTCTTGGACAGAAACCCCGAGGCCCCTGCCCGCATGCACCGTAACGAAAAATAATCAGCCAGGTGCGACGTAAGCACCAGGACCTTCGGTGGCTGTGGCATTTCCCGAATCCGGAGCAGAACCTGCAGGCCGTCCATGTCGGGCAGCACAAGATCCAGCACCACCAGATCTGGCACATGCTCGCGCACCAGGCGCACGGCATCGACGCCGTTGTCCGCCTGGCCGACCACCTCGAGCCTGTCCTGGCGAAGCTGCATGCTCACGCTGGAACGGATGAAGGGGTGGTCGTCCACGATCACAACTTTCATGGAGTGTCATCCTTTACAAATCAGCAGTTGGCCTTTGCAGAAGTCCGATAGTGGCCAATTGACTATCACTGGACCTATTGTTCGCTGATTGACGCATATGAATAGTCGGACGCCTCCCAAAGCCAATAGGAAATATCCCCCGGGTGCGTCAGACGACTCCTACCTCCAGCCATCCGTTTACCGACGGGCTTCAACGTGAAAAAAGCGCCCATGAGGTCGTCGATCGGCTTTGCCGGAATACGGGTAGAGGCGAGAAGTGTGGGCAATCCGGCCTACGTTTTTAACGAGACTGGTCCCAACGAAACTGCGAAACGTCCTATGCCATTGCGAAATTTCTCATAGCCAATGAAAACGCCCCGACTAGCGGGGCGTCATTGCAGTAGAGAAAAGGCCTCAGTGGGAAACCGCGCCACTGGCCCCCAGTCCGGTCTGCGAGCGGACGAACTGCGGGAAGAACAGCGCACGCTCGTCTTCAGCGGCCTTGGACTTGTCGGTCACCGAGAAGAACCAGATACCGGCAAAGGCGATGAGCATGGAGAACAGCGCCGGGTACTCGTACGGATAGATGGCTTTTTCGTGGCCGAGGATCTGCACCCAGATGGTCGGGCCGAGGATCATCAGGCCGACCGCGCTGACCAGGCCCATCCAGCCACCGATCATGGCGCCGCGGGTGGTCAGTTTTTTCCAGTACATCGAGAGCAGCAGCACCGGGAAGTTGCAGCTGGCAGCGATGGAGAAGGCCAGGCCCACCATGAACGCGATGTTCTGGTTCTCGAACAGGATGCCCAGGCCGATCGCCAGTACGCCCAGGGCGATGGTGGTGATCTTCGACACGCGGATCTCATCCTTGTCGTTGGCCTTGCCCTTGCGCCATACGCTGGCGTACAGGTCATGAGATACCGCCGAGGCACCGGCCAGGGTCAGGCCCGCGACCACGGCCAGGATGGTGGCGAAGGCGACCGCCGAGATGAAGCCCAGGAACACGCTACCGCCCACGGCATTGGCCAGGTGCACCGCCGCCATGTTGTTGCCGCCGATCAGGGCGCCAGCGGCGTCCTTGAAGTCCGGGTTAGTGCTGACCAGCAGAATCGCGCCGAAGCCGATGATGAAGGTCAGGATGTAGAAGTAGCCGATGAAGCCAGTGGCGTAGAGCACGCTCTTGCGCGCTTCCTTGGCGTCGCTGACGGTGAAGAAGCGCATCAGGATGTGCGGCAGGCCGGCGGTGCCGAACATCAGCGCCAAGCCCAGGGAGAACGCCGAGATCGGATCCTTGACCAGGCCGCCCGGGCTCATGATCGCCTCGCCCTTGGCATGTACCTTGATCGCCTCGGAGAACAGGGTGTTGAAGTCAAAGCCCACGTGTTTCATCACCATCAGCGCCATGAAGCTGGCACCGGAGAGCAGCAGCACGGCCTTGATGATCTGGACCCAAGTAGTGGCCAGCATGCCGCCGAACAGCACGTACAGACACATCAGGATACCCACCAGGATAACCGCGACGTGGTAGTCCAGGCCGAACAGCAGTTGGATCAGCTTGCCAGCACCGACCATCTGGGCGATCAGGTAGAACGCCACGACCACCAGCGAACCGGAAGCCGACAGCGTGCGGATTTCCTTCTGCCCGAGGCGATAGGAGGCCACGTCGGCGAAGGTGTACTTACCCAGATTGCGCAGGCGTTCGGCGATCAGGAACAGGATGATCGGCCAGCCGACCAGGAACCCGATCGAATAGATCAAGCCGTCATAGCCCGAAGTGAACACCAGGGCGGAAATACCCAGGAAGGAGGCGGCCGACATGTAGTCACCGGCGATCGCCAGGCCGTTCTGGAAGCCAGTGATGCGACCGCCCGCGGCGTAGTAGTCGGAGGCCGACTTGTTGCGCTTGGAGGCCCAGTAGGTAATGCACAGGGTAAAGGCGACGAAGGCCACGAACATGGCGATCGCCGAAACGTTGAGCGGCTGCTTGTGCACCTCGCCGGTCAGGGCATCGGCGGCCCACACGGCGGGTGCGAAAGCACCGCAGGCCAGGACGGCCAGGGCTTTTGCTTGGCGGATCATTGTTGCGCCTCCTTCAGGATCTCTTTGTTCAGCTCATCGAATTCGCCATTGGCGCGACGCACGTAGATTGCGGTCAGGACAAACGCCGCAACGATCAGGCCGACGCCCAGGGGAATGCCCCAGGTGATCGACGAGTCGGGACTGAGCTTGGTACCCAGGATCTGCGGGCCATAGGCGATGAGGAGGATGAAGCTGCAATAGAGACCGAGCATGATCGCCGAGAGGATCCAGGCGAAACGCTCTCGCTTGGTGACCAGCTCCTTGAAGCGCGGACTGTTCTGTATCGATTGGTAGATGCTGTCGTTCATTGTTTTTGTCCTAGCAGCAACGCAAATAAGGGAGAACCCGCCCTTACTTTATTCTGCCGATGGACACCAACCAGACGACCTTAGTCTTAGATGCAACGGTGTTTTACAGATTGCGTAACAAATTCGCGGGTAAACCCGCGCCCACAAGTCTGTGCAGTACTTGTGGAGTGGGTTTACCCGCGAAACAGCAGAGTCGACTACGGAAGCTGATTACTTGCCGGTCCACTCCTTCACGCGCTCTGGGTGCTTGGCAACCCAGTCCTTGGCCGCAGCATCAGGCTTGGCACCTTCCTGGATGGCCAGCATGACTTCGCCGATCTCATCCTTGGACTGCCAGTGGAAGTTCTTCAGGAACTCGGCCACTTCCGGCGCCTTGGTCGCCAGCTCTTTGCTGCCGATGCTGTTGACGGTTTCGGCAGCGCCATACACACCTTTTGGATCTTCGAGGAACTTGAGTTTCCATTTGGCGAACATCCAGTGCGGCACCCAGCCGGTCACGGCGATGGACTGCTGCTTGGCGTAGGCACGGCCCAGTTCGGCGGTCATCGCCGCACCGGAGCTGGCTTGCAGTTTGTAGCCGTCCAGGGCGTAGTCCTTGATGGCCTGGTCGGTCTTGAGCATCACGCCGGAGCCGGCGTCGATACCGACAATCTTGTGCTTGAAACTCTCATCGGTCTTGAGGTCGGCAATGCTGGTGGCCTTGACGTACTCCGGCACGATAAGGCCGATCTTCGCGTCCCTGAAGTTGGGGCCGTAGTCGACCACTTTGTCCTTGTTCTTGCCCCAGTATTCCCCGTGGGTGACCGGCAGCCAGGCCGACAGCATCGCATCGAGCTTGCCGGTGGCCACCCCCTGCCACATGATGCCGGTGGCGACGGGCTTGAGGTCCACGTCATAACCGAGTTTCTGCTTGATCACCTCAGCGGCCACATAGGTGGTTGCCACACTGTCGGACCAACCATCCACGTAACCTATGCTTACTTCTTTAGCCATTGCCTGTGCAGCGCTCATGGCCAAAACCAGGGCTGTCCCCACCCCCAGGAAACGTCGCATTCTTGTAAACGTAGCCATCAAAGCATCCCCTCGTCAGGTCTCGGAAGTTGCATCATCATCCTCACACCATCGCTGACCTGCTCTGAGCACGACCTTTACCGCACGATAAACGACAGCAATTCGCCATCAACCCCAGGCCGATCACGCCTTCTGCGTGATCCTTGCATGGCCGATGCCTGATCTAGAGCGTTTGCGGCTATCATCTAGCCCTTTGCGCCTGACGACGGACCGCCCGATGCCCAGCAGCACACGCCTTCTGCCCCTCTACCTGATCGCCTGCTTGTTCGCCCTGATCGGGCTCGGCGCGCTCTGGTACGGGCTTGGCAAGCCTGTGCACCTACCCGATGCGGCCAGCCCCACGCACAAATTGCAGTGCGCCTCCTACACGCCGTTCGACAAGGACCAGTCGCCGTTCGACCAACCCTTCCGCTTGCGCCCGGCACGCATGGACGCCGACCTTGCGCTGCTGGCCGAGCGATTCCAGTGCATCCGCACCTACTCGATGACCGGTCTCGAGGCGATTCCGGCCCTGGCGCGCAAACATGGGCTGAAGGTGATGCTCGGCGCCTGGGTCAATGCCAACCCGGTGGACACCGACAAGGAAGTCGATGCACTGATCGCCTCGGCCAATGCCAACCCAGACGTGGTCAGCGCCGTGATCGTGGGCAACGAGGCGTTGCTGCGCAAAGAAGTGACGGGCGAACGCCTGGCCGGCTTGATCGCCCGGGTCAAAAGCCAGGTGAAGGTACCGGTGACCTATGCCGATGTCTGGGAGTTCTGGTTACAGCATCCACAGATAGCACCGGCGGTGGACTTCCTCACCATTCACCTGCTGCCCTACTGGGAAGATGACCCACGCGGTATCGATGACGCCTTGGCCCATGTGGCCGATGTGCGCCGACAGTTTGGCGAACGCTTTGCCCCCAAGGACATCCTCATCGGCGAGACCGGCTGGCCAAGCGAAGGGCGCCAGCGCGAGACCGCCACGCCGAGCCGAGCCAATGAGGCGCGCTTCATCCGTGGCTTCGTGGCGCTCGCCGAAGCCAACGGTTGGCGTTACAACCTGATCGAAGCCTTCGACCAGCCCTGGAAGCGTGCCAGCGAGGGGGCGGTTGGCGGTTATTGGGGGCTGTACGACGCCGATCGGCAGGATAAAGGCGTGCTCGAAGGCCCCGTGAGCAATCTGCCGTACTGGCCGCAGTGGTGGCTGGCGGGCGTCCTGCTGTTTGCCGTGACCTTGCTGCTGGCGGGGCGACCTGGGAATCGACGTGCCGCCATACTGCTGCCACTGTTGGCCGCGCTGGGTGCCGCGAGCCTGGGCTTATGGGGCGAGCTGGTGCGCACGAATGCGCGCTTTGGCGGTGAGTGGGCATGGGCAGCGTTGCTGCTGGGCCTCAACCTGGTGGTGCTGGCGCATGCCGCACTGGCGCTGGCTGCACGCGAAGGCTGGCGCCAGCGTCTGTTCGCCTGGCTGGAGCGTCATGCCCGATGGTGGCTGCTGGCGGCGGGCTTCGCTGCGGCGGTCAGCATGCTGGCGATGGTGTTCGACCCTCGTTATCGCAGTTTCCCCACGGCGGCGCTGGTGTTGCCGGCAGTGGTCTACCTCGCACGCCCGGTGGCGGCGCCCAGGGCTGAGATCGCGTTGCTGGCGTTCATTGTCGGCGCCGGAATCGCACCGCAGCTGTTCATCGAAGGGTTGAGCAACGTGCAGGCCTGGGGGTGGGCGGTTGTCAGCGCGGCGATGGTCGTAGCGTTGTGGCGCAGTCTGCGCAAAAGCTGAAATTGCAGTCGCGGGTGAACCCACAAGGATGGCGGTGATCCCAGGAAGCGGAATTACCCTTCTCACAAGGCTGGCTTTGATTCGTGTGGGAGTGGGTTTCCCCGCGAACGGGATCTCCCGGCGATGAGCTAGTTCGAGGGCTGCCGAACCAGCCGCAACCCCGCCAGCACCACCGCGAACACCGCAATGCTCGCGGTGTACAGCACCAGGGCCGGAATCCCGAACAACAACCCCAGCACAGCCAGCACCCGCCCGCCCCGCCCCGGCACCCACAGCGCCATCAGAGAAATGCACAACGCGCCCCAGGCCAGCACCTGATGATGAATGCCCAATCCCAGCAACGACCGGGCCTGGCATTGCCAGTACCCCTGCGATGCGTTGCACAGCCCAACCCATCGGGCATCCTCCATCAGCCCATAGCGCACGCCATAGCTGGCGGCCAGCCACACCGACAGCAACAGCAGCAACAGGGCAATGGGCAGCGAGCGGGCCATGGGGACTCCAAAAGGTTGAAAACGAACGCCAGCATAATCGCCCCCGCTTGTCCTGCAAGGCAAAAACTGCCATTGGCGGCTATGTTCGAAGAATGTCTTTTTGCCGCGCCGTAGACCGTCGGCGCAATATCTGGCACGACAAACAAAGGGGCCGCAGGCAACTTTGCCGCGTTATTCATGGTCTTAGCTAGCGCTTTGCCTTTACGTACATTTCCTGGGGGATTCCCATGCTTCGACCCTTGCGCCTCGTTGCCTTGCTCTGCGGCCTGCTCCTGGCCACAGCCGCCTCGGCGCGAGATATCGACGCCGCGAGCTATGGCTATCCGCTGACCAATCCGTTCGAGGCCACCATCGCCACCACGCCCCCGGAGCAGCGCCCGACCCTGCCCAACGACGAGGACATCAGCCAATCCGACTACAGCCTCAACCTGCGTCCGGATCGCGCCTTCACCCTGCCGGACAACTTCTGGCCGGTGCGTAAGCTCAGGTACCGCCTAGCCCGTCAGGATCACGAGGCGCCACTGATCTTCCTGATCGCCGGCACCGGCGCGCCCTACACCAGCAGCATCAACGAATACCTCAAGAAGCTCTTCTATCAGGCGGGCTTTCATGTCGTGCAATTGTCCTCGCCCACCAGTTGGGATTTCATGAGCGCCGCCTCGCGCTTTGCCACGCCAGGCGTGAGCAAGGACGATGCCGAGGATCTGTATCGTGTCATGCAGGCCGTACGCGCCCAGCATCCCCACCTGCCGGTGAGCGAGTTCTACCTCACCGGCTACAGCCTCGGCGCCCTCGACGCAGCCTTCGTCAGCCATCTGGACGAAACCCGACGCAGCTTCAACTTCAAGCGCGTGCTGCTGCTCAACCCACCGGTCAACCTGTATACCTCGGTCAGCAACCTGGACAAGCTGGTGCAGACCCGGGTCAAGGGTATCGATCACAGCACCACGTTCTATGAGCTGATGCTTGAAAAGCTCACCCTGTACTTCCAGCAGAAGGGCTACATCGACCTCAACGAGGCGCTGCTCTATGACTTCCAGAAGTCACGCCAGCACCTGTCCAACGAACAGATGGCCATGCTGATCGGCACCTCGTTCCGCTTCTCGGCGGCCGACATCGCCTTCACCTCCGACCTGGTCAACCGCCGCGGTCTGATCATTCCGCCCAAGTTCCCGATCACCGAAGGCAGCAGCCTCACGCCGTTCTTCAAGCGCGCGCTGCAATGCGACTTCGAGTGCTACATCACCGAGCAGGTGATCCCCATGTGGCGTGCCCGCACCGATGGTGGCAGCGTGCTGCAACTGATCGACCAGGTGAGCCTCTATGCACTGGCCGACTACCTGCGCGACAGTCCCAAGATCGCCGTGATGCACAACGCCGACGACGTCATCCTCGGCCCCGGCGATATCGGCTTCCTGCGCAAGGTGTTCGGTGATCGTCTGACGCTCTACCCTCATGGCGGCCATTGCGGCAACCTCAACTACCGCGTCAACAGCGATGCGATGCTGGAGTTCTTCCGTGGTTAACAAATTGCTGCTCGTCACCGCCCTGCTCGCCACCGGCAACGCCCTGGCAGCCGAGACCGCGCCCCGCGCCAGCGTGGTCGAAGCCGACAAGATCGACTCTCCAACGGTGGAGCCCGACGGCTTCCTCGACCCGCTGCGCGAGCTCAAATTCAACCCTGGGCTCGACCAGCGCGAGTTCGAGCGCTCCACCCTGACCGCGCTGAACGTCTACGACCCGCTGGAATCGATGAACCGGCGCATCTATCACTTCAACTACCGCTTCGATCAGTGGGTGATGCTGCCGGTCGTCGATGGCTACCGCTACGTCACTCCACGCTTCGTGCGCACCGGGGTGAGCAATTTCTTCAACAACCTGGGCGATGTGCCCAACCTGTTCAACAGCGTGTTGCAACTCAAGGTCAAGCGCTCGGCCGAGATCACCGCCCGTCTGATGTTCAACACCATCATAGGCGTAGGTGGCTTGTGGGACCCGGCGACCAAGATGGGCCTGCCGCGCCAGAGTGAGGACTTCGGCCAGACCCTGGGCTTCTATGGGGTGCCCGACGGGCCGTACATCATGCTGCCGATCCTGGGGCCATCGAACCTGCGCGACACCACCGGCCTTGTAGTGGACTATGTGGGCGAACGTGAGGCGAACTACCTCAACGTCGCTGAAGCCAGCAGCGACCACCCCGAGATCACCGTGCTGCGGGCGGTGGACAAGCGCTATACCACCAACTTCCGCTACGGCCAGCTGAATTCGCCGTTCGAGTACGAGAAGGTGCGCTACGTGTACACCCAGGCGCGCAAGCTGCAGATCGCCGAGTAAGGCGCGGACGCAGTGGTGTCATTGCGAACACCGTAAAACCCGTGGGAGAGGGTTTACCCGCGAATCGAGGGCACAGCCCTCGCCAACCTCAAGGGGGACTCAACCCCAGGAATTGACACAACTCCCGCCGCTTGGCCAAGGCGTCCTTGCGCCCCAGCTCGATCAGTTCGCTGCAGTAGCTGGCTTCGAACAGCAGATAGCTCAACACCCCCGCGCCGCTGGTACGGGTTGCTCCCGGCCCGCGCAGGAACAGGCGCAGCGCCGCCGGCAGCTCACGGCGATGTCGGGCGGCGATCTCGTCCAGCGGCTGACTGGGCGCCACCACCAACACCTCGATGGGCGCCAGACCCAGCCGCCGGGCATTCAGGTGGGCCGGCAGCAGATGGCTGAGGTGGTTCAGCCGCTGGAGCAGCTCGATGTCATCCTCAAGGCTGTCGATGAACGTGCTGTTGAGCATGTGGGCGCCGATCTGTGCAAGGCTTGGCTGCTGACCGCTGAACACCCGCTGGTTCGGCATCGGTGCCGAAGGCCGCTGCGGGTTGCCGCTGACCCCGACCACCAGCACCCGGCTCGCCCCCAGGTGCAGCGCAGGGCTGATCGGTGCCGACTGACGCACCGCGCCGTCGCCGAAGTATTCCTCGTCGAGCTTGACCGGGGCGAACAGCAAGGGGATCGCCGAGCTCGCCAGCAGGTGCTCGATGGTCAGGGAGGTCGGCACGCCGATGCGCCGGTGTCGCAACCAGGGCTCGATGGTGCCGCGCCCCTGATAGAACGTCACCGCCTGGCCCGACTCATAGCCGAAGGCGGTGATCGCCACCGCCCTCAGTTGCTCGGCAGCCAGGGAATGGCCGATCCCATCGAGATCCAGGTGCGATTGCAGCAGGCCCCGCAACGGGCTGCTATCGAGCAGCGCCACCGGGACCTGGCCGCCGACACCCAACAAACTGTGGCTGACGAAGCGGCTGGCCTGGCGGATGACACCAGGCCAGTCGCTGCGCAGCACAAGATGGCTACGAAAGTTCTGCCAGAAGCTCGTCAGGCGCTGCACCGCCTCGGTGAAGCGCGTGGCCCCACTGGCCAGGGTGACGGCATTGATGGCACCCGCCGAGGTCCCGACGATCACCGGGAACGGGTTGGCCGCGCCCGGCGGCAACAGCTCGGCGATGCCGGCCAGCACCCCCACCTGGTAGGCGGCACGGGCGCCGCCGCCAGAAAGAATCAGACCGGTGGTGGGAAGCGGAGCCATCGTTGTCATCCGTGATCAGCGTTTTTTCTTGTCATAAAGCCGCGGCTCTCCTGGCGGACGCGACTTGAAGCGCCGGTGTGCCCACAGGTATTGCTCCGGGCATTCGCGCAGCACACCTTCGACCCATTGGTTGATGCGCAGGCAATCGGCTTCTTCGGTCTCGCCAGGGAAGTCCTCGAGCGGCGGATGGACCACCAGGCGATAGCCGCTGCCATCTTCCAGGCGTTTCTGGGTGAAGGGGATCACCCGGGCCTTACCCAAGCGGGCGAACTTGGTGGTGGCCGTGACGGTCGCGGCCTGAATGCCGAACAACGGCACGAAGATGCTCTGCTTGGCGCCATAGTCCTGGTCCGGGGCGTACCAGATGGCTCGGCCGCCACGCAGCAGCTTGAGCATGCCACGCACATCGTCGCGCTCCACCGCCAGCGAATCGAGGTTGTGACGCTCGCGACCGCGGCGCTGGATGTAGTCGAACAGCGGGTTGCCGTGTTCGCGGTACATGCCGTCGATGGTATGGGCCTGCCCGAGCAAGGCGGCGCCGATTTCCAGGGTGGTGAAATGCACGGCCATCAGAATCGCCCCCTGACCGTCGCGCTGGGCGGCCTGCAGGTGCTCCAGGCCTTCGATATGGGCCAGGCGGGCCAGGCGCGGCTTGGGCCACCACCAACTCATGGCCATCTCGAAGAAGGCGATGCCGGTGGATGCGAAGTTTTCCTTGAGCAGATGTTGCCGTTCGTCGCGCGACAGTTCGGGGAAACACAGCTCCAGATTGCGCGCGGCGATACGCCGGCGCTCACCGGCGACCCGGTACATCAGCGCGCCCAAGGCACGGCCCAGGGCCAGCAGGGCACGGTACGGCAACTGGGCCACCAGCCACAGCAGGCCGAGGCCCAACCAAAGGCCCCAGAATCGTGGGTGAAGAAAATACGGACGAAAACGCGGGCGTTCCATTGAAGCTTCCGGCAAGACAAAGGTGGCCATTCTACATCGGTTCGCCTGCGGTTGCGGCCAACGGGTCTTATCGTTATAAGTCAGGGCACTTTTTTCGCAACAAGCCGTCTATGCAGACCATGAGCCTCAACCAGACCTCCGATACCGCACCCGTCTTCCAGCTCAAGGGCAGCATGCTTGCCATCACTGTGCTGGAACTGGCGCGCAACGACCTCGAAGCCCTCGACCGGCAACTGGCGGCGAAAGTGGCCCAGGCCCCCAATTTTTTCAGCAACACCCCCTTGGTGCTGGCCCTGGACAAGCTGCCGGCCGACAGCGGGGCGATCGACCTGCCCGGCCTGATGCGCGTCTGCCGCCACCATGGCCTGCGCACCCTGGCCGTGCGGGCCAGCCGGATCGAGGACATCGCCGCGGCGATCGCCATCGACCTGCCGGTGTTGCCGCCGTCGGGTGCGCGCGAGCGGCCACTGGAACCGGAGCCTGAGGTGAAGAAGCCCGAACCTGCGCCAGCCCCGCCACCGCCACCGGCTGAGCCTGAAGTTCGCCCCACCCGCATCATCACCACGCCGGTGCGCGGCGGCCAACAGATCTATGCCCAGGGCGGCGACCTGATCGTCACTGCCTCGGTCAGCCCCGGTGCGGAACTTCTCGCCGATGGCAACATCCATGTGTACGGCGCCATGCGCGGTCGCGCGCTGGCCGGCATCAAGGGCAACACCCGGGCCCGGATATTCTGCCAGCAGATGACCGCAGAGATGGTCTCCATCGCCGGCCAGTACAAGGTGTGCGAAGACCTGCGCCGCGACCCGCTGTGGGGGGCCGGCGTGCAGATCAGCCTGTCCGGCGATGTGTTGAACATCACCCGTCTTTAACGGATACTTGCCGGCATTTTTAGCGCAACTTTTTTCCTGTTGCCGTTTTTTGTATTTGCAGGGACACGCGTCCCGTTTATTTAGGGGTGAAACACCTTGGCCAAGATTCTCGTGGTTACTTCCGGCAAGGGGGGTGTGGGCAAGACCACCACCAGCGCCGCTATCGGTACCGGCCTCGCACTGCGTGGCTACAAGACAGTCATCGTCGACTTCGACGTGGGCCTGCGTAACCTCGACCTGATCATGGGCTGCGAGCGCCGCGTGGTGTATGACTTCGTCAACGTGGTCAACGGCGAAGCCAACCTGCAGCAGGCCCTGATCAAGGACAAGCGGCTGGAAAACCTGTTCGTGCTGGCCGCCAGCCAGACCCGCGACAAGGACGCCCTGACCCAGGAAGGCGTAGAGAAGGTCTTGATGGAACTCAAGGAGTCCTTCGACTTCGTCATCTGCGACTCCCCGGCCGGCATCGAGAAAGGCGCTCACCTGGCGATGTACTTCGCCGACGAGGCCATCGTTGTGACCAACCCGGAAGTTTCCTCGGTCCGTGACTCCGACCGCATGCTGGGCATCCTGTCGAGCAAGTCGCGCCGCTCCGAGAACGGCGAAGATCCGATCAAGGAACACCTGCTGATCACCCGTTACCACCCTGAGCGCGTCGAAAAGGGCGAAATGCTCAGCATCGCCGACGTCGAAGAGATCCTGGCGATCAAGCTCAAGGGTGTGATCCCCGAATCCCAGGCCGTGCTCAAGGCCTCCAACCAAGGTATTCCAGTGATCCTGGACGACCAGAGCGATGCCGGTCAGGCATACAGCGACACTGTCGACCGCCTGCTGGGCAAAGAGAAGCCACTGCGGTTCATCGATGTGCAGAAGCAAGGATTCTTCGCGCGCCTGTTTGGAGGCAAATAAACCATGAACCTTTTTGACTTCTTTCGTGGCAGACAGAAACAAAGCAGCGCGTCGGTAGCGAAAGAGCGTCTACAGATCATCGTGGCGCACGAACGCGGCCAACGTAGCGAGCCTGATTACCTCCCAGCCTTGCAGAAAGAGCTGCTGGAAGTGATCCGCAAGTACGTGAACATCGGCAGCGACGACGTGCATATCGAGCTTGAGAACCAGGGTAGCTGCTCGATCCTGGAGCTGAACATCACCCTGCCCGATCGCTGATCCAGCTATTTCGGGTCGCCCCTGTGGGAGCGGGCTTGTCCTGCGATTGTGTCAGCCCAGGCTGGCGCAATCGCAGGACAAGCCCGCTCCCACAGTGCTTTCCAAAGAGACTTTGCAATGCCGCTGTCGAACGTCCAGATCCTCCATGAAGACGCCGCCATCCTGGTGGTCAACAAGCCGACCCTGCTGCTGTCGGTACCAGGTCGCGCCGAGGACAACAAGGACTGCCTGATCACCCGCCTGCGGCAGAACGGCTACCCCGATGCGTTGATCGTTCACCGGCTGGACTGGGAAACCTCCGGCATCATCCTGCTGGCCCGCGATGCCGACAGCCACCGCGAGCTTTCACGCCAGTTCCATGACCGCGAAACCGAAAAGGCCTACACCGCGCTGTGCTGGGGCCAGCCGGCGCTGGACAGCGGCAGCATCGACCTTCCCCTGCGCTACGACCCGCCGACAAAGCCACGCCATGTGGTGGACCATGAGCAGGGCAAGCATGCCCTGACCTTCTGGCGCATCGTCGAGCGCTGTGGCGAGTACTGCCGGGTGGAACTGACCCCGATCACCGGGCGCTCGCACCAGTTGCGCGTGCACATGTTGTCGATCGGCCATCCGCTGCTGGGCGACCGCCTGTATGCCAACCCCGAGGCCCTGGCGGCCCATGATCGCCTGTGCCTGCATGCGAGCATGCTGAGCTTCACCCACCCGGTGACGGGCGAGCGGTTGAACTTCGAATGCCCCGCGCCGTTCTGAGCCTCTTGCGCTGGATTCTTCGCGGGTAAACCGCTCCCACAGATACAGCGGTGTTACGCAGAGCACCGCAGAACCTGTGCGGGCTTACCTGCGAAGAGCGCCCCACAAATTCCTGGGCAACTGCGCTAAACTCGCGCCACTGCTGTCTGGAGTGAGTTATGCGCGATTCCCTGAATGCCGGCCTGATCGATTTCCTCAAGGCCTCCCCGACGCCTTTCCATGCCACCGCGAGCCTCGCCCAACGTCTGGAGGCCGCCGGCTACCAGCGCCTGGACGAGCGCGACAGCTGGGCCACGGTACCGGGTGGCCGCTATTACGTGACCCGCAATGACTCCTCGATCATCGCCATCAAGCTGGGCAAGCAATCGCCCTTGCTCGGCGGTATCCGCATGGTCGGCGCCCACACCGACAGCCCGTGCCTGCGGGTAAAGCCGCAACCTGAACTGCAACGCCACGGTTTCCTGCAACTGGGCGTCGAAGTCTACGGTGGCGCCCTGCTCGCCCCTTGGTTCGACCGCGATCTGTCGTTGGCCGGCCGGGTCACCTTCCGTCGCGATGGCAAGGTCGAGAGCCAGTTGGTGGACTTCAAGCTGCCGATCGCGGTGATCCCGAACCTCGCCATCCACCTCAACCGCACCGCCAACGAAGGCTGGGCGATCAACCCTCAGCTGGAACTGCCCCCCATCCTGGCCCAGGTGGCCGGTGACGAGCGCGTGGACTTCCGCGCGCTGCTCACCGAACAATTGGCCCGCGAACACGACCTCAATGCCGATGTGGTGCTGGATTACGAACTGAGCTTCTACGACACCCAGGACGCCGCGCTGATCGGCCTGAATGGCGACTTCATCGCCGCCGCCCGTCTGGACAACCTGCTCTCCTGCTACGCAGGCCTGCAGGCCCTGCTGACGGCAGACAGTGACGAGACCTGCGTGCTGGTGTGCAACGACCACGAGGAAGTCGGCTCCTGTTCGGCCTGCGGCGCCGACGGCCCGATGCTCGAACAGACCCTGCAGCGCCTGCTGCCCGATGGTGATGACTACGTGCGCACCATCCAGCGCTCGCTGATGGTCTCGGCTGACAACGCCCACGGCGTGCATCCCAACTACGCCGACAAGCACGACGGCAACCACGGGCCCAAGCTCAACGCGGGGCCGGTAATCAAGGTCAACAATAACCAGCGCTACGCCACCAACAGCGAAACCGCAGGCTTCTTCCGCCACCTGTGCATGGCCGAGGAAGTACCGGTGCAGAGCTTCGTGGTACGCAGCGACATGGGTTGCGGCTCGACCATCGGCCCGATCGCCGCCAGCCACCTGGGCGTGCGCACGGTCGACATTGGCCTGCCGACCTTCGCCATGCACTCGATCCGCGAGCTGTGCGGCAGCCATGACCTGGCGCATCTGGTGAAGGTGCTCACCGCGTTCTACCGTAGCCGCGAACTGCCGTGAGTGGGCCTGGGGCCGCTTGGCGGCCCTTCGCCAACGCCTATCGATAGCCTGTCGGCATTCTCGATACCTGCCCCCGATCAATCCCGCCTGCGCCCCGAGCCGCTATGCTTAGAGCATGGCCCTGACTTTCAGAAGGATTCCTGTCCATGACGTTCCTGTCGCTGTTCTTGCCGGTTTTCTTGTTCCTGCTGCTGCTGACCATCGGTTTCAGCCTGCGCGAACGCAATATCGGTGTACTGATGATGTGGATCGGAACCCTGGGTATCTTCGGCCTCACTTGCTGGAAGATCCTGGAGCAACTGCCCTCATAAACCTCTACACTCGGTCAATCGTTTGACCTGAGGTAGATTTCCCGGTGCCTGCACTCCTGCGTTGCCTGTTCCTGCTGTTGCTCGTGTTCATCACCCCGGTCCAGGCGGCGGGCCTGCCAAGCCTGCTCGGTTCGAGCACGCCTGCGCAGCCGGAAGCGACCGAGCCCTTGGGCAAATCGCTCGATGAGGTGATCAAGAACCTGGAAAACGACCAGCAACGCGCCAAGCTGCTGGCCGACCTGAAAAAGCTACGCGACGCCACCAAACAGTCACAGCCGACCGTCGAACAGGGCGTGCTCGGGCTGATCGGCGGTGCGCTGCACGACCTGGAAAAGCAATTTAGCGGCGACGCCAGCCCGTTCCGACGCTGGTCACTGGAAATCAACCAGGCTCAGGAGGAACTGGTAGCGCTGGTGGTCCCTGTGCATCAATGGCCCGCTATCCTGTTCGGCTTCGCCGCGATCATCGCAGTCTGGAGTCTGCTGGCCTACGCCTTCAACTGGATCGGCCACCGTGTGCGCCTGCGCTTTGGCCTGACCGAAGAGCTGCCGCAGCACCCGCGCACCTGGGACCTGGTCCGCTTCGCCTTGCGCAAGCTGGGCCCCTGGATGGTGGCGCTGGTGTTCACGGTCTACCTGAGCTTCGCCCTGCCCTCTTCCCTGGGCAAGTCATTGGCCATGGTCCTGGCCTATGCGTTGGTGGTCGGCACCCTGTTCTCGGCGATCTGCGTGATCGCTTTCTCGCTGCTCGACGGCCCACATCGCCACCGTGCCCTGTACATTCTGCGCCACCAGGCATTCCGCCCACTGTGGCTGATCGGCAGCTTCGCCGCGTTCGGCGAAGCGATGAGCGACCCGCGCATGACCACCGCCCTGGGCAGCCACCTGGCCCATGCCCTGGCAACCCTGGCCAACGTGGTGGCCGCGGTGTGCACCGGCCTGTTCATCCTGCGTTTTCGCCGCCCCATCGCCCATTTGATTCGCAACCAGCCGTTGTCCCGCCGCCTGACTCGCCGAACCTTGAGCGACACCATCGAGATCCTCGGCAGCTTCTGGTTCGTGCCGGCGCTGATCCTGGTGGCTGTCTCGCTGTTCGCCACGTTCGTCTCGGCCGGTGACACCAGCACGGCTCTGCGCCAGTCGCTGATGTGCACGGTGCTGGTGGTGGTGTGCATGGTGCTCAATGGCCTGGTGCGCCGACACGCGGCCAACCCCAAGCGCGCCAACCGCCGCCAGGAGGTGTACGCCGAGCGCCTGCGCAACTTCGCCTACGCCCTGGTGCACCTGTTAATCTGGTTGGTGTTCATCGAACTGGGCCTGCGGGTCTGGGGCCTGTCGATGATCAATTTCGCCGAGGGCGACGGGCATGAAGTGAGCATGCGCCTGGTGGGGCTGGCCGGGACCATGATCGCGGCCTGGCTGGTGTGGATCCTGGCCGATACCGCCGTGCACCATGCCCTGGTGCGTTCACGCCGGGGCCTGGCCAACGCCCGGGCCCAGACCATGATGCCGCTGATCCGCAACGTGATGTTCGTGGCGATCTTCATCATCGCGGTGATCGTCGCACTGGCCAACATGGGCATGAACGTCACCCCGCTGCTCGCCGGTGCCGGTGTCATCGGCCTGGCGATCGGTTTCGGCGCCCAGTCACTGGTGGCCGACCTGATCACGGGCCTGTTCATCATCATCGAAGACTCCCTGGCCATCGATGACTACGTGGATGTCGGTGGTCACCTGGGCACGGTCGAGGGCCTGACCATCCGCACCGTGCGCCTGCGGGACATCGACGGCATCGTGCATACCATCCCGTTCAGCGAGATCAAGAGCATCAAGAACTACTCGCGGGAGTTCGGCTATGCGATTTTCCGCGTGGCCATTCCCCACAGCATGGCGATCGACCAAGCGATCACCCTGATTCGCGAAGTAGGGCAAAAACTGCGCAACGACCCGTTGATGCGGCGTAACATCTGGTCGCCTCTGGAGCTTCAAGGTGTGGAAAGCTTCGAGTCGGGGTCGGCGATCCTGCGGGCGCGATTCAAGACGGCGCCCATCAAGCAATGGGAAGTATCACGGGCATTCAACCTGGCCTTGAAGCGCCAGCTCGATGAAGCAGGGCTGGATCTGGCGACGCCACGGTTGTCGGTGCAGGTCGTGACGGCGGGAGGGGGCGGGACCGCCGATTGATGCCCATCCGAGTATGCAATGGATGCCGCCATTAGCGGCTTTTCCACCAGATCAAACAGCATTGTCCGACTAGCAGTACACGATACAGCCGAATCAAGCTGATTCTTCATTTCCCTCTAGGGATGCGAAAAATCAACATGATCAAGGTAACTGCAAGTTGAGACACATAGAACCTTCACTTCATAACGGAACGCCTACGGTCATCGTGCGAGACAATCGTGGATTAGGCATCCGCGAAATCGCTTATCACCGCCATCCCGATACGCCCACGCAATTGGATGAACGCATCACCCGCCACCAGTTCAACGCGCTCGAGCAGCTTGAATACAGCATCGATCCTCGCCTCCATGAGCGCCGGCTCGTTGATGCGACAACCCAACCCAACAACCGGTTTCAGACTTCGCTGGTCGGCGAGATACTGCGTATCGAGAGCGTCGATGCGGGCAACACCCTCTCGCTCAACGATGTTCAAGGCCGCCCATGCCTGAGCATCGGTGCCACAGGCGCTCTCCATCGCTGGCACTATGAAGACGCATCGCTTGCGGGGCGATTGCTACACGTCACTGAGCAAATCGCCGAAGCCCCCCCGCGCATCACAGAACGCTTGGTCTGGGGCGGCAACACCCAAGAGGCCAAGAATCAAAATCTTGCAGGCCAATGCGTGCGCCACTATGACACAGCAGGTTGTCGGCAGACCGACAGTGTCGGCGTGACCGCTACAGTACTCTCCTCGACCCAAAAGTTGCTGGTGGTAGGTACCGAAGCCGACTGGCAGGGCCAGGACGAATCAGCCTGGGACAGGCTACTGGCACCCTACACGTTCACTACGTCATTTCGTATCGACGCTACAGGCGCCTCCATCGAACAACGTGATGCGCTCGGGCATGTTCAACGCCAGTCGTACGACATAGCCGGCATGCTGAGCAGCACTCGGCTGATCATGAAGGGCGGAACGACACACGTCATCTTGAAGTCCGTGACATATTCAGCCTCTGGGCAAAAACTGCGGGAAGAACAGGGCAATGGCGTCATTACCACCTACACCTACGAACAACGGACGCAGCGCCTTCTAGGCAGCAAGATCGAACGGCGTGCCGGGCGCAGCGAAGCGAAAGTCCTGCAAGACATACGCTACGAATATGACCCCGTCGGTAATATCCTGAGTGTGCACAATGATGCGGAGGCGACGCGGTTCTGGCGAAATCAGAAGGTCGTTCCGGTCAATCGCTATGAGTACGACAGCCTCTATCAACTGATCACCGCCAGCGGCCGTGAAATGGCCGAGATGCCCCGCCAAGGCACTAGGCCCCCCTCCCCCACCATCCCACTTCCGACAAACGATGGGGCCTATACCAACTACACACGTCGTTACCAATACGATCGCGCAGGCAACCTGACGCGTATCTCCCACAGCGCCCCTACCTCCAACAACAGCTATACCCTGGACATGACAGTGTCCAACCGCAGCAACCGGGCGGTATTGCATACGCTGACCCAAGACCCTGCAAAGGTCGATGCCTTGTTCGATGCAGCGGGCAATCAGTTGCAACTACAACCTGGCCAAGCCCTTCATTGGACGCCTCGCGGGCAACTCGACAAAGTCGTGCCACAGGCCGGTGATGAAAGCGCCGTCGACCAGGAAAGCTACCGCTACGGTGCAGACGGCCAACGGATCGCCAAGTACAACGCCCAACAGGCAGGCGCCCAAACGGGATATGTACTTTATTTGCCAGGGTTGGAAGTGCGCGCCCGTTTCAGGGACGATGCGATAAAAGAATTGCTTCACGTGATCACCGTCGGCGCAGCCGGTAATGCTCAGGCCCGATTACTGCACTGGGAAACCGGGACGCCGCCAGGCGTCAGCAATGACTCGCTGCGCTACAGCTATTCCAATCTGATAAATAGCGTCGGCCTCGAACTCGATAGCGAAGGCCAAATCATCAGCCACGAGGAATACTACCCCTACGGCGGTTCTGCAGTATGGGCCGCCCGCAACCAGACAGAAGCCGATTACAAAACCGTGCGTTACTCTGGAAAAGAGCGCGATGCCACGGGACTCTATTATTACGGCTATCGGTATTACCAACCTTGGGTAGGGCGCTGGCTCAGTGCAGACCCCGCCGGCGCGATAGACGGGATAAATCTCTATCGAATGGTGCGCAACAATCCGGTGACATTGGAAGATGGGATGGGACTGTCCTCCAAGGGGGTCTATTACGAATATGCCGCGCTCAAGGCGGCCCCTCAAGAAATACAAAATACCCGGATGGAGGTAGAGGCATTTTTGCAGAGCAAACGAGGCAGCGCAGCGCTGTACGTAGCAGGAGGAACTGTCCGGGAGGGCATAGGTGTACTCGCAGGTATAGGAGGGGGTGTACTGGGTTCCGTTGTACCTGTTGCAGGCACATTCGCAGGCGCCTACGTCGCTAAAAAAGCGGTGGAAAAAGCACTTCCGGAATTTCATGCAGTACCGGACACCGATATGGCGAAGCGACTGGAAAAAAAATCAAAAGGTGGCATAAGCCACAAAATCAAGGTGTTTAGAGAAGAGAACATCAATCTGGAGAAGATCGGGGAGAAAGCAGTCGACGTCACTGCGAACAACCTGGTAAACGGTGTATTGGAGGCTGCGGACCAAGCGCCACTTCCACTTTCTGTTCCCTTTTCCTCCATGTACAAGGGCACGAAAGAGCTGTTGAAATCCAAAAATACATCCAAGGTTGACCTCCTCCAACAACTGGCGGCGGACATTGAAACAACTGAGGCGCTGCTCAATGGATTCAAAGCGACCATCGACGCAGAATTTGGAAAGCTCAGCGTAAAACGCGAGCATATCGATCCCGTATTGGGGCGCTCGGGCTTCCTCGAATATTGCGTTCGCTCAAAAAACCATCCCGCCTTAGAGAATCACTGGATCAGAGAAACGGTCTATCGAAAAGCATATGACGCGGCCATGACCGGGTTGAACGGATTGAAAGCGTTGGTCGCCAGATATAAACCCGCCGCTCAGTAATCCCTCCAAGGTCCAAGCGCTTCAGGCCCGCCATGGAAGTCGGGTGAGCCAGGACTGACAGCGCTAATCCAGAACAGCAACAGCATGGGAACCTGAACGTTAACCGGCGTCCGCTTTAATGCATATCGCATCATGCCGCCAGTATTCCAAGTCACAATCGATCAGGTGCCCATGCTGATCGCTGTTGACCCGGGTGACATGCAACCCCGGGCTACCCGCCGAGACCTTAAGCGCTGCGGCAGCCGGTGCCGGCAAGGCGGTTGGCAGGATTTCGAAACACACCCGCCCATAGGCGATACCGTACACCCGCGCATAGATCTCGGTCAGCGACTGGCCGAGATCCAACTCCAGGATCCCAGGAAAGTACTTAGGGTTCAGGTAATGCTCGGCATACAGCACCCCGCGCCCGTCGATGCGCCGCAAACGGCAGATCTGCACCACGCTGGACAACGCCGGCAAGTGTAACCGCGCACAAATCGCCGCCGAAGCCGGCTGCAACCGCGCCGACAGCAATTCGGTACTCGGTACCCGCCCCTGCGCCCGGACCATGGCATGGAAGTGACTGCGCTCAATCAGATCGTACGTCAGCCGCTCCGGCGCCACGAACCAGCCCCGCCGCTCCTCGCGATAGATCAGCCCCTGGGCTTCCAGCTGCACCAGCGCCTCGCGCAAGGTGATGCGCGTGGTGTCGAACACCTCACTGAGCTTGCGCTCGGCCGGCAGCTTGCCGCCCGGTGCCAGCAAGCCGTGTTCGATCTGCTCCTGCAAGGCATGACAGATAGCTGTTACCGCGCGCGGTGGCGTCGAGTGCATCAAGGGTTACCTATATGGACTAGTCCAGCCCCAATGTTGGGCAATTGGAGAATAGTGCAAGCCTAGGGACGACTGATGAACATCCCGTGACAAAGACTACCAGTGCTGGCGCGGGAAACGAGCAAGGCCTTGCGAATAAAGGCCTGCGATCTGGTCTACGCTGTAGTGCCAAGGCCTGCATCACAGGGCTGCGGCCCTGCCCGTACATCAAACTGTCACGCAACCGGCCTACCTTGGCTCGAGGTTTGCTGACCTAGACCAAAGGTTCGCGAGCGAAGGTTTTTTCCAAAACAACACTGCAAGACCCCACCAAAGGAGCTTCGGATGAAAAAGTTCTTCATGGCGTCACTGCTGGGCTCGGCCATCGCCCTGTGTACATCGGCCATGGCCGCCGATCCCGACCTCAAGGCCCTGGAAGAAGCCGCCCGCAAGGAAGGCACCATCAACAGCGTGGGCATGCCTGATGCCTGGGCCAACTGGAAAGGCACCTGGGCGGACCTTGCCAGTAAATATGGGCTCAAGCACAGCGACACCGACATGAGCTCGGCGCAGGAGATCGCCAAGTTCGACGCCGAGAAGGACAACGCCAGTGCCGACATCGGTGACGTGGGCGCCGCCTTCGGCCCCATCGCCGCCACCAAGGGCGTGACCCAGCCGTACAAACCCAGCACCTGGGACCAAGTGCCGGAGTGGGCCAAGGACAAGGACGGCCATTGGGCCCTGGCCTATACCGGTACTATTGCGTTCATCATCAACAAGGACCTGGTCAAGGAAGGCGAGCGTCCGAAAACCTGGCACGACCTGGAAAAAGGCAAGTACAAGGTCGCCATCGGCGACGTAGGCACCGCCGCCCAGGCCGCCAACGGCGTACTCGCCGCGGCCATCGCCTATAAAGGCGACGAGAGCAACCTCCAGCCGGGCCTGCAGTTGTTCACCAAACTGGCCCAGCAAAAGCGCCTGTCGCTGGCCAACCCGACCATCCAGACCCTGGAGAAGGGGGAAGTGGAAGTTGGCGTGGTGTGGGACTTCAACGGCCTGAGCTATCGCGAACAGATCGACCCCAAGCGCTTCGAGGTACTGATCCCGTCCGACGGCTCGGTGATCTCCGGTTACACCACTATCATCAACAAATACGCCAAGCACCCCAACGCTGCCAAGTTGACGCGTGAGTACATTTTCAGTGATGCCGGCCAGACCAACCTTGCCATCGGCCACGCCCGTCCGATTCGCGCCGAGCACCTGAAGCTGCCGGCCGAGGTGCAGGCCAAGCTGCTGCCGAACGAACAGTACAGCGCCGCCCAACCGATCAAGAACGCCGAGGCCTGGGAAGCCACCTCCAAGAAGCTGCCGCAGATGTGGCAGGAGCAAGTGATCATCGAGATGGAATAACACAGCTTCAAGTTTCAAGCTGCAAGCTTCAAGTCAAAAGCAGGTGATCGACATGCCTGCTGCTTCTTACCGCTTGTAGCTTGCAGCTTGAGTTCCACTGGGAGCCACCATGCAACACAACGTCATCCTGGTCCTGCTCGACGGCCTCAACCATCAGGTGGCCCATCATGCCATGGGCCACCTGCATGCCTACGTCGAGGCAGACCGCGCCGCGCTGTACCGCGTGGAATGCGAGCTGCCGTCGCTGTCACGCCCCCTGTACGAGTGCATCCTCACTGGCGTCCCGCCGATCGACAGCGGCATCGTGCACAACAACATCACACGCTTGTCCAACCAACGCAGTGTCTTCCATTACGCCCGCGAAGCGGGCCTGGGGACCGCGGCGGCCGCTTACCATTGGTTCAGCGAGCTGTACAACCGCTCGCCCTTCGACCCGTTGCGCGACCGTCACACCCACGCGCCGAAGCTGCCGATCCAGCACGGCCTGTTCTATTACGCCGACCACTATCCCGACTCACACCTGCTGGCCGACGCTGAGTACCTGCGCCGGCGCCATGCACCGAACTTTCTGCTGGTGCACCCGATGAACATCGACGACGCCGGGCACCGCCATGGCCTGGACAGCAGCCAATACCGAAATGCCGCCCGCAGTGTCGATATCCTGCTGGCCGACTACCTGCCGCTGTGGTTGCGAGAGGGCTATCAGGTGCTGGTGACCGCCGACCATGGCATGAACAACGACCGCTCGCACAATGGTCTGCTGGCCGAGGAGCGCGAAGTGCCTTTGTTCGTGTTCGGCGAGGCATTCAGCCTGGACCCTGCGGCCACGCCCTTGCAGACCGAACTGTGCGGCACGATCTGCGAGCTACTCGGTGCAGCCCATGACAAACCCGTGTGCAGGGAGCTGCTTAAGTGAATGCTAGCCAACGTGGCCGCTACCTGGCCCTGCTCTGCCTGCTTCCGTTCGCCGTTTTCTTCATCGTTTTCCAGATCGCGCCATTGGCCTGGGTGGCCATCAACAGCCTGCAGAGTGAAAGCGGCTGGGGCCTGGACAACTTCAGCAAGATCTTTGCCTCCAAGTTCTACCTGCAGGCGCTGCAGCGCAGCCTGGAGATCAGCTTCTGGTCGAGCCTGTTCGGCATCGTCATCGCTACCCTGGGCGCCTATTCCCTGCGCCAGGTGGACTCACGCCTGCGCGATTTCGTCAGCGCCTTCGCCAACATGACCAGCAACTTCACCGGCGTGCCACTGGCGTTCGCCTTCATCATCCTGCTGGGCTTCAACGGAGCACTGACCCTGCTGCTCAAGCAAGTGGGTCTGTTGGAGGATTTCAGCATCTACTCCAAGAGCGGCCTGATCCTGGTGTACACCTACTTCCAGATTCCCCTCGGCGTGCTGCTGCTCTACCCGGCCTTCGATGCCCTGCGTGAGGACTGGCGCGAGTCGGCGGCGCTGCTGGGTGCCAGCCACTGGCAGTTCTGGCGCTACATCGGCCTGCCGGTGCTGACGCCAGCGTTGCTGGGGACGTTCGTGATCCTGCTGGCCAACGCCCTGGGCGCCTATGCCACCGTCTACGCCCTGACCACCGGCAACTTCAACGTGCTGCCCATCCGTATCGCGGCCCTGGTGGCTGGCGACATCACCCTGGACCCGAACCTGGCCAGTGCCTTGGCCATGGTGCTGGTGGGTCTGATGACACTGGTCACCGTGGTCCATCAATGGCTGCTCAAGAGGAGCTACCATGCGCGCTGAACCTCGCACCAACCTCTACCATCGGGTCGTGGTGTACCTGTTGTTCATCATCCTGCTGCTGCCCTTGGCCGGCACCCTGCTCTACTCCCTGGCCACCAGTTGGTCGGCGAGCCTGCTGCCCAGTGGCCTGACCTTCAAGTGGTACCTGGCGCTGTGGGGCGAGCCGCGCTTTCTCGCGGCCTTCGGCCAGTCGCTGCTGGTGTGCGTGGGTGCGCTGCTGCTGTCGGTGGTGCTGATCCTGCCGTTGCTGTTCGTGGTGCATTACCACTTCCCGCGGCTGGACGCGCTGATGAACATCCTCATCCTGCTGCCGTTCGCCGTACCACCGGTGGTGTCCTCGGTGGGCCTGCTGCAACTGTATGGCAGCGGCCCGATGGCCATGGTCGGTACGCCGTGGATCCTGATCGGCTGCTACTTCACCATCGCCCTGCCCTTCATGTACCGGGCTATCACCAACAACCTGCAGGCGATCAACCTGCGCGACCTGATGGACGCGGCCCAACTGCTCGGCGCCAGTACCTGGCAGGCCGCATTCCTGGTGGTGCTGCCGAACCTGCGCAAGGGCCTGATGGTGGCGTTGCTATTGTCGTTTTCCTTCCTGTTCGGCGAATTCGTCTTCGCCAACCTGCTGGTGGGTACACGCTACGAGACCTTGCAGGTCTACCTGAACAACATGCGCAACAGCAGCGGCCATTTCAACAGCGCACTGGTAATCTCCTACTTCGCCTTCGTGCTGGTGCTGACCTGGGTCGCCAATCGCCTGAACAAGGACAAATCCTGACATGAGCTTCGTCAGCGTACAGAAACTGCACAAAAGCTATGCCGGCAGCCCGGTGTTCCATGACATCGACTGCCAGATCGAACGCGGCGAGTTCGTCACCCTGCTGGGCCCTTCCGGCTGCGGCAAGTCGACCCTGCTGCGTTGCATCGCCGGCCTCACCCCGGTGGACAGCGGCCGGATCCTGCTCGACGGCCAGGACCTGGTGCCCGTCAGCCCGCAGAAGCGCGGCATCGGCATGGTGTTCCAGAGCTATGCACTGTTTCCCAACATGACCGTGGAACAGAACGTGGCCTTTGGCCTGCGCATGCAGAGGACCAAGGCCGACGAGAGCCAGGCCCGGGTCCGTGAAGCCCTCGAGCTGGTAGAGCTTGGCAGTTTTGCCGGGCGCTACCCGCACCAGCTCTCCGGCGGCCAGTGCCAACGCGTGGCCCTGGCCCGTTCGCTGGTGACCCGCCCACGCCTGCTGCTGCTCGACGAGCCGCTCTCGGCCCTGGATGCGCGCATCCGCAAGCACCTGCGCGAACAGATCCGTGCCATCCAGCGCGAACTCGGGCTGACCACCATTTTCGTCACCCACGACCAGGAAGAAGCGCTGACGATGTCCGACCGCATCTTCCTGATGAACCAAGGGCGCATCGTCCAGAGCGGCGACGCCGAAACCCTTTATACAGCGCCTGTGGACCTGTTCGCCGCAGGCTTCATCGGCAACTACAACCTGCTCGATCCGGACGCCGCCAGTCGCCTGCTGCAACGCCCGGTGGCCGCCCGCCTGGCGATCCGCCCGGAAGCGATCAGCCTACACCTGGACGGCGAGCTCGACGGCCAGGTGAACAGCCACAGCCTGCTGGGCAACGTCATTCGTTATCGGGTACAGGTACGGGGCGTGGAACTGGTGGTGGACGTGCTCAATCGCTCGTCGGCCGACCTGCATGCCGATGGCCAGCGGGTATCCTTGTCGATCGATCCCACGGCGCTACGAGAAGTGGCCTAAGGAGAAACACGCAATGGCATTGGCAATTTTCGATCTGGACGAAACCCTCATCCACGGTGACTGCGCCTCGCTGTGGAGCAAGCAGATGGCCCAACTGGGCTGGGTCGACGGCAAGGAATTCCTGCGCCGTGACCAGGAATTGATGGAAGCCTATGGCAAGGGCCACCTGCAGATGGAGGAATACATGGCCTTCAGCCTGGAGCCGATCGCCGGGCGTACGCTCGAAGAAGTCGAGCACCTGATCGAGCCCTGGGTCGAGGATGTGATCGAGCCGATCATCTATGGCGACGCCTGCCGCTGCATCGCCGAGCATCGCAAGCGCGGTGACCGCATCCTGATCATCTCCGCCTCGGGCACCCATCTTGTAGGACCAATCGCGGCACGCCTGGGGGTGGACGAATACCTGGCCATCGAACTGGAAGCGGTGAATGGCGTGTACACCGGCAAGACCCATGGCGTGCTGACCTACCGCGAAGGCAAGATCACCCGCCTGCTGGAGTGGCTGGATCAGGAGCAGGAGAATCTGGAGGGGGCGAGCTTCTATTCAGACTCGCGCAATGACCTGCCCTTGTTGTTGACGGTCGACTACCCGCATGTAGTCAACCCGGACTCGGTGTTGCGCGAGCATGCGCAGACCAATGGGTGGCCGATCCTGAGCTGGAGCTGATATTCGCAGCATCTGTTCCGACCTTTCGCGGGTAAACCCGCTCCCACACGAGCAGTGAGAGCGGATTTAACCGCGAATGGACCAGCCCGGTTTATGCCAAGCCAGGGTCGATCACCAGCACCAGCTTGCCCGACACTTGGTTGCTCGCAAGCTCCGCAAACGCTGCCTCGGCAAAGGCCACCGGATACGTGTCCACCAGTTGCGGCGAAAGCCGTCCTTCGCTGAACAGCGGCCATACCTGTTGGCCCAGGTCACGCAACAGCTCACCCTTGAAGGCATCGTCACGGCTGCGCAGCGTCGAGCCCGTGACCTGCACCCGCTTGGTCAGCAGTTGCGCCAGGTCCAGCTCAGCCTTGCGCCCGCCCATCAGGCCGATGATCACCCAACGACCGTCGCGTGCCAGCAGCTTGAGGTTGAGCGGCCCATAGCTGGCGCCTACGGGATCGAGGATCACATCGAACGGGCCGAAGCCCTCCAGCGCGTCCAGGTTCTCGTTGCGCACCACGCCACCAGCCGCACCCAGCGCCTGACAGTACGCCAGACGATCCTGCGAGCCGACGCTGACCCACACCGGGTTGCCGAACGCCTTGCACAACTGGATCGCCGCAGAGCCCACGCCACTGGCTCCGGCATGCACCAGTACCTTCTCACCCGCCTGCAGGCCAGCCAATTGAAAGAGGTTCAGCCAGGCCGTGGCATACACCTCGGGAATCGCCGCCGCCTCGTGCAGGCTCAGGCCTTCGGGGACCGGCAGGACATGACGGGCATCCACCACCACTTCCTCGGCCATGCCGCCACCGGCCAGCAACGCGCAGACCCGGTCGCCAATGCGCCAATCGGCGCCTGGACCGACTTCCTCGATCACCCCGGCGCACTCCAGGCCCAGGTAAGGGCTGGCACCTGGGGGCGGCGGGTACAAGCCCGCGCGCTGGAGCAGGTCGGCACGGTTGAGCCCCGCTGCTGCCACACGGATTCGGACCTGACCCGCATCACAGGCCGGGCGCTCGGCGTCTACCCAGGCCACATGTCCGTCAACGCCTTGCAATGCCTTCACAGTGCCTCCATAGTTGAATCATGACTGAGCCCGGGATCGCCATGTCCCGGGCTTTTTGCAGTATGCGTCCGGCTCTTCTGGAGCCGGCGAACGGAAAAGACGGCCTACTATGCGTGATCAATTGCCTTTACGTCGAATCAGCATGAAGCATTTCCTGCCCAGCACCGCCCTTGCCCTCATGATCGGCCTCGGCAGTCTCACGCTCGGCGGCAATGCATCGGCCGCCAACAAGTGGGACAGCCTGCAGCCGGACCGAGACGAGATCGTCGCCAGTCTCAACGTGGTGGAATTGCTCAAGCGCCACCACTACAGCAAGCCGCCGCTGGACGACGCCCGTTCGATCATCATCTACGACAGCTACATCAAGCTGCTCGACCCGTCGCGCAGTTACTTCACCGCTGCCGACATCGCCCAGTTCGACAAGTGGAAGACCCAGTTCGACGACTTCCTCAAAAGCGGCAACCTCGAGCCTGGCTTCACCATCTACAAGCGCTACCTGGACCGCGTGAAATCGCGTCTGGACTTCGCGCTGGCGGAGTTGGACAAGGGCGTCGACAAAATGGACTTCACCACCCATGAAACCTTGCTGGTCGACCGCAAGGATGCCCCGTGGATGAAGAGCGAGGCCGAGCTCGACGACCTGTGGCGCAAGCGCGTCAAAGATGAAGTCCTGCGCCAGAAGATCGCGGGCAAGGACCCCAAGCAGATCCAGGAAACCCTGACCAAACGCTACAAGAACCAGCTGTCGCGTCTGGACCAGACCCGTGCCGAGGATATCTTCCAGGCCTATATCAATACCTTTGCCCAGTCGTACGACCCGCACACCAACTATCTGTCGCCGGATAACGCGGAAAACTTCGACATCAACATGAGTCTGTCGCTCGAAGGCATTGGCGCTGTGCTGCAAAGCGACAACGATCAGGTCAAGATCGTGCGCCTGGTGCCTGCAGGCCCGGCAGCCAAGACCAAACAGGTAGCACCGGCCGACAAGATCATCGGCGTGGCCCAGGGCAACAAGGAAATGGTCGACGTGGTCGGCTGGCGCCTGGACGAAGTGGTCAAGCTGATTCGCGGCCCGAAAGGCTCGGTGGTGCGCCTGGAGATCATCCCGGCCAGCAACGCGCCTAACGACCAGACCAGCAAGATCGTGTCGATCACCCGCGAGGCGGTCAAGCTCGAGGAGCAAGCCGCCAAGAAGTCGGTGCTCAAGCTCAAGCAGGACGGGCGCGAGTACAAGCTGGGCATCATCGAGATCCCGGCGTTCTACTTGGACTTCAAGGCCTATCGCGCAGGGGATCCGGACTACAAGAGCACCACCCGTGACGTGAAGAAGCTGCTGACCGAGCTGCAGAAGGAAAAAGTCGACGGCGTGGTCATCGACCTGCGCAACAACGGCGGCGGTTCCCTGCAAGAAGCCACCGAGCTGACCAGCCTGTTCATCGAGAAGGGCCCGACGGTGCTGGTGCGCAACAGCGACGGCCGTGTCGATGTGCTCGAGGACGAAAACCCGGGCGCCTTCTACAAAGGCCCGCTGGCCCTGCTGGTCAACCGACTCTCGGCCTCGGCCTCGGAGATCTTCGCCGGTGCCATGCAGGACTACCATCGCGCCCTGATCATCGGCGGCCAGACCTTCGGCAAAGGCACCGTGCAGACCATCCAGCCGCTCAACCATGGCGAGCTGAAACTGACCCTGGCCAAGTTCTACCGGGTTTCCGGGCAGAGCACCCAGCACCAGGGCGTCCTGCCGGACATCGACTACCCGTCGATCATCGACACCAAGGAAATCGGCGAAAGCGCCCTGCCAGAAGCCATGCCGTGGGACACCATCCGCCCCGTCGTGCGTCCAGCCGTGGACCCGTTCAAGCCATTCCTGACCGAACTCAAGGCCCGTCACGATGCGCGCAGCGCCAAGGATCCGGAGTTCGCCTATATCCGCGATCGCCTGGCCCTGACCCAGAAGCTGATGAACGAAAAGACCGTCAGCCTCAACGAGCAGGAGCGCCGCGCCCGCCACGACGAGATCGAAGCCAAGCAACTGGCGCTGGAGAACATCCGTCGCAAGGCCAAGGGCGAAGAGCCGCTCAAGGAGCTCAAGAAGGAAGACGAGGACGCCTTGCCGACCGAGGACGAGAACACCAAGCCGGAAGACGATGCCTACCTGTCCGAGACTGGGCGCATCCTGCTCGACTACCTGAGCCTCAATTCGCAGGTAGCCAAGCACTGAAAGCGTGATGGCAAAATAATGCGACCTGTCATCAAATAGTCATTCGACTGTCGTGAAATAGAAGGGCCGGACGCGCAAGCGCCCGGCCCTTTTTCTTTCAGGAAGCAGTCCATGACCGTCGCCGAACAGCTCAGCGCATTGAGCGCCATCCTGGCTCAACGCAGCATCCATAGCCTGTTCCAGCCGATCATCTGCCTTTCCGAACGCCGCGTCCTCGGTTACGAGGCGCTCAGTCGCGGGCCCTCCAACAGCCCGTTACACGCGCCCCTGAACCTGTTCGCCATCGCCCACCAGGCCGGTCGCCTCACCGAACTGGAAGAAGCCTGCCGCGACAGTGCCTGCCGGCGCTTCTGTGACCAGGCGCTGGAGGGTAAATTGTTTCTCAACGTCTCACCCGAGTCGCTGCTTGAACCACATTATCCCTCCGGCCGCACTCTCAGGCTGCTGGAGCAGGTCGGGCTGCCGCCGAGCCGAGTGGTCATCGAGTTGACCGAACACACCCCGACAGACGATTTCCAGCTGCTGTCCAACGCCCTGCACCACTATCGCGACATGGGCTTTTCCATTGCCCTAGACGATCTGGGGGCAGGTTACTCCAGCCTGCGCCTGTGGTCAGAGCTGCGGCCAGACTACGTGAAGATCGATCGGCACTTCATCGACGGGATCCATCTGGATGCGCTCAAACGCGAATTCGTCGGTTCCATCCTGCACATTGCCCGCGCCTCAAGGGCCCAGGTGATCGCCGAAGGCATCGAGTTAGCGGAAGAATTGGCCGTCCTTCGGGAAATGGGCGTGGACCTGGTCCAGGGCTATCTGCTTGGCCGGCCACAGGAGTGCCCGCCACGCGATGGCCTCCATCTGCTGCTTCAGACCGATAGCGATACGCCGGCGCCGAAAATGACGCTCGACGACCTGAGCGCGTTGCTGATCGAGCGACCGGCGGTGACGCTTCACAGCAAGATCGAAGAGGTGCTGAAGACTTTTGAGGCCTGCGCCGGGGTCAACTCCATCGCCGTGCTGGATGAACAGGGCAGCCCCTGCGGCATCATCCATCGTCAGGGGTTGCTGACCACTCCGGCGACAGCGATCGCACAACTGATGAGTATGGATTTTCTGACCTTGGAGCGCCGCAAGTCGCTGCATCAGGCCAGCCGCCTGATTACCAGCAGGGCACGCCAGCGCCTCGACGAAGACTTTGTCATCACCCACAACGGCCGCTATCTGGGTACCGGACGGGTGCTCGACCTGCTGAGGTTGATCACCGAACAGACAGCGGCCTGATCAATTGCCGTCAGGCGTGTTCCGAATAGCTGTACTCGAACACCCGCACCACCTCGGAGGCATGCCAGGACGCCGCTTCCAGGCCATCGACCGGCCCGGAAAAACGCCCCAGGCGCTCGACGCACTCAAAGAAGCCGGTACGCGGCAGTCGGCTGGCGCCCTGGCTGATCACCAGCGAGCTGCGCAGCGGCTGATCGGCACGGGCATCGAGGACGGCGAGATACTCCAGGGCGGCGGTCAAGGTCTGCATGGCCGGGCTAGGGAGCTGCAGACGTTCGATCAAGGCACGGTAGGTAAGCAGGTGACGTTGACGGCGGGCCACATCGAGCTCGCCCAACAGGCTCTCCCAATGCTGTCGACTGATCCTCACCTGGCTCATGATGGCTCGCTCCAGCCAGCGATCCCCAGGTGCCAGGCCAGACTGCGCAGGATCGCAGCGTCCGGCTGACGCTCGCCGGCTTCGATCATCCCCAGGTAGGCCGGGCTGATGCCGACACTGCGCGCCAGTTGCTCCGGCGCCAGCCCCTTGGCTTCACGCAATCGCGTCAGTTCACTCAATGGCGCCAGGCTCGGTGCCTCGGCGGCGGCAGGCGCTTCCGGCGCTACGCTGGCAGGCGCCTGCCCGGCAGCCTTGAGCAACGCCTGATACTGCTCCCAGGGCACTACGGCGTACTCGGGTTGACCGTCCCGGCTGATGACCTGAATACCCATTACAACCCCCTTTACGTAGGATTACAGCATGTAATCCGTAGGCATATTCCTTATGCCAATTATATGTCCAAGCGCGGGGGTCTGTGCAGGTCAGGCAGATTTGCGCTTTTGCAGAAGATCTGGAAGTTCTCTACTTCGGGGCGGCTCGACGCGTCGATAGACCGCCCGCAAATTTCAAGGGCACCTCTGGGAACAAAGCCTCAGGGCGCTCGACGCTCAAGGCGCAGGCTTTCAGGAGTATCCGGCAGACGCTCCACCACCCGCAGCCGCTCGGGCGTCTGGCTGTCGCGCCAGGCTTTGAAGCGGTTCAGTTCATCGGCCACGGTCTTGAGCACCCAGCCGAGCACGGCGATGTCATCGAGAAAACCGACACCCACCAGCCAATCGGGAATGGCATCCAGCGGGCTGACAAAGTACAGCAGACCAGCCACCACGGTGATCAGCGCCTTGGAACTGATAGCCCGGTACTCGCCACGCCACCACGCCAGGCACAAGGCCTGCAACAGGCGCACATCCTCACGCAGTCGGCCAAGCTTCGGACCTTTGCGTGCCACGGCGAACAACAGGGCCGGCAGACGGCCACGGCTGAGCAGGCGCTCTGCCAAAGGCAGGAAGCGGGCGAAATTCCAGGGTGCGCTCATAAGGCCTCCATATCGTCAGGGAAGGTTATCCACATTTATTGTGGATAACCTTGTGAACAGGGTGCAGTTTCCGACGCGAGGTGCCCACCGGGCAAGGGTCTCGCTCAGATCGGGCGTTTTTTACACAGTCGTTTCAAATCCGCAAACGTTTTGCTTGCAGGGCGCCCTCCCCTTGCTACGACCCTGTAGCCGTGGCGAGGTTCGTCTTTACCGGTCCACAGAAACGACAACGCCCCGTCGAGACGGGGCGTTGGCAACAGGGAAATTACTTGGCTGGTGCTTCGGCTTCAGGAGCCTCGGCCTCGCCTTCAGCCTTGGATGGATCCTTGATGCCGATCAGTTCCAGGTCGAACACCAGGACCGAGTTGGCCGGGATCAGCGGGCTCGGGCTCTGGGCCCCGTAAGCCAGGTCAGCCGGGATGTACAGCTTGTACTTCTCGCCAACGTGCATCAGTTGCAGACCTTCAACCCAGCCAGGGATCACACCGCTGACAGGCAGATCGATCGGGCTGCCGCGCTCGACGGAGCTGTCGAAGACCTTGCCATCGATCAGCTTGCCTTCGTAGTGAACAGTGACCACGTCGGTCGGCTTGGGTTGCGGGCCGTCGGCTTTCTTGACCACTTCATACTGCAGGCCCGACGCGGTGGTGACCACGCCTGGCTTCTTGGCGTTTTCTTCGAGGAATTTCTTACCGGCGCTGGCCGCTTCCTCGCTGGCCTTGGCCAGGCGTTCTTCGGCACGCTTCTGCAGCGCGGTGAACGCCTCGACCAGCTCTTCGTCCTTGATGCGTTGCTCTTTCTTGGCAACCGCATCCTCGATACCGAGGGCTACTGCTTTGGAATCAAGGTCTTCCATGCCTTCCTGAGCCAGGCTCTTGCCCATGTTCAGGCCGATACCGTAGGAGGCTTTCTGTGCCGGAGTCTTCAGCTCGACGCTGCTGGTCTGAGCGTCGCAGCCCGCCAGGACCAGGCCAACCAGGGCAACCGCAGCCGCCAAACGATGCTGTTTCATGCTAGTTCCTTGTTCATGCGCCATAAGGGCAATCAGGTAAAGCCGCGAGCTTAGCAGGCGGCCGTGACCAATGGCTACCGGCATGAGAGCAGGGAATGTCCGATAAGTTCACGGATATTTCCGATCCATTAAAGGAGACATTGCCCGCACGCCTACCTGACTCGGGCCACAGACCGCCTCCGATATGGCTAAAGGCCTGCAACGCTTAGGGGTACAAGCCATCCCGGTACTGACCTGCGACTTCGCGCAGCACCTCGCACACCCATTGCCCAGGCATGCCTTGGGGGAGCGCGGCATTGCGGCAAATGCCCACCGAACCGCCGGGCTCGCGCACACCGAGGTCGAGTTCGACCAGCTCGCCACGCCCCAGATCGATCAGTACCGCATCACGCGGCGCCACCCAGACCGCATCGCTACCCAGCAGGTACCGACGGCTCAAGGCCAGGGACAAGGTCTCCAGACGCTGGGCTGGCATCTGGATCGCGCACTGCACGAACAGGCTGTCGGCGTGCTGGCGGATGGTCGTGCCCTGGGGCGGCAGCACCAGCGGGTAGTCACCGACCCGCGCGCGTTCGAGTGACTGGCGCGCCAGCAAGGGATGCCCGGAGCGTACCACCAGCGTCATCGATTCGCTGTACAAATGCTCGAAGGACAGCCCCTGGATTTGGGGGCTATCGGTCATACGCCCAACCACCAGTTCCAGTTCACCCAGGCGCAGCTGGCCGAGCAACTGGGCACTGGCGCCGGTCACCACTTCGATCACCAGCGCCGAATGCCGCTGGTGCAGGCGGCACAGGACCTCCGGCATGAGCAGGCTTTCGACCGTCGACAGGACACCAATGCGCACCTGCGATGGCGCTCGCGCCTCGCCGCGCACACTGCCCACGCCTTCGCGCAGCGCCTGGACACTGGGCCCGGCATAGCGCATGAACAAGGTGCCGGCGGCGGTCAGCTCGGCGCCTTGGCGGGTGCGCTCGAACAGCCGGGTTTCGAGCAGTTCTTCCAGCTCGCGCAGGGTCTTGGAAATCGCCGGCTGGCTAATCGCCAACACATCCGCAGCCCTGGCCAGGCTACCCTGGCGGGCAATCTCCAGAAAGCACAGTAGATGGCGGTATTTGATGCGGGTGTCGAGGTTCATGCCCGGCAGCTTGCAGCGTCGGGCCTCGCGCTTCAAGCACCTGTTCACCCTCCCCCCTGCAAGCGGTGGCGCATGCATCGTCTGCAGGGCTATTCTGGCGACTCTTCGCCAATACGATCCTCGACCTGCCAATGTCCCAAGTAATCCTCAAGACCCCGGCCCAACTCGACCTCATGCGCCGTGCAGGCCAACTGCTGGCCCAGGTGTTCGCTGACCTGGACGGTTTCATTCGCCCAGGCGTGACCACGCTGCAGATCAACGACCGCGCCGAGGCTTTCATCGTCCAGACGCTCAAGGCACGACCGGCGAGCAAGGGGCAGTACGGCTTTCCCTATGCGCTGAACACCTCCGTGGATCATGTAGTGTGCCATGGCATGCCAAAGGCCGACGAAGTGCTCAGGGAAGGGTCCATCATCAACGTCGATATCACCCTGGAACAGGGTGGTTATATTGCCGATTCGTCGAAAATGTATTGTCTCGGCCAGATCAGCGACGATGCCCGGCGCCTGGTGGATACCACTTATGCGGCACTCTGGAAAGGCATTGCCCAGGTGCGCCCTGGCGCCACCCTCGGCGATATCGGCCATGCCATCCAGGTCCATGCCGAGGCGGCAGGCTACAGCGTGGTCCGGGAATACTGCGGCCACGGCATCGGCCAGCAAATGCACGAAGGCCCTGAGGTGCTGCACTTCGGTCAGCCTGGCATGGGCATGAAGCTAAAGCCCGGCATGGTCTTCACCATTGAACCGATGATCAACCAGGGCGGACGCGGCACACGCACCTTGCGCGATGGCTGGACCGTGATTACTCGCGACCAGTCGCTGTCGGCCCAATGGGAACATACGGTGGCGGTGACGGAAACCGGCGTGGAGGTGCTGACGCTGCGCGAGGAAGAAAAAAACCAGGCAATCGCGACGGCCTGACTGCCACGCTCCCCACTCGCGATCGCGGAATCTCTCTGAGCGCCCGTGGCGCCAGAAGAACGTCAGAAACAAAAAAAGCGACCCTAAGGTCGCTTTCTTTGTGGCTTCCGGGTGTTCAGTGGGCCCTGGAAGCTGGAATATGGCGCAGCGGACGGGACTCGAACCCGCGACCCCCGGCGTGACAGGCCGGTATTCTAACCGACTGAACTACCGCTGCGCTAAACATCGAGAAGTGGTGGGTGATGACGGGATCGAACCGCCGACCCTCTGCTTGTAAGGCAGATGCTCTCCCGGCTGAGCTAATCACCCAACGTCTCGGTGTGGCGCGCATTCTACGGAGGACCTGCCACCCTGGCAAGCACTTTTTTAAAAAAAATTTTCAGATCTTTCAAAGACCTAGCGCAACCTCGCTTTTCCTTATGAATAAGTGCCTGGTGGCCCTCTGACAGGGTTGGCCTGTGGCCGCCCCTCGGAGAATAATGCCCGCCTTATGCATTAAGGAGAGATTCCCCCTCATGTGGTTCAAGAACCTGCTGACCTACCGCCTGACCCAGGACATCCCGTTCGAGCCCGAGGCACTGGAAGCCGCCCTGGCCAGCAAGCCGGCCCGCCCCTGCGCCAGCCAGGAGCTGACCACCTACGGCTTCGTCGCCCCATTCGGCAAGGGCGAGGATGCTCCTCTGGTGCACGTCAGCGGTGACTTCCTGCTGATCGCCGCGCGCAAGGAAGAGCGCATTCTGCCGAGCAGTGTGGTCAACGACGCGGTCAAGGAAAAGATCGAGGAGATCGAGACCGAGCAAATGCGCAAGGTCTACAAGAAAGAGCGTGACCAGATCAAGGACGACATCATCCAGTCGTTCCTGCCGCGCGCCTTCATCCGCCGCTCGATGATCTTCGCCGCCATCGCTCCTCGCCTGGGCCTGATCCTGGTCAACTCGGCCAGCGCCAAACGCGCCGAAGACCTGCTGTCGACCCTGCGTGAAGTCATGGGGTCGCTGCCGGTGCGTCCGGTCACCGTGAAGATCGCTCCGAGCGCGACCATGACCGACTGGGTCAAATCCCAAACACCTGCGCCAGACTTCTTCGTCCTGGACGAGTGCGAGCTGCGCGATACCCATGAAGACGGCGGCATCGTTCGTTGCAAGCGCCAGGACCTGGCCAGCGAAGAGATCCAGTTGCACCTGGGTACCGGCAAGGTGGTCACCCAATTGGCCCTGGCCTGGCAGGACAAACTCTCGTTCGTGCTGGACGACAAGACCGTGATCAAACGCCTGAAGTTCGAGGAGCTGCTGCAGGAGCAAGCCGAACAGGATGGCGGTGAAGAAGCCCAGCAGCAGTTCGATGCCAGCTTCACCCTGATGATGATGACCTTCACCGAATTCCTGCCGGCACTGTTCGAGGCGTTGGGGGGCGAGGAGATTCCGCAAGGGGTCTGACGGCGGTAGCCAACATTCGCCTATCGCGGGGCACGCCCGCTCCTGCAGGGTCATCGCAGCCCCTGCAGGAGCGGGCGTGCCCCGCGATTGCTTTGGCCCAGGCGACAAGTGAACATCTGGTGCCATCACCCCTATAAAGACAAAAGGACCTGCCCCATGCGTGCCCTCGCCGCCCTCAGCCGCTTCGTCGGCAATACCTTCGCTCTCTGGGTGCTGGTGTTCGCCTGCCTGGCCTTCCTCGTGCCCGAATGGTTCATCGCCTTGAAGGTCGCCATCGTGCCTTTACTGGGCCTGGTGATGTTCGGCATGGGCCTGACCCTCAAGCTCGACGACTTCGCCGCCCTCGCCCGCCAGCCCTGGCGGGTGGCGCTGGGAGTGGTGGCGCACTTCGTGATCATGCCGGGCATCGCCTGGCTGCTGTGCCAGCTGTTCCAACTGCCCGCCGAGATCGCCGTGGGCGTGATCCTGGTCGGCTGCTGCCCAAGCGGAACGGCCTCCAACGTGATGGTCTGGCTGTCGAAGGGTGACCTGGCGCTGGCGGTGGCGATCGCCGCAGTGACCACCCTGCTCGCCCCGCTGCTGACACCGGCACTGATCTGGTTCCTGGCCTCGGCCTGGCTGCCGGTGTCCTTCATGGACATGTTCTGGTCAATCCTGCAGTTGGTGATGTTGCCGATCGTGCTCGGCGTGGTTGCCCAGCGCATGCTGGGCGCACGCGTGCAGATGGCAGTGCAGGTGTTGCCGCTGGTGTCGGTGGTGAGCATCGTCATGATCGTATGCGCAGTGGTGGCGGCCAGCCAGGCGAAGATCGCCGAGTCTGGCCTGTTGATCATGGCGGTGGTCATCCTGCACAACGGCTTTGGTTTCGTGCTCGGCTATATCACTGGCAAGCTGTGCAAGTTGCCGCTGGCACAGCGCAAATCGCTGGCGCTCGAGGTGGGGATGCAGAACTCCGGGCTTGGTGCGGCGCTGGCAGCGGCGCACTTTTCGCCGCTGGCGGCGGTACCCAGTGCACTGTTCAGTGTGTGGCACAACATTTCCGGGGCGCTGCTGTCGACCTGGTTCCGGCGGATGGAAGAACCGGGTGAGACAGTCCGCGCGGCGCCAGATAGCCACTGATGTTTCCAGTGCCGAGCTGTCGCAGGGCACACCCGCCTCGCCCCGGTCGGCGCTGATACCGAGAATCCGCTGCGCTTGCCCTCTTTTCTGGAAATGGGCAGTATAGTGCGCACTGTGAGGACGACCTCACGACGCTCTGCGTGATCATTCAGGGGGACGGCCCCATCCTTAATAACGATGGAGACCCACCATGTCCTGGATCATCCTGTTCTTCGCTGGCCTGTTCGAAGTTGGCTGGGCCGTAGGCCTGAAGTACACCGACGGCTTCACCCGTCCGCTCCCCACCGCACTGACCGTTGCCGCCATGGCCGTGAGCCTGGGCCTTCTGGGCCTTGCCATGAAGGAACTGCCGCTGGGCACGGCGTATGCCGTATGGACCGGCGTCGGCGCCGTCGGCACCGTGATCGCCGGCATCATCCTGTTCGGCGAATCCATGGCAATCATGCGCCTGATCAGCGTTGCACTGATCATCGCCGGCCTGATCGGCCTGAAGGTCAGCACCAGCTGACCTTCCTCCTTTCATCACTCAACGCACATCGCCGCGCAGGGCACTGACCTTCTCGCGTAGCGCATCCGGCTGCGCCGCCTCCACCGGGATCGCGGCGCCAGCCACCAGCGTCACCCTCGACCACAGGCGCTTGAAAAAGCCCTTGTTCGGATCACGACTGAAGAAGCTGCCCCACAGCCCCTGCAAAGCCAGCGGGATCACCGGCACTGGTGTCTCCTGGAGAATGCGGCTCACCCCTCCCTTGAATACATCGATCTCGCCATCGGCGCTCAGCTTGCCTTCGGGGAAAATGCAGACCAGTTCGCCATCCGCCAGGTACTCGGCAATGCGCGCAAAGGCCCGCTCATAGGTGGCCTCGTCTTCGCCGCGCCCGGCGATGGAGATGGCTCCGGCGGTGCGGAATACGAAGTTGAGCACCGGCAGGTTGTAGATCTTGTAATACATGACGAAGCGTATCGGCCGGCGAATGGCGCCGCCGATGAGCAGCGCATCGACGAAGGATACGTGGTTGCACACCAGCAATGCCGGGCCTTCATCAGGGATGCGCTCCAGGTCCCTGTGCTCCACACGGTACATGGAATGGCTGAGCAGCCAGATCAGGAAGCGCATGGTGAATTCAGGCACGATGCGGAAGATGTAGGCATTGACCGCGACGTTGAGCAACGACACCACCAGGAACAATTGTGGGATGCTCAGTTTCGCCACGCTCAACAGCACGATGGTGATGATCGCCGAGACCACCATGAACAGCGCATTGAGAATGTTGTTTGCGGCAATCACCCGGGCCCGCTGATCCTCGGGAGTGCGCGCCTGGATCAAGGCATACAGCGGCACGATGTAGAAACCACCGAACACGCCCAGGCCGACGATCGACAGCAGGATCCACCAGGCCTGGCCCATGCCCAGCAGCGCCAGCCAGTCATGGGGTACTTCGCCCACCGGCACATCGCCCGAATGCCACCACCACAGCAGGCCGAACAGCGTCAGGCCGAACGAGCCGAACGGCACCAGCCCGATCTCCACCTTGCGCCCGCTCAGGCGCTCGCACAGCAAAGAACCCAGGGCGATACCCACCGAGAACAGGGTCAGCACCAGCGTCACCACGGTTTCGTCGCCATGCAGCCAGTCCTTGGCGTAAGCCGGGATCTGGGTCAGGTAGATGGCGCCGACGAACCAGAACCAGGAGTTGCCGACGATCGAGCGCGAGACCGCTGGTGTCTGCCCAAGGCCCAGGCGCAAGGTGGCCCAGGATTGCTTGACGATGTTCCAGTCCAGTTTCATCTGAGGCGCTGCGGCTGCCGCCCGGGGTATCCAGCGGCTGGCCAGGTAGCCGAGCACCGCGGTACCGACAACACCCGCGGCGACCACCGTGGCGTAGCTGCCAGAGGACATCATCACGCCGGCACCGATGGTTCCGGCCAGGATCGCCAGAAAGGTGCCCATTTCAACCAGGCCATTGCCGCCGACCAGTTCCTCCTCACGCAGGGCCTGGGGCAGGATCGAGTATTTCACCGGACCGAACAGCGCCGAGTGGGTGCCCATGGCGAACAGCGCCAGCAACATCAGGTGTAGGTGGCCAGTGACGAATCCCGTGGCGCCGATGGCCATGATGACGATCTCGGCCAACTTGATCGCCCGGATCAACGCATCTTTGGCGAACTTTTCCCCAAACTGCCCAGCCAATGCCGAGAACAAGAAGAACGGCAGGATGAACAGCAGCGCGCAGAGGTTGACCCAGATCGAGCGTTCGCCTTCCAGGCTGAGCTTGTACAAGATCGCCAGGATCAGCGACTGCTTGAACAGGTTGTCGTTGAAGGCACCCAGGGACTGGGTAATGAAGAACGGCAAAAAGCGCCGCTTGCCGAGCAGGGTGAATTGCGAGGGGTGACTCATCGTCCGTGTACCTGGTTGGGCTTTTTCATTGGAGGCACGCACAGCGCGAGAAGCCACAAATCTGCATGGGAATGGGGCTCGCTGGCAACCGGAAGAATGCGTGAAGTTTTTACGGCTATTGCGCGCCCACTGCACCCGCCCCACGACAAATCCCTATCCCGTCCTTATGCTTGCCCACTGGCACCACTCGACAACAAGGATGTCCGATGCTCGCCGCCCTCCAACGCTACCCCGCCGCCGTACGCCTGCTGCTGGCGATCACCTTCGCCCTGACCTTGGCCCGTGCGATCACCCTGCCCTACCTGGTGGTCTACCTGGCAGACAACTTCCAGCTGTCGATCAGCCATATCGGCCTGCTGATCGGCGGCGCGCTGATCCTGGCATCGCTGCTGAGCCTGTATGGCGGCCATCTGGTCGACACCCTGAGCCCCCATGCCCTGCTGATCGGCGCCATGCTGACGTTCGCCCTGGCCTTCGTCGGCGCCATCGCCAGCCGCTGGGCCGCGTTGTTCTTCGTCTGCCTGCTGCTGATCAACCTGGCCCTGGCGGTGGTGGATATCGCCGCCAAGGCAGGCTTCTGCGCCTTGCTGCCGGTGTCCGAGCGCGCCGAGGTGTTCGCCATCAAGTACACCTTGAGCAACATCGCCTATGCAGCAGGTCCTCTGCTGGGGGTGGCCTTGCTCGAACTGAACGACCACCTGCCCTTTGTAGTGTCCGCCGGGATCGGCCTGGGCATGGCGCTGCTCTACCATAGGCTGGGCGAGCGTCAGCTGAAGGCCAGCGAGCCGCACCAGCCCAGCGCCGGCTTCGTTCAGGTCGCCCTGCAACTGGCCCGGGACCGTCGACTGGTGTGCTTCACCTTGGGCGGCGTGCTCAGCGCTGTGGTATTCGGCCAGTTCACCGCGTACCTCTCCCAGTACCTGGTGGTCACCGCCAGCGCCAGCGAGGCGGCGCGACTGGTGGGCTACCTGGTGACCACCAACGCCACAACGGTGATCGCGCTGCAGTACCTGGTGGGTCGTCGCATCGACCGCCAGCGCCTGATGCCCTGGCTCATGGCGGGCATGGCCTTGTTCGTCCTGGGCCTGCTGGGCTTTTCCCTGGCCGGCTCGATCATGGCCTGGTGCCTGGCGATGCTGGTGTTCACCCTGGGCGAGATCATCGTGATCCCGGCTGAATACATGTTCATCGACCTGATCGCGCCGGAGCACCTGCGCGGGGTCTACTATGGCGCACAGAACCTCTCCAACCTCGGCGCGGCGCTGGGGCCTGTGCTCGTCGGATTCGCCCTGGGGCAGATGGTGCCGGTGGCGGTCTTCTACCTGCTGGTGTTGTCGGTGATACTGGCGGCAGTGTTCTACTGCCTGGGGACAAGAGGCACGATGGAGCGGCCATGAGCAGTGGGTTGCCCGCATCGCCTTATCGTGGGACAAGACCGCAAGCCCTGCGACCTCCTGCCACTGCGACCATGGTCTGCGCTGACGAACCCCAGGCTGCGTGCCAGACTGATTGATCGGGACCGCGTTTCATTTCTTGCTCCGGAGTTTGCATGTCGTTGTCCAGTGGGCTGATCGCCGTGGTCGCCCTGGCCTATATGGCCATCATGTTCGCCATCGCCTTCTACGGCGACCGCCGCAGCACACCGTTGCCGCCGCGCCTGCGCGCCTGGGTGTACAGCCTGTCGCTGGCGGTGTACTGCACCAGTTGGACCTTCTTCGGCGCGGTCGGTCAGGCAGCCGAACAGCTCTGGGCGTTCCTGCCGATCTATCTGGGGCCAGTCCTGCTGCTGATCTTCGCACCCTGGGTGGTGCAGAAGATGGTGCTCATCAGCAAGCAGGAGAACATCACCTCGATTGCCGACTTCATCGCCGCGCGCTATGGCAAGTCGCAGTCGCTGGCGGTGGTGGTGGCACTGATCTGCCTGGTCGGCGTGCTGCCTTACATCGCCTTGCAGCTCAAGGGCATCGTGCTCGGCGTCAACCTGCTGATCGGTGCCAATGCCGATGCCACAGGCCCCCGGGTGCAGGACACCGCGCTGGTGATTTCGCTGGTGCTGGCGCTATTCGCCATCGTCTTCGGCACGCGCAGCCTCGATGTCACCGAGCACCACCGGGGCATGGTCCTGGCGATTGCTTTCGAATCGTTGGTCAAGCTGCTGGCGTTCCTTGCCGTCGGCGCCTTCGTGGTGTTCAACCTGTATGACGGCTTCGACGACCTGTTCACCCAGGCGCGCCAGTCGGTGCACCTGGAAAGCTATTGGCAGGAGACCGTCAACTGGCCGTCGATGGTGGTGCAGACTGCCGTGGCGATGATGGCCATCATCTGCCTGCCCCGGCAATTCCATGTGACCGTGGTGGAAAACATCGAGCCCCAGGACATGCGCATGGCCCGCTGGGTGTTCCCCCTGTACCTGGCGCTGGCCGCATTGTTCGTCGTGCCGATCGCCCTGGCCGGGCAGATGCTGCTGCCAGGCACGGTGATCTCCGACTCCTTCGTCATCAGCCTGCCCCTGGCCGAAGCCCACCCAAGCCTGGCACTGCTGGCGTTCATCGGCGGTGCCTCGGCCGCTACCGGCATGGTCATCGTCGAAGCAGTGGCTTTGTCGACCATGGTGTCCAACGACATGCTGCTGCCGTGGCTGCTGCGTCGCAAGAACGCCGAGCGGCCGTTCGAAGCGTTCCGCCACTGGATGCTCTCGGTACGCCGGGTGACCATCGTCGCCATCCTCCTCCTGGCCTATGTCAGCTACCGTCTGCTGGGTTCCACCGCCAGCCTGGCGACCATCGGCCAGATCGCTTTTGCTGCCGTGACCCAGCTGACACCGGCCATGCTGGGCGCGCTGTACTGGAAACAGGCCAACCGCCGTGGCGTGTTCGCGGGGCTCGCCGCCGGGATCTTCCTGTGGTTCTACACCTTGGTGCTGCCGATCGCCGCCCACAGCCTGGGCTGGTCGCTGCAGTTGTTCCCAGGTCTTGCCTGGCTGCACAGCAACCCATTGAACCTGCCGATCACCCCGCTGACCCAGGGCGTGGTGCTGTCCCTGGCAGGCAATTTCATCCTGTTCGCCTGGGTCTCGATCCTGTCACGCACACGGGTTTCGGAGCACTGGCAGGCAGGCCGCTTCATCGGTCAACAGAGCAGCGCCCGCCCCAGTAACCGGTCGCTATTGGCGGTGCAGATCGACGACCTGCTCAAGCTGGCGGCGCGCTTCGTGGGCGAAGAGCGGGCGCGGCAAAGCTTCATCCGCTTCGCCTATCGCCAGGGCAAGGGCTTCAACCCCAACCAGAACGCCGACGGCGACTGGATCGAGCACACCGAACGATTGTTGGCCGGTGTGCTTGGCACCTCATCGACCCGGGCAGTGGTCAAGGCGGCCATCGAAGGCCGAGAGATGCAGCTCGAAGACGTGGTGCGCATCGCCGACGAAGCCAGCGAGGTGCTGCAGTTCAACCGGGCCCTGCTGCAAGGCGCCATCGAGAACATCAACCAGGGCATCAGCGTGGTGGACCAGAACCTGCACTTGGTTGCATGGAACCGCCGCTACCTAGAGCTGTTCAACTACCCTGACGGGCTGATCAGCGTGGGCCGGCCGATCGCCGACATCATCCGCTACAACGCCGAGCGCGGCTTGTGCGGCCCAGGCGAGGCACAGGTGCATGTCGCCCGTCGCCTGCACTGGATGCGCCAGGGCCGTGCGCACACCTCCGAGCGGCTGTTCCCCAATGGCCGCGTCATCGAGCTGATCGGCAACCCGATGCCGGGCGGCGGCTTCGTCATGAGCTTCACCGACATCACCCCGTTCCGTGAGGCAGAGCAGGCCCTCAAAGACGCCAACGAAGGACTGGAGCAACGGGTCGCCGAACGGACCCAGGAGCTCTCCCAGCTCAACCAGGCGCTGTCGGAGGCCAAGAGCCGTGCCGAAGCGGTCAGCCAGTCCAAGACCCGCTTCCTGGCCGCGGTCAGCCATGACCTGATGCAACCGCTCAATGCCGCGCGGCTGTTCTCCGCCGCCCTGTCGCAACAGGCAGAAGGCATGAATGAAGAGGCCCAGCAGCTGGTGCAGCACATGGACAGCTCGCTGCGCTCGGCGGAGGAGCTGATCAGCGACCTGTTGGACATTTCACGCTTGGAAAACGGCAAGATCACGCCCGACCCCAAGCCGTTCGCCCTCAACGAACTGTTCGATACCCTGGGTACCGAGTTCAAGGTGCTGGCCGCAGAGAAAGGCCTGGAGTTCCGCCTGCGGGGTAGCCGGCTGCGCGTCGAAAGTGACATGAAACTGCTGCGTCGGGTGCTGCAGAACTTCCTGACCAATGCCCTGCGCTATGGCAAGAGCCCGCTGCTGCTCGGCGTACGCCGCCAGGGCGAACGCCTGTGGCTGGAAGTCTGGGATCGAGGCCCGGGCATTGCCGACGACAAGCTGCAGGTGATCTTCCAGGAGTTCAAACGCCTGGACAGCCACCAGACCCGCGCCGAAAAAGGCCTGGGCCTGGGCCTGGCGATCGCTGATGGCTTGTGCAGGGTACTGGGCCATCCACTGGAGGTGCGCTCCTGGCCGGGCAAGGGCAGTGTATTCAGGGTCAGCGTGCCAATCGCCCGGGCCCCGGCGCCCGAAACCCGAACGCCCGTGGAGCAGATCAGCCAGCCCCTGGCCGGCCTACAGGTACTGTGCGTCGACAACGAAGACAGCATTCTTCTAGGCATGAACAGCCTGCTCAGCCGCTGGGGCTGTCAGGTTTGGACCGCGCGTAACCGCGAGGAGTGCGAAGCGTTGCTGGCTCAGGGCATGCGCCCGCACCTGGCGCTGGTGGACTTCCACCTGGACGATGGCGAGACCGGTACCGAGCTGATGGCCTGGCTACGCACCCGCCTGGGTGAACCCGTGCCTGGCGTGGTGATCAGTGCCGACGGGCGCAACGAGACCATCGCCATGGTCCACGCCGCCGGCCTCGACTACCTGGCCAAACCCGTCAAGCCCGCGGCCTTGCGCGCCCTACTCAACCGCCATCTGAGCCTGGTTCAGTAAGCGCTTCGTCAGCGAGCACGCCCTCGGCAAGCGCCCGCTCGAGCAACTCGCCCGGCAGGCTCTTGCTGGCTCGGGCGCCAAGCAACTTGAGTTGCTCGCTGCGGCTGACCAGGTTGCCGCGCCCCTCACAGAGTTTGTTACGTGCAGCGGCATAGGCCTTGTCCACCTGCTGCAGGCGGCTGCCCAGTTCGTCCAGGTCCTGGATGAACAAGACGAACTTGTCGTACAGCCAACCGGCTCGCTCGGCGATTTCGCGCGCGTTCTGGCTCTGGCGCTCCTGCTTCCACAGGCTGTCGATGACCCGCAAGGTCGCCAGCAAGGTGGTCGGACTGACAATCACGATCTGCCGGTCGAATGCTTCCTGGAACAGGTTGGGCTCAGCCTGCAGGGCCGCCGAGAACGCCGCCTCTATGGGCACGAACAACAAGACGAAATCCAGGCTGTGCAAGCCGTCCAGGCGGTTGTAGTCCTTGCTCGACAGGCCTTTGACATGACTGCGCAGAGACTGAACGTGCTGTTTCAGGGCGGCCTGGGCGCGCTCGGCATCGGTATCACCGACAAATTGCTGATACGCCGTGAGGCTGACCTTGGCATCGACCACCACTTGCTTGTCGCCTGGCAGCATGATCAACACATCGGGCTGGTAACGCTCTCCGTCGGCGCTCTTGAGGCTGACCTGGGTCTGGTACTCCCGCCCCTTCTCCAGGCCCGCATGCTCCAGCACTCGCTCGAGAATGAGCTCCCCCCAGTTGCCCTGGGTCTTCTGGCCTTTCAACGCCTGGGTCAGGTTGGTGGCTTCATCCGACAGGCGCAGGTTGAGCTGCTGCAGGCGCTCGAGCTCCTTGCCCAGGGAAAAACGCTCGCGCGCCTCTTGCTGGTAACTCTCCTCCACCCGCTTCTCGAAGGCCTGAATACGCTCCTTGAGCGGATCGAGCAACTGCCCCAGGTGCTGCTGACTGGTCTGGGTGAAGCGTTGTTCACGCTCGTCGAAAATCTTGGTCGCCATCTCGGCGAACTGGGCACGCAAAGTATCGCGCGCCTCTTGCAGGTCTTCGAGACGCTGTTGGTGGCTGTCCTGCTGTTCACGCAGTTCTGCCTCCAGGCGTGCGGCCTGGGCCTCCAGGCGACGCTGCTCGGCTTCGCGATTGGCCCGCTCGAGCTGCCAGGCGTGGGCGGCATCACGGGCGTTGTCGCGGTCGATCTGCAGCAATTCGAGCTCGCGGGCCTGAGCCGCCAACGTGGTCTGCTTGACCACGTTGGCTTCGCTGAGGTCGCTGATCTCGTCGCGGCACGCCTCCAGTTGCGCTTGCAGACCTTCCTGGGCCAGCTGCGCACTGGAGAGGCGCTCTTGCATCAAGGCCAGTTCCGAGTGCCGCGCCGACAGCTGTCGTTGCAGTTGCAGTGCCCAACCCAGGCAAGGGACGGCTGCGGCAACGAGGCCCAGCAGGATACTGGCAAGATCCACTGCCATAGCGACTCCAATCGATGTTCGACAATGCCGTGCAGCTTATCAGTTGAGGCATTGGGTGGCTTCATCGGCACTGCCGTAGCGCACGTGCGCGCCTACCGGCGTGAAGGCGGGCTTGCCCTGAGATGGCGTCTCACCCCGCAAACAGCTGCCGGAGCAGCCGGCGTGCCTCCTGGGAGCCCTGCCCTGCCGCCAGCTCCAGCCAGTAGCGCGCCTGCTCGGGCTCGCTGGTCTGACACAACCGACCATACTCGAGCTGGGCACGACGATCACCCGCGCGCGCAGCTTGGCGCAACAGGTCGTGCCCAATGCGTCGGTCGCGGGCATTGCCACACTCCCGGCAGAGCATCTGGCCCAGACGGCTCTGGGCCACCACCACGCCCTGACGCGCGGGCTGCTTGAGCAGATGGCCGGCCAAGTGCTTGACGCGAGGCTTGTCGCCCAGGCGTGGGCTGTCGAGCAACCACAGCGCCACTTTCAGGGAAAAGCGTTTGGAGGAAGTCTCGGACGAAGAGACCGGGGGGGTTTGCGAGGGGTTTACCGCGAAACTTCATGACCAACGGCGAAGGCAATTCGAGAGGCGCGCCACTCTACTCTTTTTTCCCCCTCATGGCCTGCGCTTTCAGGCAGATGTAAAAAAAAATTTCTATGATCTTTTCTTGACGTTTCGCGCTGTCATGATAGCGCTCCCCCATTGACCCAACATTGTCGGACAGTTCGAAAAACAGCTGGCACGCCCGTCCTAGAGCAAGCGCTCGGGACAATCCACAGAAGCTGTGGATAACTCGGTGGACAACCACCACCGTAAGGCCGCAAAGCCCTATGGAATGGGGCTTTCGGTCAAACTGTCGATTTTTTCACCAGCAAAAATTAGTGTTTTTTTTCATTGACTTAAGTGTGCAGTCAAGTCATTGGCGAGCCTGTCGGAGGTTGTTGCCAAGTTGTTACAAGTCGTCGTCACTGTGTGTACAAGTGAGTGACGTACACCCATTTGGATACCCGTGCGCGCCCGCTTCCCCCACCCTACCGCCCGCTTCCCCCTTCACAGCCCGTGAAATAAACGCCATACTGCTCGGCTAGCCAGGACAAGCACAAATTGCTTGCCAGGCTCAGATGTTTACGGTAGGGTGCTCACCGTTAGTACCCAGCTGAAAGTCAATTCTGGCCAATAGCGTCCTTGCAGTGCCCCGCTCGACCCAACGAGCAGCCATTGCTGAAACCAGGACCGGCCCACTCGATGATTCCCAGGCAGCCCCGCTGCACCATCACGAATCACGTAACAGATTGATCGGGATATCTTCACCCAGAGGCCTCGAACCTTGGCCTTGGTGTGACTGCCCGCCTTCTGATGTACCTACCAGTCAGCCCAGCGCCCACATTTGCTTGCGCCTCATCTGGCTGCCCTGTTCCAGTCAGGTTCTTCGTCCCTTAATAAAGGCGTCACTGGAACGTTTCTAAGATGCACGGATCGAACTCCGTGTTAAATGCAGGAACATCCAAACAATATGAATACCCATCATCAGATCCAATCCGCTATCGGCACCCTGTCCCAGGCCTTCGCACCTTTGAAGTGCCTCATCGTTGCACCGCGCAAGGGCAGCTTCAGCTTCACCCTGGTCGACGAACATGGCGTTGCGTGCCATACCGAACGCCTGTACCCCGAGCAGTACAATCGCAGCGCTCCACTGCAGGCCATCATCGAGCGCACCCGCCAGTCACTAGCCGCGTGAACGGTAAATACCTGCGTATTCACACGCTCGATAACGCCTCCACGTGCCTGACCGATCGTTCTTGGCGTAATTGCTACAAGGCATATACGCCGAGAGCTCCGGCAGCAATCGATTTAAAAACAGCCCTTTACACCACGCTTATCACACTACACTTCAACTCGAGCGGTGCGAACCGCTTCCGGCGGGCCTGATCAATTCACCAGCTGCCAAGCTCCAGCGCCCGTCGGCCCTTACTTGATCGAGGGCATCATGGGTATCGCGGCTAAAGAGTTGTGTCAGTATGTGATCCGACCGACCCTGATCTACCTGGACCGTCATTGCGAAAGCGCCGAAGCCTTGCTGCTGGGCGTGGCCGCCAGCCAGTCGGCACTCGGCTCGGCACTGCATGACAGGCGGGGTCATGGCCTCTACCGAATCGGCGAAACCCGCCATCAGGCGCTCTGGGACGACTTCCTGGCCCGCGACCCGGATCTGGCGAGCCTGGTCCGCGGCCTGGCCAGCCAGCACGCCTTCTTGCGTGGACCGCACCTGGAACTGGCGGTCAATCTTCGCTACTCCACCGCCATCGCCTGGATGCTCATCGAAGAGCAGGCGCCCCGATTACCAGCGGCAGATGACCTGTTGGGATTGGCGCGCATCTGGCGACAGATCTTCCACCCCCAAGGGCGCCTGCGCGATTTCACCCACGCTTGGCATCTCTGTGTGAACCCGATTATGTCCGAAGTGTCTTAAGAGACGCCTTACAACATAACCGGAAAAAAGGGAATTTTGGTCGGATTGTCCTACAAAACTACGCGAACTGCTGCGATTGAGCCTATGGCGCAGTGCGTAATTTGTTGGTAGCTTTTCGCCCCGGAGAACCCAAGGAGTTTCACAATAATGAAAAAAGCAATGCTCAAAACCTCCCTCGGTGTAGCTGTCGCCCTCGCATCCAGCCAACTGTTCGCTGCAGGCTTCGCCCTCAACGAACAAAGCGTCAGCGGTATGGGGACAGGTTTCGCGGGGCGTTCGTCTTCTGCCGAAGATGCCAGCACTGTCTATGGCAACCCTGCCGGCATGTCGCGCCTGAAGCGCGAGCAAGTCACCGTGGGTGGTGCCGCAGTCATCGCCAAAACCGACATCTCGGGTCGCGGAAGCAATTTCGGGGGGGAAACCGACGGCGACATGGTTCCGACCGTCGGCGTACCAATGGGCTACTACGTCAAACCGATCGATGATCACTGGAGCGTAGGTTTCGGCGTCTATGTGCCCTTCGGCCTGATCACCGACTACGGCGGAGATGACGCCGCACGCTACTGGGGCAAGAAGAGCAAGGTCGAGGTCGTCACCTTCCAGCCGACCATCAGCTATGCATTCAACGACAAGGTCTCGGTCGGCTTTGGCCCGACCATCAACCGCATCAAGGGTGAGCTGGGTTCCAATCTCAGCAGCCAGGCCTTTGCAGGCCCAGGCTCCCGCGATGGTGAAGTCAAGATCAAGGGCGACGATACCGCCGTGGGCTACAACATCGGTGTGCTGGTACAAGCCACTGATCGCACCCGCCTGGGCCTGACCTATCACTCGATGGTCGACTACAAGCTCGAAGGCGATACCCGCGTTTCGTACCCACTGCCCATCGGTCTGAGCGGCAAGTTCGACGCAAGCCTGAAGATCAAGACCCCCGAGTCGGTGGATTTCTCGATCACCCACGAACTGGATGACAACTGGACGCTGTATGCCGGTAGCACCTGGACTCGCTGGAGCCGCCTGGAAAACATCACCGTCGAGAACGAAGCCCCCGCTGGCTACCCGCTCAAGACCATCACCGAAGAGCAGAACTGGCACGATACCTGGGCTCACGCCATCGGCGCAGCTTACAAGGTGAACAAGGAGTGGACCCTGCGCGCAGGCTTCTCCGTGGACCAGTCGCCGACCAACAACCATGACCGTTCGCCACGTATCCCGACTGGCGATCGCAAGGCGGTCAGCTTTGGTGCCGGCTGGAGCCCGAACGACGACATGACCATCGATGTTGCCTACTCCTACCTGTGGGAAGAGGACACCAAGGTCAACAACCGTCCGGACAACCAGCAGGAAGGCGCGCTCAAGGGCAGCTACCAGGCCAAGTACGAAAACAGCGCTCACGGTATCGGTGCCTCCCTCACCTACCGCTTCTGAGTCGCCCACGCCGCATGAAAAAACCGCCCTCGTGGCGGTTTTTTCATGCCTGCACAGCCCAGGCGTCGCCCAACGCCTCCTGTAGGTAGCCCATGAACGCCCGCACCTTGGGCGTCATGGCCGATCGGCCAGGCACAGATAAATGTCCATCGGCTCGGTCTGGGCGTAAGCCTGCCCTGCATCGCCAGGTTCGAACAACGGCACAGCCGGGGTGGGAGATGATTTCTTGACCAAGGTGCTGCAGGCGTACCGCCTGGCAATGCCGGTGGCTTTTGTCTGTGTCTTGGTGGTACGCCCTGTGGTAAACCGCCTGGTGGCCCTGACCGTGCACCCGCACTGACCTTTACGGCTGGGAGGCGATGGCTTTCTCGATCGCTGCCTGGAAGGCCGGATCGTCGGGTTTGGTCAGGCTGGAGAAGTTGGCGATCACTTTACCTTGGCGATCGACCACGTACTTGTAGAAATTCCATTTGGGTGCACTGCTCTGGCGCGCCAGCTCAACGAACAATGGCACCGCATCCTTGCCGCGTACCGCTTGGGCCTTGGTCATGGTGAACGTCACGCCGTAGTTGGCGTAGCACACCTTGGCGGTCTTCTCGCTGTCGGCGTCTTCCTGCTTGAAGTCGTTCGAAGGCACACCGAGCATCTCCAGGCCTTGTTCGTGGTAGGCCTTGTAGGTCGACTCCAAGCCCTCGAACTGGGGGGCGAAACCGCAATAGCTGGCCGTGTTGACCACCACCAGCGGCTTGCCGGCAAAGCGCTCGCACAAATCGATCTGCTCTTTGCCACGCAGCTCGGGCAGGCTGCCTTGCAACAAGGCGGGACAGTCGGCCGCCCAAGTGGACGAGGCGGCGGCAAGAACCAGTAACGAGAGGGTAAACCTGCGTAGGGACATCGTTCGGCACTCCTGCAAGATGAGAATTCTGTACCTGCAGGGTAGCGCCTAACAAACACCCATGCCCAACTGCATCAGCGCCAAACCGCCCTCATGCCAGCCCCACCACACCAGTGCGAGCAACGCTAGCGCAACGGCTGCCAGCAACCCGCGCATCAGGGAGCGATTCATACCGGCTGGGCCTGCAGTCGCGCCACCGGGCGCTCACGCACCGGCCAGTTGAGAGCTGCCGCCAACACGCTCAGCAGAATCGAAATCTGCCAGACCAACTCGTAACTGCCGGTACGGTCGTACACCACCCCGCCCAACCAACCACCGAGGAAGGCGCCCAACTGATGGAACAGGAAGACGATGCCACCAAGCATGGACAGGTTGCGCACACCGAACACCGTGGCCACGGTGCCATTGGTCAGCGGGACCGTGGACAACCACAAAAGCCCCATGGCGATGCCGAACAGGTAAGCACTGACCTGAGTCACTGGCGCCCACAGGAACAACAGAATCACCACAGCCCGCAACAGGTACAAGCCGGTCAGCAGCCGCGGCTTGGACATGCGCCCACCCAGCCAACCGGCGGTGTAGGTACCGACGATGTTGAACAGCCCGACCAACGCCAGCACGGTGGTGCCGGTGGTCGCCGGCAGATGCTGATCCACCAGATAGGCCGGCAGGTGCACGCCGATGAACACCACCTGGAAACCGCAGACGAAAAAGCCCAGCGCCAGCAACCAGAACCCTGGATGCGAACACGCCTCGTGAAGCGCCTGGCCGAGTGTCTGCTCGGCGCCATGGCTCGGTAGAGGCCGATCACGCAACAAACCCACGAACGGCACGATCAAGGCCACCAGCAAGCCCAAAACCAGCAAGGCTGCCGACCAACCCAGCCATTGGATCAGGCCGAGGGTTCCCGGCAGCATGGCGAACTGACCGAATGAGCCGGCGGCACTGGCGATGCCCATGGCCAGGCTGCGTTTTTCCGCTGGGACCGCGCGCCCCACCACACCGAGGATGACCGAGAAGGACGTACCGGACAGCCCGATGCCGATCAACAGGCCAGCACTCAACGAAAGCGACCAGGCCGAGTCGGCCATGCCCATCAGCATCAGGCCCACGGTGTAGAGAATCCCGCCGATGATCACCACTCGCGCGGCGCCCAGGCGGTCAGCCAGGGCCCCGGCAAACGGCTGGGCCAGGCCCCAAATCAGGTTCTGCAGGGCGATGGCGAAGGCGAACACTTCCCTCCCCCAACCGAACTCGGCACTCATCGGTGCCAGGAACAGACCAAAGCCGTGTCGCACCCCCAGGGACAACGCCAGGATAAGCGCCGCCCCCAACAACACCCACCCGCTGGTTCGCCATACCGAGGTCATCGTCGTTCTCTCCAGCCCATCGCAAGGTTTATGCGGGTATATACCCACTTATGGTTGTAAAGCATCACGCCAGACGCTCCAGCAGCCCGATCAGCGCGTCCCGCTGCCCTTCGCCCAGTCGCTCGACCAATTGCCGCTGGGCCTGCTCCCACGCCGGGAGCGCAGCACGCAACAGCGCTTCACCCGCCGCGCTCAACAGCACCACGCGATTGCGCTGGTCATCGCCGTCGGCCAGCTTCACCAGCCCCTCAGCCTCCAGCACACGCAGGTTGCGCCCGAGGGTACTGCGGTCAAGCCCCATAGCCTCGGCCAGGGTGGTGATGCTCGGCCGATCGAGCCGCTGCAGGTGGCGCAAGAGGGAAAACTGGGCGACATTGACGCCGAAGCCGGCAAGGGCTTCGTCATAGTGCCGGCTCACCCCACGGGCGGCGCGACGCAGATGGGTACAGATGCATTCACTGGTCAGCATGAATGCGTGTATATACCCGCACCCAGGATGTTGCAAGAAGTTTCAAAGATGCTTCAGGGCGCCAGCCGCCGACGAATAGGCTCGAATTCAGCCGTGGCCTGGCGCGCCACCGGATCGGGCTCACCCTTGTCGATTGCCTGCCAATAGCGCCAGGGCACCTTGGCCGCACCCAGTTCGTAGTCCATTCCGTCCCAGTTGTCCTCACGGAAACTGTAGAAAGCCCAATGCAACTGCTGCTTGTCCAAGACCGTCAGGACATCCTCGAGGTATTGCTTGCACCCCGCCAGCCGACGCATGCAACCGAACTCCCCCACCACCAGCCGCGAGCGGGGAACCCCCATCGCATCCGCCCAATCCAGCGGCTTTTGCAGATAAGCCGCTACCCGTTCGCCATCCCACTGTTCACGCTTGCCGCCGAACGGTGCCGGCCCCGGATAGGGAATCGGTTGCTTGCGCGCCATGTTCGGTGCACTGGTGGCCGAATAGGGCTCGTACATGTGCACGCTGTAAAGCACTCGCCCGTCCTGCAAGGGCGCCGGCCAATACCCGAAGGCATCGGCAGCGGCGTACCAGCCGGCATCGAGCATGATCGGGGTGACCGCATCCACCTCACGGATCGCCGCCACCAGCTCGCGATACAGCGCCGGCAGGTCACGCGGGCCGCCCTGCTCGCCAACGTACCACTGCTGCATACGCTGCAGATCGGCATGCTCGGCGAGGCCAGCATTGCGTTCTGGCGCAGGCTCGTTGATCAGGTTGTAGGCCGCCACGGCGGGGTGATCCTTCAGCACCAGGGCAAGGTCGCGCCAGAAGTTGGCCGCCTGGGCCCAGTAGCGCTTGTCCTGCCAGAGCCGATCGTCGAACTGGCCTTGGTTGTTCTGTGACCAGCGCATGCCCGGCAACGAAAGCGGAGCGATCACGACCTTCAGACCCGCGGCGTGGGCGTTGTCCAAAACGCTCTTCAACTGCGCCAGGTCCTTGGGCGAAAGGCCGTTGTAGGCATCGGCATCGCCGAGCAGGAAGTCACGCCCCTGAGGCGTCCACTTGTCGTATGACAGCCGCACCCAGGTGGCGCCATAGCCACTCAGGGCCTGGAAGTAGCGCTGATCGGGGGGCAGGCGATTGAAGCTGTTGCCGCCGTGGCGAGGGGTGTCCCAGAAATCGATGAGGTCTGCGGCAGTGGCCGGCAGGCTTGCCAGCGCGATCAGGCTGGCGAACATCCAATGGCGCATGCGACGGCTCCCTGGTCGAGTGGACGGCCTGTGAGCATACGCCCGCCAGGCCAGGGAAACCGTTCAGGAACATTGCGGGAAGTTGCATGGTGTCGTTGTGTCAGGCCCTTTCGCGGGCACCCGCTCCCACAGAGCACTTCAAAGCCTGTGGGTTTACCTGCGAAAAGGCCAGCTTTGACAGCAGAGACCTCAATGCGCCGATAACGCCAGGCCCAACACCACCGTCAGTTCCAATAACTCCAACAGGGCCCCGGCGGTGTCCCCTGTGCTGCCGCCCAGGCGGCGACACATCAGGTGACGAATCCAGAAAAAGACCACGCCCGACACCAGCAGCACCCAAAGTACCGTCCAACCACCGAACAGCACGCAGACCAGCGCACTGGCAGTCAGCATCCAGCCCGCTGCCTGCCGAGGCAGATGGTCGGCCAGCGCCTGGCCGAGCCCACCCGGGCGCACATAGGGAGTACCCATGAACAACCCCAGCAAGGCGGCCCGGCCGACGATCGGGGCCAAGACCAGCCAGGGACCCGCATCGCGCTCCACCAGCACCCACAGGGCACAGAACTTGAGCAACAACACCAGCACCAAGGCCACGACCGCGATCGGGCCGCTGCGCGGGTCCTTCATGATCTGCAAGGTGCGCTCGCGATCGCCAAAGCCCCCCAGCCAGGCGTCGGCACTGTCAGCCAGGCCATCCAAGTGCAAAGCACCACTGAGCAGCACCCACAGTGTGAGCAGCAAGGCCGCGTGCAAGGGCGCGGCGACACCTGCGAGCCAATGACTGGCGCCCCACAACAGCAGGCCGAACAGCAGACCAATCACCGGGTAGAACAACAACGAACGGCCCATCTGCCGAGGTTCCGGCATTCCCGGCAGGCGCACCGGCAGGCTGCTCAGAAACTGCAGGGCAATCCAGAAAGGCAGCATTTCAGCTCTCCTCGCGCAACTGGCCATCGCTCGCCAAGCGCAGGCGCCGTAATGCCCCATGCCCGACCTCGACCTGCAGCAGCTGCTCACGCGGTAGGCCACGGGCACGCGCCAGCAACAAGCGCATGACGCCGCCATGGGTGACCAGCAGCACGCGCTTGCCCAGGTGCTGCCTGCCCAGCTCGTCGATGGTCGCCAGCACCCGCTCGGCGAACGCACCCACGGGCTCGCCATTGGGCGGCGTGTAGCCATACGGGTCGGCCCAGAAGCGCCCCAGCGCATCGGCCTGATCTTGCATGATCTGCGCCGCGCTGCGCCCTTCCCAATCACCGAAATGCAGCTCACGCACGCCAGCCTCGCGTTGCACCGGCAACGCCAGCCGCGCGCCAAGCTCATCGGCGAAATGCGCGCAGCGACGCAGCGGGGAACTGACCAGCACGTCCCAGGGCCCCGCCTCGGTCACCGCCTCGCGCATCTGCGTCCAGCCGCGCTCGGTCAAGGCGTCGTCCAGGCTACCGCGCAACCCACCGCCGAGTTCGGTTTCACCATGGCGCAACAGGTCGAGCCTCATGCCGAGCGATCCGCCACCGCGGCCTCGGCGAAGGTCGCCATCTGCCCGTGCAGGGCGCAGGCCAGGCGCATCAGCGGCACGGCCAAGGCCGCGCCACTGCCCTCGCCCAGACGCAGGCCGAGGGCCAGCAACGGGGTCGCTTGCAGCGCTTCGAGCAAGACCTGATGCCCCGGCTCCGCCCCCTGATGCGCGAACAGCAGCCACGGTCGGCAATCAGGATTCACACGCACCGCCACCAAGGCCGCGACACTGCAAATGAAGCCGTCCACCAACACCGCCACGCCCTGCTGGGCGCACGCCAGATAAGCACCGACCAGCGCGGCGATTTCAAAGCCCCCGACACAGGCCAGGGCCTGCAGTGGATCGTCGGCCCCCACGCCATGCAGCCCGAGGGCGCGCTCGATCACTTCAGCCTTGTGCCGCACACCGCCCGCATCCAGGCCCGTACCCGGGCCGCTCAGCAGCTGCGCCGAGCAGCCCAGCAGAGCGCTGGCCAACGCAGCTGCGGCGGTGGTGTTGCCAATGCCCATCTCGCCGCCGATGAACAGCGTGGCCCCCTGCTCGGCGGCCCGCAACGCACAGTCGCGCCCGGCGGCGAGCGCCGCCTGCCACTGCGCCTCGGTCATCGCCGGCTGGCGGGCGAAGTTGGCGGTACCGGCACCCAGACGCAGGTGGCGCACCCCAGGCAAATCCAGCTCCGGGTCGATGGTGCCCAGGTCGACCACCTCCAGGGTGGCCTGAAGCTGGCACGCCAGCACACTGATCGCTGCGCCACCGCCGACGAAATTGCCCAGCATCTGGCCGGTCACCGCCTGTGGATAGGCGGAGATGCCCTCCTCCACCACGCCGTGGTCACCCGCAAAGATCGTGATGGCCACCCGCTCCAAGGTCGGCCGCTCGCAACCTTGCAAGCCGGCCAATTGCACCGCCAAGCACTCCAACTGGCCAAGGGAGCCCGCGGGCTTGGTCAGTTGCTGCTGACGGGCACGGGCCTGGTCCATGGCGGCCAGGTCGATGGGTTGGCAGGCGTCGCGCCACCAGGGTTGTTTCATAGGGAGGGTCCTTTGAGCATGAGGGGTAGGCCAGCGACGGTCAGCACCACGCGCTCGCAGCGCTCGGCCACCGCCTGGTGCAGCCAGCCGGCCTGATCGACATAGCGCCGGGTCAACTCGCCCATGGGCACCACGCCCAGGCCGGTTTCGTTGCTGACCAGGATGATCGTGCCAGGCAATGTCGTGAGGCATTCGAGCAACGCATCGCGCTCCAGGGCCAGTCGGGCGTCGTCGTCCAGCATCAGCAAGTTGGTCAACCACAGGGTCAGGCAATCCACCAGCAGGCAGCGCCCTTGCGCGGCCTCGGCACGTAACACTTGGGCCAAGGCAAGCGGCTCTTCGATCAGCCCCCATTCGGCAGGACGACGCTGGCGATGCAACTGCACACGCTCGTTCATCTCGCCGTCGAGCGGCTCGCTGGTGGCGATGTAGGTCACTGGCAGGCCGCTGGCCTGGGCCAACTGTTCGGCCAGGCGGCTTTTGCCGGAGCGGGCACCGCCCAGGATCAGGTTGCGCATGTCAGGCGACTCCACACAATTGGCGCAAGCGCGCGGTGTCCAGATGCTGCTCCACGAGGTCCGCCAGGCGCTCGATATCTCGCTCGCGCAAGGCGTCGTAGTCGATGGCCTGGGCATCCTCCAGCCCAGCCCAGCGCAGCAGCGCCGCACATGAATGACTGCCCTCGAACAGGCCATGCAGGTAGGTGGCGAGCACCTGCCCATCGGCGCTGATCGCACCGTCGCAGCGGCCATCGTCCAGTTGCACCGCCGGGCGCTCCAGGGCCGGGCCGCGGGTGACGCCAGCGTGGATTTCATACCCGCCGACCGCCGCCTGCTCCAAGCCCAGGGTGCCGCGCACATTGCGCAATTGCTTCTGGGCTTCCAGCACCGTGACAAAATCGAGCAGGCCCAACCCTGGGCTGGAACCTGCCGGGCCTTCCAGGCCGAGCGGGTCCTGCACTTCACGGCCCAGCATCTGCAGCCCACCACAAATGCCAATGACCTTCCCGCCATAACGCAGGTGGCGTGCGATGGCGACGTCCCAGCCGCGCTCACGCAATTGCGCCAAGTCGCCCCGCACGCTCTTGGAACCGGGCAGGATGATCAAGTCAGCGGGAGGGATTGGCTGGCCGGGGCCGATGAACTGCAAGTCGACCTGCGGGTGCAGGCGCAACGGGTCGAAGTCGGTGTGATTGCTGATACGCGGCAGCACCGGGACGATCACCTTGAACAGGCGGCCAGCCTGGGTCGCCTGGCGCGCATCGATGGCATCCTCGGCCTCCAGGTGCAGGTCGGTCACATAAGGCAACACTCCCAGCACCGGCTTGCCGGTGCGCTGCTCCAGCCAGTCCAGGCCCGGTTGCAGCAAAGCGATGTCACCGCGAAAGCGGTTGATGACAAAGCCCTTGACCCGCGCCTGCTCACTCGGCGATAGCAGCTCCAGGGTACCCACCAGGTGGGCGAAGACCCCGCCACGGTTGATGTCCGCCACCAGGATCACTGGGCAGTCCACTGCTTCGGCAAAGCCCATGTTGGCGATATCGCCCGCACGCAGGTTGATTTCCGCCGGCGAGCCCGCGCCCTCGACCATCACCACTGGATAGGCGGCGCTCAGCCGCTGGTGGGATTCCAGCACCGCTTGCATGGCGATGGCCTTGTAGTCGTGGTAGGCCACGGCATTCATGCAGGTGACGGCGCGGCCATGGACGATCACCTGGGCCCCGGTGTCGCTGTTGGGCTTGAGCAATACCGGGTTCATGTCGGTGTGTGGCGCCAGCCGACACGCCTGGGCCTGCACCGCCTGGGCGCGACCGATCTCGCCGCCGTCGGCGGTCACTGCACTGTTGAGCGCCATGTTCTGCGGCTTGAACGGCACCACATCGACGCCCTGGCGCAACAGCCAGCGGCACAGGGCGGTGACCAGCGTGCTCTTGCCGGCATCGGAGGTGGTGCCTTGCACCATGAGGGTGGTCATACCGACTCCTTCTGGTAGTCCGCCAGGGCGTGACGCAGGCGCTGTTCATCCGCCTCAGTGGCCGGTAGTCCAAGGCGCACCGCCAGGGGCTGTTCGAACAGGCGCACCAGGATGCCCCGTCGGGCAAGAAATTCATGCAACTGTGCGGCCTGTGGCAGGCGCACGTACTGGAACAGGTCGCAGCCGCCACTGGGCCTCAACCCGGCTGCTTCGAGCACTGCCGCCAAACGCCGACTGGCCTGGGCACAACGGACGATCTGGGTGCGGTGGGCCGCTTCGTCGTTGAAGCAAGACTGCCCCAGGACCCGCGTCGGGCCGCTGATGGTCCAGGGCCCGAGCAGTTCGGCCAAGCGCTGCAACAGGACTTGCTCGGCCACCACGAAGCCCAGTCGCACCCCGGCCAGGCCAAAGAATTTGCCGAACGAACGCAGCACGATCAGCCCGGCGCAATCGGCGCAATCGACGATGCTCTGGGCCGGGGTGTTGTCCATGAAGGCTTCGTCGACCAGCAACCAGCCGCCACGACGCGCCAGGCGGGCGTGCCAGTCGAGCAAGCGCTCGCGCGGTACACAGCGCCCCGTGGGGTTGTTTGGGTTGACCAGCACCAGCACATCGAGGCTGTCCAGGGCCTGTTCGACCTGCTCGTCGGCCAGCCCGATCACCTGGTGCCCTGCGCGGCGCCAGGCGTGCGGGTGCTCGGCATAGCACGGCGCGAGTACGCCGACCCGCCCCGCAGGTCGCAGGTTTGGCAAGGCCTGGATCGCCGCCTGGGAGCCGGCCACCGGCAGCAGGCTGTCGACGCCATAGTAGGTGCGCGCCGCCTGCTCCAGGCCATCCTCGACCTCGGGCAGCCGTGCCCAGGCGTCCTGCGCAATCTCCGGGATGGCGTAGGGCCAAGGGGCGATGCCGCTGGAAAGATCCAGCCAGTGTTCACGGGCAATGCCGTACTGGCGCACTGCGCGCAGCAGACGACCACCATGTTCAAGCATTCACGTAAGCTCCCAGGCAGATCAACAGCAACCACAACCACACACCGCGCTGCACCAGGCTCCAGCCGCGCTCGATGGCATCGGCGTCGGCCGCAGGCCCCTCGCCTAGGCGCGCACGCTCATGCAGCTCGCCGTGGTACACCGCAGGGCCGCCCAGCTCCACACCCAGGGCACCTGCACCGGCCGCCATCACCGGCCCGGCATTCGGGCTGTCCCACAGCGGCGCCTGGTTGCGCCAGCAGGCCAGGGCCAGGCGGGTCTTGCCCAGCAGCGCGTAGGTCAAGGCCACCAACCGGGCGGGGATGTAATTGAGCACATCGTCGATACGTGCCGCGGCCCAGCCGAAACGCTCGAAGCGTTCATTGCGATAGCCCCACATGGCATCGAGGGTATTGCTCAGGCGATACAGCACCACCCCAGGCGCACCAGCCACGATGAACCAGAACAACGCCGCGAACACCGCATCACTGCCGTTCTCCAGCACCGACTCGGTGGCGGCTCGGGCCACGGCAGGCTCGTCCAGCTCACGGGTTTCACGGCTCACCAGATACCCCACCCGCCGCCGCGCCTCGTCCAGGTCTCCCCGGCGCAGCGCCTCGGCCACAGGCAATACATGCTCGCCCAGGCTGCGTAGCCCCAGAGCGCAATACAGCGCAAGTACATCCACCCACCAGCCAATGAAGGGCAGCCAGGAGAGCACCAGCACCAGCAGGGTCAAGGGCACCACGGCAAGGAGCCAGGCACTGACGCCATGGCTGCGCCACCCCCGACCGCCGGCATTCAAGCGCTGCTCCAGGCGCGCCGCGAAGTTGCCGAACCCCACCAGCGGATGACGCCGTTTTGGCTCACCCAGCAACGCATCCAGCGCCACGCCGGCCACGGTCAGCAAAGCGATGCTCATTGCCGCTCTCCCCAATGATTTTCATAAAGCATGTCACTCAGCGGCCGCTCCTGGGCCCACTGCTCCAGCACCAGCATCGGCGCGGGATAGAACTCGACTACCGGCCCCAGGCACAGCACGGCCACCGGCTTGGCACCTGTCGGCATGCTCAGCAGCTCGCCCAACGCCTGCGGGTCGAACAACGATACCCACCCCATGCCCAGGCCCTCGGCGCGCGCGGCCAGCCAGAGGTTCTGGATAGCACAGGCGAGTGAGGCCAGGTCCATCTCCGGCAAGGTCCTGCGGCCGAAGATGTGCGCTTCACGATGGTCCATCAGCGCCGCCACCAGCACCTCGGCGCAGTCCTGAATGCCTTCGACCTTGAGCTTCATGAATTCATCGGAGCGCTCGCCCAAGGCTTCGGCGGTACGTGCCCGCTCCTGCTCCACCAGAGCCTGGATGCGGCCACGCAAGCCACGATCACTGATGCGTATGAAACGCCAAGGCTGCATCAATCCGACACTGGGCGCCTGGTGGGCAGCGGCCAACAGGCGGGCAAGCAGCTCTGGGGCGACTTCACCGCCTGCAAAATGGCGCATGTCGCGGCGCTCGCCGATGGCGCGGTAGACCGCGGCACGCTCGGCAGCGGAAAAAGCGTGTTCGCTCATGGTCGCAGCAGCGCCGCCGTCGCGTCTGGGTTGGAAGGGAAATAGAAGTGCACGTAGGACGCGGTCAAGCGCCCAACGCGATAGACCGCCTCATTACCACGCCCGCCGTTAGGGCTCTGGCCTCGAGCGATCGGCTCAAGGGCAGTATCGGTCAAGGAATGGTGATAGGTATGGCCACGCAAGGTGCCTTCTGGCAACGCCACCGCTTGCAGGGCCAGGGCGGCCAGGCGCTTTTGCATCACTGCCTCGCCCGGCAGCAGGCCAAGCAGCTCGGCGCGCTCGCCGGCCACATCGGTCAAGGCGTCGAGCAGGTAGAGCATGCCACCGCACTCGGCCAGCAAAGGCTTGCCTTGAGCGTGATGGGCACGGATTGCCTCGCACATCGGCGCGTTGGCAGCCAGGGCATGATGATGCAGTTCCGGATAGCCGCCAGGCAGATAGAGGCTGTCTACAGCCGGTAACGCGTGATCATGCACCGGGGAGAAGAACAGCAGTTGCGCGCCGAGCTCGCGCAACAGATCAAGGTTGGCGCCGTAGGTGAAGGCGAAGGCCTCATCCCGGGCCACGCCAATGCGCACACCCGCCAGGGACGGCTGGGCTGTCACCGGGGTGGGTCCGGCGAACGCCACAGGCGGTGGCAAGGCTGCGTCACAGCTTTCACCCAGGGCTTGGGCTGCAGCGTCCAGGCGCAAGTCCAGGTCGTTGAGTTCACTGGCCTGGACCAGCCCCAGGTGACGGCTGGGCAGCTCGATGCCGCGTTCGCGGGACAGCCCGCCATACCAGCGCAAGCCTTCGGTGAGGCTGCCTTCGAGCAGCTGCGCATGGCGCAGGCTGCCGACCCGATTGGCCAGCACGCCCGCGAAGGGCAGGTCAGGTTGATAGCGGGCCAAGCCCAGTGCCAGGGCGCCGAAGGTCTGGGCCATGGCCGTGCCGTCGATCACCGCCAGCACCGGCACGCCGAAGTGGCGCGCCAAGTCCGCGCTCGATGGCGTGCCATCGAACAACCCCATGACGCCTTCGATCAGGATCAGGTCAGCATCGCCCGCCGCCTCCCAGAGCAGGCGTCGGCTCTCTTCTGCCCCGATCATCCACAGGTCGAGCTGGTACACCGGCGCACCGCTGGCTCGTTCGAGGATCATCGGGTCGAGGAAATCAGGCCCACACTTGAACACCCGGACCTTGCGACCACGGTTGCGGTGCAGGCGCGCCAGGGCAGCGGTGACCGTGGTCTTGCCCTGACCGGAAGCCGGTGCCGCTATCAGCACCGCGGGGCAATGCCGGGTCTGGCTCATAGCTCCACGCCCTTCTGGGCACGAATGCCGGCCTGGAAGGCATGCTTGATCACGCCCATCTCCGTGACGGTGTCGGCCAGCTCGATCATCTCGGGTTTGGCGGCGCGGCCGGTGACGATCACATGCTGCATCGGCGGACGGGCCTGCAGGTCCGACAGCACTTGGTCGAGATCCAGGTAGCCGTGCTTGAGGGCGATGTTCAGTTCGTCCAGCACCACGAACTGCACCGACGGGTCCTGCAACAGCTGGCGCGATACCGCCCAGGCGGCCTCGGCGGCAGCGATATCACGCTGGCGGTCCTGGGTCTCCCAGGTAAAGCCCTCGCCCATCACGTGGTAGCGCACCTGTTCGGGGAAGCGGCGGAAGAACAGCTCTTCACCCGTGCTGTCGCGGCCCTTGATGAACTGCACCACGCCGCACTGCATGCCATGCCCCATGGCACGGGCGAGCATGCCGAAGGCCGAGCTGCTCTTGCCCTTGCCGTTACCGGTGAGCACCAGCAGCAGGCCGCATTCATTGGGGGCATTGGCGATGCGCTCGTCGATGATCGCCTTCTTGCGCTGCATGCGCGCCAGGTGGCGTTCGTCGCGTTCGGTGGATTCGCTCATCAGGATTCTCCGCAGGCCGTCGCCGCGCACGGAAAGCGACGACAGGTCGATAGGCAGGCAGACGGAGAACGCGCAGGGGCCGTGGCAGGCGCCACGGTGCACCGCGCATCACCCTCCGTGATGCCGTTGGCAGTGACAGGCCGGTCTCCGGGCTCGTGAGCAGGGCCTTGGCCCATGGGTCGCGCGCCTTCCCGGATACGCGTATCCAGTGGCCCTGCGCGGCCTTTGTCTCACCTACCGTTGCGGGGGCAGCGCCGGATTCGCGCCTTGCTGGCGCCCACCGGCTTCCCAGTTTCACCCTGCCCAGCCGGAGGCTGGCAGAGCACCTGAAACACGCGCGAAGGTTAGAGGGTTGGGGCGGGAGCGTCAATGAAGCGAACCTCGCGCTCGATCTCATGACTTGTGCCGGGCGCGCAGCAGTGATATCACATAGCCATCAGTTTTCGGCAATGCGATCAACACAACAAGGAGAGCGCAGCATGCGAGGCCTGATCATCAACAACCAGAACCTGGAATTCCTGCGACCGGTCCTGGAAGGCTGGATCGAATGCATCGACCGTTTCAACCAGGTGCACGGTGACAGCGAGGCGCCTTACTGGCACGGTGCGGCCACCAACAGCGGGCTGCTCGCAGCTGCCGCCTGGCAGGCCGAACAGGTGGCCTTGACGCATTACCCCAGCAAGAAGCAGCGCGACGAAGGTGAGCGCGAGGGGCGCTGCGACCTGTCGATCAGCACCAGCGAGGCGTCCGTTCATTTGCATGTCAGCCAGCGCTGGCCGCGCATCGCACGCCTGGATCTGAGCACCGCCCTGCAGGAAGCCGCTTCCCTCGCCCGCCCGATTGCCTACCCCAGCCAGCTCAAGGCCGGCGCACTGTTCGTCAGCCCCTGGAAGGCTGGCCAGCACGCCAGCCCCGAGGAGTTGCAAGACCTGGTCGACGACCTGCAAAAGCACACGGCCTGTGCGATCGCCTGGCACTTCCCCTATGCCTACCGCTCGCTGCACAACGAGCTGGGGCAGTATTTCCCCGGGGTGGCGTTACTGCTCAAGCAGGCGTGAGCCCTGCTCAGGGTGCGAAGAACCGACCGACCAGGTGCGGGTCCCCCAGACGTTCGACATAAGCCGCCCTGTCGAACAGCTGCCCGCTGCGCAGGTCGTACACCGGACCGCTTTGCGGCTTGTCCACCTGCCGGAGCCTGACGTTGACGAAGTGGTAATCCACACCGGTGATTTCACTGAGAGCATCGACACGAAAATACGACCCCGGCAGGAACAGAGTCTCGGCCTCATACTTGTGGGAAGAGAATGGCGCGATCAGCTTGCCGCTGCGATAGCTGTTGGCGGGCAGCTCGAACACCACGGAGGTGTCGTCGAACACCCCTTCCAGGCCACGGCTCGAGAGCTGGTCCGGGTCGGCGGCAAATTTTCGGATGATGTAGGGATTTTCGGTGAATGAGGCCAGGTCGGTATTGACCAGAATGTCACCCTCCTTGAACTGCCCGCTGCGAAAATGCACGCCACTGGTGCCACGATCACCACACCCGCCACGATACAACGGCACGTCGGCATGGGTGGGCAATTGCTCCACCGCGTCAGTCAGCTTGTTGAGATAGCCGACCTCATCGGCGTAGTTGAAGCCTCGTTCGCCCCGGCGCAAGTAGTCGTTGATCGAGTCATCCACGGTGTAGACATCGATCAGGTGATTCTTGAAAGCCCCATCGTCCTTGAACGTGTAGGCCGGCACGCCATGATTGTCGATATAGTCGAAGCCTTCATCGTCCACCAGCAGCTCGGCGTCGCTGGCAAGCTCCGGGATGTCCTCTTGCTCGAGCAGGTTTCGCTGGCGCAGCAACGCCGCATCGGACATGACGTCACTGCGCTGTTCATCGGTCAGCATGTATTCATCCCAGAAAGCGGACGATCGCTGGGCCAGCGCACCTCCCGGCGCGCCGCCTGCCAGGCGCGCCGGCGCGAGCAGCTCCCACTCACCCGCCTCGTTCAGGCGCACCGGACGAATTGGCCCGAAAGCAAAGGGATTGTCCGGCGGGACGATCAGCCAAGTACTTAGCTCGCTGCTGTAGCGCACGCGATAAGGCAGCCCTTGCAGTTCGATCCAGCACTCGCCATGGGCGCCAAGCCGGATGCCGCGCAATGCCTGGCTACCTGCCTGCATCCCTTCCAGGACCTCATTGGCTTGCTCATCTTCGAGCAGGCGCTGGGGTTGCGTCACTTTTGGCCATTCGCTCAGCGGTACGTCGGTTTCATGAAAAGGTGCCCGGTAGGCCAGGGAGGCATGCGTGTTGCCCAGCCCCACTTCGATCATGTTCAGCGCAGCAAAGATCGAGTCGAGGATCGCGCCACGCAGAGCGTCTTGCCGCTCCTGACGGCTACGCGCGTGCACCGCCGTATCCACATCCAGCCAGACCTTGGTCACCGATGCCGCCAGAATCGCCAGGCTGATGCCGGGTGACAACGGCACCAGCAACGCACTGATATTGATGAACGCCGCAAGGTAGCCATTGAGCATGGCCTTGCGCAGTTGACTGTTGTCGACCATCAGCTTGGCGTTGTGCCGCATGTCGCTGCGGGCATCGTCCCGCAACTGAGTAAACAAACTGCCCACCGCCTGTGTGCCGGACTGCTGGAGCAGCACCAAGAGAGCGGCGTCGCTGGGGCTGGCCGCCAGTTGCTGCAGCGCATCCAGAGCCTCCTGCGGGGCATCGTCCAGATGCTCCTGCGCTACCGCCGCCGCCCGCAAACGCTTCATGCCATCGGTACTGCCCGCCCAGCCACGCAGCCAGTGCGCCATGGCCTGGTCCGAGGCGAAGCCTCTGAAGGCCTGTTCGTCATAGGGCATATACAGCCAGACGCGCCCGTTGGCCGGACGCAGGATGTACAGCCAGGCCCGGCCTGCGCTCGGTCGATAGGCCGTGATATCGATCTCCCCTTCCCCAGACTCCTTGCGCAGCTGTTCCAAGCTCGGGGCTTGATCGGTGGAGGCGAGCATGCTCGAGACAAGGCCGCGTACCTGGCGCGCATCGTCTGCGCTGAGCCGTCCCTGGCGCTCGGCTTGCTTGCAGTGCGCCAGCAGGCTGACCTTGGCGAGCACCTTGAAATCACTGGCGCGCGCATTCCAGAAGGCTTCCACCTCAACGCGCATGAGCTGGGCGAAATCCAGGCTCCAGAAGTCCTTCTGGATCTCCCGGGCCAGCACCGGCACTTCGTTGCGCTCGTCGAAACGCTCCGCGTGGGGCCCCTGGCGATAGAAACCGCCGTACAGGTCCAACTCGTCGGTGGCATCCTGGAAGCCGACATCGAAGCGCTTGATCATCAGCTCAGTGAAGCGAAGCGACTTGACCGGGCGCTGGTAATGCGCCCACCCCGTGAAGCTACGATGGCTGGACGCGGCATCGGTGAACTGGTGCCACCAGATTTGGTCCGGGTCCCAGTCCTTGCCGGTATGACGGTGCAAAATCTGCCTGGCATGCTGCTGGGCCAGCCGCCAGGGATCGGGATAGTGCTCCAGGAAATCGTCTGCCAGCCGTGCCAGTGCACGCCCGGTACCCATTACCTTGAGGTTGTGAAGCAATGTCGATTGAAGGTCGAACATGGTCAGATCCAGTTGAGTCGAAGACCTGCCATGTTTGCCAACGCCGCACCCTGTCGGCGGTAGATAGGTCTAGGTGCCCGAAATGAACCTACGCCAACGCATCCGACTCTCAATTCTCACAAGCCCCGATGAGGATTCCGAGCATGGACAGGATGCGTATAGCGGTATTGCTGGCCCTGACCATCAGCCTCGGCGCCTGCGGCGAGTCCGCGCGCCTGGCGCTCAGCGACGGCTTCGGACCCTCGCCCCGCCTGCCCGAGCCCAACAAGACCCTGATCCCGACCGTGAACATCGCCCCGGCGATCGGTTGGCCGGAAAGCGCCACACCGACGCCCGCCGCCGGCACCCAAGTGGTGGCCTTCGCCCGAGACCTCGATCACCCGCGCTGGCTCTATGTACTGCCCAATGGCGATGTCCTGGTGGCCGAGACCAATGCGCCACCCAAGCCAGAGGACGGCAAGGGCCTGCGCGGCTGGGTGATGGGCAAGCTCATGGCGCGTGCCGGCGCCCGGGCCCCCAGCGCCAATCGCATCACCCTGCTGCGCGATGCCGACCATGATGGCGTCGCCGAGGTGCGCAGTACGTTTATCGAAGGGCTCAACTCCCCCTTCGGCATGACCCTGGTGGGCAAGGACCTGTATGTCGCCGACACCGACCGGCTGCTGCGCTTTCACTATGAGGACGGCGCGATGCAGCTGCGCGCAGAGGGCCACCCGGTGCTCGACCTGCCTGGCGGCCCGCTGAACCACCACTGGACCAAGAATGTGATCGCCAGCCCCGACGGCAAGAAGCTGTACGTCACGGTGGGCTCCAACAGCAATGTCGGCGAGAACGGTCTGGAAAAGGAACAAGGCCGTGCCGCGATCTGGGAAGTGGACCCGGCCAGCGGTGAACACCGCATCTTCGCCTCAGGCCTGCGCAACCCCAACGGGCTGGCCTGGGAGCCCCGCACCGGCGCGCTGTGGACGGCAGTCAATGAACGCGACGAGATCGGCAGCGACTTGGTGCCTGACTACATCACCTCGGTGGAGGACGGCGGCTTCTATGGCTGGCCCTTCAGTTACTACGGGCAGCATGTGGATCAACGGGTCGAGCCACAGGATCCCGGCAAAGTGGCCCAGGCGATCGCGCCGGACTACGCGGTAGGGCCACATACCGCATCGCTGGGCCTGGCATTCGCCCAGGCCGGTGCCTTGCCGCCGCCGTTCGAGCAGGGCGCCTTCGTGGGCCAGCATGGGTCCTGGAATCGCAAACCGCACAGCGGCTACAAAGTGATCTTCGTACCGTTCAACAGCGAGGGTAAACCCGCCGGCCAACCGATCGACCTGCTGACCGGTTTTCTCGATGCCAAGGGCAAGGCCATGGGACGCCCGGTGGGCGTGGTCAATGACCGAGGCGGGCTCTTGGTGGCGGACGATGTGGGCAATGTGGTTTGGCGCGTGAGCCGAAAGTGAAGGGGCTCAGGGGTTCTGTGCCAGGTGCCCGGCGGGCAGTACGCGCTTGGCCTGTAGGTAGGCACGGGCCCAGTAGCTGTTGGACAGATAGTCCAGACGCACCGTACCGCCCGTGGACGGCGCATGCACGAAACGCCCTTCCCCCACGTAGATACCGGCGTGGCTGACCTGCGACCCGCCGCTGGTGGCGAAGAACACCAGGTCTCCGGATTGCAGGGCGTTGATGTCCACATTGGGCGCACGCATGACGATCATTTCGCGGGTCGAACGCGGCAGGCTGATCCCCGCCGCGTCTCGATACACATAGCCAATCAGGCCACTGCAGTCGAACCCCGAATCCGGCGTGTTGCCACCCCAGCGATACGGCGTGCCCACCAGGCCGATGGCACGGAACAGCACGTCCTCGGCCATGGGCGAAGAAGACGTTTGCTGATTGAAAATGACCTTCGGCTTGGCCGCCGGAGCCGGTGCAGGGGCATGGCTGGAGCAGGCCGCGAGCAGTGCCGCCAGGGAAAGGAATGCGAAGCGCGCCAACATCGCCATGGTCAGAACATCCTGTCTGGAACCGTTCGGCCGCAGCCGAAGCCAAAAAGTGGTGAGAATTTAGATTAGACGCTTTCTGTAAATGCGCACGGCGGCGAGCTTTTCAGCATCGCCGCCGCGGCAGGGTACATCATTTTGATATCAGTTGCGCGAGATTGTGGTCGGCGCCATGGCCAAGGCACGCTTGGCTTCGATGAAGGTCTTGCTCCAGTAACGATCGCCCAGGTTGTCGATGCGTACACCACCGCTGCGGCGGCTGCTGGAGTGGATGAACTGATTGTCACCCAGGTAGATGCCGGCATGGCTCACACGGCCACGGCCGTTGGTGCTGAAGAACAGCAGATCGCCGGGCTTGAGCTTGTTGCGGGACACTTTCGGCGCATCGACATTGATCATCTCGCGAGTCGAGCGCGGCAGATTCAGGCCGGCTTCTTCGCGGAACAGATAACCAATGAAACCGCTGCAATCGAAGCCGGACTTCTCCGAGGTACCGCCAAAGCGGTAACGGGTGCCGATCAGCGACATGCCACGCTCCAGGATGCTGTCGGCCAGGACTGGCAGCTCATAGGGCTTGCTGTTGCTGGAAAAGGCTTCCAGGTCTTCTTCGGTTGCCAGCGGCTCTTCACCAAAAACGGAAGAGGCGGAGGGTTTGATCAGGCTCGCGGAATGCGCGGTGATCGAGTTTTGATCCTGCGGCTGGGAAACGGGGCCTTGGGAGGCGCAGCCAAAAAGCAGGGTCACAAGTGCAAGTGGCACGAGGGGTGCGAAGCGCTTCAGCATGGGCACGACCGTGTCTGTAATCCTTTAGAAGGGTGGAACTATGCCTTCTATGAGGGTCATTTGCAAATTTTATCGAAAAAAATGTGACTTTTCTGTTTTCGGGCTCTGGGCCGCGTGTTTCGGGGCTACCAGCCCAAGGTTTCCTTGAGGAACGGGATGGTCAGCTTGCGCTGTGCTTGCAGGGAGGCCTGGTCGAGACGCTCGAGCAGGTCAAACAACGCGCTCATGCTACGCGCGCCACGGGTAAGGATGAAATGGCCGACCTCATCGGTCAGGTGCAGACCGCGCCGCGAAGCGCGCAATTGCAGGGCGCGCAGCTTGTCCTCGTCGGACAGCCCGCGCATCTGGAAGATCAGCGCCAAGGTCAGCCGCGATTTGAGGTCAGGCAGCTTGATCGGCAGTTCACGCGGTGAGGCAGATGCTGCCAGCAACAGGCGTCGACCGCTGTCACGCAGGCGGTTGAACAGATGGAACATGGACTCTTCCCAATCCGCCTTGCCAGCGATGACATGAAGGTCGTCGATGCACACCAGTTCGTACTGTTCCAGGTAATCGAGCAGCTCTACGCCACGGTCGAGCAATTGTGCAAGGGGCAGGTAGACAGCGGGTTCGCCCAACTGTTGGAAGCGGTGTGTCGCAGCCTGGAGCAGATGGGTACGACCCACGCCCTGCTTGCCCCACAGGTAGATGAGGCTCTCGGTCCAGCCGGCGTCGGCTTCGCAAAGCCGCTCGACGTAGCCCAATGCCGCGGCATTGGCGCCCGGATAATAGTTGATGAAGGTGGCGTCATCGCGCAGGCGCACACCCAGGGGCAACTGGATCGGTTTCATGCTGGCGGGCGGTCGCGAGGACCACAGGGGGCCTTTGGTGAACAGTGTGCAAAGTCTATACCCGCAACGCGGGCGGCACAATGCGCGAGGGCAAGAGCGCAAGTAAAATCAAGGGGTTGCATGATAAATCCGTCATTGCGAGGCTGCCGCCCTACAGCGGCACGCCCGCTTTCCCTACAAAGTACTCAGTGACCTTTCGGATCCTGGGATCGAACAGACGCCCGCTACCGCTCCGATCATCAAAGCTCCGGGTCGATATCCCCTGCGTACATGTCCGACTCCTTGTAAAGGTCGTGTACATGGCGCAACAGCACCATGATCACCGCCGCCACCGGCAGTGCGAGCAGCACGCCGGTAAAGCCGAACAGCTCACCCCCGGCCAGGATGGCGAAAATCACCGCCACCGGGTGCAGCCCGATTCGATCGCCCACCAGCAGCGGTGTCAGCACCATGCCCTCCAGGGCCTGGCCAACCATGAACACCGCGACGATGCCCAGCATCGGGTACAGGTCCCCGCCAAACTGGAACAAGCCAGCGATCAAAGCCGCACCGATACCAATGATGAAGCCCATGTAGGGCACGATGGCCGCAAGCCCTGCCAGAAGGCCGATCAAAAGCCCCAGCTCAAGGCCTACCAGCATCAGGCCACCGGCATAGATCAAGCCCAACGCCAGCATTACCAGCAACTGGCCACGAACGAATGCCCCAAGCACCTCATGGCACTCGCCCGCCAATCCCACGACCTGGCTCTCACGCTGGCGCGGCAGCAGACTGCGCAGCTTGGCCATCATCAGATCCCAATCGCGCAGCAGGTAGAAACCCACCACCGGGATCAGCACCAGGTTGGCCAGCCAGGCGAGCAACGCCAGCCCCGAGGCAGTGGCCTGGGACAACAGCACACCGACGATGTCGGTGGTCTGGCCCATGTGCGCGCCAATGGCAGCCTTGATCTTGTCGAACTTCCAGAACCCATCGGCCAGGCCCAAGCGGCTCTGCACCCACGGCAACGCCACGTGCTGCAACCAGTCGAGCATCTGTGGCGCCAGTTCGTACAGGCGCACCAACTGCTTGGCCAGCATGGGAACCAGCACCAGCAACAGGGCCAGGAAAATGAGCGTGAACAGGCTGAACACCACCACCACGCCCCAGGTACGTGACAACCCCATGCGCTCCAGGCGATCGACCAACGGGTCGGCCAGATACGCCAGAAGAATGCCTACCAGGAACGGCGACAGGATGTTGTGCAGAAAATAAAGCAGTACAGCGACCAGCAGCGCCACACCCAACCACGCCCAACGGCGAACCTCGATCATGCCTGGTACTCCTTACCAACGAAAACGCAAGCCGTCGAATGGCTTGGGCGCAGGCGGCTGAGCCGATGCAGAGGGTTGTCCGTCAGGCGTCTGGACAGGTGCCGGGGCGGATATGGGAGCAGTTGTTGCCTGTTCAGGTGGCAACTCCTGCAACTTGGCCAGCCCCAACTGGGCACGCAATTGCTCGCGATTACCGGTGACGCTGTAGGTCAGCGTGCTGCCCTCGGCTTGTCGCAAATGCGGGGCGTAGGGCTCGAGTACCCGGCTGAGCTCTGCATAGTGCTGCAGGTTCATGCCCTGCACCTGCAGTTGCAGTTCGCTGCTGGCGCCCGGGCGGGTGACGTAGCGCGGCGCCAGGCGGGTGCTGACCGCCAGCATCACCGCATCGGCCAAGGCCGCCTGGTCGGCGCCTTCAGCATTGCCTTGCTCGCGCTGATCGCCCAGCCACAATTGCCATTTGCCCTGCCACTTGCCATCGGCCTCCTGGGCGTGCACCGCCAACAGCGCATCGGCGCCGTAGCGCTCCGATGCCTCACGCAGCGGCGCGGGGTCACTGCCTTCGAGCTGCTTGGCATTGGCCACCAATTGCTCCTGCAGGTCGCCCAGAGGTAGGCGCAGCGGCAGGCCACGGTGCTGGGCGGCGCGGCGCAGTGGCGCGGCCGTCGACTGGCCATCGCCGACCAGGTTGCTGCCCTCGGCACTGTCGTTCAGCCACCAGCCGAGTATCGAGGGACGGTTGCTGCCCCACAGCGCCAGGCCCGCTTGGCGCAGGGCACGTTCGGTACTGCCTGGGTCGAACTCCACCAACAGGGTTTCAGGTGGACCGGCTTCGGAACCCACCTGGTTGATGATTTGCTGCGGGTCCTTGCGCAGTGCAGCCAGGGCGGGACTCTGCGCGGCCTTGGGATCGCCGGTCAGGCGCAACACCAGTGTGTCCAGGGCCTTGCTGGTGGCCTGGGCGCGGGCTTCGCCGCCCTGCCCTTCGACGGGTTCACGGACCTGGTAGAGCCCAGAGACCGGTTCGGCCTGGGCCACGGCACTGACCGCGACCAGGCAGGCGACAGCCAGGTGATTGAGAAAACGCATGGAGGATTCCTGTCCAGATGACCAAGGGGCGTCAGGCCCCGAATCTGCTGCTGTGACCACGACACTGCGCAAAACGCTCCGCCATGCCGGACAGATTCGGCCCGCCGCCATTGCTATTACCTTATACAGGCACTGGCGCGGCAACCAGTCGCGGCCAATGAAAGGATTTTTTTTGCCAGATTCCCGGCCTGCCCGTCGGCCTGAGGATGGCCGCTGCCCGGCAACCCTGATAAAATGGCGCGCCTTCGCAGACCAGTGACGTACAGGCAGCCGCCGCCCTTCGAGCCGGCCTTGGCCGTCGCGGTCGTTTTCCCGAATCCCTCCCTCTTAAAGGCCTGGATCAATGAGCAAGCAACCCTCCCTGAGCTACAAGGACGCCGGTGTAGACATCGACGCCGGCGAAGCACTGGTCGAACGCATCAAGGGCGTGGCCAAGCGCACCGCACGCCCTGAAGTCATGGGTGGCCTGGGCGGCTTCGGCGCCCTCTGCGAGATCCCGGCCGGCTACAAGCAGCCGGTTCTGGTCTCCGGCACCGATGGCGTCGGCACCAAGCTGCGCCTGGCGCTGAACCTGAACAAGCACGACAGCATCGGCCAGGACCTGGTCGCCATGTGCGTCAACGACCTGGTGGTCTGTGGTGCCGAACCGCTGTTCTTCCTCGACTACTACGCCACCGGCAAGCTCAACGTCGACGTGGCCGCCACCGTGGTCACCGGCATTGGCGCCGGCTGCGAACTGGCCGGCTGCTCCCTGGTCGGTGGTGAAACCGCCGAGATGCCTGGCATGTACGAAGGCGAAGACTACGACCTGGCCGGCTTCTGCGTCGGCGTGGTGGAAAAGTCCGAAATCATCGACGGCTCCAAGGTCGTCACCGGTGACGCCCTGATCGCCCTGCCGTCCTCCGGCCCGCACTCCAACGGCTACTCGCTGATCCGCAAGATCCTCGAAGTCTCCGGCACCGACATCGAGAACACCCAGCTCGACGGCAAGCCTCTGGCCGACCTGCTGATGGCCCCGACCCGCATCTACGTCAAGCCGCTGCTCAAGCTGATCAAAGACACCGGCGCAGTCAAGGCGATGGCCCACATCACCGGCGGCGGCCTGCTGGACAACATCCCACGCGTCCTGCCCGACAATGCCCAGGCCATCATCGACGTGGCCAGCTGGCAGCGCCCGGCGGTATTCGACTTCCTGCAGGAAAAAGGCAACGTCGACGAGCACGAGATGCACCGCGTCCTGAACTGCGGCGTCGGCATGGTCATCTGCGTGGCCCAGGACAAGGTCGACAGCGCCCTGCAGGTGCTGCGTGACGCTGGCGAGCAGCCATGGGTCATCGGCCGCATCGCCGAAGCACCGGCGGATGCCGCCCAGGTCGAGCTGCAAAACCTCAAGGCGCACTGATGCCAAGCAAGACCTGCAATGTCGTGGTACTGCTGTCGGGCTCCGGCAGCAACCTGCAAGCGCTGATCGACAACAGCCGTGGCGAAGACAGCCCGGTGCGCATCCGTGGCGTGATCTCCAATCGCGCCGATGCCTATGGCCTGCAACGGGCCCAGGCCGCGGGTATCGAGACTGCCGTGCTCGCGCACGGTGGCTTCGATGGCCGTGAAGCCTTCGATGCGGCGCTGATGGCGCTGATCGATGGTTTCGAGCCTGACCTGGTGGTACTGGCGGGCTTCATGCGTATCTTGAGTGGCGGCTTCGTACGCCACTACCAAGGCCGCCTGCTCAACATTCACCCGTCATTGCTGCCCAAGTACAAGGGACTGCACACCCACCAGCGTGCGCTGGAGGCGGGCGACGCGGAGCATGGTTGCAGCGTACACTTCGTCACCGAGGAACTCGATGGCGGCCCCCTGGTCGTACAGGCAGTGGTACCGGTGGAGCCAGGCGACACACCCGACAGCCTGGCACAGCGAGTTCATCGCCAGGAACACCAGATCTACCCGCTGGCGGTGCGCTGGTTCGCCGAAGGACGCTTGCGTCTGGGCGAACACGGGGCACTACTGGATGGCCAGCCCTTGGCGGCCAGCGGTCACTTGATTCGACCCTAGGAGAACTTATGCGTCGCGCCCTGCTCTTGGCTCTCGCCGTGCTCGCCCTGCCCCTCCAGGCAGCTGATCTGAAGCCTTTCTCGGCCAGCTACACCGCCGACTGGAAGCAGCTGCCCATGAGCGGCACCGCCGAGCGCAGCCTGGTAAAGAACGCCAACGGTACCTGGAGCCTGAACTTCAAGGCCTCCATGATGATCGCCAGCCTGACCGAGCAAAGCACTTTGCGTCTGGATAACGACACCCTGCTGCCACAGAAGTATCACTTCGAGCGTGGCGGCCTGGGCAAGGCGAAGAAAGTCGATCTGGACTTCGATTGGAGCAGCAAGAAGGTCACCGGCACCGATCGTGGCGATGCGATCAACCTGCCGCTCAACCGCGGTGTACTGGACAAGTCGTCCTACCAGCTGGCCCTGCAACATGACGTGGCCGCTGGCAAGAAGAGCATGACCTACCAGGTCGTCGACGGTGACGAGATCGACACCTACGACTTCCGCGTGCTTGGTACCGAGAAAGTCACCACCAAGACCGGCCAGGTCGATGCCGTGAAGGTCGAGCGTGTACGCGACCCGAGCCAGAGCAAGCGCATCACCGAGCTGTGGTTCGCCAAGGAATGGGACTACTTGCTGGTGCAACTGCGCCAGGTCGAGACCGATGGCAAGGAATACGTGATCGTGCTGCAGGATGGCACGGTCGATGGCAGGTCGGTGAAAGGCAACTGATCACCGCTGCCAGCAAGGCCTCAAGCCCCGCCACGTGCGGGGCTTCTTTTTGCGTGATGCTTTGTGCGGCCTTCGGCAAACCCATTCCCAGGTAATCCGCGCAGGGCCGTTCATGAACATTGTTTCATCGTCGTTTTATTTACTTAGCCTGCTAACTAACTCTATAAAGAAGGCCTGCGACATGTTGCCGCAGCCAACCGAAAGTGGAGTTTAACGATGACTGTTCAAGTAACCGAACGCGACGAATCGAAAATGTCCCACGAAAGCCAGGCTCACGGCCTGCGGATCTGGGACGTGCATCAGCAGGGCGAACTGGTGGGCATGTTCCACTCCGAACATGAAGCCCAACAGTATCGCAGCGAGCTGGAATGCCTGGAACACCAGCACAGTACGCAATGATCGCACTGCCCACGAAAAACCCCGCCTAAGCGGGGTTTTCGTCTATTACCACATCAGATCGTCAGGGATCTTGTAGGCCGCGTACGGATCGTCCTCGTCCGCTTCCTCGACATGGGTGTTGAGCAGCAGGATGCGGTGCGGATCACGCTCCTGGATCTTCACTGCCGCTTCGCGCGGAATCACTTCGTAACCGCCACCGAAGGACACGATGGCCAGAGCGCCATTGCTCAGCTTGCTGCGCATCAGGGCGTTGACGGCGATACGTTTTACCTTCTTGTCGTCGACGAAATTGTAGTAGTCCTCGGTATTGAGCTTGGGCAGGCGGGTCGCCTCGATCAGTTGCTTGATCTGTGCAGCCCGGGCCTTCTGCTCGGCCTTTTCCTGGAGCTGACGGTTCAACTCCTGGTCTTTCTTGGCCTTCTCGGCCATGGCTTCCTTGGCCTGACGCTGCTGGCTGTCGTCGACCTCGACCTGGCCTTTGTGCTCCAGGCGCTTTTGTTTCTTCTCGGCTTTGTTGACCTGCTTGACCTGTTTCTGGTTGACCAGACCGGCCTTGAGCAATTGGTCGCGAAGGGAAAGGCTCATGTATTCACTCACTTATGCAACAGCTCAGCCGCAGCTGGGCAGGTTCTTTTCCTGACGCTTGGCTTCGCCCCACAGGGCGTCCAGTTCATCGAGGGTACAATCTTCGATCGGCCGACCACTGTCGCGCAATGCCTGTTCGATAAAACGAAACCGCCGCTCGAACTTGCGGTTGGCGCGGCGCAGGGCGTTTTCCGGGTCGTGCTTGAGGTGGCGGGCCAGGTTGACGGTGGCGAACAGCAGATCGCCGATCTCATCTTCCAGTGCATCAGCGTCGCCATCGGCCATGGCCTGCAGTACTTCGTCCAGCTCTTCGCGGACCTTGTCCAGCACCGCCAGGGCCTCCGGCCAGTCGAAACCGACCGTGGCCGCGCGCTTCTGCAGCTTGGCCGCACGGGACAAGGCCGGCAATGCCGCCGGCACGTCGTCGAGCAATGACAACTGCTGCGGCTCGCTCTTCTCGGCCCGCTCCTCGGCCTTGATCGCTTCCCAGCGCGACTTGACCTGCGCCTCGTCCAGGCGCGGAGTGTCCAGCGGGGCATACAGGTCGCCGGTGGGGAATACATGGGGGTGACGGCGAATCAGCTTGCGGGTAATGGCATCCACCACGCCCGCGAACTCGAAACGCTCCTCCTCACGGGCCAACTGGCTGTAATAGACCACCTGGAACAACAGATCGCCCAGTTCACCTTGCAAGTGCTCGAAGTCCCCACGCTCGATGGTGTCGGCGACTTCATAGGCCTCTTCGAGGGTATGCGGGACGATGCTCGCGTAGTTCTGCTTCAGGTCCCACGGGCAGCCGTATTGCGGGTCGCGCAAACGGGCCATCAGGTGCAGCAGGTCGTCGAGGGTATAGGTCATCGGAGCAGGTCCTTAGCGGCGGCTTCTTCGCGGGTAAACCCGATCCCACAGGGTGAGTGCAGAACTTCAGATGTGCACTGTACCTGTTGGGAGCGGGTTTACCGCGAAGAGAACGCCTCGGTCTCAAGGGGTACGGTTACGCCGCGTCTCGATGATGTTCGGCAACTGCGAAATCCTGCCCAGCAAGCGCCCGAGGGCGTCCAGGCCGGGGATTTCGATGGTCAGCGACATCAGCGCGGTGTTGTCTTCCTTGTTCGAGCGGGTGTTGACCGCCAGCACGTTGATCTTTTCGTTGAGCAGCACCTGCGACACGTCGCGCAGCAACCCCGGACGGTCGTAGGCGCGAATGATGATGTCGACCGGGTACGTCTGCACCGGAATCGGCCCCCAGCTGACCTGGATCATCCGCTCCGGTTCCTTACCGGCCAGTTGCAGCACCGAGGCGCAGTCCTGACGGTGAATGCTCACGCCGCGGCCCTGGGTGATGTAGCCGACGATGGCATCACCCGGCAGCGGCTGGCAGCAACCGGCCATCTGCGTGAGCAGGTTGCCGACGCCCTGGATCTGGATGTCGCCACGCTTGCCGGAGCGGGTGCCGCTGGCCTTGCGCGGGATCAGTTCGATCTGCTCGATGCGCTCCGGCTCTAGCAACTGCTGGGCCGCGTTGACCATGTGCGCCAGGCGCAGGTCACCTGCCCCCAGGGCGGCGAACATGTCCTCGGCGGTCTTGACGTTGGCTTTTTCGGCCAAGCGCTCGAAGTCCACCTGCGGCAGGCCCAGGCGGCTGAGCTCACGCTCGAGCAGGGTCTTGCCGGCGGCGACGTTCTGGTCGCGCGCCTGCAGCTTGAACCAGTGGACGATCTTGGCCCGTGCCCGGGACGTGGTGACGTAGCCCAAGTTGGAGTTCAGCCAGTCCCGGCTCGGACTGCCGTGCTTGCTGGTGATGATCTCCACCTGCTCGCCAGTCTGCAGGCTGTAGTTGAGCGGAACGATACGTCCGTTGATCTTGGCGCCGCGACAGTTGTGACCGATCTCGGTGTGCACGCGGTAGGCGAAGTCCAGCGGCGTGGCGCCTTTTGGCAGGTCGATGGCATGGCCGTCGGGGGTGAACACATAGACCCGGTCCGGCTCGATGTCGACCCGCAGTTGCTCGGCCAGGCCGCCGATATCGCCCAGTTCCTCGTGCCACTCAAGCACCTGGCGCAGCCAGGAGATCTTTTCTTCGTAGTGGTTGGAGCTGGACTTGACGTCGGTGCCCTTGTAGCGCCAGTGGGCGCAGACGCCGAGCTCGGCTTCCTCGTGCATGGAATGGGTGCGGATCTGCACCTCCAGCACCTTGCCCTCCGGGCCGATCACCGCGGTGTGCAGCGAGCGGTAGCCGTTCTCCTTGGGGTTGGCGATGTAGTCGTCGAACTCCTTGGGAATATGCCGCCAAAGGGTGTGGACGATGCCCAGCGCGGTGTAGCAGTCGCGGATCTCCGGCACCAGCACACGCACGGCGCGCACGTCGTAGATCTGGCTGAACTCCAGCCCCTTGCGCTGCATCTTGCGCCAGATGGAATAGATGTGTTTCGCCCGGCCACTGATATCAGCCTTGACGCCCGTGGCCAGCAGCTCGTTCTGCAACTGGTTCATCACGTCGCTGATGAAGCGCTCCCGGTCGAGCCGGCGCTCATGCAACAACTTGGCGATCTGCTTGTACTGGTCGGGTTCGAGGTAGCGGAAGGACAGGTCCTCCAGCTCCCATTTGATGTGCCCGATGCCCAGGCGGTGGGCGAGCGGCGCATAGATGTCGAACACCTCACGCGCTACGCGTAGGCGTTTCTCGTCATCGGCGGCCTTGACCGCACGGATGGCGCAAGTACGTTCAGCCAGCTTGATCAGGGCGACACGCACGTCGTCGACCATCGCCACCAGCATCTTGCGCAGGTTCTCCACCTGCGCCTGGGAGCCAAGCACCAGCGACTGGCGCGGGCTCAGGCTGGCGCTGATGGCAGCCATGCGCAGCACGCCGTCGATCAGCTTGGAGACCACCGGGCCAAAACGCTGGCCGACCTCGGCCAGGGTCACCTTGCCCTCACGCACCGAGCGATAGATCACCGCCGCCACCAGGGAATCCTGGTCGAGCTTGAGGTCGGCGAGGATTTCGGCGATCTCCAGGCCCGCCTGGAAGCTGGACGTACCGTCGGCCCAGGAATGCTTGGCCGGGTTGCCCTTCTTCTCGACCTCCTGGGCGAAATCACAGGCCTCCTTGAGCGCCTTGCGGTCCAGCGCCGAATCGACGCTCACCACATGATCCAGCCATGCTTCGAGATTGATACTACCGTCGGTATTGACCGGCTGGTGCACTCTCACCTGTACCATCTTTCTTTTACCTTTCCATACAGCGCACCACGCGGGTGCGCTGGCAATCACCGTACGCCGCCCAGTCCCTGGACGCCGCACCAAGGGGCCAGCCTGGCTAGCCCGCTTCGAATAACGCCATGGCCTCGACATGTGCCGTCTGAGGAAACATGTCGAGGATCCCGGCCCTTGTTAACCGGTACCCCTGCCCGACCAGAACCTGGGCGTCTCGCGCCAGCGTGGCCGGGTTGCAGGACACATAGACCAGCCGCTTGGCCTTGAGGCGTGCGATGCCTTGCACCACCTCGAAAGCACCGTCGCGCGGTGGATCCAAGAGTACCGCAGAAAAGCCCTCGGCGGCCCATCCGGCGCCCACCAAAGGCTGCGATAAATCGGCCTGAAAAAAGCGGGCATTATGCACATTGTGGCTACGGGCATTGGCCTCGGCCCGTTCGACCATGGCCTGCACGCCTTCCACGGCCACCACTTCCCGGGCCTGACCGGCCAGCGGCAAGGCAAAGTTGCCCAGGCCGCAGAACAGATCCAACACCGGCTCCTCAGGTTGAGGCGCCAGCCACGCCAGCGCCTGCTCGATCATCAACGTGTTGACCTGGGCGTTGACCTGGACGAAATCTCCCGGTCGCCAGGCCAGCTCCAGCCCCCAGGGCTCGAGCGCAAAACCAAGCGTCTGACCGGCCTCGACCGGCGCCGGTTCACCGTCGCCCTGCAACCATAGCTGGGCGCCAGCCTGCTCGCAGAAGGCTTCCAGCCGTGCCTGATCCTCTGCGGGCAAGGGCGCCACATGACGCACCAGGACCGCTTGGGCGGTACCGCTGAACAGCTCGACGTGCCCAAGTGCCTGGGGTTTGCTCAGACTACGCAGGACGCTCGGCAGCTGGCGGAAAATATCTTGCAAGGGCTGTACCAGTACCAGGCATTCGTCGATGGCGACGATGTCCTGGCTGGCTTCGGCACGAAAGCCCACGTCCAGCTGACGCGCCTTCGGGTCCCAGCGCACCGCGATGCGCGCCCGGCGCCGATAGCCGAACTCAGGGCCGACCAGTGGCGCGGCCCACTGCTCGGGTTGCACACCAGCCACCCGCTGCAGTTGCTCGGCGAGCAGACGCTGCTTGAGCGTCAATTGCCCGTCGTGAGGCAGGTGCTGCAGGTTGCAACCACCGCAACGCTCATAGTACCGGCAAGGTGCCTCGCGCCGTTCGGGGCTGGCCTGCAGCACCCGCTCCAGTCGCGCATCGACCACCTTGGCGCGGGCGCCCAGCACCCGGGCCTCGACCGCCTCGCCGGCCAGCGCTCCGCTGACGAACCAGGTGCGGCCCTCATGGAAGGCGATGCCACGGCCGTCACCGGCCAGGCGCTCGATCTCCAGGCGTTGTTTCTTGCCGACCGGCACCTGAGGCGCACGGTTGCCGCCGGCCGGCTGGAAGCGCAGGCCGCTGTTGCTTTTCTTTCTGGACATCAGGTTGCGTCGAACAGGCCAGTGGACAGGTAGCGGTCGCCACGGTCGCAGATGATCGCCACCATGACCGCGTTCTCGACCTCGCGGGACAGGCGCAGCATCGCCGCGACCGCACCACCGGAAGAGACGCCGCAGAAAATGCCCTCTTCACGGGCAAGGCGACGGGTGGTCTGCTCGGCTTCCTCTTGGGACATGTCGACCACACGGTCGACCCGGGTGGCATCGAAGATCTTCGGCAGGTATTCCTCGGGCCACCGGCGAATGCCGGGGATGGCCGAACCTTCCATCGGTTGCAAGCCAACGATCTGCACCGCTGGGTTCTGCTCCTTGAGGTATTGAGAGCAACCCATGATGGTGCCGGTGGTGCCCATGGAACTGATGAAGTGGGTGATGCTGCCATGAGTCTGCTGCCAGATCTCAGGGCCGGTGCTGGAGTAGTGGGCAATCGGATTGTCGCCATTGGCGAACTGGTCGAGCACCAGGCCACGGCCTTCGGCCTGCAGTTTCTCGGCCAGGTCCCGGGCCCCTTCCATGCCCTCCTCCTTGGTGACCAGGATCAGCTCGGCGCCATAGGCGGTCATCGCCGCCTTGCGTTCGGCGGTGGAGTTGTCCGGCATGATCAGGATCATCTTGTAGCCCTTGATCGCTGCCGCCATGGCCAGGGCGATACCCGTGTTGCCGGAGGTGGCTTCGATGAGCGTATCACCGGGCTTGATCTGGCCACGCAACTCGGCACGGGTGATCATCGACAGCGCCGGGCGGTCCTTGACCGAACCCGCGGGATTGTTGCCTTCGAGCTTGAGCAGGAGGGTGTTTGTGGTCTCGCCGGCGATACGCTGCAGGCGAACCAGAGGCGTATTGCCGACGCAATCGGCGATGGTTGGGTACTGCAAGGTCATGGCGTTGTTCGCAATCCGGACGGCAGGGGCGACTATCATACCGGCAAACCTTTGCTGGCCATATCACGCAATCTGTAGTCGCTATAGCTACAAGCTATAAGCTCGCGCTGGCTGCTGCCTGAATGACCGGGGCATCGCTGTGATCATGCACTGCATGCCCCGGCAAACGCATGCACAGACGCAGCCCTCGCTTGCCGTTTTCGGCCCACACGGTGCCGCCCTGACGCTGGATCGCGCTACGGGCGATGCTCAGACCGAGACCGAAGCCACCGTCTCCGGGGCGGGATCCGTCCAGGCGGGAGAACGGCGCGAAGATCCGGTCAAGGTCCGCCTCGTCCACGCCTCCTCCCTGATCTTCCAGCCATAACCGCCAGTAGCTACCTTCGCGGTGGCCCCCCAGGCGCACCAGGCCATGTTCGGGCGAATGGCGGATCGCATTGCGCAGCATGTTCTCGAGCGCCTGGGCCAGATGGTTGAGATTGCCTTGCACCCAGCACTGAGCGGGCAACTCACAGCGCAGACGCTCAAGCGCCCAACCGCTTTCATAGCAGGCGTCCTCGGCGAGCATGTCCCACAGGGCCTGAATCTGGATCGGCTCAAGGTTCATAGGCGCCCGCTCGGCATCCTGCCAGGCCAGTTGCAGCGTGTTTTCGACCAGTTGCTGCATACAGTCGATTTCCCGCGTCAGCCGCTCGCGCAGGCACTGGTGATCGGTCTCGCCGTCGCAGGCTACGCGCAGGCGACTCAAGGGCGTGCGCATTTCATGGGAGAGGTCGCGCAGCATCTGCTGCTGCATGGCCACGCTTTCCTGCAGTCGCTCGGCCATCTGGTCGAACGCCCTGGCCAGTTCGCCCAGCTCGTCATGCCGGCCGACAGTGCGCGAATCCAGGCGTGCCGACAGTTGGTCGGCGCGCCAGGCGTTGGCCTGTTCGCGCAGCTGGTTCAGCGGCACGATCAACATCCGATACAGGCCAATGCAGAGCAACAAGGTGAACAGGCCTGGAATCACACCATTGGTCAGTACCTGCCAGAACAGCAGGTACTGTCCGGGGTTCAGCCGTTGCGGCAGCTCGATCACCAACATGCCCTGCTCCGGCGCCTCGGGAAACGGCAGCCGCAGCCAAGGCTGAGTGACGCTGCGCCGGCTCATGGGCCAATCGACCCCGCGCAGGCGCGTCAATCGCTGGATTTCATCGGTAGACAGCGTGGCGCTGCCCAAAGGGCGCAGCTTGGCATCGAGCACATTCACCCAGCCAGACTCACGCTGGCGCATGCCGGCCAGCCAGTGGTCCACCCCTGCCCTGCCCCCGTGGCGCCAGGCCTGCTCGGCCTCGGCGGCGTAACCGAGCAACTGCGCCTGGGCCGGTGCGTCGAGGAAGGCATTGCGGGTTTCCATGTGCCGACCCCAGGTGTAGCTCAGGCCGATCATCAACAGGCAAAAGCCCACCAGCAGAATGGCGAGCTTCCAGAACAGCGAATGACGATCGGGCACTGTCAGTCGGCCTCGCCGGCGCACAAGGTATAGCCCTTGCCCCAGACTGTGCGGATCTGCCGCTCGTGGTAGCCGAGCGCCTTGAGCTTGCGGCGGATCTGGCTGACATGCATGTCCAGGCTGCGGTCATGGCGGGAATAGCCACGCTGCAATACCTGCTGATAAAGGAACGCCTTGCTGAGCACTTCGTCCTGGCTGCGATGGAGGGTTTCGAGCAAGCGGTATTCGCTGGGGGTGAGCCCCGCCGAACGGCCGTCGAGCCGGACATCGCAGGCCGCCTCGTCGAAGCGCAATTGCCCACTGGCCACATCCCGTGGCGCCTGATGACGCCGCTCCAGGGCCACCCGTCGCAGGATCGCCTCGATGCGTACCCGCAGCTCGACCATGCTGAAAGGCTTGGGCAGGTAGTCGTCGGCCCCCCGCTGGAAACCACTGATGCGGTCGGACTCCGCCCCGAGCGCGGACATCAGGATCACCGGAGTGGTGCTGTGCTTGCGCAGCCGGGCCAAGGCATCCAGGCCGTTGAGGCCTGGTAGCAGGATGTCCATCAGCACCACGTCGAAGGCCTGGCGGCTGGCGGTTTCCAGGCCCTCGAGACCGTTACGGCACCAGGTCACCAGGAAGCCGTCGCGCTGCAGCTCGTCATGCAGGTAGGCCCCCAGCACGGGATCGTCCTCGATGGCGAGAATGGTGGACGGCTTAATAGCTTCGGGATTCATTGGCTTCTGACATTAATTCTCAACTGCACGATTATTGGCCATGCATCCGGGCAAGGCAACCGGATTGCGATCGGCGATAGCCGGTTGCCGGCTTGCCACCCCAAGTGATTCAGGCCGCCAAGTCCCTAAACCGCATAAAAGAGATACAAAGAAGTGCATCAGGCGGCCCTGGGGAGTAACGTTCCGCCTGGGGCCGTCTCTCTGCTGACGGCAGGCAAGCACATGACAGGAGACAAATGTGCTCGATCGTTTGGGAATCAGAAGCCGGGTCCTGCTGTTGGCCCTGCTGCCAGCCAGCCTGATGGCCCTGGTGCTGGGAAGCTATTTCACCTGGCTGCAGCAAAACGAGCTGCGTACTCAGTTGCTCCAGCGCGGCAAGATGCTCGCCGAGCAGCTTGCGCCCTTGGCAGCGCCCTCTTTGGCCAATCCGGCCCAGGCCCAGGAGTTGCTCGAGCGCATCGCCTCCCAGGCGCTGGAGCAGGCCGATGTGCGTGCCGTGGCGTTTCTGGCCCCTGATCGCTCGCGCCTGGCCCATGCCGGCCCAAGCATGCTCAACCAGGCCCCAACCGGGGGGACTGGCACCCAACTGCTGCAACGCTCCGGCAACGATGCCACCCGCTACCTGATGCCGGTTTTCGGCCACCATCGTGACCTGGCCACCCAGGCGGTCCCCGCCGAAGCAGAGCGTCTGCTCGGCTGGGTCGAGATCGAGTTGTCTCACGACGGTACGTTGCTGCGCGGCTATCGCAACCTGTTCACCAGCCTGTTGTTGATCTTCGGCTGCCTGTCGCTCACCGTGCTGCTCGCCCTGCGCATGAGCCGGACGATCAACGACCCGCTCAGCCGCATCAAGCACGCCGTCACCCAGCTCAAGGAAGGCAACCTGGAGCAGCGTCTGCCGTCGATGGGCAGCCATGAGCTGGATGAGCTGGCGGCGGGCATCAACCGCATGGCCGAGACCCTGCAAAATGCCCACGAAGAGTTGCAGCACAGCATCGACCAGGCCACCGAAGACGTGCGCCAGAACCTGGAGACCATCGAGATCCAGAACATCGAACTGGACATGGCGCGCAAGGAAGCGCTGGAGGCCAGCCGCATCAAGTCCGAGTTCCTGGCCAACATGAGCCATGAGATTCGCACGCCGCTCAACGGCATCCTCGGCTTCACCCACCTGCTGCAACGCAGCGAGATGACCCCGCGCCAACTCGACTACCTCAATACCATCGAGAAGTCCGCCGACAACCTGCTGGGGATCATCAATGAGATCCTCGACTTCTCCAAGATCGAGGCCGGCAAGCTGGTGCTCGACAGCATCCCGTTCAACCTGCGCGACCTGATCCAGGACACGCTGACCATCCTGGCCCCCGCCGCCCACGCCAAGCAGTTGGAGCTGCTCTGCCTGGTCTACCGCGACACCCCGCTGTCGCTGATCGGCGACCCGCTGCGGCTCAAGCAGATCCTCACCAACCTGGTGAGCAATGCCATCAAGTTCACCCGCGAAGGCACCATCGTCGTTCGCGCCATGGTCGAGGACGAACAAGAAGACAACGTACAGTTGCGCATCAGCGTGCAGGACACCGGCATCGGCCTATCACCCCAGGATGTGCGCACCTTGTTCCAGGCCTTCAGCCAGGCCGACAACTCCTTGTCACGCCAGCCGGGCGGCACCGGCCTGGGCCTGGTGATCTCCAAGCGGCTTATCGAGCAGATGGGTGGCGAGATCGGCGTGGACAGCACCCCCGGGGAAGGTTCGCAGTTCTGGATCAGCCTCAACCTGCCACGGGCCCATGACGATGCCCAGGAACAGCCGCTGCAACCTTTGCTTGGTCGCCGCGCCGCCATCGTCGATAGCCACGAGCTCGCGCGCCAAGCCCTGGAGCACCAATTGGAGGATTGCGGCCTGAGCGTCAGCCTGTTCGCCTCCTTCGACCAGCTGTTGCAAGGTGTCCAGGCGGCGAGCCAGGCCGGTCAGCCATTGGAATTCGCGGTGCTGGGGGCCAACCTGGGCACGCTTTCGCCCGAACAGCTTGGCCATTATCACCAGCAACTGGAACGCCTGGGCTGTCTGTGCGTAGTGCTATGCCCGACCACCGAACAGGCGCTCTACCACCCCTACTTGCCCAATGCCCATGGCCAGTTGCTGTCCAAGCCGACCTGCACGCGAAAGCTGCGCCGCCTGCTGCTCGAACTGGTGCAACCGCGCCGTGCGACCAGCGACGCACGCGCCAGTGGCACGACCCGGGCGCCGAAGATTCTCTGCGTGGACGACAACCCAGCCAACCTACTGTTGGTGCAGACCCTGCTCGAAGGCCTGGGCGCCGAGGTGCTGGCGCTCGACAATGGCTATGCCGCGGTCAAGGCCGTGCAGGACGAGCCCTTCGATCTGGTCTTGATGGATGTGCAGATGCCGGGCATGGACGGGCGCGCCTGCACCGAGCAGATCCGCCGCTGGGAAGCCAGCCAGAGCGGCAGCCCCCTGCCCATCGTCGCCCTCACCGCACACGCCATGGCCAACGAGAAACGGGCCTTGCTGCACAGCGGCATGGACGACTACCTGACCAAACCGATCAGCGAGCGTCAGCTGTCCCAGGTGGTGATGAAGTGGACCGGACTGAGCCTGGCCCCCGCCATGCCAGAGCGCGGCACCGAGCGGGCCGCCGACAGCAGCGAGCTGAAGGTGCTCGACCCCGAGGAAGGCCTGCGCCTGGCCGCCGGCAAGCCGGACCTGGCTGCGGACATGCTGGCCATGCTGCTGGCGTCGCTCGAGACTGACCGCGAATCGATTCGTGCCGCCCGTGAGCAGGGCGATCGCACAGCGATGATCGAACGGGTCCATCGCCTCAACGGTGCCTCGCGCTACTGTGGCGTACCGCAACTGCGCGCAGCCTGCCAGCGCAGCGAGACCTTGCTCAAACAGGACAGCCCCCAGGCGGTGCAAGCCCTGGACGAACTGGACCGGGCCATCGTGCGCCTCGCGGCGCAGGCGCGGCTGAGCGCCTGACGACTGGGCGGCCCTTTGGCGATCTGCAGGTGCGCCCTTGCGCCGCGAAAGGGCCGCCTAGCGCCCCCAGGAACGAAGGACTTGCGCTCACCCGAACAGCGATGACCACTGAGCAGGATCAACTGCCCCCTTCGCAGGCTGTCTACACTGGCGCCTAGACGAAAACTGGAGAGTCACACCATGCGTGTCCTGTTGTTCAGCAGCCAACATTACGATCAGGAAAGCTTCACCCAAGCCGCCCGCGACAGCGGCCTGGAGCTGCATTACCAATCGGCCCGGCTGACCCAGGACACCGTCGCCCTGGCCCATGGCTTCGAGGTGGTCTGCGCGTTCATCAACGACGAGCTCGATGCCACGGTGCTCGAACGCCTGGCCGCCGGCGGTACACGCCTGATCGCCTTGCGTTCGGCAGGCTATAACCATGTCGACCTGGCTGCGGCCCGACGCCTGGGGCTGTCGGTGGTGCGGGTGCCGGCCTATTCGCCCCATGCCGTAGCCGAACACGCCGTGGCCCTGATCCTGGCGCTCAACCGACGCTTGCACCGGGCCTACAACCGCACCCGCGAAGGCGACTTCACCTTGCACGGCCTGACCGGCTTCGACCTGTACGGCAAGACCGTAGGCGTGGTCGGCACCGGCCAGATCGGCGCCGCCTTCGCCCGCATCATGGCCGGCTTCGGCTGCCAGTTGCTGGCCTACGACCCCTCCCCCAATCCCGAACTGCTTGCCCTGGGCGCCCGCTATGTGGAGCTGCCCGAACTGCTTAGCCAGGCACGCATCATCAGCCTGCACTGCCCGCTGACCGAGCACACCCGCCACTTGATCAACGCCAGGAGCCTGGCCAGCCTGCAACCCGGCGCCATGCTGATCAACACCGGGCGCGGCGCGCTGGTGGACACGCCGGCCCTGATCGTTGCACTCAAGAGCGGCCAGCTCGGCTACCTGGGGCTGGATGTCTATGAAGAGGAAGCGCAGTTGTTCTTCGAGGACCGCTCCGACCTGCCGCTGCAGGATGACGTGCTTGCCCGGCTGCTGACCTTCCCCAACGTGATCGTCACCGCGCACCAGGCGTTTCTCACCCATGAAGCGCTGGGAGCCATCGCCTCGACCACCCTGGACAACATCATCCGCTGGACGGCGGGCGATCCGCAGAATCTGGTGAACGGTTGATGCTAGGATACGCGGCAATTTTGGAGGACCCATGGTCGAACACGATTTCCGCTACACCCTTTTCAACCCGCAACACACCCTGATCGAATGCCGCGCCCTGGTGCCGGGCCGCTATCAGGTGACTGGCAACGGGGGTTCGATCCAGAAGGACGATGTCCTGCTGGTGACCCTCAAAGGCAGCAAGGACCTGTCCATGCGCCTGACCGTTGAGAGCGTGCGCCACCTGATCAACCCGCGCGGCCAATGGGTCGCCGTGGCCAGCGGCCCGGTCTTCAACGAGCTGGAGATCCTCAACTGGAAGGTCAAGTGCAACGGCTGCCAGGCTGAGCTGGACTTCGAATTCGCCGTCGACGGCAAGCTCGGCAACAAGGCCCGCCAGCCTGCGGCCAGCGCCCGTATCGCGGAGCTGGGCTGGGCCAGCCGTGGCGACCAGCACCTGTGCCCGGCCTGCCAGGGGAGCGCGCAGTGAAACATCTGTTGACCGGCGCACTGATTGCCGTCGGCCTGCTTGGCTGCGCATCGGAGCCTTCGAAATTGCAACCCGAGCAAAGCTACGTGCTGGAGTGGATCGGCGAGCGCCGGCTGATCGACTACAGCCACCTGACCCTGATCCTCGGCGAGGACGGCCGCGCCTATGGCAACGCCGGCTGCAACCACTGGTTCGCGCCTTACACCTTGGAAGGCGACCGCATCAGCTTCGGCAAGGTCGGCAAGACCCGCAAGCTGTGCGCCCCTGCTTTGATGGATCAGGAAAAACGCTTCCTCCAGGCGCTGGAGACCGTACAGCGCTGGGACGTTTCGCCGATCGAGCAGATCCGCTTCTGGCCGGCCGAGGGCAAGCCGCTGCGCTTCTGGCCTGAAGAAGGCTGACAGATTGGAGCGCTTTGCGCTCCTTTCGCACACGGCCGCCCCTACAGAAAAACGCGTCCCCCTGTAGGAGCGGCCTTGTGCCGCGAAGGGCTGCTCAGCAGCCCCAACACTCGATCAGGCGCCGCCTTTCAAGGCCTTGAGCTTGGCCTGCAGCCCTTCGAGGGTCTGTTCGCCCATCAACTGCTCGCGCACCTTGCCCTTGTCATCGATGATATAGGTCACCGGCAAGGCCTCGCTGCGCGGCAGCTCGTAGCGCTCGGCCGGGTCCTGGGCGAGAACGGTAAAGGCGATACCCAGGGTTTCGGCGGCCTGCTTGAGGTCCTGGCCCTGCAATCCGTCGAAGTTCACCCCCACCACCTTGATGCCCTGGGCTTCCCACTGCTTGGCCGCAGCGTTGAGCTCGGGGATTTCCGTACGGCATGGGCCGCACCACTCGGCCCAGTAGTTGAGCACCAGCCAGTGCCCGTCGATCTGCTCGGCCTTTACCGTGTTGCCGTGCTGATCCAAGCCGTAGTCCGCACCGCAACCGCCGAGCAACAGGCTCGCGGTGATGGCCAATACTGCTGCCAAACGCCTTGCCATGGGTCAATCCTTCTAGAAGTTTCAAGCAAACGACACAGTCGCTGCGGTTAGAATAGCCGTCACACCCAGCTGGATGCGACCCGTCATGACTGATCTGACCCTCTATCATAACCCGCGCTGTTCGAAATCCCGCGGCGCCCTGGAACTGCTCGAAGAGCGCGGCCTGGCCCCGACCATCGTGCGCTACCTGGAAACCCCGCCGGATGCCGCCATCCTCAACGCGCTGCTCGGCAAGCTGGGCATCGCCCCGCGCCAGCTGCTGCGCACCGGCGAGGAGGAATACAAGGCCCTGGATCTGGCCAACCCCGCCCTGAGCGACGCCCAACTGATCGATGCCATGGTCCAGCACCCGAAGCTGATCGAGCGTCCGATCCTGGTCGTCGGTGACAAGGCGGTGATCGGCCGTCCGCCTGAGAAGGTGCTGGAGATCCTGCCGTGAGCGATCCTTACGTTCTGATGCTGTATTACAGCCGCCACGGCTCGACCAGCGAGATGGCCAGGCACATCGCCCGCGGCGTCGAGATGGCCGGTCTGGAGGCGCGCCTGCGCACCGTGCCGGCGATTTCCACCGAATGCGAAGCGGTGGCCCCGGACATCCCGGCCAACGGCGCGCTCTACGCCACCCTCGACGACCTGCGCCACTGCGCCGGCCTGGCCTTGGGCAGCCCGACCCGCTTCGGCAACATGGCCGCGCCGCTCAAGTACTTCCTCGATGGCACCAGCAGCCTGTGGCTGGGCGGTGAACTGGTCGGCAAGCCTGCGGCGGTGTTCACCTCCACCGCCAGCCTGCACGGCGGCCAGGAGACCACGCTGCTGTCGATGATGCTGCCGCTGATGCACCACGGCATGCTGGTACTGGGCCTGCCGTACAGCGAGTCGGCGCTGCTCGAGACCCGCGGCGGCGGCACGCCCTATGGCGCCAGCCACCACGCCGGCGCCGATGGCAAGCGCGAACTCGACCCGCACGAAATCGCCCTGTGCCGCGCCCTGGGCCAACGCCTGGCGAACACCGCCAAGGCCCTGGAGGGCGACCGTGGCTAGAAAGCCCAAGGTACTGCCGCCGCTGCAATGGCTCGCCCCACGGGTGCGGTTAACCCGCGCCCTGAGCCTGGCCTGCTTCTTCGGCCTGATCGCCCTCTTGGTGGTCAATAACCTGTGGTTCGCGAATCTGCATGGTGCGCGGGTCGAGGTGATCCTGGCCATCGAGCTGATCCCCCTGCTGCTGCTGTTGCCAGGCATGCTGATGGGCAGCGCCCGGGCCCATGCCTGGACGTGCTTCGTGGTGAATATCTATTTCATCAAGGGCGTGCTGGCGGCGTTCGACCCGGCACGGGCGGTGTTCGGCTGGGTGGAGGTGCTGGTGAGCCTGGGGCTGTTCGTCAGTGCCCTGCTGTATGTGCGCTGGAAGTTCCAGCATGAGCGGCGCATGGCGGGTGAAGGGTAATAGAAGCGGCGCTGGCTTTTTCGCGGGTAAACCGGCTCGCACCGGCACCGCTGACGAGGTGGGGTGGGCTCACCCGCGAAGCAGGCGACGCAGGCCTCAATGATTGACGGTATGCGCCAGCATCACCGACAACTGGCACAGCGGCCGCCCGCTCTGCTCATGCCACTCATTGAATGCCTGCTGCACCAGCGCCAGGTCACGCTGGCTGGTTGGCTGTTTATCGATCACGCCCTGGGCGATCAAGGCAGCGCTCATGTCATCGGTGGGGATGAACGTGTCCTTGCCGACCATGCGCAGAAAGCGCGGCGCCGACAACCCGCCCAATTGGTTGCCATGCTTGGCCAGGTACTTCCACAGCCCGACGATGTCGGTCACCGGCCAATCGGCGATGAACGCACCGAAACTGCCCTTTTCCTTCGCCACGTCGAGAATCATCTGCGCATTGCGCGGCACGCTCTTGAGCTTGCCCAGGTGGCGGATGATCCGCTCGTCCTGCATCAACCGCTCAAGGTGCTCGGCGCCCATCAGCACGACCTTTTCCGGGTCGAAACCGAAGAACACCTGCTCGAAGGCCGGCCACTTGGCATCCACCAGGCTGTGCTTGAGCCCTGCGCGGAACACCCGCAGGGCCAGCGTCGACAGGTAGCGATCATCGCCGATGTCGCGCAGCTGCGCAGGCGTGCGCGGCTGCGGCAGGAAGGCCTCCAAGGCCTGTGCCGAACCGAAGCGGTTCAGGCAGTACTCATGCAGCCACTGGTAGTCGCGCATGAGGTCAGATGTTCAGGACATCGAGAAAACGCGGCGTAGCGCTTTCGTCGATCTTCAGGCTGGTGAAGTCGAACAGGTTGCGGTCGGCGAGCTGCGACGGTGCCACGTTCTGCAGGGCACGGAAGATATTCTCGGTACGACCCGGGTGCTTACGCTCCCACTCCAGCAGCATTTCCTTGACCACCTGACGCTGCAGGTTTTCCTGGGAGCCGCACAGGTTGCACGGGATGATCGGGAATTCCTTCATGTCCGAGTAGGCCTGGATGTCCTTCTCGCTGCAGTAGGCCAGCGGGCGGATCACCACGTTACGGCCATCGTCGGCGCGCAGCTTCGGCGGCATGCCCTTGAGCGAGCCGTTGAAGAACATGTTGAGGAAGAAGGTCTCGACGATGTCGTCGCGATGGTGACCCAAGGCCATCTTGGTCGCACCGATCTCGTCGGCGAAGGTGTATAGCGTGCCACGGCGCAGGCGCGAGCACAGCGAGCAGGTGGTCTTGCCTTCCGGAACCAGCTCCTTGACCACCGAGTAGGTGTCCTTCTCGACGATGTGGTACTCGACGCCCAGTTCCTTGAGGTAGGCCGGCAGCACGTGCTCAGGGAAGCCTGGCTGCTTCTGGTCCATGTTCACCGCGACGATCTGGAACTTGATCGGCGCCACCTTCTGCAGGTGCAACAGAACGTCGAGCATGGTGTAGCTGTCCTTGCCGCCGGACAGGCAGACCATGACCTTGTCGCCATCCTCGATCATGTTGTAGTCGGTGATGGCTTCGCCAGCGAGGCGACGCAGGCGTTTTTGCAGTTTGTTCTGGTTGACCGAGAGGGTGCCCATAGCGCTTGGATCCGCGAGGTGTGACAAAAGCCGGCTATTTTACGCACAAACCGAGCCTGGGCGTAGGCCATTCCGATAAAGAATCAAGGGCGCGCCTGACAGCGCAATTTGCTCTAAAAACCCAGGTTTATGCAGGTAACCGCTTCCTATACTGCGAGATAAGGCCACACGACCGCTTGCATCGGTGTCCAGGCCTCGGGCCGCAAGCGCTCCACTTGGGGGGCGTTTGACAACGACGATAGGAGTGACCGGCATGATCCATCACGTTCTGGGGCTGTTTACCCACCCTGACCAGGAGTGGAAGGAGATCCGTGGCGAGGACGAAAGCATCAGCCACATGTACCTAACCCACACGCTGATACTGGCCGCGATCCCGGCTGTCTCAGCGTTCATCGGCACCACCCAGGTCGGCTGGGTCATCGGTGATCGGCCGGCGGTGATGCTGACGATGGAAAGCGCACTCTGGATGAGCATCATGTCCTACCTGGCGATGCTCGCCGGGGTCGCGGTCATGGGTGCCTTCATCCACTGGATGGCTCGCACCTACGATGCCACCCCATCCATGGCGCAATGCGTGGCGTTTGCCACCTATACCGCCACCCCGCTGTTCATCGGCGGCCTGGCGGCGCTCTACCCGCACCTCTGGCTAGGCATGCTGGTGGGCACGGCGGCCATTTGCTACACGGTCTACCTGCTCTATGTCGGTCTGCCGACCTTCATGAACATCCCCACCGACGAAGGCTTCCTGTTCTCCAGCTCCGTGCTGGCGGTAGGCCTGGTGGTACTGGTGGCGATCATGGCCGCCACGGTGATCATCTGGGGGCTGGGTGTGGGGCCTGTCTATACCAACTAGATCCAACGCAACATAGGAGCGTCACCCGAGGCCGCCGCAAGGCGGCCTCGGCTTGTGTGCTGACAGATGGCCCGGCAGGTACCTGACGCTTGCGGCATAATTGCCCGCTCAGGAGAACCACCCCGTCATGCCCGAGCTGCTCAAACAACGCGTCGAAACCTGCTACCAGCAAGCCGAAACCTTCTTCAAACGTACCTTCCCCCGCCCGGAAGTCAGTTTCAAGCTGCGCGGCCAGAAGGCCGGCGTCGCTCATCTTCACGAGAACCTGTTGCGCTTCAACCTGCAGCTGTACCGCGAGAACCAAGAGGACTTCCTGCGCCAGACCGTGGCTCATGAAGTCGCACACCTGGTGGCGCACCAGCTGTTCGGCGACAGGATCCAGGCCCATGGCGAGGAATGGCAACTGATCATGCGTGGCGTGTACGAACTGCCACCGAACCGTTGCCACAACTATGAAGTGAAGCGGCGCGTGGCCACCCGCTACATCTATCGCTGCCCCTGCCCGGAAAGTGACTTCCCGTTCACCGCACAGCGGCACAAGCTGGTGCGCCAGGGGCGGCGCTACCTGTGCCGGCGGTGCCGGGCGATCCTGGTGTACAGCGGCGAGACCCGCGTCGAATGACAAACAGCATTCGCGGTTAAATCCGCTTCCACAAGGCTTAGACCGGCAGGCACTCCAAACAAAGAAGGCGACCCGAGGGTCGCCTTCTTTGTTTCACAACGTAATCAACGCGCCGGGCCTTCGGCCACGCCCAGGTCATCGACCGGACGAGGGTCGACCAACGGCGAGCCACCAGAGGCCAGCTCGGCCTGCAGCGTGTCGGTGTCCAGCTCGTTGACCCACTTGGCCACGACCACGGTGGCCACGGCGTTGCCGATCAGGTTGGTCAGCGCACGCGCCTCGGACATGAAGCGATCGATGCCCAGGATCAGCGCCAGGCCCGCCACCGGCAGGTGACCCACGGCGGACAGGGTGGCGGCCAGGACGATAAAGCCGGACCCCGTGACACCCGCGGCCCCTTTGGACGCGATCAGCAACACCAGCAGCAGGGTGATCTGGTGGGTGATGTCCATAGTGGTGTCGGTGGCCTGGGCGATGAACACCGCGGCCATGGTCAGGTAGATCGAGGTGCCGTCCAGGTTGAACGAGTAGCCGGTGGGGATCACCAGACCCACCACGGACTTCTTGGCGCCCAGGCGCTCCATCTTGGCCAGCATGCGCGGCAGGGCCGACTCCGAGGAGGAAGTGCCGAGCACGATCATCAGCTCCTCACGGATGTAGCGGATCAGCTTGAGCACACTGAAGCCGTGGAAGCGGCAGATGCTGCCCAGCACCACCAGGATGAACAGCAGGCAGGTGACGTAGAAGCAGATCATCAGGTAGCTCAGCTGCACCAGCGAGCCCACGCCGTACTGGCCGATGGTGAAGGCCATGGCGCCGAAGGCACCGACCGGGGCCAGCTTCATGATCATGTTGATGATGTTGAACATGACATGGGCGAAGCGGTCGATCAGGTCCAGCACCGGCTTGCCGTAGCTGCCCAGGCGGTGCAGAGCGAAGCCGAACAGCACGGAGAACATCAGCACCTGCAGGATGTCGCCATTGGCGAAGGCACCTACCACGGTGTTGGGGATGATGTTGAGCAAGAAGCCCACGGTGGTCTGCTGCGCACCTGCCGCGGCGTAGGCGGCCACGCTGCTGGCGTTCAGGGTGCTGACGTCGACATGCATGCCGGCACCGGGCTGGACCACGTTGACCACGACCAGGCCGATGATCAGGGCGATGGTGGAAACGATCTCGAAATACAGCAGCGCATAGCCGCCGGTCTTGCCGACCGACTTCATGCTCTGCATCCCAGCGATGCCGCTGACGACGGTGCAGAAGATGATCGGGGCGATGACCATCTTGATCAGTTTGACGAATCCGTCACCCAGGGGTTTGAGGGCTACGCCGGTTTCCGGGTAGTAGTGACCGAGCAGAATACCAATGGTGATGGCAACCAACACCTGGACATACAGGGATTTGTACAACGGCTGACGTGTCGTCATGGCTAGTTTTTCCTCAAGTGTGCCGGCCCACCCTTCCCAGAGCGTTGGGGCACCTAAAGCGCGAACCCTCCTGCACCTGGAGGGATTTGTCGTTGTGTTCGAGCTGCCTTGTGAAAGGCCTCTGCCAGGTCGATAGCAAGGCCGATGCCAAAATGCTCGCAATCAGTGCAACCCTCGTAATTCGGGGCTTTCAGCGCCCCATGGCGGGGCGGTCGCGCAGGTTGAGGTTGGCGGATTTCCGCCCGCTGGCGGGATTGGAAGGGGGGTGTTGGCGGGAATCCGCCCGGGGAGGGAAGCGTGCGCAGGCCAGTCTGCTCTATGGCCGTTCCCTTCGCTCCTCGCTCCCAGCTGGCAACGCCTGCGATGGGCCGCGCAGCGGCCCCAATGGGTTTCACTCCAGATGGAAAACGATCCGGAAGGCCGCGCCCCCAAGCGACGAATCATCCAGGCTCAGTTCGGCGTCGTAGCTGTCGATGATGTCCTTGACCACCGCCAGACCAATGCCCTGCCCCGGATGCTGGCGATCGAGCCGCTCGCCACGCTTGAGAATGCGCTCGCGCTGGCTGCCCGGTACACCAGGACCATCGTCCTCGACGTACAGCACCAACTGCCCAGGCGCTTGCTGCAGGCTCACACGCACCTGGCCGAGGCTCAGGCGGTAGGCGTTTTCCAGCAGGTTGCCGAACAGCTCCAACGCCGCCCCCTGCTCCATCGGCACCCAGGCATCCGCGGGGATGTCGAAGCTCACGACCACGCGCTTGTCGCGGTAGACCTTGTCCAACGTGTTGCACAAGCTCTCGAGCACCGGTCGCAATTGCACCCGGTGACGCACCAGACCGCTCTTGCGCAGGCTGGCACGCTGCAACTGGTAGTCGATCTGCTGGCTCATGCGTTCGATCTGGCTTTGCAGCACCCGCGCCTGCTCGCGCTCGCTGTCGCCCTGGCCGAGGCTTTCGCCGACACCTTGCAACACCGCAAGGGGCGTCTTGAGGCTGTGCGCCAGATCGTCGAGCGAATCGCGGTAGCGCTGGCGTTGCTCACGTTCGCTGCGCAGCAGACGGTTGAGCGAGCCGGTCAGGCGCAGCAGTTCACGCGGATGCTCGCCACTCAGGCCATCACGCGCGCCCGCCTCCACTTCGTCCAGCTCCAGGCTCAGCCTGCGCAACGAGCGCAGCCCCCAGGTCAGGCCGGCCCACAACAGCACCATCAGCGCCAGCAAGGCGGCGCCAAAGCCCAAATAGAGCTTTTCACGCAGGCCATCGAGGGTGTGCTGGTACTCCCGCACCGGTTGCAGCGCCACGATACTGAAGGCGGCGCTCTTGCCCCCGAGCAGCTTGACCTCGACGTCGTAGACGAAGAACTCCTCGCCATCGTCCTGATGGATCCGGGCGAACTCATTGCCACGCCCGTCATACCGTGGGCGATAGTTGATGTTCTGCCCGTTGGTGGCGCGCGAACGCCACACCAAGGCCCCCTGGCGGTCGAAGATGTAGCCGAGCAGGCCGGTATAAGGCAGGTTGTAGCGCTCGTCCGGCAACTGCTCGGGCATCTGCAGCCGCCCTTGTTCGATCCGCGCGGCGGAAATCAACGTCGTCACGTCCGAGGCCAGACGTTGTTCGATCGACTCCTGCAACGCCAGGCTGAAGGCTTTTTGCAGCGCCGGCAGCAGCCCCAGCATGAACAACAGCGCCAGCAGCGCCGCCGCCAGCATCAGGCGTACGCGCAAGGAGCGGATCATCGGCAGCGCTCGGTGAACAGGTAGCCCAGGCCACGCACCGTGTCGATCGGTTTGAAGCCACGGTCGCCCTCGAGCTTGCGCCGCAGGCGACCGACCAGCACCTCGATGACATTCGGGTCGCGCTCCTCGTCATCGGGATAGAGCTGTTCCATCAGGCGATCCTTGGCCACCACCTGCTGGTGATGGCGCATGAGGTATTCGAGGATGCGGTATTCGTAAGCGGTCAGGGCCAGCGGTTGCTCGTCCAAAGTCGCCTGCTTACGATTGAGGTCCAGCACCAGAGGGCCTGCCGCGATGGTCGATTGGGTGAAACCGCTGGAGCGACGTAGCAAGGCGTTCAGGCGCGCCTCCAACTCTTCGAACTGGAACGGCTTGACCACATAGTCGTCGGCACCGGCTGCCAGGCCTTCGACCTTGTCCTGCCAGTTGCCGCGGGCGGTGAGGATCAGGATCGGGAAGCTTTTGCCCTGGCTGCGCAACTGCCGGATCAGGTCCAGCCCACTCATCCCCGGCAGACCGAGGTCGACCACTGCCAGGTCGTGGTTGTATTGCTCGGCCTGGTAAAGCGCCTCTTCGGCATTGGCCACCGCTTCGACCACATGCCCGCTCTCGCCCAGGCGCGTGTACAAGTGGTGGCGTAACAGCGCTTCATCCTCGACCACCAGCAATTTCATGTCACTCTCCTTGATTCAATACCTGTGTCCGATGCCCTCGCGAGGCAAGCCCGCGCCTGCACGACATTAGGTCGACAGGCGCGGGCTTGCCCCACGGTGGGACCGGTGCAGCATATCAGCGTTACCCTGGCCCCTAGCCTAGGTCAGAAGGTGTAGTTGGCCGACAGGTAGGTCTGGGCGCTGCTGGTCAGCCGCAAGGTGCCCGCCTTGGGACCGCCATGCTCGGCCAGCTCGGTGCTGGCGTTGCTGCGCAGGTAACGGTAGCCCAGCTCCACCGAGGCGTTGTTGGTGATCTGCTGCAGCACGCCGGCCTGCAAGCCCACGGCATAGCCCACGTCGGTGTCGCGGCTGTAACCGGAGGACTCCTGGGACAGCTTGGTCAGGCCCAGGCTGCCACCCCCGAACAGCTTGGTGGTGTCGCCCACCGGCAGGAACGCATCGTAGCTGCCGAGCAGGTTTTCCTGACGCAGCTTGATGCCGCTGTGATCGCCCGAGACATTGTCGTAGGTCAGGTAGTAGCGGGCGTCGTCGTTGATCTTGCCTACGCGCACGCCCCAGGTGCCGTCCTTGCCGATGACGCCGTCTGCGTTCAGATGATCGGTGTTGCGTTGCAGCAGGCCGGACTTGCGGACCTTGTCGCTGGTCTGGCCATAGGTGAGGCTGGCGAAGGTGTCATCGGCAGCCTGGGCGGTGAAGCTGGCGGCGCAAACGGCCATGGCGACCATCAGGGTGTTGAGTGTTTTCATGGGTTGGATACTCCAGTTAGAGGCGATGTTCGTGTCTGGTGACTAGAGTAGGGAGGGAGCCCTGAACCGCGGCTGAACCCTGGCTGAACCCCGGCTGAACGAATCGCACCCTTTGTCCAAGGAGTACCGACCATGCGTTCCCTGCTTGCCCTGGCCCTGATGTGCAGTGCCGCCTTCGCCCAGGCGGCCGTGCAGACTCGCGAAATTCCCTACCAGGACGCCGACGGCCAGCGCCTGGTGGGCTACTACGCCTACGACGATGCGGTCGAGGGCAAACGCCCGGGCATCGTCGTGGTGCATGAATGGTGGGGCCTGAACGACTATGCCAAGCGCCGTGCCCGAGACTTGGCAGCGCTGGGCTACAACGCCCTGGCCATCGACATGTACGGCGATGGCAAGCACACCGAGCATCCCCAGGACGCCCAGGCGTTCATGGCAGCGGCGATGAAGGACCCCAAGGCTGCGGCACGGCGCTTTGATGCGGGCGTGGAGTTGCTGAAGATCCAGCCCAACACCAACAAGCATCAATTGGCAGCGGTGGGCTACTGCTTCGGCGGCAAGGTGGTGCTCGATGCCGCACGCCGAGGCGAGAAACTTGATGCTGTGGTGAGCTTCCATGGCCCGCTGGCCACCCAGACGCCAGCCAAGCCGGGAGTGATCAGGGCGAAGATCCTGGTGGAGCATGGCGAGGCCGACAGCATGATCCCGCCAGAGCAAGTGGCAGCGTTCAAGCAGGAAATGGACGATGCCGGCGCCGACATGACATTCGTTGCCATTCCCGGCGCCAAGCATGGGTTCACCAACCCGGATGCCGACCGCTTGAGCCACGGCGAACACGGCGGGCCGGACATCGGCTACAACAAGGCGGCGGACGAACGTTCGTGGGCGGACATGCAGGCCTTCCTCAAGAAATCCTTTGACTGAAAACCGGCCGGGCCAGTGATCGAGGGCCCGGCACTCGCCTGGTTTGCGCGGCCGGACGCCACTGGCACAATAGCCTCCATGACCAGACTTCCGCCCTGCTGCTCCCCCCTTCAATACCACTGGCCCCTGCCGCGCCCGGTCCCGGGTGCGGTGCTGGTCAGTTGTACCTTCGACCCTGCCCGACTGACGCCGGACGACTTCCAGCGCGCCGGCATCGAGCAAAGCGCCAGCCTGCAGCGCTCGGTGGCCAAGCGCCAGGCCGAGTACCTTGCCGGACGGGTCTGCGCCCGTGCGGCCCTGCATGCACTGGATGGACGTGACTATGTGCCCGCCACCCACGAGGATCGCTCGCCGATCTGGCCGGCCGGTATTCACGGCTCGATCACCCATGGCAAAGGCTGGGCCGCCGCCGTGGTGGCCGCCGATGGCGACAGCGGTGGCCTGGGCCTGGATCAGGAATCCTTGCTGGACGACGAACGCGCCAAGCGCCTGGCAGGAGAGATCCTCACCCCCGCCGAACTCCAGCGCCTGGACCCCAGCCAGCTCGCCCTGGGCGTGACCTTGACGTTCTCGCTCAAGGAAAGCCTGTTCAAGGCGCTCTACCCCTTGACCCGGCGCCGTTTCTACTTCGAACACGCCGAGCTGCTGGAATGGTCTGTCGACGGTCACGCCCGCCTGCGCCTGCTCACCGACCTGTCAGCCCAATGGCAGGCAGGCCAGGAACTGGAGGGCCAATTCTGCGTCCAGGACGGCTATCTACTGAGCCTGATCAGCGTGTAACGCCTAAACCTGTGCCTGGCTGCTCGGCCAGATCAGGCTGAAGCAGGCCCCGCCCAACGCTTCGCTGCGCCCGACCATGGCCCGGCCACCGTGCCAATAGATGATCCGGCGCACGATAGACAACCCCAGGCCATGGCCGCCGGAGGCGCGGGTACGGCTGTCGTCGAGACGGGTGAAGGGGGTGAAAATGCGATCCCAGACCCCTTCGGGAATTCCGGGCCCATCGTCTTCCACATCGATGCGGCAGCGCTCCTGGCCCAACTGATAGCTCATCCTGACCTGGGATTCGGCATGGCGCATGGCATTGCCCACCAGGTTCTGCAGCGCCCGGTGCAGGTAACGGGGTTCGGCATCGACCCAAGCGCCTGTCGCATCCGCGCCCTGGCAGTCCCCGCGCACCACCTTGACCTCGGCCCGCAACGGCGACAGCTCCTGGATCACGCGCTCGAGCAGCGCGTCGAGGTCCACGGCCTGGAACTTCAGGGCCGGGGTGCCCTGCTCCAGGCGGGCATAGGTCAGCATTTCATCCACCAGGTTGTCCAGGTCCTGGATGTCACTGTCCATGCCGGCCAAGTGCTTGGCCCTGGCCTGCTCGGTGCTGGCGCTCTCGAGCATCTCAAGGCCAAAGCGCAGACGCGCCACGGGCGTGCGCAATTCGTGGGACACAGCCCGCACTAGTTCGCGCTGCATGGTCAATGAGCGCTGCAGGTGTTCCGCCATGCCATTGAAGGCCTCGGCCAGGCGTCCTACCGAGTCGGCGTCGCCTGCAGGCACGCGGGTCTCCAGGCTGCCCTGGGCGATGCGTGTGGCGGCGACCTCCAGCCCCGACAGACGTCGCTCCAACTGACGCACCAACAGGTAGACCACCAGGCCGATCAGGCACAGGCCAAGGAAGGCGATGAGGACCAGCAATTGCGGTGGATACGGGTTGAGCTGATGCAACGGCCCGATCTCCAACACCCAGGGCGAGCCGGTCAATCCGGAGAACACCCGCACCGAATCGCCATCCTTGCCCAGCGCCATCACCGTGTCGCCCTCCTCCACCCGGCGCCGCTGGTCGTCGTCCAGACCCGCCCGCTCCAAGCGTTGCAGGGCGATGTCGAAGCCAAAGCCCTTGCTCTTGCTGATCTCGGCCAGGCGTCGTTGCTGCTCGGTGACCGGGTAACGCACCAGTTCATCGGCCAGCAGGTAGAGCGTGGCGCGGGCCAACTGTTCGCTGACCTGCTTGACCTGGGCCACCAGCAGTTGGTCTTCATCGCCGATCTGGCGCAAGACGCGCACGGTGTGCGGGCCGGTCTCCACCACCACCACCAGGCCTCGGCGCAGGCGCGTGCGCTGGCCGCCGTCCAGAGTGAAGGCCGAGGAAGGCTGCAGGTCCAACGGCACGCCGAGCAGGCGTTCCCAAATCAACAACGAGCGCTTGCGCTCCACCGGATCCTGCAGGGCCAGGTTGTCCGCCATGAGACTGAAGGTGCCCTGGGCCAGCCCTTCACGGTGCTGTTCGGCGCGCACTTGATTGACCAGGTGCAGGCTGAGCACGCCAAGCACCGCCACCAACACCAGCACGGCGAGCATGCCGCCGTAGATGCGCAGGAAGATCGAATTCATGGGGCCGCTGCCTGGGCGGCCTCGCCGACGAACAGGTAGCCTTTGCTGCGCAGGGTCTTGATCAGCCGCGGATGGATCGGATCGTCGCCGATCTTGGGGCGGATCTTGGAAATACGCACATCGATCGAACGGTCCTGGCCGTCGTAGCCGACGCCGCGCAGGGAGGTGAAGATCTCCTCGCGGGACAGCACCCGCCCGGCATTGCTGGTCAACAGCCAGAGCAGGTCGAACTCCGCGCCGGTCAGTTCGATCGCCTGCTCGCCCAGCCAGGCCTCGCGCAGGCGGTTGTCGATGCGCAATGGGCCAAACTGCAGTTCCTGACGCTTGCTTTCCGGCGCTTCGCTGCGCCGCAGCAAGGCGGTGATGCGGGCCAGCAGCAGACGCGGGCGCACCGGTTTGCAGACATAGTCGTCGGCGCCCATGTCCAGGCCCTGGACCTGGTCCAGTTCATCGCTGCGGGCGGTGAGCATGAGAATGGGACCAGCGTACTGGCCGCGTACACGCCGGCAGATGCTCAGGCCATCTTCGCCGGGCAGCATCAGGTCCAGGATCACCAGGTCCGGCTGGCTGTCGATGATGCGCCGCGCCGCCCGACCGCCGTCACCCTCCACCGCCACCTCGTAGCCGTTGGCCTGCAGGTACTCGGCGGTAAGCTCCGCCAGTCGCTGGTCGTCCTCGACGATCAATATCCGGTTGTTGGGCTGGTCCATGGTCCGCCTTCACTGTTTATTCTTGTTCTGAAGCCACCTGCTGGCGTTGCGGTGTGCGACCGACGATCGCATCGGGCCAGACAACCATCCTTCACCAAAAGGCAACATTGCCCGCGGATACTACGTCTCGTCCCTGCCCCTGCCAACCACGCCGAGCCGCCGGTCGCAGGCCCTCGACGGGAGTGGTTTTTGTGATAGGGTTCGCGCCCGAAAAAATCCGCGACAGGGCATCGGGACGCAGAAAAAAAGTGAAGGCCAGTTAGGACAAGGCCTACAGCGAATACCCACGGATCACACACAAAGTACGCACAAGTTATCCACAGGCGCTCGCCTTGCAAAGCCCCTAAGACCGCATTATCTTGTATCCCCATCGCAGCGAACCACTAGATATTGGGGTTCGAGCAAAATCACAAACACAAGTCAACAGAGAAGTTCAAGCGATTTTTCTGGCTGAACTTAACGTGATTCCAGCAGCCAAACCGCTCCTGCGGAGGCGACCGAGGCAAGCCCACCCAGGGCCTTGTTCGGGTATGAGTGTTGCAGGCCAGGCCTGACACTCATCAGCAACAGTTTTTGGGCCTGGCCCAAAACCTTTGACTTCGGCCAGGGAGCGGCAGGTTATTGCCCCTTATTCCTGAGTCTGTCCCGAAGTCGGTACGCCCGAGCGGGCGGTTACGCGTGCATGCGCGTCCCCGCTCAGGGCCATCAGGCTAGTGGATGGAACGGTGGGCGCCCCAAAGGCGCCTGAACAATATAGAAACTGTGGAGACACCCACCCATGCAAACCGACACAACTCGCGAGAACCCGCAGGCCAAGGTGCCGCAGGCCGCCGATTCGAACCAGGATCTGGCCGCGACCGCACCCGGTCAACTGCGCGTGATCAAGCGTAACGGTACTGTCGTCCCCTACACCGACGACAAGATCACCGTGGCCATCACCAAGGCGTTCCTCGCAGTTGAAGGCGGCACCGCCGCCGCCTCGTCGCGCATCCACGACACCGTCGCTCGCCTGACCGAACAGGTCACCGCGACCTTCAAGCGTCGTATGCCATCGGGTGGCACCATCCACATCGAGGAAATCCAGGACCAGGTCGAACTGGCCCTGATGCGCGCCGGCGAGCAGAAAGTCGCCCGTGACTACGTGATCTACCGCGAGCAGCGCGCCAAGGAGCGTGCCACCCGCGCCAACACCGACTCCGTTGTCGAGCCGCACCCAAGCATCCGCATCACCCTGGCCGACGGCAGCCTGGCGCCGCTGGACATGGCGCGCCTGAACACCATCATCAGCGAAGCCTGCGAAGGCCTGGCCGAAGTCGATGGCGAGCTGATCCAGCGCGACACCCTGAAAAACCTGTACGACGGCGTGGCCATCAAGGACGTCAACACCGCCCTGGTGATGACCGCGCGCACCCTGGTCGAGCGCGAGCCGAACTACTCCTTCGTCACCGCCCGCCTGCTGATGGACACCCTGCGTGCAGAGGCCCTGGGCTTCCTGGGCGTGACCGACAGCGCCACCCACCACGAGATGGCCGACCTGTACGCCAAGGCCCTGCCGGCCTATGTCGAGAAAGGCGTCGAGTTCGAGCTGCTCGACCCTGCCCTCAAAGGCTATGACCTGGAGCGTCTGGGCAAGGCCATCGAACACGAGCGTGACCAGCAGTTCACCTACCTGGGCCTGCAGACCCTGTACGACCGCTACTTCATCCACAAGGATGGCGTGCGCTTCGAGCTGCCACAGGTCTTCTTCATGCGCGTGGCCATGGGCCTGGCGCTGCAGGAAAAAGACAAAGAAGCCCGTGCGATCGAGTTCTACAACCTGCTCTCCTCGTTCGACTACATGGCTTCGACCCCGACCCTGTTCAACGCCGGTACCCTGCGTCCGCAGCTGTCGAGCTGCTACCTGACCACCGTGCCGGATGACCTGTCGGGCATCTACAAGGCCATCCACGACAACGCCATGCTGTCCAAGTTTGCCGGCGGTCTGGGCAACGACTGGACCCCGGTACGTGCCCTGGGCTCGTACATCAAGGGCACCAACGGCAAGTCGCAAGGCGTCGTGCCGTTCCTGAAGGTCGTCAACGACACCGCCGTCGCGGTCAACCAGGGCGGCAAGCGCAAGGGCGCGGTCTGCGCCTACCTGGAAACCTGGCACCTGGACATCGAGGAATTCCTCGAGCTGCGCAAGAACACCGGTGACGACCGTCGCCGTACCCACGACATGAACACCGCCAACTGGATCCCGGACCTGTTCATGAAACGCGTCTTCGACGACGGCAAGTGGACCCTGTTCTCGCCTTCGGAAGTGCCGGATCTGCACGACCTGACCGGCAAGGCCTTCGAAGAGCGCTACGAGTACTACGAAGCCCTGACCGAGTACAACAAGATCAAGGTGTTCAAGACCGTCCAGGCCAAAGACCTGTGGCGCAAGATGCTGTCGATGCTGTTCGAGACCGGCCACCCATGGCTGACCTTCAAGGACCCATGCAACCTGCGCTCGCCGCAGCAGCACGTGGGCGTGGTCCACAGCTCGAACCTGTGCACCGAGATCACCCTGAACACCAACGCCGATGAAATCGCCGTGTGCAACCTGGGTTCGATCAACCTGCCGAACCACATTGTCGATGGCAAGCTGGACACCGCGAAACTGGCGCGTACCGTCAAGACCGCCGTGCGCATGCTCGACAACGTGATCGACATCAACTACTACTCGGTGCCGCAAGCACAGAACTCGAACGTCAAGCACCGTCCGGTCGGCCTGGGCATCATGGGCTTCCAGGATGCGCTGTACCTGCAGCACATCCCGTACGGCTCGGACGCTGCCGTCGAGTTCGCCGACAAGTCGATGGAAGCGGTCAGCTACTTCGCCATCCAGGCCTCCTGTGATCTGGCCGACGAGCGTGGCGCGTACCAGACCTTCGAAGGCTCCCTGTGGTCCAAGGGCATCCTGCCGCTGGACAGCCAGCAGATCCTGATCGAGGCCCGTGGCGCCAAGTACATCGACGTCAACCTGGAAGAGTCCCTGGACTGGGCCCCTGTCCGCGAGCGCGTCAAGAAAGGCATCCGCAACTCGAACATCATGGCCATCGCGCCGACCGCGACCATCGCCAACATCACCGGTGTCTCGCAGTCGATCGAGCCGACGTACCAGAACCTGTACGTCAAATCGAACCTGTCAGGCGAGTTCACCGTGATCAACCCGTATCTGGTTCGCGACCTGAAGGCCCGTGGCCTGTGGGACTCGGTCATGATCAACGACCTGAAGTACTACGACGGTTCGGTTCAGCAGATCGAGCGTATCCCGCAAGAGCTCAAGGACCTGTACGCCACCGCGTTCGAAGTCGAGACCAAGTGGATCGTCGACGCCGCCTCCCGTCGCCAGAAGTGGATCGACCAGGCCCAGTCGCTGAACCTGTACATCGCCGGCGCCTCGGGCAAGAAGCTGGACGTGACCTATCGCATGGCTTGGTACCGTGGCCTGAAGACCACCTACTACCTCCGCGCCCTGGCCGCCACCAGCACCGAGAAGTCGACCATCAACACCGGCAAGCTCAACGCCGTTTCCAGCGGCGGCGACAGCGCCCCGGTCCAGGCGGCGGGCCCAGCCCCAGTGCCGAAGGCCTGCGCGATCGACGAGCCAGACTGCGAAGCCTGCCAGTAACACTCCATGCCGCGGGAGGTGCCTTCAGGCGCCGCTTGCGGCATTTTTGTATCTGCGTCATCGAGAGACACTGCCCTCTGCACGTCGCTTTCGCGAAGGGATAAAACAGTGCTGCCCCATACCCTGGATTCCAGGGCTTGGCGCTTCACTGACCCACACGGAAGACATCACGATGGCTCGGAAGAAACCTGCAACTCGCAAGATTGGCCGCAATGCCGAAACCGGTCGTTTCACCACGGTCGAAGAGGCGCGCAACAACCCCAGGACGCACATCGTCCAGACGTTGCGCAACCGCTGCCGCTAAGCCCCGCCCGGGAGGCCAAGACCTTCCGGGTGCGGTTTTTTCGATCCCGCCCGCCAGCCCTCAAAAACACAATATTTTGTGCTGGATCAAAAAATCAGACACCACATCTGCGACTTTTCCGCTAAACTCCTTCCCCGTGGAAACGACGCGTGATTCGTGAACGGACGCGCCTGATACCGGTCGAAAAATTACAGCAGACCGGCCCAGCGTCGCTCCGATCGGTAGCGAATTCCGTTATACTTCGCCCCCCTCGAAAAAGGGTTTAGCCAATGATCGACTGCGTGACACAAGCCGTACCCAACCGCTTGGCCGGCCCGCACGTTTTATCGTTGCCACACTGTATTCAAGCGTCCTGGCCCCTCCCCCGAGGCACGGACAGACGCTGACCCGACACCTTCAAACGTGACGAGCGCACGCGCTCACTGCCTGCCATATCGCCCTTTCGGGCCTTGCAGGCGTCACCTTTTTTAAAATCCAATCGGTTGCCCCGCGCAACCCTCTAGCAGGAGCCAGGACCATGCTGAGCTGGGACGAATTCGACAAGGAAGACGGTGAAGTCGCCGCCAAAGGCGCCACCCCCGCACAGGCCAATGCCGCCGCCACCCTCGACAAACTGGACAGCGCCGGTGACGCCGCAGCCCAGGAAGCCCGTGCAGCGACCGCCGACGACTCCGAAGCCGTCAAGCGCGCCAAAGCCGCCCTGAACGAACTCGACATCGCCGAAGGCCTGGCCGAACTCGAAGGCTCCTCCGCCCGCGTTCGCGTTGACGAAAAGCGCATGATCAACTGCCGCGCCGACCTCAACCAGCTGGTCCCGTTCAAGTACGACTGGGCTTGGCAGAAGTACCTCGACGGCTGCGCCAACCACTGGATGCCGCAAGAGGTCAACATGACCGCGGACATCGCCCTGTGGAAGAGCATGGACGGCCTGACCGAAGACGAGCGCCGCATCGTCATGCGCAACCTCGGCTTCTTCTCCACCGCCGACTCCCTGGTGGCCAATAACCTGGCCCTGGCCGTGTACCGCCTGATCACCAACCCCGAGTGCCGCCAGTACATCCTGCGCCAGGCCTTCGAAGAGGCGATCCACACCCACGCCTACCAGTACTGCATCGAGTCGCTGGGCATGGATGAGGGTGAGATCTTCAACATGTACCACGAGATCCCGTCGGTCGCTAAAAAGGCAGCCTGGGGCCTGAAGTACACCCGCGCCATCTCCGACCCCGAGTTCAACACCGGTACCGTCGAGACCGACAAAGAGCTGCTGCGCAACCTGATCGCCTACTACTGCGTCCTGGAAGGCATCTTCTTCTACTGCGGCTTCACCCAGATCCTCTCCATGGGCCGCCGCAACAAGATGACCGGCGTCGCCGAGCAGTTCCAGTACATCCTGCGCGACGAGTCCATGCACCTGAACTTCGGCATCGACGTGATCAACCAGATCAAGATCGAGAACCCACACCTGTGGGATGCCGCGATGAAGGAAGAAGCAACCCAGATGATCCTTCAGGGTACCCAGCTGGAGATCGAATACGCCCGTGACACCATGCCACGCGGCGTGCTGGGCATGAACGCAGCGATGATGGAGGACTACCTCAAGTTCATCGCCAACCGCCGCCTGACCCAGATCGGCCTGAAAGAAGAGTATCCAGGGACCACCAACCCGTTCCCATGGATGAGCGAGATCATGGACTTGAAGAAGGAGAAGAACTTCTTCGAGACTCGCGTGATTGAGTATCAGACCGGTGGTGCTCTGAGCTGGGACTGATTGCCCTGCTCGCTCAAAATCTCTAATCCGTGAAACCCTCTCACTAAGCGTGAAACGGATGCACCAAAAAGGGCTGCCATTTGGCAGCCCTTTTTTTGTTCTCTAGACGGCGATGCTCGTTTGATAGGGAGCGACGAAACGAGATGAATTTTCGGGCTCCAGATGGCGTTGACTTGTACAATCAAGCCCACTTTTCTGGTGTACCCATGCGCCATGGCAGCAATCGCTAGGTGCTGGGCGTCGTACTTTTTATAGGGATTGATTTACCCATGACTGACAAGCTGTCACTCGAAACGCTGGAGTCCTGGCTCTGGGAATCCGCGAACATCCTGCGTGGTTCCATCGACTCCTCCGACTTCAAGAACTACATTTTCGGCCTGCTCTTCCTAAAACGTTACAACGACGTCTTCGACGAGCGCGTCGCTAAGCTGATGAAGGACGAAAGCCTGAGCTATGGCGATGCCCAGGATGAGATCGAGGACAAATGGGGCAAGTTTCCGATCAGTGCTCGCTGGTTCGATTTGATCTCGCGCACCGAAAATATCGGCGAGGCGCTGGATAAGGCATTCGCGACCATCGAGGCCAACAACCCTGAGCTGCAACACGTTCTGACGGCTACGCAGTACGGTGACAAGCGGGTATTGGCGGATGCCACATTGCAGCGCCTGCTACGTCACTTTAACCAGTACAAGCTGGGCAATGACGACCTGTACAAAGCCGACATGCTGGGCGATGCCTACGAATATCTGATCAAGCAGTTTGCCGACGACGCCGGTAAAAAAGGCGGTGAGTTCTATACGCCCAAGGCCGTGGTGCAATTGGTGGTTGAGCTAATCGATCCGCAACCCGGCCACAGCGTGTATGACCCCACCTGCGGCAGTGGCGGCATGCTGGTGGAAAGCGCCCATCATGTATCTGATTTGCCCAATGGCACCCTGATGGGGAAACCCAATGTACTGCTGTACGGACAGGAAAGGAACCTGGGCACCTGGGCTATCGCCAAGCTCAATCTTTACCTACACAACATGCATGCCTCCATTGAGCGTGGCGACACCTTGGTGGAGCCTAAGCACCTGGACGGCGACTATCTGAAGACATTCGACCGGGTTATTGCCAATCCGCCCTTCTCGGCAAAGTCCTGGTGGACTCCGCTGGAGCTAAGCAACGAGAACGAGCAGGAAAATGGCAAGAAGGCCAAAGCCCCCAACTACAAGCAGGTCAGTGATCCTTATGGTCGGTTGGTCTATGGTATCCCTCCACGTAGCTTTGCCGACCTAGCCTTCGCTCAGCATATGCTGGCAAGCCTTAAAGCGGATGGTCGTATGGGAATTATCTTGCCCCATGGCGTTCTGTTCCGCAGTGGCGAGGAAGGAAAGATTCGCAATGGACTGCTCTTTGGCACCGACGCTGCCAACGGAAAACAGCCAGGAGATCTGATTGAAGCCATTGTCGGCTTACCACCTGCGTTGTTCTACAACACCCCCATTCCGGCTTGCGTACTAATTCTGAATAAGCAAAAGCCGCCGGCGCTGAAGGGCAAGGTAATCATTATTGACGCTAGTGCCGACTATGGTGATAACAAGGTGCAGAACAGTCTGCGGGTTGAAGACGTCACTCGTATCGTTAGCACTCACAAGGCTGCGTTCGAGCAGCAGACTGAGGTGGAGAACTACTGCCGTGTCGTCAAGCTAGACGAAATCCGAAGCAACGACGGCAACCTCAACATCGCCCGATATATAGACAACGGCGAGACCGAAGAGGCTGTAGATGTGGCCGCCACCTTGGCGCAATTGGCAATGCTGGCTGAGGAAGAAGCGCAAATTGATGCGCGGCTGAGTGGTTATTTCTCCGAACTAGGCTTGTTGGAGAATGAGGAATGAGCGTGGTCAACAAGCCCGGATACAAGGAGACTGAGATTGGATGGATACCTTCTGACTGGTCTGTCGAGAAAGTTGGATTGCTCGCGGATGTTGATTCGGAATCTCTATCAAATAAGACAGCCGCAGATTTCTCGTTTCGCTACATAAGCCTGGGCGACGTAGATTCTGGGCGGTTGATTAGTGGTCACGACCATATCAAATTTTCTGAAGCCCCTTCACGAGCGCGACGCAAAATCAAAACAGGGGACATCTTGTTTGCCACCGTCCGCCCTAAGTTAAAGGGGCATTACTTCGCGCGTCGCGTAGATGGCAATGTGATTGCATCAACTGGATTTGCTGTTGTTCGCGCAAGGGCAGAGATTGCGTCCCCCGAGTATCTCTATCAATCGTTGCTCTCTGGTGGAGTGGATGCACAAATCGAGAAACTGACGGTTGGCTCCAACTATCCCGCTGTAAATTCGGCCGACGTAAAAGGTCTATTGCTTACGACCCCTCCGCTCGCAGAACAGCAGAAAATTGCTGCTATTCTCACGGCCTTGGACGAGAAGCTAGACCTCATAACCCGCCAGACTGAAGCCACCCTTACCCTCAAACAGGGCCTGATGCAAACCCTATTCAGCAGGGGTATGGGCACCCAAGATGCCAGTGGTCAGTGGGTGCTTCATACAGAATTTAAAGAAGTGCTGTCGCTGGACATTCCTTCCACGTGGAAGGTAATACGGCTCGGCGATATTGCACCGCTAATTCGAAGACCGGTAGAAATCTGCCCCGATGCGGTATATCCCGAACTGGGCCTGCGCTCTTATGGAAAGGGGACATTTCATAAGCCAACTCTGCTTGGTTCTGAGGTTGGCAACAAGCGGCTATTCGAAATTAAAGCTGGAGACCTTCTGTTTTCAAATGTGTTTGCATGGGAAGGTGCCGTAGCTGTAGCAAAGCCCGAAGATGATGGCCGTTATGGTTCGCATAGGTACATCACATGCACCGTGGACAGGTCTCGGGCCGATACTTCCTACATCTATAGGTACTTGGTCACACCAGCTGGAATCGCCTCGCTCTCATTGGCATCTCCAGGCGGGGCTGGTCGAAACAAAACGCTTGGATTGAGCGCGCTGGCAAATATCACTATTCCTCTGCCGCCGTTAGCTGAGCAGCAGAAGATTAGTCAGATTCTAGATGACGTTGATGCAAAACGTCAGGTACTTGAAACGAAGCGATGTGCTGTTGAGTCTATTAAGCGTGGCCTGATGCAAAAGCTGCTAACCGGCGAATGGCGGGTCAAGCTCGATAGCTCTAGCGGTCCAAGCTGAGTCTTTCTTCATGGACGAAATTCCCCCCCCGCCCTCGGATCCTGTACCTGACCATCAGCGCACCGTGCAGCGCAAGCTTGGACTCTGTATGTTGCAATTGCAGCAGTACGAGCGGCTGCTCAATCCATGGATGAGGCTCGACAGCTGATGGTTTCGTTCATGCAAACCAAAGAGTACGAAGATGCTGTTTTCTACGGCATCTGGGTCGATGTCATCGTACACTGGCCCAGCAGCGGGGTAACTGCATGCTTGCGTGAAGCGGAAGCCAAGCTGGCTCAGGCGGGGTGGACACCTCTTTTGGAGGCCATTCACTGGATTGCCAAGACCTACCCCGAGCAGACGCCCAAGCGTTATGGCTGTGAGAGTTGGCATCATGTCATCCATGAGTCGCAGCAGTTTGAAATTCGTAAGCAAAGCCAAGCCGAAAATGGCGCTACGGTGGTTTGGTATCGCAGTCGTCCGAGGGAAACCTCCAGGGAGCAGGAGTAAGCAATGAGCCAGTCACCAGAGAAGGTCGGGGTCGAGCTGCCCGCCATCAATTGGTTGATCAAGCTGGGTTATACCCATCTGCCCGGTAGCCGGGTGCAAGTTGAGCATCGCCATCTGGCACCGGTACTGGATGATGTGTTGCAGGTTCGTCTGCTGGGCCTCAACCCATGGCTGGCGAGCGCACCCGGTGGCATCAGTGCGGCACTGATCGAGCTACATAAGCGCGTCAACGATGAGCTGTTGCCCGCCAACAAGGCGTTCTGGGAACAAGCGGTGCATCGTTCGGATATTCAGGTGAAGGATGTCGAAGGTAAGCCGCGCAGTGTGCGCTTCTTCGACGCCAACGATGCCAGCAACAACGACTTTCATGTGGTCGATCAGTACGTGGGGCGCAATGCCGATGGGGATGTTTTCCGCCCTGACCTGCTGCTGTTTGTGAATGGCTTGCCCCTGGCCATCATCGAATGCAAAGCCAGCCATCACCGCCTGGATGAAGCCTTGGGCCAATTGGATGGCTACCAAAGCACCTTCCCAACCCAGTTTGTATTCAACCAGGTCTGTGTTGGGCTGAATCGGCGTGAAGGGCTGTATGGCGCGATCCTGACCAAGCCAGCGTATTACGCCCGCTTTCGTTTGCAGGCGCAGGAAACTGCTGCTGTTGCTGCCCTATTAGACGATACACCCAGTGAGCAGGAGAGCCTGCTGTGGGCACTGTTCGAGCCGAGTCGCTTCCTGCAACTGATCACTCATTTTGTGCTGTTCGAAACCCGTGACGGCAAGACTGTGAAGAAGCTTCCGCGCTATCAACAATGGCGGGTTGTGTGCAAAACGGTGGATCGCCTGTGCGCGCCAAAGCCCATGGGCGGTGTTGTCTGGCATACCCAGGGTAGCGGCAAATCCCTGACAATGGCCCTGCTCGCGCGAATGCTGCGTGCCGATAGTACTGGGTTGAACAACCCTACCGTGCTGGTACTGACAGACCGCAAAGACCTAGATAAGCAGATCTTCGATACCTTCCATGCGGTGGGCATCAATGCCATTCATGCTGTGTCGGTTGATGGCTTGGTGAAGATGTTATCCAACGACTACGGCAGCGTATTTACCAGCACGGTGCAGAAGTTTCAGGAGAACGACCAGCCCGGTGAGCAGACTGCTGAGACTCCTGACGAAGAAGAAGATGAGCTGCAAGCGACCCGCCACCGACGTATTCGTGAGGAAAAGGACTTCTATATTGCGCATGAGCGCAATATCCGCCACTTGGAGGTGGATGAGAACGGTGAGCCGGTGAAGGCTCAGTGGGAGGAGATCAGCCGGGAGAAAGTGCACTTCCGAGTGCTGAGTACCAAGTCTAATTTCTATGTGCTGGTCGACGAAGCTCACCGCAGCCAGTACGACTTCCTCGCGGCCTTTATGCGCGCCAGCTTGCCCAACGCCAAGTTCATCGCTTTCACCGGTACACCGCTGCTGCAAGAGGACAAACACACATTGGGCGAGTTTGGTGGTGGTGCGTACATCGACGAATACCGCCTGCAAGAAGCGGTGGCAGATGGCGCCACCCTACCGATCAAATACCAGGATGCTTGGGTTGCGCTGTCGGCTAATGCTGAGTTGGATGCCGCGTTCAAAGAGCAGTTTGCCGACCAGAGTGAGGTTCGACAGCACGAGTTAAAGCGTGAACTGCTGCGCCGCTGGCGCCAGGCCGGTGACCGCATGGAGCAGGTCGCGGAGCATCTGGTCGAGCACTTCCTCAGTAACGTAAAAGCCAAGGGCTTGAAGGCCATGCTGGTGTGCGATGGCCGCGATATGGCGGTACGCTACAAGGATCTGATCGATGCAATCATGGTCGAGCGGGGGCAAAAAGGACTGCCAACCGTTGATAGCAAGGTAGTTATTTCCCTGGCCAGCATCACCCCTTCCCGTACGGGGGCTTCTGCCATGGAAGAGGCGGCAGAATGCGGGATCGAGACTGACAAGATTCGCAGCATCGAGGAGCGGGTCAAGGCCGAGGTGAAAGCCGGAAAGACCCCGGTGGCCATGCCGTCCGAGCAGATCGGAAATTTTGTCAGCAAGCTGTTTCCCCTGCCCTACGGTGAGGAAAGTAAAGGGCTTGATGGTAAGCCGCAGGCGAACAACGTCGGGCTGATCATCGTTTCAGACATGCTACTGACCGGGTGGGATGCTCCGATTGTCGGCACCATGTACCTCGACAAGCCGCTTAAGGAGCACACCCTGTTGCAGGCTATCGCACGGGTGAACCGTACTCTCCCAGGCAAGAATGCCGGTTACATCGTGGATTACCATGGAGTGGTTGAGCACCTTGACCATGCGCTGAAGATTTATGGCGGCGAGGTGAAGCCTTCACAGGTCTGGGAAGGGGTTGAAACCGAACTGCCCAAACTGCAAGCAACGCTCGACCGTATTCTCAAGCTGCTGCCGAAAAAGCATGACCCGGTGGTTCAGCGCGAGGCCTACAAAGACGACGCCGAGCGTTTCCTTGACCCCGCCACTCGGTTGGACATGGTCGAAGAATTTCTCGATCTGGTGAAACAGTTCAACCGCTCTGTGGACATCATCCTACCGGATGTCCGTGGAGTTCCTTTCAAGCCCTATTTCACCCTGCTAGGTGAGATTCGCCTGATGCTGCGAGACAAACTTCCGGGCAGTACCTACAAGGAACGCATCACCAAACTGGAGTCCGCGCTTCTGCAACAGCTGCTGGATGAGTACATCGCTGCCAGTCCGGCCAAGAGCCTGCTGGGCCACGAGGTGTCGATTCTGGATGCCCGCGATATGGAGCGGCTAAAGAAACTGGCGAGCCCTGGAAGTCGCGCCCTGGTGATGAAAAATCAGCTGAAGCAGACCATCGTCACCGGCAAGGACAAGGATCCAGCATTCTTCGACAAGATAGCCGATGAGCTGGAAAAACTGCTGGAAGAGGAAAAGGCCGGTCGCATTACTCAAGCCAAGTTCCTAGAGCAACTGGAGCTGTTCAGCCAGCGGATTCAGGACAAAGACAACACCGGGTTTAATAAGCCTGCGCACTCAGCGGTGTACCACTACCTTGGTACGTTACTGGCTGAGAACACGGCAAGAGTGGCTACGGCCAAGCTGTTCGAAGACGAAATGCTGAACCGTGCGCTGGCTACTGAAAACTGGAAGAAAATGCCGGATACGCACCCTGATTTTAGAGACCACCTGCGTGGGGTATTGATGCCTCTGGCGGGATGGGAGCGCTCAGTGGCGCGTGATCACGCCAAGCGAATCTTCGATATCCTGCTGAAAAACTGACGCGGCGTCCTCCATGCCAGTATTGAATTACGGTCAAACGGCTATCGAGTGGTACTTCCAGCCCGATAGCAAACTCAAGCGCCATTACGTGACGGTAGAACGGGGGCGGCCCGTTCTATTGCGAGGGCCGCAGGTGGATGAACCTGAGCAAGAGGCTTTGGTGCTGCGCCGCGCACGTTGGATTCGGGAAAAATTGGCACAGGTGAATCAGCCTTTGGCTAGTGAGTCTATCGTGACGGGTAGCCGCTTACGCTATGCAGGGCGCACCTATTACACTGAAGTTCGTCATGTGCCAGACGCGCTCAAACCACGGTTAGCTTTCACTGCCTCGCGTTTTATCGTTGATAACCCTGATGGTTTGAGTATTCCTCCCGAAGTGCTGATGCCCTTGCTGGAGCGGTTCTATCGAGAGCGGGCTCACGAGAAACTACCGCTACGTGTGCGCCACTGGCAGCGCGAAACCGGCTTACTGGCTGCCGGTATCCGTATTCGTCACTTCCAAAGCCGTTGGGCGAGTTGCGATGCAAACCACATCCTAGAGTTTCATCCTCGGGTGATGGAGCTGCCAGCCAGCGTGCAGGACTACGTCATCCTCCATGAGCTGTGCCATACGGTGGAAAATAACCATACCAAGGCCTTCTGGGCGCTGGTGGCTAGTCACATGCCGGGGTGGCAGCGGCAGCATCAGGTGCTGGAACAAGCTGCCTTTGGTGATGCCGTCTGATGCTCAGCGGACATTGTAGTTTTTTGCTTAGTGGAAATTAGCGTGATGGCCTCTGAAATAGCTTTGGCTAGAGAAATGCAGTGGAATAGAAATCTCACCGTCCCCAAGTCTATGGCGGATCAAGTACCCGGCAGTGAAAGGCACTCTAGACCCATCCGCCATGTTCAGCAGCGACAGCTATGAAGTAAGACGGTAAGTGAGCAAGAGCACCTCGCATTAACTCCTCCTGCTGACAAGCCGCACGCACCCCTGCACGATCGATAGCCTGTCCCCACCGCAAACCAAGCCCTGACGCCACATAACGATCGGCAAAGCCAGCCTCATGGAAGGCAATTGCTGATCTTTCCGACAAACCATATTTGATCTGCTTTTGCAGAAGTGTGGCAGCAGAATGCAGCCCCTCATCAAGCCCCTCGGTAAGATCGGCAAGTGATGCTACGACCATTGCCACGTCGTATCCGAAACCGCTCTCGCAAAGTGCAACGGCGTCCTCGACCGTGACACGATCTCGCCCCGCGCGCGCACCAGCCTTATGAAGCGTCTCGAAAATCGTCGCATAAGATCGGCCCGAAACCCATTCACGCAACGTCCGAGGGATAACATCCTGAACGCTTATAGTGCAGATCGCGCGAGACGTCGCGAACCTTAAGGCAATCGGCGCGACTTCATCGAAAAGGCGATCCTCGGTAGCAGCGTCCCGAAGCACTTCGATATTTGCGTCCACCCAAGCTTGAAGTTCGACCACTGCCGCTGGTGGTAATGGGGACCGCCGAATAAGCGCTCGCATACCGTCATCGGTATTCACGGCGATGGATTGACCAATGGAGCGGAACAGCGCAATCAAGCGAGGCCGTATCTCTTCATCTGCGAGATGATAAGCGAGAGTGTTGGCCATGAGTTCACCTATACGCATAACCGCATCTTCGCCGTCGGTAAAGCTCATGTTCGCGATTAGAAACGAAGCAATATGCTGCACCGCACGTGCCCGTCCCTCTATGAAACGTCGGAATTCGCGTTCGTTGATAGCGGGTTGCACAGCACGTGCAGATGCAACAACCTCGTCGAATTTGGTGGCGTCAGCGAAAGCGAGATCCAGCCAAGCAAGCGGAATCTCCTGAACAATGGGTGGAGTGCGCTGCTCATACGGATCAAACAACGCTAGGATAGAACTCCGCGTCGGCTCGGAGTTTTTGGCGTCCAGCAGCTCAACTGCGCGATCCCAGGTCCAACGCCCTCTAAACTGCTTTCGCTGGTCGTAAATTGTCGGTGTCGAGAAAATTACACTACCTTCGGTGTGCATACCCGCCCGGCCCGCTCTCCCCATCAGGTTGTGAAAGTCACGAACAAGGATTGGCTCCCCGCCCTGTTGAGTTGAGGTTACGATTAGATACTTGAGTGGAAAATTCACTCCTTGCGCCAGCGTTGAGGTGCAAACGACAAATCTCGCAAGCCCCTCTTTCATGGCATGTTCGATCGCTAAGCGGATGCCATGCGGAGTATCGGCGTGATGCGCGAAGATCCCAAGTGCCGCAGCTTGGGTGGCCGAAGCTCCCGCCCCCAGTTCAAGCTCACAAAGTGCACGGATTTTGTGGACTTCCATTGCGTCCGAGGATGCAATCGGCCATTCAACATCCAATCCACGCTCAAGAATCTCAACCGCCCGCAAGCAGATCTTTGTCACGCTATCCTTGCGGCCGCAGAAGATAGCGACGCTGCCATTGCGAACGACGTGCAAACCGAGGAAGAGCCCGACGTCACCGCCATTTTTTTCAGGGAACCGCCGCACGGCCCTTTCACGTCCGCGCAAGGGTAAAACGGTGTCGGCGATTACGCGCGGCACAAAGAACTCACGTTCTGCGGGATCCTGCGGTTTCACATACTCTAAGCGACCGCGTTGATCTTGCCAGCTCGCGAACGCGATGCTCTTGGTAGTTGGCAGGAGACCATCACCCCCAATAACTGCCTGTGCATCCCCAATAAGCCAAGCGGCCACGTCAGCAGCATTCCCGATCACCGCCGAGATAAGAACAATCTGCGCCGCAACCGGCAATGCCATACGCAGGGACGTCAGCAGCAGTTCGTAAGTAGGTCCACGGGTGATGCCATCGAACTGGTGGCCTTCGTCATAAATGACAAGACCGATCCTTTCCGCGAGATCGGGCGCGCGTCGTAGCATGTACAGCAGCTTCTCCGGCGTAACGATTAGAACAGAATCATCAGCAATCAGAGCTTCGAGCGCTAGATCAAACTGATAGGAGTCCGAGGCCTCGTCGAGCCGGATATTCTCACCAGAAAAGGCAGCTACGAGATCGCTCCGAATATCGTGGCACAGCGACCGATACGGCGCGACTATGATCGCGAGATTGGCGCGCCTCGACAGAAAGGCTGACCGAATGATCAGTTCCGTAGCACGCGTCTTGCCCGCGCTGGTCGGCATCTGGATGACGACTGACCGCCCAGACAATACACCAGCATCAGCAATCCTTTGCTGTGCGGGCCAAAGCTCAATCGGGAAATGGGGCTTGCTGAGCGCCGGGCGCCATAGTTCTGACTCAAGGCCGGAAGCGAGGGGTAATTTCGTCCGTGCCGCGTTGCGCAACTTTAGCGTGCAGACTGCTATGACGATGTCCGCATAGAGCAGTTCACGAGGTGATCCCGCACTATAGAAGTAGCCACGCATCTGATTGCAAGCTTCGACGATTGCCTCTATATCACCCTCAAATCGAAAGAAGCGACCGAGAGCTTCGAGAAGGCGCGACGTAACTGCACGATGGGTGTGGGGCACCTCAATCGCAACGAAGTCGTTTCTCAGGATCGAATAGGCGAGGTAACCCAGCCCGCCAGCGATCTCAGTGTCGGGAGGCTCCATTCGCCGAACAATCACGGTGGCACTACCGACATTGCCAGCAACGTAATAAGCCGCCGCACAAAGTAATGAGAACTCGGATGTCAGTTCGGTATCGAGTTGTGCATTAAGAAAGGCATCGAAAAAGACCGACGAGAAGCCGAGAGCAGCTTGTGGGTCCGCGTCTCCCTCATTCCAGCCCACAGGAACCTGTAGCTCGCCTAATTCAGCACCCACTTCAGCCCCAATGCCGTCTGCAATGGTGGCAGCCACGTCGCCAAGAATCCCGATCGCAAGCGCAAAGAGGATGGCAGGGTCCCGTGGGAGCGCGTTGAAGTCCTCAGGCGCAACGCGAAACTCGTGCAGTTTCGCCCTGGCGCGGGTCGTGGATAGGATGTTGAGCGCACTCGCTTCAGGCTTCATCTGCTGCCCTTTCGTATAGAGCATGAACAAGCTTCATAAGCGATGGACCTCGAATAACGATCAGTCGAAGATTACCGGCGTTAGGATGCGCCGAAGCGTCGGCAGCTGTCAGATCGGTTTGCGCGAACACATCGTCATCTAGGATCGCTGCCGCCCCATTGATGCGTCGAAAAGGGCGATCCGCTTGGTTTTGAAAGCGCTTCACTCGATCTGCATCTGCCAGTGCTCCACGATCAATAAATCGTCGTTTGATAGCGTTGAGGCTCATGCCTTCCCGTAGCTTGTCCTTGATGCTGTCATCGATGGCATCTTGGAGACGATGCGCTTCCGTTTTCGTCATACCGGACTTTGATTCGAATATAAAAAGCTCGTCCGTAGGGCTGACCTGGCCGTCGACTGCAAATCTGAAGCCAATGACGTCGCAGCCCTTGGTAGAGTCGTTTCGATTCCATCGATCCTGATAGCGAAGTTCACGTGGGCACCAGTACCCTAGGACGAACTCAATGTAATCAGCAACGAGAATTTCGCCGAAGTCCCCAGAGCGCAAGCTGGGTCCTGGGGTCGTCTTGGCATCGGGCAGCAGTATAGTACGCAGATAGTCAGCTTTGGTTAGCCCAGTACCATCGACCATCACCGGCAGGTCCGCATCGGTGATGTAGTGCTGACGGAAGTATTTGGCCCATGCCGACAATACCGCAGCGTCATCTTCTGGATCCAAGGCCCAGATTTCGATATTGCGGCCGCACGTTGTGGTTTTCCGTTCACCAGTGTCACTTAACCAATCGAGATGGCTTGGCTTCACATCGTCCCTCCGGAGCCAAACTTTTATGGATATGAACTCATAATGGCGCCATTACATCACATTCCATAGGGACAGAGTGGAAACGGGACCACGGTAAATCATGCACATGCTTGGCGTATCCGCGTACAGCCTGTATTGCTGGGGGGTGTTTGCCGAACCCAACCGACGCTAGAACTCGACGCTCAAACTTCGGACCCCACTGCCTCGCAGAACCGCCCCAGCGCGGTCAGGCTCGCCCAGGTCCTGACTGGCTCGCGGCGCGAGCGCACCGGCAACCAGAACCGGCCCAGCCGCGTACTCAAACTCCAGCCCTCGCCACCCGGTCCACGGCTGGCGCGAAACTCCCGCGCCGCCCCGCTCTCGATCAGCGCTACCAGCGTGTCCTGCTCCACCGCTTTTTTCGTCTTATCCAGCCCCGGCAGCTCTTGCCCTAAACACTCAGGCTAGTGGTTGCCGCGTGCCGCAACCAGTTGGTCCCCTTCCGGTCGACCACCGACCGGGGGCATGATCGCCAGGTCCAAGCGGGACTGCCGCCAGGTGCGAGCCAAATGTGGGGGCTGATTGACCATAAGGTCAAATTACACGCAGCACGCGACAGTCGCCCCGCCCTAGTGACGCCATGGTCCGCACAGGCCAGAATGCGCAGACCATCAAGGGGACGCCATGAAATCCGAAACGCTCACCGTGCGCCAGCTTTTCCAAGACCGCCGCCAGTACTGTGTACCGTTCTACCAGCGCGCCTATGTGTGGACGCTGCGCAATCAATGGAATGCCTTGTGGCAGGACATCCAGGAAAAAGCCCAGGCACGGGTATCCGGCCTGAGCATCACACCGCACTTCCTGGGGGCGGTGGTCCTCGAACCCCAAGCCAAAGACGGGCTGATGGGCGTCGACACCCTGCACATCATTGATGGCCAGCAACGGTTGACCACGCTTCAGTACGTGCTGGCGTCACTCCTGCTCGCATTACGTGCAACCGGCATTCAGGCCTTTGAGCCCAGCGTGATCGGCTGCATGCAAAACAACAACGAAGAAACCATGCGCGACCCCAAAATGGAGCGCTATAAGCTGTGGCCGACCTTCCGCGACCGCCCCCATTTCATCAAAAGCCTCGGCATCCAGCGTCTGGACGATTTCCGGAGCGAATACCCGGCCCATTTCACGCAGCACGGCAGCCTGCGCAAGCACCATGATCACCCACCTGCACTGGCCGCGATCTGGTTCTTTACCCATGAGTTCATACGCTGGATTCGCTCAGGAAACGAATTGGCCGCCGCCTATGCAGAAAGCCTCATCATGGCGGTGTTGCAAGACCTCAAGCTGGTCAGCATTTCGCTGGAAGCCGAGGACGATGCCCAGGTGATTTTTGAAACGCTCAATGGACGGGGCGCAGAGCTGCATGCCACGGACTTGATCCGCAACTACATTTTCATGCGCGCCGACCAAGATAAAGTCGATGCCCAAGCGCTTTACGACAAGCAGTGGCTACCGTTCGAAGAAGACTACTGGTCTACCAAGCAGCGTCGTGGCCGCCTGAACAAGCCCCGCCTGGAGTGGTTGATCCACGCCACACTGCAAGCAGAGATGGGCAGTGAGATTGATCTGTCACGCTTGTACAACGAATACCGGCGCTACGCAGCCGAGGCTCCAGCCAAAACCGCAGACCATCAGTTGGTGACCCTGACCCAATACGCGGAACATTACCGCGAACTGATCAGCACCTCCGGCTCCTCCCTCATTGCTCGTCTTGGGCGTCGTATTGCGGCGTATGATGTCACGACGCTCCACCCGCTGGCCCTGCTGATTTCGACTGCGCAAGTGCCTGAGGCGGACAAAGCCTGCATGTTCAATTGCCTGGTGTCCTACGTGGTACGCCGCGCTGTCTGTGGACTGACGCCCAAAAACTACAACAACATCTTCCTCAGTGCGCTACGTCACCTGACGAAATCAGGGATCTCCAGCGGGGTCCTCGGCGACTATCTGAGTACACTCAACGGAGATGCTTCCCGTTGGCCCGACGACGCCGAATTCCGTAACGCCTGCGTCAGCGCACCGTTGTACCCAGGCCGGCTGGATACCGCGAAAACCCGTTCGCTGCTAACGGAGCTAGAGGGCGGTTTACGGCTATCCGTTAAAAGCGAAGAGCCCGAACTGCCAAACCTATCAGCGCTTGATATCGACCATATTTTGCCACGCAGTTGGCACGCCCACTGGCCGCTGAAAGATGGCAGCGTGGCAGCCGACAGCGACGAGTCGGATATCGAAGTGATTGTGCGCTCTGGCGGCACGTTGACGCCCTGGCAGCTCCTGATTCGTGAGCGGCATGAGAGCATCCCAACGCTAGGCAACTTGACGCTGCTGAACCTCAGCGTCAATAGGGCGGCGCAACACTGCGATTTCGCGGCGAAACGCGACAAGCTGATTGCTAACACCAGCCTGCGCCTCAATGTCCCACTGATTGCTACCTCTGCGTGGGATGAAGCCGCGATTTCAGCCCGAGCCCATACCCTCGCCAACATAGCACTGACGATCTGGCCCAAACACGAATGATCACCTACCACTCAGAAGCAGCAACACTACTTTGCGGCCGAATGCCGATCCGGTAGTAGCGGCTCTGCTTACGCGGGGGCGATCCCTCCGGGGATCGCCCCCGCGATACAGGCCGACCGTGCGATGAACCGGAGCCTCACCCGAGATGCGGTTTGCTGGCGCCGCTCAGTGAGTGCCTGGCGCGCGCCGCCGCACAGCACAGCACAGCACAGCACAGCACAGCACAGCACAGCAGAGAGGATTATTCACGCTCCAGACTACGAGCATCGGCGGTGACCGCCTCCACAATCCCCGCCAGCTCCCGCACCAGGTCAGGCTCGAAACGCTCCAAGTAAGCGGCGATAGTCTGATTGCGCAGCATGCGAGACACATAGCCTTTGGCAACCACGAGTACCAACATGGTTTCGCCAAGGGTGTCTTCAACCAACCGGTAGTCGTGGTAGAGCTTTTCCATCTCCCGCTCCATGCGTGCAATGTCTTCAGCAGTCACGCCCTCACTGACTTTCTTTGCCTCGACCAGCTGTTCAGGACGCGTTGCGGCCAAGACCATTTCGGCGTAGCGGCCAGTAAAGCAGTTAGCCGACATCATCATCTCGACTAATTCGATCTGGCGCATCGGCTTCATCTTGCGCAGCACGCGAAAGACCGCCTGACTGACCATTCGCGTTTTCAGCATCTCAGCGACTTCCGGCGCAATCCCCCGCAGCAAATGCTGGCACTCGCGGATGCGTCCAACGTTGATGCTCAAGACTTCGGCAATCCGCTCGGCGGTCGTTCCTTTGCGAATCGCCTCCAGAATCATCTTGTGCTCTTGAATCGGGGTAAGTCGGTTGACCTGCCGGTTGTAGGTAAAACCTTCGTCATCTGTCGCCAACAGGCACAACGCGTCTTCCGCCCCCAACTGTGCGAGCGCAGCTAGCCGCAAATGACCATCCAACAGTAGATAACAGGGCTCCCCTCCCGTTCCGTGAACCGGCTCGGGATGCACCGCGAGCGGCTCGACCACGCCCAACTCACGGATGGAGGCCAAAATCGCCGCGTATTTGACGGACGTCAGCATATCGTGGGTGACTTGGCGAGAGGGCAAGATCAGCGGTAAGCGGACGGTAATCAAATCGGGCTCAAAGGCACGCTTGACGACAGTCATGCGTCCCCCTGAATACGCTCGGCCAATACCTGCGGCATATCATCAATACCTTCACTGCGTAACATTGACCGGAAAAATTCATCGGCCAACAACCGACGCAATGCGGTAACGACGAAGAGCAATCGTTGCTCACCGATGTCCGCCTTCTTCACCATCAGGCGCTGACGGCGCACCTCAGTCTGATAGGCAGTCAGCAGCTGGCGAGGAGTGGTCATGCGCTCGCCTCCATGCTGCCTACCATAGCCTTTGCCAAGAACGCGTCTTCGGTCGATCAGACGGCGCACCTTGATGAGTTCATCTCCTTTCAACAATCCACTTTCATAGGCTTCGACCATGGCGGCCTGGACTTGGCCATCGTCAGACCGTGCCACATGGATCGCGACTTTAATCGGTAGCCAGCCCTTTTCGACGGCAGCGATCAGGCGCTCCTCTCCTTGCCGCAACAGGATCAGAATGCCGCCAACATAGGCACGGTCCAAGCAGGTTTTCTGGGCAATCTGCCTGATGGAGTAACCACGCTCGTGCAGTACGTTGATCGCCATCAGCAAGTCGCGGTTCGAGTGCTTACGTCGCGCCAGATTCTCTACCAGGCTGATGAGATAGCAGTCCGCTTCAGCCGCCGTCACCACGACCGCCGGAATGGCCGACTCCCCCAGGACCTTGAAGGCTTCGAAGCGCCCCTGTCCACAGATCAGATCGAAACTCGAACCGTTGCGGGTCACCGTGATCGGTCGTTTCAACCCCAGACTCGCAATGTTTTCTACCAGGCGTGCAAACACCTGTTGATTGCGACTACGCGGGTTGAGCACGCGAACATCCGCGAGTGGGATCTGCGCAATAGGCGCCGCCTGCGCCACATGAAGTGCAAGATGTTCTCCCGATGTGGCCATTACGCAGCGCTCCCCAGGGGTATACGTCGACTCAGGGCCGCCAGGATATCCAAGCTGTCGAACCGGTAGAGTTCCAATTCGCGCGGATTAGTATCTCCCAGACGCAGGTGAGGTGCCGCCAAATCGATCATGGGAAAGAGGTAGTAATCAAGCACCTGCTGCTCACCGGGGAGCATGCGAACAGCGACAGTAAGGTCAGGTAACAAACCGAAATCGAAGCGTAGCTGCCAACGCCTGCGCACTGACTCTGAACATTGACAGCGGCACAGCACCACCGAGATCGAGAACTCATCATTAACCCAAACCAGCTGAGTCTGGGGGTCGACCGCAATGCGCCCTCCGACAAGACGAATGCGCTCCTGCGTGTCGGCCAAGATGTGCGGATACAGTTCTCGCAGCCGGCGATTAGCCTCCAGAAAGCTGTAGTCCCGTGCGGGGGAATAGCCAATCAGGCTGTAGCTACGTAGCAAACTACCAAAGCGCTGGCGATAACAACTGCTGGAGGGGCAATCCTCCTGCTCATCAATGATCAACCCAGACAGGCAACCTCGCTCCGCAAATAGTTGCCTCAGCGTGGCCAGCATTTGCTCATCAGTCCAGTGCCGTGACCGCGCTCGAATGATGGCTTGCGCCGCGAGAAACAACGCATGGTCAACCACTGAGGAGAAGGCACTGTCGGCCCGCACCAGCTGATCAACTGGATTGGGTGTACGGGGCTGTTTCAGCTTGCCAGAAGTGCGATTCCAGACGTTGTTACCGATGTACTTTTCGTTGATCAGGATCTGATGCACTACGCCCCGTGTCCACGGTCGCTGGAAGTCTGTAAGAAGTCCACGCCGATTCAGTTGCGTTGCAATTTCAGCTTCGGTTCGACCTTCCCTGACAAAGGTCTGGTAAATATCTTGAACGACCTGTTGTTCGGACTCAGGACCTGGCGTGAGGATCACCCGATCCGTCTGAAGGCTTTTGTACTCTCCCCGATCCAAGATTGCTTTAGGCTGCCCTGTCTGATCGATAAGTTGGCGACGCAATCCATATCCAGCCGGGCCACCTTGTCGGTAGCCCAGCTGGATCAAGCGCGACTGCCCCGCAAACACCTTGACGGACAGCTCACGGCTGTACTCACCAGCCATCATGCGCTTAACACTCTTGATGATGCTGGATACCGGTGAGCCATCGTTAACGAACTGTTCGGCGCAATATTCGACCCTGACCCCCGCCTGCCGACATCGAACTTCGTAGCTGGCGCTGACATCAGGGTCCTGAAAGCGCCCCCATCGACTTACGTCATAGACCAGAACTACAGAGAACTCGGACTGACCCGCATCGACGTCTCGAAGTAGCTGCTGAAGAGCCTCCCGACCATCCAGGCTCAAGCCACTTTTCCCCGCATCGGTGTACACCCGGACGATCTCCAGCTCATGTGCTGCCGCATAAACGCGAATGGCATCCAGCTGGTTTTCAGTGGAGTACTGCTGGTGCTCCGTCGACATGCGGACATAGACAGCAGCTCTATTGCTGCCCCCGGTCGTGGATAGATGTGCTCGTCTCATTTGTTGATCGATGCCCCTCAGCGACTTGGGGTCTACACCCATACCAAGCCGTAGACCGCACCACACCTACCGGCCTACTTCAGATGCGCTACTCACGAATATAAAGAGGAGATACGGAAAGATGATCACGAAAATGGGTAATTCATTTCCAATCTGTGCGCAAACCTACGCCGGTGCCCTAGCTGCTGCCTTACGCACCGAATTGGGCACGTCACACCGCGCCATTAAGACGCTGCGCCATTGGACTGATGCCAGTGAACGCACGGCTAAGCATTGGCTGGCGGGCAGCCATGGTCCTAGCGGCCTTCATTTGATTGAATTAATGCGGCATTCCGACCATGCCCTTCAGGCGGTGCTTGAATTGGCGCAGCGGAACTCGTCCGTGGCAGTCGTCTGGCTTCCCGCTTTGCGCGAGCGCTTGCTTGACGTCGCGGAAATGATCGAGGCTTGCCTGGGTCCTGCCAGCGCTCACTGACAGCCCTTTGCGGAGGCCCACTCCGACCACGCAACTGGGACACAATAGGATTACGGTGAGAGGCCCTTAGCTTGCAGGCCGACTTATCGCCCGCCCCCCAAGGGCAACGGTTCAAGTTGGCTCATGGCGGCACACCATGCGCCAACTGCCCAAGCAACCTCAAGATCTCTTGGCGGCCTGCTTCACTTTGAACGAGGTCTTTGGGACATTGCCCAGCAAGACCGATGACAGGAGATGAGAACCAACGCGAAGCGCACGATTGATCGTACCTGAAGAACGCCATAACCTGATAAATGACTCCAACTATGGCCAGAACGTCTTCTGGGCACTCGGTGGTAGGCGTTACCAGCGCAATCAACTGAGGCCAAAGGGCCATTGCGACGCGAGCAGTGCATCGCTCGCACAGCCTTAGTACCCCCTCCCCCTGCGCAGGATGGGTAGCTATAGCCCAAGTGCTGCTGAGGTCTTCGGTCAGGAGAACACAGCCACAACCGACACAAGTTGGATTTGGATTACTCATTTCGCATCGCCAAGTCTGTCTGGCAGCGAGCGCAGAGTTTCCAAACGCGCCTCGCGCTTACCAGACGCTGCGGCCCAGGCTTCCCACAGCGCTGGCAAATCGCGTCGGTCACGTATTCCACTGCCATGGCTAAGGTCTGTATATGCAGTGGCGCGAATGGCTCCTCAATCCTGAGATAACCATCCATGGGCCGTACAAGGGTGAGTTTGAAGTCGTAATCTAGCGCAGCAAGCTGTAAAGCATTGGCGAAACGTTGCCAACCAGCAAAATCGGGGCCGAGGTCGAGGTCCAGAGCCTTGATCTGCTGCGTCCAATCCTTCCCTTGCATTTGCTTCACCTGTTTCCCGATCGTAAACCTGGTCTTCTTGTAAACTTTGTAGGTTTACGAAAAATCTAGATTTACGATCTAGTCATTAATGACACGTAGAGTTCTGATCCAGGTGCCACAATGTCAGCACCCGATATAATCCCTGGGCGGAGGATAACTTTCTCTTCAGCTTACCCTTGGTGCATTCGCCAATGGGGTAAATTCGCACACAGGTCCCTAAAAGCAGCGTCAACTGCAAACTCAGCTGCACCACCTCACGTCTATACTTGAACGAAATCAGCTCCACCCCACGCTCTGGAAAATCGGGGAGATCATGGGGTTGAACCAGCAAAATTTCAGGATCCCGAATCGTCAGCTTACGAATATCGGAGCAGAACAAAAGGAGGACAATATTTTGACGCGGCATCAACATATTGATTTACCTTGGGAAGAATTTGCCCTTGGTCAGCATTGTAAATTTAGTATACCGAAAGTACTTGTCAACTTTTGAGGCCCATAGGACTATTAGTTAAAGTTCAATGACCATTCACCGATTAGCCAAGTCCACGACCTCTCCGGTAACCTCCGCATGGTTAGCCTTGGCGGAAACAGTCTGGAGCTGGCTTGAGCCGCTCGACACAACCAGCGTCACCGTCTAGATAGGCCGTCCTACGCAGCATGGGCGATCCTTAGCCCCCTCCGTGGCGGAAAGGCGATCTACTCTAACGCGAAACCAGCCATTGACTTTCATAGCAAGCCTTGTTATACTCTGGCGGCATCTAATCAATGCGCGAACCAAGAATGAAAGCACTCCCCCTCGCCTTGCAATACTTATTACCCTTCCTCAATCGCTGATCAGCGAGCTTTCAGCTTTCTGCTGACCCCTGTCGTTTCGGCAGGAAAAATTACTTGACCTGTAAGCTTACCGAGTTTCACTAGACATGGTGCCTAGCCATTCGTCAGGCCATGCTCCGTGCTTTCTATAAAATAATAATAGGAAAATATAGATATAACTTTTCAAACCCTTGATTAACCCGCTTTTCTCATCAACTAGTCAATATAGTAAACGAACCGACCAGGACCGAACCATGATGTTATGACCATCTATCTGACAGCCGTTTGACAAGCTGATGTCTTAGTACCAGCCTAAGTAACGCTACCAATAGGGTATACATCATGAAAAAAATCCGCAGTTCTGTCGGCGGCCTCCCTTCGCCCGAAAGATTGATTGGGCGCAGCAAATATGGGAAACAAACCACGGTCTTTCCCTCTCGAAAGAATGGCTTGCTGATTATCTGTGAAACACGGCTGGAAGCAGACGCCTGTTTTCACTGGGAACAGGATCGGAATGTCATAGCCTACCGAGAACAACCCGAGCGGCTGCACGTGCTGGTAGAGGGCAAGGCTCACACCTACGTGCCAGATTTCGTCGTTCAGTACGCAGATAGGCCCATCCGCTTTGTTGAGGTAAAACCCGACAACGTCTTTCAAAAACCGAAGTCCCTTGCCCTCTACCAAGCAGCCAAGCAGCTCGTCGAATCCCGAGGCGCTGACTTCGAACTGCTGACAGAGCGACAAATACGCCACCAGCCACTCTTGAACAACCTGATCCAGACCTATAACCAGTCACGAGCCGTTTCGCCGCTGGAACTCGACTACCTGCGTGACCGACTTGGTGCCCTGACTCCGCCGTTGCGCATTCGCGAGCTACTGGACCTGCCTTCGCCACCTTCCCCTGGCGCGATAGCTGCGGCGATTTTCAATCAGGACCTGCATCTCGACTGGAGCAAGCCCCTCACCCAAGACAGCCGAGTTCACTGGAGATAAGGGCATGGAAAAGCGTCATGAAGTGCGCCTGGGCGCTCGCTACCTGTTCAATGGTGAACTGATGGAAGTAGTTAGCTTTTACAATGGCTACTTTCAGCTACGAGGCGTCAACCACAAGGGAGTGATAAACCTCCTTGACAGTGAAGTTGATAAGCGCCTACAACAGGGACAACTGGTCCCTGCTCGCAGTGCCATTTTGAATGAAACCGAAGCACTAAGAATGATCCATCTCGATGCTTCTGAACAACTCAAACTGGACAATATCGCTTACTACATTCGCAAGCTACACGAAAAATTTCATGGTTCACTGCCACGTGAGAGCACTCTCGCTGAGTTGCAGAATCTAGCATCAGAACGCGGCGACCCAAAGCCGCCAAAATACACAAAAATATACAATCTGATGAAACGCTACGTAGAGAGCGGTCAGAATATTTTTGCGCTACTAAAGGCACCGCAGAATAAATGCCAGCGCGCTAAGAGGCTCGAACCAGAGGCCCTCGACATTATGCAAACCTACATAAAAAATTACTATTTGACGCCAACCCGGCTACCAGCCTCCTGCGTCTACCAACTCATGAGAGGCCATATCGAGGTTTTGAATGAAGACCGAACGACGGATCTAGACATTCCTTCAACAGCGACGTTTTACCGCGCAGTGAATGCTATTCCCACATATGTGGCCGATTGCGCACGCCTGGGGAAAAAAGCAGCTGCCAATAAACATAAGTTTGGCACTAGCATTCACTGTTCACGCCGCCTACTCGCAAGAGTTGAGGCCGATACGCAAGAACTAGATGTTGAGCTAGTCGACGACTTTGGCCTGAATATTGGTAGACCCTATCTGACTATGCTCATAGATACCTACTCGGGAGCACTAATTGGTTGGTCGTTGTCGATGACACCGCCCTGCTACGAGAAGACCGCTAGCGCATTGCGCCATGCACTGACTGAACGGGAGGATGGCTCTCCAGCCGGACTACCTGAGGAGTTGGTCGTTGACAACGGTTCCGAATTCTACAACGCCTCCCTTCTAGCAACTGCCCAACGACTTGGCTTCCAAATAAGGTTTTGCTCACGAGGACAACCTGATCAAAAGCCGTTTATTGAGTCATTTTTCAAGACGCTCAACAAACAGCTAATTCATTGTCTAGAGGGGACAACAAAATCAAACCCAGCAGAAAAAGGTGACTACAACTCCACAACCGAAGCAACGTTCACGTTGGCAAAACTGCGGAATATTTTTGAAGATTGGGTACACAGTTATTATCACAAGCGAAGGCACGGTCAGCGCAGCCTTCCAACGCTAGAGATGTGGAAGCAAAGCATCGACCCGATTAACCCACCAAAGGTCTTCTCGCCGGAAAACGTTTCTTTTCTGTGCATGGCAAGCTTCCGCTGCACAATTAACAAAGGACGAGTTAGACATAAAAATTTGGCCTGGACCGGACCCGGCCTCTCACACCTCGCAGAGGTGGTTGGAGCGGGCCAATCTGTAGAGGTTTTGTATGACCGCTCTGACCTCGGCACTGCCTATGTACATGCACCGGGAAGCCACGTTTTCTACACAGCTGACGCAGTCACTGATTATCAATATGGCCTATCGATGTACGAGCACGAACTTGTGCAAGAAAAATTCAAGGCTGAGAAAAAAGCGTATGACGAAACTGACGCAAGAAAAGCCCTGCTCAGAATTCACACAGAAATCAGCAACGGAAAAACACGGAGCGAACGACGCAAACGTCAGCAATTGCAAGACGCGCTAATCCAACAGCGCTCTCTTGATATTACCCACGAATTCTATCCAGACCATGATCACGAGCTAGAGTCCCAGGAAACTGACAATGCCCTTATCAAACAAGACATCCGAGGTAACGAAGTCGATGACTCCGAGGAAGACGACTATCAAACCATTCAACTACCCAGGAAGAAACCATGACCAAAACTATTACCGACAAACTATCGCAGTTCGCAGAGTGCATTGTCAGCCACCCTGAGTACACCCAAGCGCTTGATTGCATTTATCGTAGCGTAGAAACCACTCAGGTGCGCGGTGAGCCAGCCTCTGCGCTCATCGTTGGAGAGCCTGGTACAGGGAAGTCTACTGTTTGCAAGGTTGCGATGAGCCGTTTCGGTGCAAGAAGCGTCGTTACCGATGAGCATGGAACCAGAGAGATTGTGCCGGCATTCTACTGTTCGCTCAATGCTGGAGCAACCATAAAAACGCTGACTGTTAGCATGCTTGAAAAGCTGGGATCCACCAATACCTCAGGTAATAACTCGACACTTTTTAACCGTCTTGTTGTTTTGCTAGAAACTTGCCAAACACAACTGATAGTCCTTGACGAATTCGATAATCTGCTCAGAAAAGGTGCTGAAAAATCAAGGGAGCAGGTCTGCGACTGGGTTCGCACTCTCTTGAACGAAACCCTCGTCCCTATAGCTATTGTTGGCATACCACGTTGCGAAGAGATCATCAATGCCCACCCGCAACTTTCTCGACGCTATCCTTATCGTCACCAAATGACCGAATTTACCTACTCGACGCTAGATCCAAAATCGGTATTCAGCAAAACCCTCCGTGCACTGGGAAACACCTTGAAAGAGGTTGGCGAGTTCACAAGCTGTATGAACATCTGCGCGGATCAACACCTAAAGGCAATGTACTTGGCCAGCGGCGGAAACATGAATGGGATTAGGCAACTGCTCAGCGATGCCCTTAAAGCCGCTCTCCTACGGGACGATGGATGCTTTACCCATGAAGATCTCGCAAAAGCGGTGGACCTGTCGTTCATCCCAACCGCCAAATGCCCCAATAATCCCTTCCGTTTGCCCCCGGCGTCGCTCGACCGAATCATCGCCGGGAGGATGAGTTAATGAAGCTTTTTTTCCTCGCTCATGGATCTGACGAAGAAAGTCCACGCAATGTCCTGATCCGTACCGCGCTGGCCAATGGGTTCGGCTCAGTCACTGCAATGGCCAGAGCCATGGGCTCCAAGGAGTCTCGACAACCCTTTGCATGGCAAATGCGACACTCGAAACTAGTCACTGAACTCAGCAAAAACACCGCTCTCAATGGGGGGCAATTCCGACGAAGCTTTTATACCCAGAGAGGCCCCACAAGCGAAAGTCCGGTGGAAGTGATGGGACTGCTAGTCCCAGCGGCATCGATCCGTGCCGAAGCCTACTGTTTCTGCCCAGAATGCCTTCGGAACGTTGGTCATCGCGCGATTCAAGACCTCATCTGGCTGGACACCTGCCCCTACCATGAATGTCGATACGAGTTCGCCTGCCCTAACTGCCAGAAGCCGATTCAATGGACCCAGTTGGTGGGTAACCACTGCCGCTGCGGCTTCGATCTCTGCATTAGTCCTACCGCAGCCTCTCAGTCTCATGCCTCCCATCTGGTTCTGGACTTCTTCAGAAGAGGGGACCAGGATGCACTGGACCGTTTTATGTTTGCACTGCGGGCACTTCGCTATGAAGCACACCCCCAGCGCTTGATGATTCTCGAAATGGCGGCATGCGTCGCCAACTGCGATGAGCAAACATTCAATGAGGTGCTCGCTCTCGCAAGCAAAAAGTACCCCTGTTTGCCGGTTCGAGCACTCATGGCGCCTTGGATGACCGCTACTGACGTATGGATCAGAAATCAAATCTCTCGCTTGCTCATTTCCGAAGTCCCCAAGAACGAGCACATTGGTTCATGCCGTTGTTCAGAGCTACAGCTTTATCAAGATGAAATGCTGAAGGCTTTGAATGTATCTACCAAAAATCTCAAGTCACTGCTGTCACGCAATCTGGTTCAGCGAAAGAAGCAACAAGGAGTACGTTGGATCTATTCTGCGATCAACCTGTGCAAATTGTTGGAATCACAGCAGCACGCACCAAATACCGTATCCAGTGTTCCAGAGGCTCTTCATAGTGACGACCACAACGACCTCATCACTATCGAGGAGGCCGCAGTCCGGCTCGGAGTATATCCTGAGGCGGCACGCAATGCGCTCTCCAATGGGTTTATACAGCCCCATCTAAAGAAAGGTCCACGTGGTAAAATTTTGATCAATGCGGCATCTGTTGCTCAATTTTCGACCGATTTCATATTCATCGGTCAGCTTGCCGATGAGCTGGCACTTCCTCGCACCACGCTCTCTGCCAAGCTGCTTCACCTCGGAGTGCAGCCAGTATCAGGCCCTTTGATCGACGGTGGCCTAGTAACCATCTATCGGCGCACGGATCTTGGTCAGGAGCTACTCCTAACGCTCCAAGGCTTGGTTCGTTATAAATCCATGTCTGGCAGAAAAAGAGCCTCCGCTAGCTGCGGCGCCCCTGAGCCAGACGATTCATGCGTCAGTGCTGTCGCCGCGCGTATGCTGCAAGTGTCCCTGCATGATCTTAAGCACCTACACGACCTTGGCCATCTCACGCGTGTGCAGGGAGCAAAACGGAGATTCACGATGAGTTCGGTCCTCAGCACCAAAGCCCTGCTGGAGAGAATGCTTACGCTAAAAAGCTGTGCAAGAGAACTATCAATGTCACCGCAAACCTTCTCTCGGCGTTTTGTCCAAAGCGGTTTCGTAGAGCACCTGCGCTTGGGTGCCAAGGTCTTTATACCTCAAAACCGACTAACGCAACTGAAAGAACACCGCCTATCGTTCGTTAGCCTCTGCGAGGCAGATGAGATGCTCGACGGCCCCATCGGATATTCGACCAACCTTGTGAGAATGGGAAAAATCAATCCAATATCGCCAGGGGAGCCAGGATATGTCCCGACTGTCCGCCTACTACATCGCAACGAAGTAAATAGGTTAAAATCGTAGGTCAGACGCCGAGCCATCCGACGATGCCGGGGCATACTTTCCCTTGATAATAGTCATTTCACAAATAAGTGATAAAAAATCGCTAAATTTCACACAATAGTGGAAATTGAATTTCGCTCCAAGCGATAAACTCCTCGCCAGCCCTTGATTTTCCTCAGTGACATTTCTCAGTCCAATGAGAATGAGCGCTGCTCCCCACAAAGGCTGCCCACGGGCAGCCTTTTTTATTTATGCCGTCCTGATGGGCGTTGAGATCTCTGGGACCGCTTCGCGCTCCACTGCGGCACAAGGCCACTCCTACGGACTTGCGCTGCTGACAAATTGGCGTGTCGAGCCTGGCGCAGCGGGTGCTGGATGAACTCATTGGTCGGGGGTACATGGAGGAGCACTGCGCGAAATTGCGTGTACGGCTGGTGGCGCAGAGCGAGGTGATGCAGGCGCAGGTCGAGTCGGCGTTCCTTCCTGGGACAGGCTTGTGGCGCCTCGGGGAGGCTTCATCCACTGGCTCGAGCTGCTGGGCAAGTGCCGCCTTTCCGGATAGCGGGGCTGCTTTGTATCCCTTCGCAGGCTTCGCCAGCCCACAGGACCGTGCTACGGCCATTGTGAAGGGTGTTGGTGAGGGATCAGGCCAGATGGGCCTGGCTGCGCAAATGCTCGGCCAACATGTCGATGAAGGTGCGCACCTTGGTCGAGCCGTACTTGCTTTCCCGATGCAGGATATGGATCGGCCAGGAGGCTTCCTCGTACTCGGCCAGGATCACCTGCAGGCGCCCGTCCGCCAGTTCATCCGCCACCTGATAAGACAACAAGCGGGCAATCCCGAGGTCTGCGCTGGCCGCAGCGATGGCGGCGTCGTTGCTGGTCACGGTCAGGCGCGGCTTCATGCGCACCAACGTCGGGTCGTCGATCGCGCCGAAACGCCAGTCCGTGCGCGGCGACAGCGCCCCGGCGGCGATGATCTGATGCCTGTGCAACTCAGAAGGGTGACGCGGCGTGCCATGACGCGCCAGGTACTCAGGCGAGGCGCACAGCAGCCGACGCATCTGGCCTACACGCACTGCCTTGAGCCCGGAATCCGGCAACTGGCCGATGCGCACGGCCACGTCCATGCCCTCCTCCACCAGATTCACCACGCGGTCGAGAAAATACGCCGACACGTCCACCTCGGGATACTGCTGCAGGTAACGAACGATGCAGGGCATGACGAATTTCTTGCCAAACAGAATGGGGGCCGTCACCGCCAGGTCACCCTTGGGGGAGGCGTTGATGCCGGCGGCGGCTTCGTTAGCTTCGACGATACTCGCCAGAATGTGCCGTGTGTCTTCCAGGTAACGGCCGCCGGCCTCGGTCAGGCGCACGCTGCGGGTGGTGCGCAGCAGCAGCTTGACGCCGAGCTGCTCCTCCAGCGCAGTGACCGCGCGGGTCACGGCCGCCGGCGAGATGGCCAGACGGCGGGCCGCTGCGGCGAAGCTTTCCAGCTCGCCCACGGCCACGAACACTCTCATCAGGTGAATCTGGTCCATGCCGCGCCCCATGCGTTGTCCTGGAGCGATTATTCCAGCGCTGACGCTAGAGCTCCAGCACCAAGGGCTGCACAGCGTCCTCAGGCTCAGCCGGGATGGCGCAACAGATCAGCACGCTGCCAGGCTCGGGCAGTTCGGCGGGCGGGATCGGATAGTGGACCTGTCCGCTCACCAGTTTAGTCTTGCAGGTGCCACAGGACCCGCCTCGACAACTGAACTCCGGCGACAGGCCGCGGCGCTCTGCCAGCTCCAGCAGCGAGCCGCTGTCGGGTACCCAATGTGCCTCCTTCGCGGAACTGGCGAAGTACACCGGTACCGGCTCATTGGCAGGCGGCGGTTGTTGTAGCGTGGGCTGATTGCCGTCGGAGTGGCGACGCAGGGTCGAGGGGCCGAAGGCCTCGGCATGGATCCGCGCATCGGGCACGTGCACGCCGCGCAGGCCTTCGTACAGGTCTTGGGTGAAGCTGGCCGGGCCACAGAGATAGAAGTCGTAGTCATCCAGTGCCAGCGTGGCCTTGATCTGATCGATGCTCAGTCGGCCGGCGAAGGTGTAGTCGCGGCCGTGCACCGCATGTGCTTGCGGTTGACTCAAGGCGCGGTGGATATGCAGCTGGCCGTTGGACTGCCGCTGGAGCGCGGCGAGTTCCTGCTTAAATGGCAGGTCGCCCAAGGTTCGCCCGCCGTGGAATAGATGAATGCATCGCCCTTGCCCACTGGCCAGTTGCTCGCGGAGCATGGCGATCAGCGGCGTAATGCCCACGCCTGCACCGATCAGCACGAGGGGCCGTATGCTGTGTTGATCCAGGGTGAAGCTACCCATGGGCAGGCGCACCTCCAGCAAATCACCGACCTTCAGCTGTTGATGCAGATACCGGGAGGCCAGCCCCTGCGCCTTGACGCTGATACGCAGCTCGCCATCGGAGGGCGCGCTGGACAGGCTGTAAGTGCGGATCACCGGCGTCTGCCCATCGATTCGCAAGCGCACGGGAATATGCTGACCGGGCGCAAAGGTCACGGGAGTTCCATCCTCGGGTTGCAGATAGAACGACCGGATATCGCGACTTTCCTGCTCGATGCGCAGCACTCGCCAGCTCAACCATTGGCGCTGCCGCTCATGCTGTTGCAGGCGCTGCTCGGCCAGCGCCCAGGTACCGGTCATGAGGCTGGTGGGGGCGTACTCGTGGAACGTCCAGCGCAGCGATACGGCAGCGGGACGAAACACTGCCTGTTCGACATCCAGGGTCCAGATTCGCTCAGCGCCCTCGAAGGCGCTGATCAGAGGGCTGTCGAGAATCACCTCGGCTCGCCCGACCACCTGCAGCACGTCGCCGCTCACAAAATCCACAAACAACAAGCCTGCGATCGGGTTCACCAGCAGATTGCCGAGCGTGTTGAAATGCAGGTTGCCGGCATAGTCGGGGATGGTCAGGCGGTTGCCCTCGACTCTCACGAAACCGGCGCGCCCACCGCGGTGAGAGACATCCACTGAACGCTGGCCGCCTTCAGGTTCGACATAACTGGCAACGAAGAACGTATCGGCACTCTCGATCATGGCGCGAGCGCCGGCATCAAGCGCCACCAAATCCCGGCGCGGTTGCGGTGGCTGGTCGACACGGGTGTACTCGCGCAACTGAATGTACTGCGGGCAGTTGCCAAACGACTGCTCGACCACCACCTCCAATCGGCCGGCATCGGCACGACGAATCGTGCCGTTGAGGCGATTGCGCCGCCGGGTATGTAGTTCGATGCCCAACAGACCGACCGCACCGCCGGCTACCAAACCCGGCGTGGCCGGATCGTCAGCGGCAAGCTCGGTGCCGATCAGCAACTGCCGCGGATCGGGCGAGCTGACGAAGCCCTCAGGGCCTTCGAGCAGCGTCGCCCAGGGTTTGCCCTCGGCATCCACGGCACCGACCACCATGAACGGCAACTGGTGGTAGAACGCGCGATGCTGATCGGGCATGTAGTCACGGATGACCTTCTGCCCAAATGCCTCCATGCGCTCTGCAACACCGGCGTGCTCCTGTAGCCGTTTTTCACCTGCATGCCAGGGTGATCGCATGGCGGCATTCCTCGGGGCTCAGAGCGTGGTCTGCAAACCGATGACGGTGCGAGGCATGGGCACGAAGCCCGGTAGCGCCTCGATACGGGCCAGCCAGGCACGCACGTTGGGGTAAGGCTCCAGGGACACGTTGCCTTCCGGCGCATGGGCGATGTACGAGTAGTTAGCGATATCGGCGATGGTCGCCTGGTCACCGACCAGGAACGGCCCCTTGGCCAGTTCGGCGTCCATCACCTTGAGCAGGGTGTGGGCGCGGCCGATGACTTCATCGGTGTTGAACGAAGCGCCGAACACAGTCACCAGGCGCGCAGCCGCCGGGCCGAAGGCCAACGGGCCCGCCGCGACCGACAACCAGCGTTGCACCCGAGCGGCACCGACCGGATCCTGAGGCAGCCAACGTTCACCACCGTAGGCTTTGGCCAGGTACACCAGAATGGCATTGGAGTCGGCGATGACGATACCGTTGTCGTCGATCACCGGCACCTGGCCGAAGGGGTTGATGGCCAGGAACTCGGGCTGTTTGTGCTCCCCCTTCACCAGATCGACAAAGACCAGTTCGGTGGGCAGTTCGAGCAGCGACAGCATCAGCTCGATGCGGTGAGCATGGCCGGACTTGGGGAAGTTATAGAGTTTGATCGGGCTTGGCATGTTCTGGGCTCCGGATCAGCGCCGGGAGTGGCGCTGCTGGAGGACATGCTGCACTGGATCGGTGGGCAGCAGAATCAGTGCGGGAAGCAATCCAGTATTTCGGCAAGTGGAACAATCGTGGTCCCTACCGCAGGACAGGTGCGCGCCTACAGCGCGGCGGCAAGGTCCATGCTCAGTGCCGCTGCCGCTTCTGATACAGGTACAACCCGCGCGCGGCTTCGACCACCTGCGGCACGCAGGCCTGGTGCTCATCGAAACTCATCGAGTCGAGCAACTCGAAATTGTCTTCCAAGCCATGCAGGGAAATGGCCTTGAGCAAGCGATCCTGCTCCGGCGGCAGCTCACTCCATTCGGCCACCTGGGTGCCGCGCATGTAGCCGAAGCACCATTCTTCGAGAATGATCGCCGGGCCCTCTTCGCCTTCGCTTTCTTCGAACAATGGCTCGAAGTGCTCAAGATCATCAGCCAGCGCTTGAGCCACCTGATTGGCGTAGCGCAGCATCAGCGCGGTATAGGCTTCCTCATGGGCCGGCTTCTTGAACTTGGGGACTTTGCCACCGGCGACAGCAGGCAACCATAGTTCGGGAATGACTGCATTTGGTGAGCTGGCCAACGCCGTGAAAAAGCCGTTGAGCTCGGCCAGGTTGAGCACGGAATAGTCGTTGCCGTAGGTGATCAGCAAGTCTTCAAGACGGTCGAGCTCTTTTTCACTGAGGGCGGGCAGCATGATGAGTGTCCTAGGGCGGAAATTTGGGTGCACCCTAGCACATGGGGGAAGGCGTTGAGGGAATTATGGGTTGAACAATAGCAATCGCGGGACAACCCCTGCTCCCAAAGGTGTAATGCCTGAGGGAGCGCGGCTTGTCCCGCGACAGGGCGTCAACCGTTAGACCGCCAGCGCGCGCTCACGCAGTTCCTGGTTGAGGATGCGGTCGTTCTCGCTGTAGTCCACCGGGCAGTCGATCACGTGTACGCCCGGGGTCTTGATGCAGTGCTCGAGCAGCGGCAGCAGGCCTTCGGCGCTTTCGACGCGGTGACCGTTGGCACCGTAGGCTTCGGCGTACTTGACGAAGTCTGGGTTGCCGTAATCCAGGCCGAAGTCGGTGAAGCCCATGTTGGCCTGCTTCCAGCGGATCATGCCGTAGCCGTCGTCACGCAGGATCACCACGGTGATGTGCATGCCCAGGCGGACTGCGGTTTCCAGCTCCTGGCTGTTCATCATGAAGCCGCCATCACCGCACACCGAGATGACCGGACGGTCCGGGTACACCAGGTGCGCCGCCATGGCCGACGGCAGGCCGGCGCCCATGGTCGCCAGGGCATTGTCCAGCAGCACGGTGTTGGGCTTGTGGGCCTTGTAGTTGCGGGCGAACCAGATCTTGTAGATGCCGTTGTCCAGGGCCACGATGCCTTCGGACGGCAGGACGCGGCGGATGTCGGCGACCAGGCGCTGCGGGTACACCGGGAAGCGGTCGTCGTCCTTGCCTTCGGCGATCTGCGCTTCGTTGGCTTCGCGGATCGCCAGCAGGCGGGTGAAGTCCCAATGCGAGGTGTCGCCCAGGCCTTCGGCAATCTGCCAGACGGCGTTGGCGATGTCGCCGATCACTTCGATCTGCGGGAAGTACACGGCGTCGACTTCAGCGGAGCGGAAGTTGACGTGAATGACCTCGGTACCGCCACGCACCATGAAGAATGGCGGTTTCTCGATGACGTCGTGGCCGATGTTGATGATCAGGTCGGCCGCTTCGATGGCGCGGTGCACGAAGTCGCCGGACGACAGCGCGGCGTTGCCCAGGAAGCTTGGATGGCGCTCGTCCACCACACCTTTGCCCAGCTGGGTGGTGACGAATGGAATGCCCGTCTTGTCGATCAGTTGCTTGAGAACCTTGGCGGTCATCTTGCGGTTGGCACCGGCGCCGATCACCAGGATCGGGCTGCGGGCGGTGCGCAGTTTCTCGACGGCCGCTTCGATGGCCACGTGCTCGGCCAGCGGGCGACGGTGCAGGCTGGGCTGGATCGGCATGGCATCGGTCTGCTCGGCGGCGATGTCTTCCGGCAGTTCCAGGTGCACAGCGCCTGGCTTTTCTTCTTCAGCCAGGCGGAAGGCTTCGCGCATGCGGGCCGGGATGTTGTCGGCCGAGGCGAACTGGTGGGTGTACTTGGTGATGGGGTCCATCATGCCGCACACATCGATGATCTGGAACCGGCCCTGCTTGGACTTCTTGATCGGCTTTTGGCCGGTGATCATCATCATCGGCATACCGCCCAGGTAGGCGTAGGCGCTGGCGGTCACCAGGTTGGTGGCACCAGGGCCGAGGGTCGACAGGCTGACGCCGGTCTTGCCGGTCAGGCGGCCGTAGGTGGCGGCCATGAAGCCCGCGGATTGCTCATGACGGGTCAGGACCAGCTTGATCTTCGACTTGCGCAGGGATTCCAGCAGGTCGAGGTTTTCCTCGCCGGGAATGCCGAACACATACTCGACGCCTTCGTTTTCCAGGCATTGCACAACGACATCGGCGGCCTTGGCCATCTTGCTTGCTACCTCAAGTGATAGGACGGTGGTAAGTCCAGAAATGCGCAGCACGGTGCGCTGGCATCGCTCGGTCCGGGTGCCAGGATCGCCCCGAACCTAAGCCTTGACGCAGGGTAGGTACGGGGAAGTCACGTAATGTGTCAGCAATATTGTCGCACTTACGATGAGGCGACGTGAGGTAGCAGACGAGCAAAAGATATTTGCTGTAAAGGCAGGGTTCGCCGTTGCAAGGGTGGGCTTGCTCCAGCCTAGAGGTAGCGTGTGTTACAAGGGCGCAAAGACAAAACCCCTATCTGCTCGCGCAGATAGGGGTTTTGCGAAATGAATCTTGACGATGACCTACTCTCACATGGGGAAGCCCCACACTACCATCGGCGATGCATCGTTTCACTGCTGAGTTCGGGATGGGATCAGGTGGTTCCAATGCTCTATGGTCGTCAAGAAATTCGGTTGCCGAAATGTCTCGTGAACACTCCAGCCAATTCGGATATGTGATCTTTGTGGTTGCGAACTTTCGGTTCTTTCGTCTTCACCACCGCAATCTGCAGAAGCAAATTGCTTGGGTGTTATATGGTCAAGCCTCACGGGCAATTAGTATCGGTTAGCTCAACGCCTCACAGCGCTTACACACCCGACCTATCAACGTCGTAGTCTTCGACGGCCCTTTAGGGGATTCAAGATCCCAGTGAGATCTCATCTTGAGGCAAGTTTCCCGCTTAGATGCTTTCAGCGGTTATCTCTTCCGAACATAGCTACCCGGCAATGCCACTGGCGTGACAACCGGAACACCAGAGGTTCGTCCACTCCGGTCCTCTCGTACTAGGAGCAGCCCCTCTCAAATCTCAAACGTCCACGGCAGATAGGGACCGAACTGTCTCACGACGTTCTAAACCCAGCTCGCGTACCACTTTAAATGGCGAACAGCCATACCCTTGGGACCGGCTTCAGCCCCAGGATGTGATGAGCCGACATCGAGGTGCCAAACACCGCCGTCGATATGAACTCTTGGGCGGTATCAGCCTGTTATCCCCGGAGTACCTTTTATCCGTTGAGCGATGGCCCTTCCATACAGAACCACCGGATCACTAAGACCTACTTTCGTACCTGCTCGACGTGTGGGTCTCGCAGTCAAGCGCGCTTTTGCCTTTATACTCTACGACCGATTTCCGACCGGTCTGAGCGCACCTTCGTACTCCTCCGTTACTCTTTGGGAGGAGACCGCCCCAGTCAAACTACCCACCATACACTGTCCTCGATCCGGATCACGGACCTGAGTTAGAACCTCAAGGTTGCCAGGGTGGTATTTCAAGGATGGCTCCATGAGAACTGGCGTCCCCACTTCAAAGCCTCCCACCTATCCTACACAAGCAAGCTCAAAGTCCAGTGCAAAGCTATAGTAAAGGTTCACGGGGTCTTTCCGTCTAGCCGCGGATACACTGCATCTTCACAGCGATTTCAATTTCACTGAGTCTCGGGTGGAGACAGCGCCGCCATCGTTACGCCATTCGTGCAGGTCGGAACTTACCCGACAAGGAATTTCGCTACCTTAGGACCGTTATAGTTACGGCCGCCGTTTACCGGGGCTTCGATCAAGAGCTTCGCTTGCGCTAACCCCATCAATTAACCTTCCGGCACCGGGCAGGCGTCACACCCTATACGTCCACTTTCGTGTTTGCAGAGTGCTGTGTTTTTAATAAACAGTCGCAGCGGCCTGGTATCTTCGACCGGCATGGGCTTACGGAGCAAGTCCTTCACCCTCGCCGGCGCACCTTCTCCCGAAGTTACGGTGCCATTTTGCCTAGTTCCTTCACCCGAGTTCTCTCAAGCGCCTTGGTATTCTCTACCCGACCACCTGTGTCGGTTTGGGGTACGGTTCCCAGTTATCTGAAGCTTAGGAGCTTTTCTTGGAAGCATGGCATCAACCACTTCGTCGCCTTAAGGCAACTCGTCATCAGCTCTCGGCCTTGAAATCCCGGATTTGCCTAAGATTTCAGCCTACCACCTTAAACTTGGACAACCAACGCCAAGCTGGCCTAGCCTTCTCCGTCCCTCCATCGCAATAACTGGAAGTACAGGAATATTAACCTGTTTTCCATCGACTACGCTTTTCAGCCTCGCCTTAGGGACCGACTAACCCTGCGTCGATTAACGTTGCGCAGGAAACCTTGGTCTTTCGGCGTGCGAGTTTTTCACTCGCATTGTCGTTACTCATGTCAGCATTCGCACTTCTGATACCTCCAGCAAGCTTCTCAACTCACCTTCACAGGCTTACAGAACGCTCCTCTACCGCATCACCTAAGTGATACCCGTAGCTTCGGTGCATGGTTTGAGCCCCGTTACATCTTCCGCGCAGGCCGACTCGACTAGTGAGCTATTACGCTTTCTTTAAAGGATGGCTGCTTCTAAGCCAACCTCCTAGCTGTCTAAGCCTTCCCACATCGTTTCCCACTTAACCATGACTTTGGGACCTTAGCTGACGGTCTGGGTTGTTTCCCTTTTCACGACGGACGTTAGCACCCGCCGTGTGTCTCCCATGCTCGGCACTTCCAGGTATTCGGAGTTTGCATCGGTTTGGTAAGTCGGGATGACCCCCTAGCCGAAACAGTGCTCTACCCCCTGGAGTGATACATGAGGCGCTACCTAAATAGCTTTCGAGGAGAACCAGCTATCTCCGAGCTTGATTAGCCTTTCACTCCGATCCACAGGTCATCCGCTAACTTTTCAACGGTAGTCGGTTCGGTCCTCCAGTCAGTGTTACCTAACCTTCAACCTGCCCATGGATAGATCGCCCGGTTTCGGGTCTATACCCAGCGACTAAACGCCCTATTAAGACTCGCTTTCGCTACGCCTCCCCTATTCGGTTAAGCTCGCCACTGAATATAAGTCGCTGACCCATTATACAAAAGGTACGCAGTCACCTAACAAAGTAGGCTCCCACTGCTTGTACGCATACGGTTTCAGGTTCTATTTCACTCCCCTCTCCGGGGTTCTTTTCGCCTTTCCCTCACGGTACTGGTTCACTATCGGTCAGTCAGTAGTATTTAGCCTTGGAGGATGGTCCCCCCATGTTCAGACAAAGTTTCTCGTGCTCCGTCCTACTCGATTTCATTGACAAGAGATTTTCGTGTACGGGGCTATCACCCACTATGGCCGCACTTTCCAGAGCGTTCCACTAATCTCAAACCAACTTAAGGGCTGGTCCCCGTTCGCTCGCCACTACTAAGGGAATCTCGGTTGATTTCTTTTCCTCAGGGTACTTAGATGTTTCAGTTCCCCTGGTTCGCCTCTTGCACCTATGTATTCAGTGCAAGATACCTAGGTTATCCTAGGTGGGTTCCCCCATTCAGAGATCTCTGGATCACAGTCTGTTTGCCGACTCCCCAAAGCTTATCGCAGGCTACCACGTCTTTCATCGCCTCTGACTGCCAAGGCATCCACCGTATGCGCTTCTTCACTTGACCATATAACCCCAAGCAATCTGGTTATACTGTGAAGACGACATTCGCCGAAAATTCGCATGTTGCTCAGTTACGAGCAGAACTCACAAATTTTACCTTAGCCTGATGGCCCACCAGTGAAAGTGGTCATCAGTCTATCTATCACATATCCGAATTTTTAAAGAACGATCTGACAAAAGTCAGAAATCAACATTCACACCGGAATGTTCATTTCTAAGTTCTGCAGGTAACGGCAAGTGGTGGAGCCAAGCGGGATCGAACCGCTGACCTCCTGCGTGCAAGGCAGGCGCTCTCCCAGCTGAGCTATGGCCCCGTAGTCATCTGCACCAAGCTAATGGTAGGTCTGGGCAGATTTGAACTGCCGACCTCACCCTTATCAGGGGTGCGCTCTAACCAACTGAGCTACAGACCTATAACAGGGTCGCGTTACAGCATCGTCTTCTTCAAGGAATCAAGCAATTCGTGTGGGAGCTCATCAGCAGGCTGATGTCTTCGATTAAGGAGGTGATCCAGCCGCAGGTTCCCCTACGGCTACCTTGTTACGACTTCACCCCAGTCATGAATCACACCGTGGTAACCGTCCTCCCGAAGGTTAGACTAGCTACTTCTGGTGCAACCCACTCCCATGGTGTGACGGGCGGTGTGTACAAGGCCCGGGAACGTATTCACCGCGACATTCTGATTCGCGATTACTAGCGATTCCGACT